>JAGXGH010000006.1 GCA_024636835.1 Verrucomicrobiales bacterium | reverse complement strand
TGTAGGTGATGCCGTCTTTGGTGTAGGTAACGGTGGAGACTGCATTACTGAGATCGAGCTGGCGGTGGTAGTTGTCGGTGGTTTCGCCGGGATCGAGAGAGATCTCCAGCGGGAGTTGTCCTTGCCGACGGTATTGTGAGCACTTGACGGCGATGACGTTGTTGCCGGGCTTCAGGAACTTGTTTATATCCGTGGCAAATTTATCGTGTCCTCCCGCTTGCCAGCCGGGTAGGTCGCCGACTTCCTGACCGTTGACGTAGACGCTGCCTTGACGGGCGCGAACGCCGATGCGCAACATACCGAGTGACGCGTGTTGTTCTTTGCTGAGTGTTAAATGGTGGCGCATCACCACGACATCGCCATTTACCAACTTGCGCTCTCCCTTGGTCGCCTTGCCGTCGGCGATGACGTAATTGATCCAACCGCTGTCGTCGGTGTCGATCTTGACGGCCTCAGCTACCAACTTGTTGATCAACTGATAGCGGTCGCGCGGATTGGTGATTCCCGGCGTTTCCATCAGCTGGTATTTCCAATCACTGAGCGGCAAGGATAGCGTGTTGGTGATCCATTCGATGTTGAGGTTGCCCAGTTCCTGATAACACCCCCACGTGCCGCTACGCGATCCGCCTCCGGTGCAGGTGAAGGTTTGATTGACCAGTTTTTCGGCCTCGTCGTTTTTCCCATCAAGCAGGAGTTTGCGAATCTCGGGCAGGTTTTCCGAAGCGTTTTCGCGGTTCCATTCGACACGTGATCCCGACCACACGGATTCCTCATTGAGGGCGATGCGTTCCTGACCGACTCGGCCAAAAATCATTGCGCCGATGCGTCCATTACCGATAGGCAAGGCCTCATGCTGCCAGTCGGCGGCCGGTTGGCTATACCATAGGGTATTGCTTGGATCCGGCTCGGCATTGTCGGCATGTGTTGTTGTAAGGATGCTGCCAAAGAGTAGTGTAATACAGCGCTTGAGGGCATGGCGTAATGTCATCATGTCGCGTAGGGATACGCGTGTCTAAGGTTCTGGCTTACACTTTACGATCACTTCACTCGACCGCACCAAGCGTAAACTCGTATTACGACAAAGCCGGAAAACAGCCATGGGTAAAACCACATCAGCCTCATGGAGCAGACACAATGTAGTGGTCGTTTCTAGTTATCACTTCGAACCTTCAATACACGGCGGTTTCTTACGAAACTGCTTCAGATTATTCGCGATTTTTGACATTATATGTCCGGTTACTCGATGGGTAGCAGTTGTTGCCAATTTGGGTATCGATAACACAGGCATCAAATGCCGAAACGACCTAAAAAGCCATGAAAGACCATATTACCATAGTCATCGGGATAGATTTCTCAGAGTCCTCTCCTATTGTCCTTAGGCATGCGATCCGTTCCGCAGGGGCTCGTGGCGCCTCGGTGACCGCAGTCCATGTCTTGGATCAGAGTCGGCAGGATTTTCACAAATTCAGTGGTCTACGAGATCCAGGGTTCGAACTTTTGAAATTGCAGGCAGAGGAGAAATTCCGAAGCTTGCTGGATAGTGAGGATCAGGGAGTGAATGTCGAGTTTCTCGTGAAGAGTGGTAAACCAGCAGATGTGTTGAACGAGGTTGCGAAGAATCTCGAGGCTTCAGTGATGATCGTTTCCGCAAATGACATGACCAAGGAGCGTCTCGGATCGGTGGCGGCGAGGTGTGTGAGATCGGCTCCGTGCGATGTGTTGATCCTGAGGGACTGGCATGGAGGGGATTTTCAGAAAATTGTGGTATGCACGGATTTTTCCGAGACATCCGATCGCGCGATCAACAGCGCAGCCGCGATCACGCGGGAATGCGGAGGGGAACTGGAGATCGTCAATGTGATGTATCCCCCGAACCGAGACAGCTGGGGAGAGGTATTGGAGCATGCGGCGGATTCACCGGTGAGCTATGCGGAGGAATGCAGAACCAAAGTCGGACAGATGATGGAAAGCTGCTTGAAGCGGCATCAGGCGGAACTCGATGGGGTGCGCTATGAGACGATGATTCTGGAGTCGCAGATGCCATCGGTAGCAATCACGGAGCATGTCAAAGCCAGTGGTTCCGAGTTGGTGGTGCTTGGGACGCGCGGTCATTCGGCGATTGTCAGTTATTTCCTCGGGACCAATGCCGAGCGACTGATCCATGATGCGGCGGTGTCAGTTTTGGCAGTTAGGTAGTCCGCCCGGAAATCCTAAGAGCTGGCAATCCGCTGTGACGGTCGCCTTATTTGAACGTCGCGCCGGTGAAAAATCATCGCGTCAGATCATTACCAAAATTTGGTATTAGATCAATTTCTCACGCAGAGCTTTGGCAACGGCTCCGGTGTTGGTAGTGACATGCAACTTCTCATACACCCGCTGCATGTGGGTTGATACCGTGTTCACGCTGATTCCCAAGGTGTCTGCGATTTCTTTCTTAACCAATCCTTCAGCCATCAAACGCAGGATGTCACATTGTCGCGGTGTAATGTCGTAGTCGCTGCTGTTCCGGGGCTGAGAGGGTGTCGCAGTAAATGCATCCAATACCTTGCGCGCGACTTCCGGCGTCATTGGAGCCCCACCATCCATAACCTGTCTGATCGCCTCAGATATCTGAGATCCTGTAGAAGACTTAAGGATGTATCCCGATGCTCCCGCACACAAGGCCCGGTAGATTTTGTCCGCATCATCAAATACCGTCAGAATCACGACCTGTGCCTCGGGGGCAAGAGTCTTCAGTTGGTTCAAGGCAGAAATCCCGTCCATGCCTGGCAACTGCACGTCCAGTAGAATGACATCGGGAAGCTGACCGTTTTCCATAGCGGCGATGGCATTCTCTACCATTTTGAACTTAGCCTCACACTCCATGCCCTCTGCAAGATTGATCACACGCTGCACGCCGCGTGCAAAGATCTCGTTGTCCTCTACCAGCCAGATTTTTGATTTAGTCGTCATTAGATCACTCATCGTCTTTTGGTTTGGGTCTGAAAGGGGATTTCAAAGGAGACTGTCGTGCCTTGCCCTGTCGCACTTTCAATCTTGACACTACCTGATAATTGGGAAGCACGCATACTCAAATTGCCTAAACCGGAACTCGACTCGCCGATGGACTCGGGATCAAACCCGCAGCCATCATCAGTCACCACGAAACGCATGCCGCTGGTCATGATTTCTATGTGCACATCGACCCGCTTGGCGCCCGCGTGCTTTCGAACATTGTTCAGTGATTCCTTGAACGCCAGAAAGACATGTCGACGAAAAAATAAGTCCACCTTCCTGTCAGGCATAGTTGCAGGCTCAACCACCAAGTTCAGCTGATTTCCCCGTAATATTGTCTGTGTCGACTGCCTCATGTGCGTCACGAAATCCCGTAAGCCGACATCGCTCTTTTGGATCAACCACACGATATCCCGCATCGATTCGGAGGCATCCTCGGCTGCGGCTCGGATCGACTCAAAATCATGTTTCAATTCTGGGTCGGTGCTCAGTTGGCTGCCTGTTTCACTTAGCAAGACGATCCCGCCTAGATTGCTGCCAATGTCATCGTGCAGGTCGCGTGAAATTTGATCTCTGATCTGTAGCATCTCGCGCCGTCTCAGCACCCGGCTATGCCGCACGGCCCATATCCATCCCGCCATCACTGCGATAAATACCCCAACGCCTGATGCCGTTATCAATCTACGACCAAATTTGAGTTTGTTGTCGCGTTTGGTGAACAATTTCTCCCGTTCCTGCTCAAGGACACGTCGTTGCTCAATCAGTTCGAGGTAGTCAGGCCAGTCAATGAGGCGGTAACGTGAAGTAAAGCCATCGACCAGATACTTCGGTGCCCATCCGGAATCTTTAGGTTTATCTGCTTGGTCACTTGCCCTTACGTTTTTGCCTAACGCTACATTCTCTCCCTCGGCATAGACCTGAACCTCGGCTAATCCGTAGCGGAATTTGGAATCCCTCTGCCACATTTTTAGTGGTGTGATCCGCACATGCCGTGCTTTTACATCGGGAACTTGAAGCGTGTAGGCACATCCCGCCGGATACCCCAACGTAAGGGTGCCTGACGTTACCTCCCAGGTAACATCGTTAAAGTTGGCATCTCTGGCAAACTCCACCTTGAATGTCCTCGGAAAGCCACGGCCTCCCACCACCTCATAATCATCAGACTCCAAGGGGAGAAGACAAATTTGCTCAATGATATGCTCGCTACCCAGATCAATGCTCAGCCATTTATTTTCGTTTTCATCGAGCGCGTCGGCGCTAAGAAACCCCTTGGTCGGACTTGCAATGGACATGTCCACCGGCATCCCCAAGGTGCTTTGCCCGTCCGAAATCCGCGCAGGTGACCACTGTGGAAACAGATCCATCGAACTGGATATTGATTGTTGCATACTGATTCCGACATTGATTCCCTTGGAGAAGACCATCATTTCTTCCATCGCCCAGAAATAGGAATTTTCCTCGCGCACATGTTTTAGTGAAGTGAATCGGACATAGCGCGCCTGCACCGGATTGATTCTCCAGCTTAATAGGAACCTGCCAGGATTGGTCACATCCTCGCTGCTTTGATCCACCACCGTCACCGCACCAAGCATCTCTGGGTTATCTGCCACTTCGATCTTGAACCGTTTGGGAAAACCGTAGCCCTCGCCGTCCTTGGCAAACTTGTTAAGATACGACAAATAGACCGGTGCTAGAACAATCATATCGATCATCCGTTCTCTCTCCAAATCAAACTGAATCCAGTCCGGCTGCGATTCAGTCGGCAGGTCGGCACTGCGGTGACCAAACCGCGACCCCCAGGTTTCCTCTTTAAGACGGGGCAGGGGCTCTAACTCATGATCGATCTCGACAATCCTCGCATCAATTCGCCTCAACTCAGGACTGAGCAGGCGGGTGAGGGATTCATTCCATGGACTGTTCTGACCATTGTCCTTCGCAAGCGTCCCTATGGGCGCTCCAAGTAGTATCCAGAATATTAGCCAAGGCCTCATCATGCTACAACAGGCTGATGGATGGCTTATTTCCTGTCAGCACAAAAACCATCGTGTAGCACGATAATACCACAGGTTCTGGGCGTTTAGAGCTTTGAAGTAAACGCTGCAGCCAGCATCATCTACAACACGCTTGCTCATTCTCACCGGCAGTCCTGTCATCTCATCGTACGACTAGTCAAACGTAGATTTGCTGACTAATTTTGTCTTGTCTATCGATTAGATTGAATGGCATCCAAGCTCGGTATCAATCAAATCTCCAAGACATCACACAGAAAAATCCAACGAACAATATCATGTTGAAATCAAAAAACTCCCTATTCGCTATCGCTACGGCAATTGCCCTTGTTCCCTCATCTCACGCCGCCTCTATCCTCCTCGGCGGCTTTGACGGCACGCAGACCCAAAACACGATTGCTCCCGCGATAATTAATGGCAATTCAGGGGTCAGAGAGCTAAATGAAGGATTCAAGCAAGACGCCGGTGCTGTGGGCAATATCAGCGCACGAATCTGGACAGACCAGACCACAAATAAGGAACTTCAGTGGGCTGGTACTACTCGGATATCGACGACGACTGGCAACTGGGGGCTCACCGATTTCACCACGGATGCACAGACAGGCTCCGGGGTTTTTGTCGTCACTCAACAGAACCCTAGTTGGATCAACTTCGAAATCACAAATACAGGTGCCACTGGTTGGACTTTGGACAAGTTTCATATCGCCGCTCAGAGAACAGGAACTGGGGCTCCGACCACATTAACATTATCGTTGCAACAGAATGGAACTTTTGCTGATCCACCTGTTCTCTCTGCCAGCGATCTCACTGCAGTCGCTCCAGTCGATATCAGTCTAGCTGCTGACACCTCTTGGAATGGGTATGAAATCGCCCTCTCCGGCGTTTCCAGTACGACCCTTGGAGTCGGTGAAACGGCAACCTACAGAATTGCCAATAATACCGGCACGGCGCGTTTGTATTTGGATAATATCGCGATCTCAGGCACGATCAGCGCTGTTCCCGAGCCTTCATCCGCAGCGCTCATTGGCCTTGCCGGACTCGGACTCCTCGCTCGGCGCCGTCGTGCCTAGTCGAAGTCGATAAAACCCTTTCAAACGGCATCCTGCTTCGCGGCGGATGCCGTTTTTTTGTGCCTACAGAGCATCCCAATACGGGATGGCATGTGCGTCACTCCGCCGCGGTCTATACCTATGAAGGGCTCCGCTACAAATTCGATTTCCGACATCCTGATAAACCGTAGATATCCTGTTTTCTTTGTAATGCCATGTTCTCTGATCGACTGCCGTAGAGGAGTGTCATATCATAAGACCACGGGTCTAAGGCGCTTTCATTTTGCTCAGCGTCGTGTGCTGAGGCACTCTATTTAATGCTTGTGTTCCTTTGAGCTTGGTGAGCTCGAGGTGACTTTCGCCAGCTTGGTCTGGTCTAGTAGTTTTGTAGAAAATTTCGACATCGTTATATCTTGAAAAAAAATCTCCTCATCTTCCTGGCCTCTCTGGCACTTTCTCTCTGCGTGACTGCCAGTTATGGCCAGAGCATTCTACTTGGCGGCTTCGACGGCAATCAGACCCAGAATACAATTGCTCCAGCAAGTATCACTTCCAATTCCGGAGTCAGGGAACTCAAGGAGGGCTTCAAGCAGGACGCTGGTGCCGTGGGCGCGGTGAGCGCCAGGATTTGGACCGACCAAGGAACCAATAAGGAGCTGCAATGGGGTGTGACAAATACATCGACTACTACAGGCAACTGGGGTCTCACGAACTTCACTGCCGACGCATCAACCGCTAGCGACTCTTGGGTCGCCACGCAGCAGAATGCCAGTTGGATCAACTACGCGATTACCAATAGCGGCACTAATGATCTGACTTTGGATAAGTTCCATATCAGCGCGCGTGGCACCAGCGCCGCTAATTCTTTCACTACCTTGACGATTTCTCTGGAGCAAAATGGAACTTTTGCCAATCCCGTTGTTCTGAGTGCCAGCCCCCTCACTGCGACTGGTTCCCAAGCCATCAGTATGACCAATGATAACGGCTGGCACCACTACGAGTTTGCTTTGTCCAGCATACTCTCGGATCAGACTCTGTCCGCAGGTGAAACCGCTACATTCAGAATATCAAACAACGCAGGCACTGCACGTACCTATTTAGATAACATTGCCATCTCCGGCAGCGTTGTCTCCGATCCTGCTGGCCCCGTGGATGCCGGCACCTCGACGGTGGTGGCATCACCCACCTCGGTGACCGCAGACGGTTCCAGCACTTCGACCATCACGGTCACTTTAAAAGATGCCTCCGGCATTCTGGTGTCGGGTGAAGGTGTCACCCTCGCAAATACCTCGGGGCCGGGCACACCGACCATCACTCCTGCCGGTGAGCAAACCACTAATGGCAGCGGCGTAGCGACTTTTACGGTCAGCTCCGGCACTGTTGGCACAGAAGTCTTCACTGCGACCTCTTCGACTGACAGCACTGCAGTCAGTCAGACGGCCAGTGTCGAGTTTACCGCTGTTCCTGTCGTCGACGCCGGCACCTCCACCGTGGTGGCTTCGCCGACCTCGGTGATCGCTGATGGCTCCAGCACGTCGACCATCACCGTGACTCTGAAGGACGCCTCCGGCACTCTGATTACAGTTGAAGATGTCACCATCACTAACACCTCCGGCTCAGGCACGCCGACGATTAGCCCCTCCAGCACCCAAACCACGAATGGCAGTGGCGTGGCGACATTCACGGTCAGCTCCAGCACGGTGGATACGGAAGTCTTCACGGCGACTTCCTCGACTGACAGCGTGACCATCACTCAAACCGCCAGCGTGCAATTCACCGCAGTTCCTACTGTGGGCGCTGTCAATGCCGGCACCTCGACGGTGGTGGCTTCGCCCACCTCGGTGAATGCCGATGGCACGACGGTCTCGACCATCACGGTGACCCTGAAGGATGCCAACGGACTCGTCGTCGAGAACGAGGGGGTCTCCCTTTCGAACACCTCGGGGCCCGGTTCGCCCAACATTGTGCCGATCGATATTCAATCCACCGATGCCAACGGTCAGGCCACCTTTGCGGTCAGCTCCACCACGCCGGGCACAGAGGTCTTCACTGCCATCGCGATCACCGACAGTGTGACCATCACCCAAACCGCCAGTGTGGAGTTTATCGAAGTAGTTGCGCCCCTTCTCGTCGCGCTGCTTGACGACCCGGTCGCCTCATCGACCAGCGACAGCAATGGGAATCCCTCAAATTTCTATGATACTGAGATGAGCCTCGACTACCTCGGCAGCCGGACTCTGGAGGGGGGAGCTTTTATCTCCAGCGGGGCCGACTCGGATGGCTACACCGGTGATAGTGTGAACTCCTACACGGTAATCTTTGATATGGGGCAGATCGTAACCTTTGACGGTTTTGTCCATGCCCAGCGCAACGAGGCAACAGCCGCCTCGATCTTATCCATCGACTTCTGGACGACCAACACCGATCCGGGCACGAACTTCTCTGCCCTCGCAACTACCTACTACGGCACCACACCCCAAGCCAGCAAAAGCCTGAATTTAGGCGATCGACTCCTTCATGAATATGTTTTCAGCGGTGCAAAACTGACTGGTCGTTATGTCATTATGCGATGCTATATGGGAGGCAACGGCGGATCTGGAGGATACACCTTGCAACTTGGGCAAACTGCATCCGTTGGTGACTACGATACCTGGAGAGGGAGCTTCCCCGGCCTCGGCTCGTCCTCCGACGATGACGATTTTGATGGTCTGAGTAATGATGAGGAACGGTTGTTTGGACTTAACCCCCTCAACGCAAGATCGGCGACCCCGTTCACAACGGCGTTTGAGGCTAGTAATGGCACCTTCAGCTACACTCGCCGCACACAGTCGCTCACTGGAATGACCTATAGGGTATTGTATTCAACCGACCTGGAACAATGGTTTTGGGATTCTGGAGCCAGTCAGACGGTTGGGATATCGGTCGCTGACATCGAGACGGTCGGCGTGAGTCTTGATCCGGCATTATTGGATGAATTCAGACTGTTTGTGAGGCTCAGCGCGGATGATCTCGGCCCGCCGCCGGTCATCAGCAGCCTTTGGGGAGCGAATACCACCATCACGATCAATTATAGTGAACCGATGGGTGGCTCGGCAGCAACAGCCTCAAACTACCTCGTCCAACAGGCCGGCGGGGGAAGCGTGTCCGTGATCGGGGCGACCTTGAGTGGTGACGGCATGTCCGCTACGCTGACGCTGGGTTCTGCTCTTGACATTGGCAGCAGTTTTACCGTGACTACAAACCGCATCGCCAACGGAGCAGGTCAACCTTTGGGCAACGGGACATCCGGACAGTTCCAGACCTGGGACGACAATCCGACCGGCATCAAGGTGTTTATCCTCGCCGGGCAGTCGAATATGGTGGGCTACGGCCACACCGAAACCGGCCAAACAGGAGACGGCGGGATCGGCACCCTGCGCTACCTGGCCAACAACGACGCGACGTATTCGGAATACAATTACGCCGCATTGCTTGAGAACCCCGGCCAACCGGTGACCAGCCCCTGGGCTACCCGCAGCAAAGTGAAGTTGTGGTGGAAGAACGGTGGCTCCGGCAATCTTGACGGCCCACTCTTTAAGGGCGATCTCGGTCCTTTGACGAGCAACGGCCAGTGGTTTGGACCAGAATATGCATTCGGCCAGGTGATCGGAGACCTTTACCCTACGGACGATATCCTGCTGATCAAAACGGCCTGGGGCGGACACAAGCTGGTTTCGGATTTCCGGCCCCCAAGCGCAGTGGCCGCACGTGGCGGTGAAGTGGGTGCCTCCTATCGGGAGATCTTCGACGATGCTCGCCAGGTGCTCGACAATCTCGGCACCGAGTTCCCTGAATGGGCTGGCAGGGGCTACCAGATCGTGGGCGTTGCCTGGCACCAAGGCACCAGCGACAAAGCACCGGTGGAAGTGGCCTTGGAATACAAATACAATCTCCCCGATTTCATCAGTGATGTGCGGTCGGAATTCGGTAAGCCGAACCTGCCCTTCGTCATTGCCACCGCCGGCATGAGTAATGCGGGACCGTCCGAGCCCGCCCCTTACACGGGCTACTCCGAAGTGGAAAGAGCCCAACTCTGGGTGTTCCCAGAATCTCCGCGACCAGCCAACGTTCTCAGTTCTGATACACGCGACTTCTGGGAGGACGCCGCCGTGTCTCCAAGAAACCAGGGCTTCCATTGGAACGGCAACGCCCGCAGTTACTTCCGTGTCGGCAAGGCGCTGGGTGACGATATGGCGACTCTGTTGGGGGCAGAATAACGGAGTCCAAATGATAACGCAGCACACTGCCGAGTAAGCTGAACATATGTGCTTAATCTGAATATCTTTTAAGCACAGCCTAAGTTCTGAAAGATCCGACGATGGCTTTGCATCTTACAGGGCCACCGGATTCTGCATCTTTCAAAAATTATTAAATAATATCACAGTCATCCCATAGCGCCCTGATAGAGAGTCACGAGGCTTGATATTGCGTATTTAATCCAAAACTTTATGAACCATACGAAAAATGTTTTCTCACCTATTATTCCTTGGGGCGTTCTCGCTGTAATCGCCTGCTTCGGGGCTATGCTCCAGATACCTGCACAAGCGGAAGAGGATGTCATTCTCGCTCCGACTCCGCCGATGGGTTGGAATAGTTGGAATTGCTTCCACGAAAAGATCAACGAGGAGCAGATCCGTGAGATTGCCGACATCATGGTGAGCAGCGGGATGCGTGACGCTGGCTACGAATATCTGGTGATCGACGATGCTTGGATGGCTACGGAGCGCGATGCGAACGGCCGCCTGGTAGCTGACCCCGAGAAGTTCCCCTCTGGTATGAAGGCGCTGGGCGATTATCTTCATTCCAATGGGCTCAAGTTCGGCATCTATCAGGACCGCGGGTCGATGACCTGCCAGAAGTTACCAGGTAGCCTGGGTCACGAAGAAATCGACATGCAAACTTTTGCCGAATGGGGAGTGGATTTCATCAAGATGGACAGCTGCTACGCGGAGAAAAACGGCCGCACCAGCGAAGAGGATTATTTGATTTTCCGTACAGCGATCGAGGCCACCGGGCGCCCTATCGTTCTCAGTATCGCGGACTATGGTCATGCGGCCTGGGTTTGGGATGCCGGACAAAACTCGCAACTATGGCGGACCTCCTACGACATCGAGCGTGATATCGATTCCGTTTATGCATGCGCTGAAACCTCGGGGGGTACGACGCGCAGTCACCCGGACTTCAACGGCCTTTGGCAGTTTGCGGGGCCGGGCCGCTGGAACGATCCAGATATGTTACAAGTGGGCAACATGGAACTGCCGAAGTCGAAAACGGAGCGCGAAGCCGCCGACCGCGCGCACTTCAGCCTCTGGTGTATTCTGGCCGCTCCCTTGATGGCGGGCAACGACCTCCGTGAGATGAGTGAATCGGTACGCAAAATCCTGACCGACCCCGAGGTGATTGCGGTGAACCAGGATCCCCGTGGCCATCAGGGCTACAAGGTCCGCGATGAGGGCGACCTCGAGATCTACAACAAACCCCTCGCAGACGGCACCACCGCCGTGCTCTTTTTGAACAAGGGCAAAGCGAAGGCCGACCTCACCTTGAAGTGGACTGACATCGGCTTGAGCGGTTCGCAATCGGTGCGTGACCTGTGGGCAAAGAAAGACCTTGGCGAATTCAAGGATTCCTTCACCGCGCGAGATCTAGGTCAACATGGAGTGCAGATGCTTCGCGTTGGCAGCAAGGGGTCGCCTCTTCCGGGACCGGAGCCGCTCGCGCCCGAGCGTTACCTCGTAAACCGTACAGGCACGACCTACCTCAGTGATCTTTGTTACGTCTGGATGGAGAAACAACATCCCGCCATCGATACTCTCATCAATGGTGAACCGATTCGTCTCAAGGAAAAGACCTATGAAAAGGGCTTGGGAGTGGGGGAGGAATCATCCGCTCTGTATGTGACCAACGGTCGAGCCAATGAGTTTCAGGCAGTGGTAGCTGTCGATGCCAAAAAAAGTGCGACAGCAAAGGATGAAAAAGCCGGTGGACGCTTCAGGGTGC
Source organism: Verrucomicrobiales bacterium (assembly GCA_024636835.1). Classification (GTDB taxonomy): domain Bacteria; phylum Verrucomicrobiota; class Verrucomicrobiia; order Verrucomicrobiales; family SLCJ01; genus Sulfuriroseicoccus. The sequence goes on along the minus strand of JAGXGH010000006.1, from coordinate 22,104 downwards.
TCGATGGCGACTGGTTCTCCAACCAAGTGCTTTGGGACAGTGGTGACATGCAGCCTGGCGATATGCCCAAACCCCTATCCATTGACATCAGCGGAGTGAAAACCCTATTGCTCGAATTCAAGGCTGAAGGCGCCACCGGCTGTTGGGCAGATGCTCGTGTGATTTCCAACGAATGACGCTCCAACCATGTGAAAAACCCAAGCGATTGAGAAAATAATGATCATCAAATCCATAGTAACTGCCCTAGGCATTATCAGTCTGGCGTCGATACAGGCGGCAACCATAGAATGGTCTGTCTACGACATCACGGATGATGTAAGTAATATTTCCACCAATGGCACGCTAGTGGACGCACGCAATGGTTCGGAACAGATGGAGGTTACTGTCAATGGGGTAACCTTTAAAAATAGAGAAAATAGTGGTGACCTCTTTGAGAGTTTGTTTAACAATGATATTATCCGGGAACGAGGCTGGGGTAAGGCAAGTACGGTATCGGATCAAAATTACAGGAGATTCCTGACATATGGTCAGAGGTCCGGCGTGCTCGGAGAGCATAAATCTCCCCGGAGTTCTCCTGCTGCTGAATGGACGACGGTCACAATCGCGGGGCTTACGGTTGGCAATCGGTATGAAATACAGATCTTTGCCTCGTGCGCCGACATGAAAGCAAACACAGCCCAAAACGAGGGACTGCTTCTAGGTGATGGTTCAACAGGTTCTCCAGCTCTGGATAAGGATACACTGCTTTACTGCGAAATGACCGAAGACGGAACCGGGCAATATGGTATTGGCACTTTTGTCGCCGATGCGATGACCCAGGCTTTCAATGTGCGTAAAGTCACCAATCTTGATAGTTCAGCAATACTAGGCAAGGAGAAGCATTTTTCCAACGGATGGCAGCTCAGGGATTTGGGGCCGGCTCAATCAAACAATATTTCCTCGCACCGGGAACCGACGACATCCACTGCGGGTGAAACAATTCTTCTTGGTGGCTTTGATGGGACGAATAAGCTGGACGCTCCAAAACAGAGTGCGGGACTCTCCGGTCTGGAGGTGGAGTTGACGACGAATGCACCCGATACCAACCAGACAGGACAGATGAAGTCGACGCTGTGGGGGAGCACCGAGTTGGATCCTGACGCCTTCACCACAGGTATGCGAGAGGATCGTGCGGTCGTAAGGGGCGGGATTGTTACCCCATGGAGATTCTCCCTTACCATCACCAACAACACGGGTTCAGACGTCAATCTGAATCAGATTCACTACATAACCCAGAAAGATTCGGCCGATGGCCCCAGTTTACAGACGCTCACTTATACATCCGGAAGTCTCAGTGATTCCTATGGGCGGAATACCGGAACATTCGCTATTGAGAATGGTTCCAATAAACCTGTCGATGTTGATCTCAGTGGGTTTCTCTCAGACCTGACACTTGCAGGGAATGGAGAAACCGCTGTCTTCACTTGGTCACACGGTTCAGCTGCTAATCCTGCGGGTAACACGACCTTGCGTATAGACAATATTGCTCTTTCAGGGAGCATGTCTTCTTCGGGCTACTCAAAGAGCGATTCATCAGATTATATCGCATGGGGAGCGGATCAGAGTTGGACATTCGGTAGCCCAAAAACCGGTGGATTAAAGGACTACGATAATGATGGATTAACCAACCAGCAGGAACGCGTTTTTGGATTAGACCCGACTGATGCTTTATCGAAAAACCTGTATGTATCAGCTTTCAACGTAGCTGATGGAACCTTCAGCTACACACGACGAGCTCAAAAACTCACAGGTCTGACCTACGTCGTGTGCTATTCGACTGACAATAAAGAATGGTTCCGAGATGAAGGAGCGACCCAAACACTCGGGGGGGCAAATAACTCAATAGAAACCGTCGACGTTCAGATCAGCCCAGGTGTGCTAGCAGAACCGAACTTATACATTAGAATGAGTGTGGAGACGCCGTGAAGCCTTTTCAAGGCTTGGAAGATGCTTTTTTCACTCAGGGTGAAAATTAGAGCGATTTCGATCATCCAATTCCACGCCATTAAACTGAGGCTATTCCCAAGGCTTGTTATCTCTTACGGATAAGAAAGAGCTCTGTCGAATGGCACTCCACAAGAGCTTAGTGAAATTGTAGGTGACTTGGTCCCGCCCCTTTTATGATCAGCACGGGCGAGTGCTTATTAGTCTTGCGTGAATTGGCTCGGAGCCAGGATTTAGGTCGGAAATGGCCCCGGACTGAAGCCTCCAAGATTTCCGCCTAGTAACTGATGGTAAAAAAATCGACAGTCGAGTGCATTGATCGTATAACGAATAAATCTAGATGTTTTCTAGCGAATTACCTCCAAACTCGACAGTTACAAATCTCCAATACCTCACAGAGAACAAACCCGCCAAATAAAACCATGTTAAAAACAAAACATTCCCTACTTGCTCTTACTGCTGTATTCGCCGCGACATCGGCTCACGCCACGATCATTGCCATCCCAGATTTCAGCCAATCGCCCGACGGGTCTACCACGACGTTCGTACAGGATACGGCCACCAGCCCAGCGGTGCTGCCTACCGGAGGCACTTCACAGGCATATTACGTCACCACTTTCAATTTTGGCACCGGCTCGGATGTGCATTTAAGGGCGAACTTCGCACCTTCGGTCGGTCACGCTGGTCAGCGCTTGGGTGTCGAGGTAAATGACGACGGTCTTTTCACCACCTTCGGTGGTGGTGGTGGTGGTTCCTTAGATCTAGCTCAAGATATGGCCGGGCTATTCGCCACCGTGCTCGTCAAATTTGACTATGACGTGGCACGCGCCAGTGGGAACGACACCCTGATGTCCGTGTGGGTGAATCCTACGTCTTCTTCCACGGAAGGTTCGCCTGATTTCGTTTCTAACCTATGGAACTCCGCAGGTTTTGGTGCTTTCAGGCAGCAGATTCTGAACCAGAGCACTTCCGGGGCCGCAGGCGACTCATCGATCACGGGCACACAGATATTCACCAATGCCACCACCAGTGACGCGGGTTTTGGCAACGCACTGGCAGCCGCCACGATTCCAGAGCCAAGCACGGCACTCCTCGGTCTGCTCGGTGCCATGGCGCTTCTTCGCCGCCGCCGGAACTGATCCCCTTGGCAAAGGCTTGATCACGCCATTCTGAATCATTCCTCACCCGCAGACTGCCAAACCGGCGGCTGCGGGTGTTTTTTATCCGTATCTGCCTGCGACAGGCTTCCCTTCGAGTGTGATGGTCAGCGTCGGCCGTCATCGAAACTAAAACCACAAGCCGCTTGAAAACCGCACACTCACTCTCCATCGCACTTCTCGTCCTGGCCACCATACTTACGTCCCGGGCTGGAGAGATTAACATAATTGACCACAGCTTAACACCTGATGGAAGCGGAATCGTTTCTGACCAACAAACCGACATCAAAACACCAAATGGCGGGGTGGCAGTTCTGCCAAACACAAACGGTCTTGATCCAGTCTATGCCGTTACCACCTTTACTTTCGGCACAGGTTCTCTAGCGCACATTGATTCCTTTTTTGAGTTTACAGGTGGGCAGGATCGCTTGGGGGTTCGCGTTGAGGATACCGGACTAGTCACGTTTCTTAACCAAGGAGACCCTGGTGACACCAGTTTTACTATTGCTGGAGGTGGAGCAGCTGGGTTCATGGCGGGTCAAAGCGTCACCTTGTTAATTAAGCAGCATTACGATACGTCCAACGACTCGCTTCGTGCGACACAAGGCACAGGTGATGACAACCTGATGAACATTTGGGTCAATCCGACGGGTGCTTCCGTCGAAGGCTCGGGTTTATCTGCCGGTGACATGCATACCCTTTGGAATTCCTATGGCTACGGGTTTTACACTCAAAGGATACGAAACGAGAATACTCCTGGCACCGCAGGACAGTCCTCGATCACCGATACGGTGATTCTGACCGGCACCGATGCCACTTTTGCAAATGCTCTTGCGCTAGCCACGGGTAGCACTCCGCCAACGGGTATCGTTGATGCAGGCACTTCGATCGTAAGAGCCTCACCGACGGCCGTGCCTGCCGATGGCACCACGACTTCGACGGTCACCATAACCCTAAAGGAGGCAGGCGGGAACCCCGTCTCCGGGAAAGAGGTGTCATTGTCGGGCAATGGTAGCGCGACCATCACGACCGGCAATAACACGAGCGATGCCAATGGAGTGGTGACTTTCACCGTCAAGTCCAGCAGTGCTGGATCGGAAGTCTTCACCGCCACGGATGTGACCGATAGCAACCTGGTCATTACTGAGACGGCCATCGTTGATTTTCAGGTGGTCGTGCCAGTCGGTCCGGTGGATGCCAACACCTCCACGGTAGCGAACTCGTCGAACAGTGTGTTGGCGAATGACGTCTCCACGTCCACCATCACGGTTGCCCTCAAGGACAGCAATGGATTGCCCGTCAGCGGTGAGGACGTCAGCTTGGTGGGTAGTCCGTCGAATGCGACGATTAGCCCTTCCACCACTCAGACGACAGACGGTAATGGTGAGGCGGTTTTTAACGTGAGTTCCAACACCATTGGCACGGTGATTTTCACGGCGACATCTTCTACCGACAATGTGACCATCACTCAGACCGCGAGCGTGGACTTCACCGACCCGCAAGGTGCGGAATCCTTCAACGTCAACTTTCTGGATGATGGTCAGACGGACGAGACCAGCTTGATCGGTGTGGTTGGCGCGGTAGGCGAAACCTGGAACCAGGGCATCACTTCCGTTAGCAATCTGGTTGATACCACTGGAACGGTAACGACCGCAGTCAGTGTTTCCGGACTGAGCTCCAGTGGGCGGCCCATAAGCGGTAGCAGTCTGGATGTTTTTAAAGCGAACCGCGATGTTTTTGACAAGGGTGGTAACTATGATTTCTCGATCACAGGCCTGACTCCGGGTGCGGCGTATGATCTCTATATCTATGCCTTGAGTCACAATACGTCCAGTTGGGAGGATATATCCAACTCGGAGCGGGCCGCTGGGGAGTTTGTCACCCCTAACACCGTGCTGGGAAATGGACAGTCGCAGTGGCTGGATAATGCGGTGACAAGTACCAGCGGCAATGCTTTTGTCCCCAACGGCAACTACGTGGAATTCCAGTCGATCGTTGCCGACGGTTCGGGATCGGTCACCATCACCGTCGATGCCTATGACGGTATTGATGGCAACCCGTCGACGGACGACGGCGATACCCGCCTGCATGTTTGCGGTCTGCAAATCAGGCCCGCCACCGGAATGAGTGTCGATTATATGAAATGGCGCTCAGCCTATTATTTGAGCCTGGGATTGCCAGATGAGGATGATGAAATGATGGCCTGACAAACGATTTCGAGCGCATTTTCGGGCTGGATCCGACCGATTCCAAGTCGAACACTCCCTTTCAGAATTCTTTTGATCCGGCCACGGGGGATTTCACCTACACGCGTCGGACAAAGTCGCTGGCTAATTTGAATTACAAAGTATGGTATTCTACGGATCTCCGTCAGTGGTTTGAAGATAATGCGGCGAACCAGATACCCGAATCGGAAGTCGATGATGTAGAGCTCATGAGTGTCGGCATCAATCCTGCACTACTCAATGAAGACAGCTTGTTCCTTCAGTTAAGAGCCACGACGGTAAGCGAGGTGGATACCGAGCCCGCTCTGTCCACGGTCTGGGGAAGCGGTAATACGATGACCCTACTGTTTTCAGAGCCCATGAATGCCTCCTCGGCAGGTAATGCCGGCAATTACACCGTGCAACAAGATGGGGGCGGTAGTCTATCGGTGACTGACGCGACATTGAGCAGCGATGGGGGCAGTGTCACGCTGACACTCGGCGCGCCTCTCGGTATTGCCACAGGATATACGGTTAGTGTAGACGGTGTGACAAGCGGCACCGGCCAGGCGCTGGGGAGCAATGTTAGCCAACAGTTCACCACTTGGGATAACGACTCTGCCGGCGTCAAGGTTTTCATCCTCGTCGGTCAGTCGAACATGGTTGGTAGGGGTGAGAGCGAGCGGGGTAATGGTGATGTCAACGGCGCTATTGGAAGCCTACGCTACGAGGTGGTCAACGACAACGCGAACTACGGTCAACTTGTTGTCGATACCGGCAATCCGGATACAGACAATTGGGTAGTGCGCAACGATGTGAATTTCTGGTGGAACCGTGCGGACCTTGGAGCCGGAGCCGCCATTTCAAAAGGCGGACTAAACCCCGAGGGCTTCGGCTCGGGGCCGACAACGTTCGGTCCGGAATACGGATTTGGTTGGACGGTCGGGGAACACTTCGACCAGCCCGTCCTGATCATCAAGACGGCTTGGGGCGGCAAGGATCTGGTCAATAACTTCCGCCCTCCGGGTGCTGTAGCGGCGCGTGGCGGCGTGGTTGGTCCTTATTATCTGGAAATGATCGAGCAGGTCAGAGAGGTATTGAATACTCTCGAAGTTCAGTTTCCAGAGTGGAACGGGCTTGGATATGAGATCGCGGGATTTGGATGGCATCAGGGCTGGAATGACAGTTTGAGCACGTTTGCCTCCAACGAGTATGAAGCGAATATGGTCAACTTCATCACCGACGTCCGTGATGTCTTCGGAAAGCCCAACCTGCCGGTCTCCATCGGCACCACCGGTATGATCGGTTCCGCAACCAGCGGCAACCGGCTCACTGTCGTCAACGCCCAGATCAACGTAGCCAATCCCACGCTGCATCCGGAACTCGGCGGCAACGTCTTTACCGTCGATACCCGCCCCTTCGCTCGGACAGACGGGCAATCGCCGACCAATGTCTCCACCCACTGGAGGAACAACGGCGAGTCCATGTGGCTGATCGGCAAGGGCATGGGCTACGGCATGGTGAACCTGCTAACTCCATAAGACTAATGGCACTCCGTCTTCTTACCTATCCTGAGCAAGTAGCCAACTACCTGCGTTCAGAAATCTTCAAGGGGAGGTGGACGATGGAACTGCCTGGCGCTGATCGTCTTGGAGTCGAACTAAACGTCAATCACACCACGATTGGTGCTGCTATTCAGATACTGGAAAGTGAAGGCCTGCTGCTGAATCAAGGCGTGGGGCGTAAACGCCAAATCGTGCTTCCCGAGAACTTTGACCCTCCATTACTCAGGGTAGGGCTCTTCCTTTACGAAAGGATCGAAGATAAGGTGGATTATATTGTCGATCTCAAAAATAAGCTCCTCGGGGCAGGGCACTCTATTGCCGTTCCGCAGAGGGGGTTGCGCGACCTGAATATGGATCTGAATCGAATTTCAAAGATGGTCAAAAATGCGAAGGCTGATGCTTGGGTGGTTCAGGCAGGATCGAGAGAAGTGCTGGAATGGTTTTCCCAGCAAGCCACTCCCGCCTTAGCGCTTGCAGGTCGCAGGCGGGGTATCCAAATCGCGGGCACAGGACCGAATAAGGTGCCAGCCATGCAAACCGCCGTCCGGCGCTTGGTTCAGCTCGGACATAAACGCATCGTCATGATAGCTCGCGAGGAGAGACGAAAACCACATCCCGGCATGGTGGAAACCTCTTTTCTCAATGAACTCAAATCCCTCGGTATTCCTGCTGGCTCCTATAATTTGCCGGATTGGAATGAGTCTGTGGATGGTTTCTATAACTGTATGAATTCACTCTTCCACCACACCCCCCCGACCGCTTTGATCATCGACGACCTCCCTCTTTTTCTTGCCGTCGAACGCCATCTTTCCAGACTTGGCTATATTGCTCCGAGTGACGTATCGCTCATCTGTCTGGATCCCAGTCCGGCCTTCAAATGGTTCCGGCCGACAGTGACCCATATCAGTTGGGACAGTGATCCCATGGTTAACCGTATTCTCAAGTGGGCTGATAACGTGGCACGAGGTAAAATCGACCGTCGACAATCCTTTACCAAGGCAGACTTTATCGAGGCCGGCACGATCGGGCCAGCGGCGAAATAGCCTAGGCGAGTGAGACTGGTTAGAGCCCATCCAAATGATACAACTCACTGCCTGTCAGTGAGTTGAGTAGTTTAAAGGAGAGCGTGATAGGCTTATTTGCCTCCCATGCTCCAAAAATGGTGCCCATAATTTGTTTACCACAACAAAACCCAAGCGCCATTCATTCATCATGAATGGCCTCTCAGCCCCACCTTCGTCCAGCCCTTCTTGATATAACGGGTTGCACTGTACACCAGCGCAACAACTGAAGTCATCCTCGATAAATATAGCCAGTTATATTGATCCGGTGATAGCGTATGCAGGTGATGAGTTTCGTATTTTCAAAATGCTATGTACGGATAGGACGCAAAAATAAAATGATGTATAGGATGATGAAGGCTTTGTTGGTTTTTTTGTTGGGTGTGGCCTGTTTAGCCGATTTGTCGGCGGCGACTTATGATGCACGGATTGGTGATGGTGAGATTTTAACACCGTTGCCGGAAGCTTCGCCTCGGATCAATGGGCCGGCTCTCTACGGCGTCCGCCCGGGCAGGAAATTTCTCTATCGTATTCCCACCCAGGGTGAGCGGCCGATGCGCTTTGAGGTCGATGATCTACCGAAGGGATTGCAGTTGGATGCTGAGAAGGGGATTCTGACAGGGGTCGTGCCCGAGACGAAAGGGAGCTACGCGATGACCTTTCGTGCCAGTAATTCTCATGGCACCGCAAGCAAGAGCTTTCGCTTGGTGGTGGGCGACAAGATCGCGCTGACCCCGCCGACGGGTTGGAATTCATGGGGTGCCTATATGATGATGATCACCGATGAGAAGATGCGAATGACCGCGGATTTGATGGTGAAACACGGTCTGGCGGATGTGGGTTTCCAGTATGTGTCGATCGATGACTGCTGGATGCGGATTGCCCCGGAGATTTTTGCCGGAAAGAAGAAACTGGATAGGCACGAGGGGTTTGATTTTGCGGGGATGATCGGTGAGGTCCGAGATGAGGATGGCAATATTCTGACGAACGACCATTTTCCCGACATGGAAAAGATGGTGGATCACATCCACGGCCATGGGATGAAGGCTGGTTTATACAGTTCGCCGGGACCACAGACTTGTCAGATGTTTGCCGGATCGTTTGGTCACGAGTTGCAGGATGCGCGGCAATACGCCGAGTGGGGGTTTGATCTGCTGAAATACGACCAGTGCAGTGCTTACAAAATATTGGACAACATCAAGAAGGACCCCGCTTTTGAAATGACCGATTTCTGGCATCCGATGTCGTATGCACTCGCTTTGCAGGACCGGGATATTCTCTACAACCTATGTGAATATGGGGATAGCGATCCATGGACGTGGGCGCCGCAACTCGAGATTCAGACCTGGCGTACGGGAGGGGATTTGAACCACAACGTCAAAGGCTATTTCGATGAGGCGATGTTGATTGCCAAAGACCTGCGTGAGTTCAGCAAGCCGGGGCAATGGAACGACCCCGACTTTATGTATATTCACAAGATCCGCAGTCATCGCAAGATGGTTGCGCCTGCCGTTGAAATCCCGCTCGATACCAATCAGCGCTACCAATACGTCACACTCTGGTCGATCGTCTGTGCGCCGTTCTTTTTCTCCTGCGATATGGATGAGATCGATGAGTTCACCTGGCGCTTGTTAGGCAATGCGGATGTGATGGGGATCAATCAGGATGAGTTGGGTCATGTTGCCGAAGTGGTAAGCGAAACTGACAAACAAGTGGTGATGATCAAGCACCTGGCAGACGGTGGGCGGGTTCTTGCTCTGTTCAACCGCGATGCCAAGGAGGAGTGTGAACTACAGTTCGATGCTAAGTGGTTGGGTGATGCCGATAGCAGCGATGTGCTGGATGTGTGGCGGCAGAAGCGTATCAATTCGATCAAGCCTGGAGATCGAGTGCTCCTCAGCCCAAATGGGATCGCTTTGTTTCAGTTCGCAAAAGCCACCGCCCAGTCTGAGGAATAGTCGATTCTATCGCTTCACTCCAACAAGTATATCAAAGCCTTGATAGTTTTTGAGGATTCCCACGTAACTGTCTGAATGAAACGCGCTCTGTCTCTCCTACTAGCCGCGATGCTGGTTCAACTCGGTCTCGCTCACGAAATTCCCGCTCTCGACCCAAAGGGCGACGTGTATAAGACTGAAGGACCTAACGATTTTGAGATCTATGGCACCACCACCGGAGAGAAGACGCTGTTGATGGTCTACACTAACTTCTCGGATCTGGGAAAACCCGAAGAAACCACCGAGGCAGTGGCTGAACGAATGCTCGGCGACGGGCGATTTCTCAATATCTTCCATCAACAATCCTACGGTAAGCTCAAGATCAATATTGATCACGTGCATGGCTGGCGCGCGATGCCACGGCCTCAAAAAGAAAACGACCCCACGACCACTGAAGGTCATCGTCAAATGTTCGTCGATATCTTCGGACTCTATCCGGAAATCGATTTTCACCAATACGACTACATTGTCGCCAAGTTGCCAGGTCGCGGGAATTTTGCTTTTGGTGAGCGTGCTGACAAAGCCATCCCATACCGCGATGGCTTCATCTATCATGCTGTCAATATTGGTAGCAATCACCCCGGTGTGTTGGCCCACGAAGTGGCTCACTGCATGGGCTTGCCTGACATCTACACTTACGGTGATCTCAAACCCAAAAATCCTGCCGGCAATTGGGATTTAATGACGAGCGCAGGGCGCGCGGCTGGCTTCATCGGATGGCATCGACACAAGCTCGATTGGATGGATGACGACCGCAAAACATATCTGAGCAAAGGCACACACACCATCGAGCTCACACCGTTGGATGCAGAGAACGGTGTGTCGATGATCGTTGTTCCTGTCACTAATCCGAAACAACCGAGCACGGTTTTCGTCGCCGAGATTGGTCAATCACCGAGCCCCAAGGAGGACGAGATGCCATGGCCTGCCGGAGTTCTGATCTATCGTGTCGATGCCACCAAGGCCAGTGGCCAGAATCCTGTTATGGTTTTCCCCAAGGACGACCTTGAAGCCGGTGCCACCTTTTTGCCAGGCGATATATTCACACACGAGGACGCGCCAATGCAGCTTAAGGTTGGTGAAAAACTCGAGGGTGGGGGATACCAAGTCACTATCGATGTCCAGCCATCTGCGGAATAGTCATCCGCAGGTGTTTTTTTAGACAGTCTCACAGGGATATCACTCGCCTTGTGCTTTCAACTGTTCGTGGATCATCGGTTCGCCGCCGGCCATCAGATTGACTAGGCTACGGCCCATCGCGTCTCCCATCAGCAGGAAACACTTGGCGCTGCCATGGTAATGGAAGCCCTTGTTGCTGCTGGCCACTTTGAGAACGGAGATGGCTTTCTCGTATTCCGGGCTGTCTTTTTCGGCGCTGTCCCGAACGGTGTAAGCCAGATCGAGTTCGAGTGGGAAGTAGGGGGCTGTGTTCACCACATCCACGGTGCCTTTCATGTCGGCGTGGCGTGAGGCGTAAACCATTCCTCCATTCACATCACCTTCAAGAGCCATGTGTTTGTAGGCGGGCATGCCGAGAGTCGCAGCGACAAAGGGCATGTCTGGAGTGTTAACCTTGTTGCGCATGAATTTGATCAATTCCACGAGCTGTTCTCCATAGGCCTGATTTCCCTGGTCGCTGTATCCCTGGAACCAGACCATGCCGGCCACCTCATAACCAACTTCGGGGTCGTAATCTGGATGGAACTTGCCAGGATCAGCCAGGACGAGATCAATTTGAGGGAGAGTCATTCCCCAGCAGTAGGAGAGTTTTTCCGATTTCGTCGGGGCGGGAGTGATTTTTGGTTCACGGCCTTCTTGTTTAGCACGTTCGACCTCACTTTCATTCCAGGCTTCACGTTGAGCTTTCTCGGCAGGTGTTTCCACACCGTCAAGTGATGGTGGGCGCCAAGCTTCCTTGATGGCGGTATTGCCCCATGAGCATTTTACCAGCAAGACAGGTCCATCAACCATCCGATCCAGCGCCATGCCGACGCCATACTCTGGCCCAATAGTTGTGATGCCACCGCCGTAACCCACGGATAACGGGCCGTAGGTCGTGTATTGGTTCTTTTCACCCTCTGATCCGGTCACGTGACCATGCGCAAAAATCCGGGTATCTTTGGCGATTGGTAGGTTGAAGTGTTTCTGAGCCAACTGGGCGTATTTGGCACGTGCATCTTCTACGTTCTCGGTTGGTTTTTTGGAGAAATCTGCCTCCTTGAGGGCTGCTTCGAATGCGTCGAAGTCTTCGGTCTTGGCATCGCCGAGATAAAAGGAACGCACCATGGCCACTTCGTCGGCGATCTCTTTTTCACGGTTGATGATCTCCTTGTAGGCGACATCCATCGTGAACTTGTTCTCCGGGCTGCCGATGATTTCATCCATTCGCTGGTAGATACCTTCTTCTTCGGCTTTTTTGTCGAGATAGGGATACATCACACCACGGCCCTTGCCTTCAGGCTTCTTTCCCCATTCTTCTTTCCATGGTCCGCGAGTGCCGTTAACACGTTGACGCCACTTCATCCGGGACAGTGCACGTTCTTCATAGAGCCCATTGAGCTGGTCTTTATACTTCTGAGGACCTTTGAACGTTCTGATTCCTTGCCAGTAGAGATTGCTCCAGTCGAAAGTGGGGGACTTTTGGGCAATGATCTCGCGTGGGGCGACGTAGGGATCTTCGGTCAGATAACGTGCGGTGCTCATGTCAGCGAGCCCCACCATGTTGGACTGCCCCATGAGGAACACGATTTGGAGTTTTTCTTTTTTGAGCTTTGGCTCGGCGGATGCCGTGACGGCGAGTAATCCTGCCATCAGGCAGACGGTCATTGAGGTTTTCATAGGGTATGATACCAAATCTTGGTATTGATCTGAGGTGTCGCGTAGAACCGCTGCGCGGCACGCGATTGACAAGTGGGCGTGGAGTTGGTTGATCGAGAGCTACTTCTACGCAACGAAAAGTCATCTTATTATTCGATCGTGGTATGATTTTGAGTTTGGGCCTTGTGCTAAAGACCGAATTTGAGGAACGGTTTTCTATTCAAGTTAAAGCTCACCACGGAAGCCATATTTCTTGCCGATTTCCAAACACCCATCGAGAGCAAGAATGCCCCCGGTGCAGGTAGGGTCTGCAAGATTGGAAGCGGCGGCGCATACGGCGATACGCAAGCATTCGGTAATGGGCAGTCCTTCATGCAGGCCATAGAGTGAGCCTGCTGCAAAGGCATCGCCCGCACCGGCAGCGCCTTGGACATAGCAGGGTGGGAGGTTCACGCTTCCATGTTTCGCTTGCTCACCAGATGCATGAAGTGCGTATGCGCCATCGGGGTAATGAACCACAACCCACTCTCGCACTCCACACTCGATGAGCTTCGCAGCGGCTTCAGCTAGGCGTTCATGTTGAATTTTTCCATCCACAGTAATTTCTACTCCCGTGGTGCGTGCCGCTTCGAATTCGTTGATGATCAGGTAATCCAGATGTGGAAGCACGGGGCGGATCACGCTGGCAAAGCGATCGCTATCTTCACTTACCAGATCTGCAGATGTTTTAAAACCGAGTGCACTGGCTTTTTCTAACAAACGTGATGCGCCAGTTGTTCCGTCGTCGGACAGGGCGTCGAGTTGGTCCAAAAGCAAGAGGTAGCCAACGTGGAAAATTCTCGCCTGGGACGATGTGAGGTCGAAGTGAGATTCATCCAACAGTGCGTTGGCCCCACGGCAATGGTAGAACGTCCGCCGACCGGTCTCGCGAACTGTCATCACATCGGTGTAGGATGTGGGAGCTTTCGGAGTGCTGCGTAATGCGGTGGTTTCAATGCCATGCGCCGAGCATTCCGAGAGAATGGTTTGACCGTCTGCGTCCTCACCAACCAATCCCGCTGCTTCGAGTGGAAAACTCGCTCCGAATTTGGCGATATCGATCAGGATGTTGTAAGGCGACCCACCTGAGCCATCGGATTCGGCAAGTATATTTGCCAGGGTATCTTGGGCAGGGAAGTGATCGATAATCTTAACGTGGTCGATGATCCAATTTCCTCCGGCGAGGATTCCTTGTCTGGTGGGGGTGTCTGTAGCCATGAGATATTGGGTTGGCGACGCTATGTCTCTGGCTCGCAACTACAAACAACCGCGAAGGAATTTGAAGGAGTTGTTGGCAGCGGTGTGGATGTCGCCTTCGGTGCGGTTCCATTTGTGGACGGCGCCGTCGAGCGCTTCGCAGAAGAGTTCTGGAACGACTCCGCGCTGGTAGTCGGTATCGCGAAGAACTTGGAGGATTTCGCTGGTGCGTGGACCTATCTTCCCCGTGCCGTAATCGCGGCGATGGTTTTCGCACAGGTGAATGTGGAACATGCGCCCACTCTGGGAAGCTTTGGTCAGGTTGGGAACGACGTCCTCGTCTTCATCGATATGGGCGTGGCCGGTGTCCCAGTTGAAGCCGAGATTGGGCAAGCCGACTTCGTCTATGAGATCAAGTGCTTGGTCGACGGTGTTGATGACGTAGGACTCGAAGCGGTTGAGGATTTCAAATCCAGCGAGCACTCCGAGGTCGCCGGCATGGGTGGCGACTTGTCGAAGCCCCTCGACCAACCATTGGCGTTCTTCGGATGTGATCCCTGCTCCAGTGAAGTGTTGGTGGCGCACATGCCAGGGTCCACTAAGGATGCCGGGGTCGCCGTTTGTTGCCGCCGCAGCAGCAAACGAGATGAACCCACAAGCGCGCTGGATGGCGGCTCTGCGTTCATCGGCATCGGGGCTGATGAGATGCGGATTGGGTTGGTCAGGCCCTGCCATGTTTGGGTTGAATCCACAACTCACCACACCGTAGCCAGCCTCTTGTGCAGCGGCGCGAATGCCTTCAGCAATCGGTAAGTCGGCAGGATCGGGCGAGGCAAATGCCTCAATCACCGGCTTGTCGCCCGGTATGCCGAGACCGTCTGCCCAGGCGAGGAATTCTTTAATATTGGAAGGGTCGACGGGAATGTCCCACGCCCAGGTATTGATACCAAATCGCATACTGTACTGTGGTTATGACGGAATGTTCACCCATTGACCGGACTTGGCGGATTCGAGAACCGCATCGCAGATGATTTGTGTTTCTTGGGCCTCGCGGAAGGTCGGGCTGGCGGACTCGCCTTTAGCAACGCCTGCCAGGAAGTCGGCGACATGGTGGATGAAAGTGTGTTCGTAACCGATCTGTAGACCGGGAACCCACCAATTTTTCATGTAAGGCTGATCGCCATCACTGACATGGACATTGTGCCATCCGCGGATGATGGACTCATCGGAGTGATCGAAGACCTGGAGACGGTGGAGGTCGTGAAGATCCCAGGAGAGGGAAGCTTTCTCGCCATTGATCTCTAGCGTGTTGAGCGCCTTGTGACCGCGTGCATAACGGGTCGCCTCGAAGATGGCGGTCGAACCGTTGGCGAATCGGGCGAGGAACGAACAAGCGTCATCGATATCCACCTTGGTAACTTCGCCGGTGAGGGTGTGGGTGCGTTCTTTGATGAAGGTTTCTGTCATCGCGGTCACCGACGAGATCGGGCCGTTAATCCACACCGCGGTGTCAATACAGTGGGCGAGCAGATCGCCGGTGACGCCGGAACCTGCGGCTTCGGCATCGAGGCGCCAGAGAGCTTCACCGCCCTGGGGGAGGTCAGCGGAAATGGTCCAGTCCTGGAGGAAATTCGCACGGTAGTGGAAGATCCGACCGAGACGGCCATCGTCGACGAGTTGCTTCGCCAAGGTGACGGCTGGGACGCGGCGGTAATTGTACCAAACTGTGTTGAGGACACCGGCTTTTTCGATGGCCTGGCACATTTCCTCACCTTCGTCCGCGGTGCGGGCGAGGGGTTTTTCGCAGAGGATCATCTTGCCGGCCTCGGCGGCGGCGATGGCAATTTCCTTGTGGAGGTTGTTGGGTGTGCAGATGTCGATGGCGTCGATGTCGTCGCGAGCGATGAGCTTACGCCAATCCGTCTCGTAGGACTCATAGCCCCATTGCTCGGCAAAAGCTTTGACGCGCTCTTCGTTGCGGGCGCAGACAGCCTTGAGGATGGGCTTGTATTCGAGGTCGAAAAAGTGATTTACCTGGGAGTAGGCGTTCGAGTGGGTGCGGCCCATAAAGCCGTAGCCGATCATGCCGATGTTGAGTGTTTTCATAATGGGTTTTAGATGGGGTATGAAGTGAAGAATGCATGGAGATGCATTCTTTGCTAGTAGGAAACACTGGTAACTGGCGAAAGAGCTGTCAAGAGGTAGTCGTGGAATGTTTTTGGATTATACCATCTCCGAATAAACATCTGATTATTCTCCGCGCACATTTTCCATCCGACCAAACCCGAGCGAGCACTACGCGTCAGATCATTACCAAGATTCGGTGTTATTCTGCGGCTTCTATACGGATGAACAGCCGGTCGGCACCATGATGTCCGGAGCTTAAGGTCACGCTGATGGTTTCCACATTGTTAGCATTAACACCTTCCGAAACCTGGCTCGCTCCGGCATCAAGTGTCCATGATCCCGCAAGCAAATTTGGTGATACCCAGATAGTGAACGTCGCTCCGGTCAGGGAAGGGTCGCGGCGGGTGTAGCGGAAGTTACCACTGGGATTCGGGCCAGTGATAAAAGGTGACCTTGAGTTTGCTTTGGTAGGATCCCGGCCCCATAGCCTTTCCTCGTCATTTTTCAGACCATCACCGTCGAAGTCGGCCGATGCATCGTCGAGGTCAGCCCCAGGAAACTGATCTTGCCAGACCATATAATCGGGCATAGGTCCGAGGGAAATAATCATATCCACGTTGGATCCTTGTTCGACGGATTCACCAGCGACCGGGTTTTGACCGATCACATGATTGGCGGCGACCGTGTTGCTGTATTCCGAGGCAACAGCGCCAATGCCTAGACTGGATGCTCCGATGTTCAGTTCCGCGGATGTTTGGGACAGACCAATCACATCGGGGACGGTCTCCATGATCGGTCCGGATTCCGAGAAGAAATACATCTGGTCGATATAGAGGGTGTCCTGAATGTCCTTGCCTCCAGATCGGTCTGTATCTAAAACGCGCACATGGATGGTGCCCGATGTATTGGCGGGCATTACGAAGGATTGAGGGGTGTTATTGTCCGAAGTCTTTGTGACGGTCAGCATGTCGGTGTATGGACCGTTGATGCCGGTAGTAGAGTAGGCGAAGACGAAGTGATCGTTTTCGTTGTTGGAGGTGTGATGCGCCTCGATGAAAAAGGTAAGGCTGTTGTTGACTCCGATTTCGAAAATCCACTTGTGCTCGAGATAGCTGATGCGGCTATTTGGCTTACCCTTAGTACTCAACTCACGGAGTGATTGATACACTCCATCACTGGTCTGGGTGTTTGTCGTGCTGCCGGTGATTTCACCGGAAACGGGAAGGTCGGCAAGAGCGTAGTCGTTACCATTGCTCGGTCCCGCGGAAATGACCAGAGAGACAGCGGTTTGCAATGGCACGTTGATGCCGCCCGAAGGGTTCTGACTGATCACGGAGCCGGAGGGAACGGAGGCATGGTATTTGCTGGTGATGGTTCCCACAGCAAGGCCTGCGCTGGTGATTTCGGATTCCGCGGAAGACTGAGTCATCTCAGTCACATCTGGCACGGGAACGCGTAACTCATTCACCGTAATGGTCGTGTCATCCACGATGGCCGCGGTGGTATCGAGCGGGTTGCCGGCGAGATCGATGATGATGGCACCGGTATTGACCTGTAATTGGAGGCTGCCGGGGTTTATCGGTGTGACGTCGACGATAAAAACATTCGGCAATGATTGGAGGATTGAATTGATGGTGATGTCGGAGGAACCGGCATTGGCGAAATCGGCTGATGTGACGGTCGTGCCGTCGATCGCCTCGCTGAAGGTTACGGAATAGGCCACCGGAGTATTCTGGGTGACGGCTTCACCAGTCCGGTTATCGACGATGTTTGCCGGCCCAAGCGATGGTGGGTCGGAGTCGGGAGGAGAACTTTCGATGCCGATCACGGATGCAAACGAGTTGCCGATGCGGATTTCATCGATGGCCTCCGCTCCTCGGTTGGTTTGACTGAAACTCAGGATATTTAACGTGTTTTGGTCGATCACAGATTCGGCGTGGATCGCGCTGTTCTCAAAAACACTCTCGTTGATCGTTTCCGCCTCAGTGAAACGGTAGGCATAGACTCGGTCGGGCTCTGTTCCATCTGCGAAGACGAACTTGAGGACAACGAGGTTCTCCATTGAGGTGTTGATTTCGGCAGCACCGACGGTGGTGCGTGCGGAAATTGCGCCATTGTCCCAAATTGTCGGAGTAACAGCCAGTGTGTTGATGGCTCCACCCACGCCGATGGCATCACCCAGTCCCGCTCCGAAATTTCCGGAGGTGTCGATACTTTGAGATCGGTTACTAATACCGTCTGTGCCGAGGACGAAGCCGACCTGTCGTCCGTAATTGGAGCCATTCATTCTCCAGACGACACTGGCCCAGAGTGTTTTGTCATTTCCTGCCATAGCGCCTGCGTTCTGGCTTAAGGTTCGCTGGGCGGTGATTGCTCCCGGCGTGCCTGCTGAAGAAATATAGCGCGAACCCGTTGCCGGATTGGTGGTCACATTATCAACAATACCATCCCAGAATCCGGTTTCGTCATAAACGGTGATTGAGTCTGATCCAGTGTTTTGAGCATCAGTCCAGGCTGTCGCGAAGCCACTGCCACCGTCAAGTGTGGTATCAACATTGCTGCCGGAAGTGTAATCAAAAGGTTCGTAGGCATAGAGTTCCACAGCCGATGTATCCACCGTGATGTCAATTGTGGCACTGGAAGTCTGTCCCTCGCTGTCCATTGCTTCGAAGGTGAAGCTGTCAGATCCGAGATGTGATTCATCCGAAGTATAGACGATATTCGGCGCGATTCCGGACAGGGTACCGTGCGACGGTGGGCTGGTTACCTTGAAAACCAGCTCGTAATTTTCTGGGTCGCTTCCCGTTAATATGATTGGTGTGATGGTTGCGGGGGAGGTGGTGATTGATTGTGGGTCTGCGGTAGGAGGATCATTCGGGGGAAGGGTGCCGCCGGTATTGTAAAGCGTCACGGCCACGGTATCGGAAACCTCGGTAAAGCCCCGTGAGTCGGAGACCGTGACCTCAAAGAGATACTGGCCCGGAACATTATCG
The DNA here is from genome assembly GCA_024636835.1 of Verrucomicrobiales bacterium. Taxonomy (GTDB): domain Bacteria; phylum Verrucomicrobiota; class Verrucomicrobiia; order Verrucomicrobiales; family SLCJ01; genus Sulfuriroseicoccus. Next base: position 2,964 of record JAGXGH010000006.1, on the reverse strand, counting down.
AAGGTTACGGTGGTGTCCTTGCTCGCGGCGGTGCCATTGGGAGAGAAGCTGGGGTTGCCTGCACCATGCACCTTGCGCCAGGTGTAGACGAGATCGCCCTCGGCGTAATCACTGGCGGAAACATGGAGGCCTGTCTGGTTGGCGGGCAGAGTGACCGAGGGTGAGTCGGAGGTGACCGATTGAATGCTCTTGTACGGAATTGGAGCGATGGCATTGGTATCCGCATCGATGGCATTGAGCACAGCAAGGGCATCGGCGGCATTCGCGCCTTGCAGCAGGTCTTTGCAAAATTGGATGACGTTGTGATCGGGGCGCACCAGTGTCGAGGAACCTGCATAATCCTCGAGTACGCCGAGCGCTACCGTGATGTTGCTGCTCCGTCCGTCATCGATAATGTATTCCATGGAAAGAGGAACCCCTTCGGCGATGTTGAATCTTTGGAGTGCTTTTATCCCACCGGTGCGGGAGCCTGCGCTGAACATCTTGTCGGCCGGGGGACGGTGGTAAATCGAGTCCACAATACTGTCGGCCAGTGCGTTCATGTCAGCGGCAGTCAGATAGTCATAGGTTGTCTGTAAAGTGCTGCGGGCTTGGCCGACCGGGTTGGCAGCCACAGCGCGAAACGCCGGGTAGAGCAGACCACGATCCACGCCGTTGATACCGGATCCCCAGATCATTCCCTTCGGGCCGTAGGCGTTGCCTCCGTAGAACAGCAGCATGCACAGGCGACCGTGGGCCATGTGCATGGGATCTTCCTCGTTGAAGGGGAGAAACGGGGGGGCGGTGCTGGCAGCTGCACTGAGGACGGCGTTGAGTTGGGTCATTTTTGCCGAAAGCGGCAGGTAGCGCATGGCGTCAGCCGCGATATAGCGAACGTGATTCTCGGGGTCGGTGAGCAAGCTTGCGAGAGTTGCAGCGCGGGAATTTGCGGTGGTGCTGTTGTTGATTTTACCCAGGGTATAGGTGGCGCCGAGACGTGAGGTGCCGGCAGGATCCGTCGCCATGGTGGTGAGTTGGGCGAGGGTGGCGGTATCGATGGTGCGGGTGGCCAACTGTTCAGCGGCCAGTAGGTGAACTTTGGGCGACCAACTGCCGAGATCGTTGATGAGATCATTGGTGCCTCTGGTGCTCGCGTTGTAGTCATCCGCAAACTCCGCATCGGCTATATCCACGGTATTCAGATCCCGGGTCGGGTCATCGCCTCGTCCGGTGATGTGGAGTTGCCTGAGCGGCAGCGAATAGAGCAGCAGCGCAGCGGTGCTCATGCGGAAATCGTGGTATTCCTGTCCCCCTTGCGGACCTTCGCCATAAAGGCTGTCATAGACAAACCCACCATCCCAACGACGACAAAGGTCGAGGTGCCAGGAGATGCGTCTGAAGTGGGAGGAAGCTGCCTCCTCACCGCCGGTGGCGGCTCCCAGCGGGGACCAGATATAGTTGAACCACGACCCCGTGTGTCCGATTTCTCGTTCATTGGTTGCTGCAACAGCCATCTGAACGTTGAATTTCTCCTCATAGCCGCGTGCGTCCTCAAGGGCGAAACAGAGAGCGGCAAGACCGCTTTTACCGTTACTCTCGTGTGTGTTCCACGAAGGTGTGTGCTCACCGTAGGGGATGGCCCCTCGTCCGGCGTAATAGCCGAAGAACCGACCGGCCCGGGTGATCGCTGCCTCGACGCGGTTCTCGGTGTTGGCATCGAATCCGGGATGGGTCAGACCACATTCACGAGCAAGTAAAAGCCCGAGGTAACAGGGTAATCCCGAGGAGTTGACCGCTCCGTAGCCACCGCCCATCGGTCCGTTGTCACTGCCGTCTTTGTTTTTCTCGGCGTATATGTGACCGGCTGTGCCGAACATACTATGGTTTCTGGAGATGTTCACCGAGTAGGCTTCAATAGCTGGGAGGACCGTGGCGTCGTTGGTGAGCAAATAATATTCGGCAAGAGCGATCAGAGTGTGCCCGCGTTGCCAGACGGATGATGCATCTCGTTGGTCGGACATCAATTCCGTTATGGTTGCAGCGTTGGGAATCAGGGATTGCATCTCGGTCTGGGCGCGAGCCATGCGGGCTGTATTTTCCGGGTCGCTTGGATCGTTGCCTGCCAGAAGGCTCAAGGTTCCGAAGGAATACCTGCCTGCTGTCTCGCTGTTCATTACGTGTGCAAGACCTTGTTGGAGGATCAACTGAGATTTGGGACAGGAATACGGAGCCGTGGCACTGTAGGTTCCCAGCGTTTGCAGAGTGATATCGATAACGCTCGTAGTGTCGGCGCGCCAACGCAAGAGCTTGAGGGTCGCTGGAGATTGCGCCTCGGCGTCGGCGATCGCGGTTGCCAGGCTCTTGCGGGCGTCGGCGATGAAGTTGACCGGGGCGGTGCCTAGACCGTCGGCACCGAGAATCACATCGCCCTCGGCAAGGAGTCCATCCGCCGGTGACCCCGCTTCGATAGCGGTCACAAGGATCTGACGGCTTTCCGAGGTGTCTTTACTGACATGATAAGCCCAACCACGCGCTCCGGTGGGTCCAAGGTTGAAATCTCTGGTGTCTCCCGGAACGCCTCCTGCGGTAAGGTCGGGGGGAGCTGCCTGGCTCGGGATTGAAAAACATACCGAGATTACAATCATCATCACGACTCTCGTGCGAATGAACAACCGGGATATTGTCGAATAACTGCGAGGGAAGGGGATCACAAGGCGAAATTGAAGATGATAATAAGGGTCGCCGAGTGGTAATTTTCTCGGAGTCGTCAGATCGATTAATCTCTGAGTATAGGCAACTTGTGGATAGTTACCTTAAATCAGTGCAGGTGGTCAAGAAGGGTTTGATTGAGGTGGACCCCGAAATTCGGACAGGTAGTTAAGCTATAATTTTGATGGCTAGGAGCGGGGATAACCCCGAACCTAACAACAACAAAATGAAAGCAAAAAGAAGAAGACACGAACCCGAATTCAAAGCGCGAGTAGC
>JAGXGH010000049.1 GCA_024636835.1 Verrucomicrobiales bacterium | reverse complement strand
AGATGTGTATAAGAGACAGGGTGCCTACGAACTCAAGCTCGCCTCCGCACAAAGCGGCACCAGCCAGAAAGGCGGCCACTTCCACGCCGACGGAGCTTATCACGAAGAACACTGATCATCATGCTTTCAAGACTCATCAAATTCTCACTGGACCATGCGTCGCTGGTCCTGCTCGCCGCCGGGCTTCTGCTCGCCGTGGTCGCCATCCGTCTGCCGAAAACGGCAGTCGATGTTTTCCCCGAACTCAATGCCCCGACCGTGGTCATCATGACCGAAGCCCCCGGCCTTGCCGCAGACGAGGTCGAGCAATACGTCACTTTCCCGATCGAAAGCTCGGTAAACGGCATGCCCGGTGTCCGTCGCGTGCGCACATCCAGCGCCATCGGCCTATCCATCGCCTACGTCGAGTTCGACTGGGGCATGGACATCATGACCGCCCGCCAACTCGTCTCCGAGCGACTCGATTCCGTTCGCGAAGATCTGCCTGCGGATGCGCATGCGGAAATGACTCCAATCACCTCGATCACCGGAGAAATCATGCTGCTCGCCATCTCCTCGCCCGACGGGGAAATGAGCGACATGGATCTCCGCGCCTTCGCAGAGTATGACCTGCGCAACAAACTCCTCGCCATCGCGGGTGTTTCCCAGGTCTCCGTGATTGGTGGCGAACTCCCGGAATACCAGGTGCTCGTCCGGCAGGATGATCTCCGCCTCTACGGCCTCACTGTCGAGGACGTGGCGGAGGCTGCCGGCGCATCCCACAGCACCCTCAGCGCGGGCTACATCGCGGACATCGACTCGCTTGAAATGCCTGTCCGCCAGAGCGGACGGGTGCGCTCGGTGAAGGATATTTCAGGAACCGTCATCAAGTATCACGACCAGTTTCCCGTCACCATAGGGGACGTGGCGGATGTCCGCAAAGGCCCCGCGCCGAAACGAGGAACCGGCGCGGATGGGGGGTCTCCGGCTGTCGTGATGACCATCCAGAAAGCGCCAGGCACCAATACGCTCGCCATTACCAAAGGAATCGACGCGATGCTCGACGAGCTGGAACCCTCGCTCCCGGAAGGACTGAAAGTGAACCGCCAGATTTTCCGCCAGGCGGATTTCATCGATGTCTCGGTGAACAACGTCGTCCACGCCCTGCGCGATGCCGCGATTATCGTCGCGATCATTCTTATTCTTTTTCTCCTCAACGTCCGCACGACCCTCATCACCCTGACAGCCATCCCGCTCTCATTGGCGGCTGGACTTCTCGTGCTCGACTGGATGGGCATGACCATCAACGTCATGACGCTCGGCGGCCTCGCCATCGCGGTCGGCAGCCTGGTGGACGATGCGATCATCGATGTGGAAAATGTGTTCCGGCGACTCAATGAAAACGCAGCAAAACCACTTTCCGCGCAGCGCCCAAGGCTCGAAGTGATCCTTGATGCCAGCAACGAGATTCGTCCGGCAATGGTCTTTGCTACGGTCATTATCGTACTTGTTTTCCTTCCCCTAATGTTTCTCGAAGGCATCGAAGGGCGCTTCTTCCGTCCACTCGGCATCGCCTTCGGAGTATCCATTATGGCCTCGCTGTTCGTAGCCCTCACCGTCACCCCGGCGATGTGCCGCTACCTGATGAAAGGGAAAACCGGGGAGGAAAAGGACACTCCGGTGGTTCGTTGGCTCAAAGGTGTATATGTTCCGGCCGTCCGCCAAGCCGTGAAATTTCGCAAGGTGGTGATTGGAGCCGCACTCGTCGGCACCTTGTTCGCGCTTTGGCTTGGCTCGACCTTCGGGCGCTCATTCCTCCCCGAGTTCAACGAAGGAACCTTCACCGTCGGCCTTTTCGCCCCACCGGGAACGTCCCTCACCGCCAGTGACCGGATGGCCAGCGCGATTGAGAAACAACTGCTCGCTCTCGAAGGCGTCCGCAGTGTGACCCGCCGCACCGGCCGCGCCGAGCGTGACGAGCACGCCGAGCCGGTCAGCAACTCGGAAATTGACGTGACTCTGAAAGCCGGTTCCCGAAAAGAGGATGTGCGCCAGCAGGTGAGCGCCATTCTTGAGCGCGTCCCCGGCATCACCACGAATATCGGTCAACCTATCGAGCACCGACTCAGCCACATTCTATCCGGCACCCCGGCGGCAATCGCCATCAGCGTTTATGGAGAGGATCTGGCTAAGCTGCGGGCCATCGCCAAGGAGATCGAAGGCGTTCTGAAACCCATGCCTGGCACACGCGATGTGGCGGCAAACCGTGAGGTGTTGATCCAGTCCTTACCCGTCGAATACCGTCCCGCCGATCTCGCCGCCTACGGCCTCACTCCACAGGATGCGGCACGGCAGGTTCGAAATTCTATTTTTGGAGTTACCGTCACTGAAATCAACGAAGGGGTGCGACGTTATAATCTCGCGGTGCGATTGGTGGAAGAGGAGCGCAATGATTTGCGAGATCTCAAAAACCTCGTCCTGCGCGGAAAAGGTGGTGCGTTGGTGCGCCTCAACGAGGTCGCCGACATAGGGCCTGAAATGACCTCGAACCTCATCGCTCGCGAAAACGCCCAACGCAAGGCGGTGGTCACGCTCAATGTCGAGGAAGGTTATAACCTCGGAGACCTGGTCGGTGAAGTTCAGAAGGAGGTCGACCCAATCGTGCAGAGCTACGGATACTCGGTGAACTACGGCGGTCAGTTCGAAGCCCAGCAAGGTGCCAGCCGGACCATCCTGATCTTCAGCGGTCTCGTGGCGGTCATCATGCTCATCTTGCTGCAACTCGCCATCGGCTCGATCCGCGTCGCCCTGCTGGTCATGGTAAACCTGCCCCTCGCGCTCATCGGCGGCATCGTCGCGATCTATCTCAGCGAGTCTCCGGGCATTTTCAGCAACACACTGGCACTGTTCGGGCTCGGCGGGCACTATACCGCGCCCGTCATTTCCATTGCCAGCATGGTGGGATTCATCACACTCTTCGGAATCGCCGTGCGAAACGGAATCCTTCTAGTGAACCATTACCAGCACCTCGTCAAACACGAAGGCCACACGATGTTCGATGCCATTGTCCAAGGCTCTGCCGAGAGGTTGATCCCTATTCTCATGACCGCCCTGACCGCCGCCTTGGCAGTCGTGCCTATCGTCCTCCAGGGAGACAAACCCGGGAACGAAATCCTCGCGCCATTGTCGGTCGTCATCCTCGGTGGACTACTGTCCTCGACTTTCCTGAATCTCGTAGTTGTTCCAGCTGGTTACGCGGCACTTCATCGCGTCTCCGCCAACAACCCGAACCCCAAGACAAAACAAGCACCAACCAAACAAGAAATATGAAAATAAAAACAACACTGACAATCCCCGCCTTCGCCATGTCCGCGCTCCTGATCGGCTGCGGTGAAAAGGAACCCAACACTGCCGGGTCCCCGCCTCCAGCCAAGGAAGCCCACGGTCACGCGCACGAGGGCGAAGACGATCATGCTCACGAGGGCGAAGAGGGTCACGCCCATGAGGAAGGCGAAGAAGTATCGCTCGGGACTTTCATGGCGGGCGAGATGGAAATCGAAGCTGCCCAAGGACACGGGATGGTCGAGGCTGGCAAGGAAGGTCACCTCGTCATCAAGCTCCCCTACAAGGATGACGGAGCATCCGTCGTCCGTGCCTGGATCGGCACCGAGGACCGCACCATGTCAGCCGTCGGTAAAGGCGACTACGCCCCATCACACGATGACTACGACATCCACGCCATGGCTCCGTCGCCGCTTGCGGCTGACGCAAAGTGGTGGGTTGAAGTCGAGAAGCCGGACGGCACCAAAACCGTCGGCTCCATCGCACCGAAGATGTGACGGATCATCGCCGCGAGCGTGGAGATACACCTCCGCGCTTGCGGCTACGACGTGGCGGTGGCTTCCAGCCGCCAGCCAAATAAACCAACCCAACCTAAAACACCTCAATTGCGGGAGATACAATCTTGGACACCCATAATGCGAGAGAGAATGATGGGTGTCCTTGTTCTTAGTGTTGTCTCCTTGTTCTTTGTGTCGGTCCTCTCCAGCTGAATCATGCGATCGACGAGATGCAAACCGCAGTGCGACGATGGAATGAGCTTGGAAAAGCCACATGATTCATCCTATCATGAATCGTGCTGCAGCGTTCCGTCACAAACACCGCAAACAAAACGCTTCTTCAATCCTGATCATGCGCTCTCTCTACCTAGTCTCAAATTTGACCTTGCTCACCCTGCTCTTGGCTTCTTGTCAAAACGACCAAAAGGGACAGGGCGAAGTATCCTCCGAGTTTTCTCCGGAAATCAAAGAGAGTTACATGTCCAAGGGGAATGCTGCGAGCGAGGCTCTGATGAACAGCCTCTCGACACAATTAAAAGCGGCGATGAAAAACGGCGGCGTTTTGGCGGCGGTGGATGTCTGCAAACAAGTTGCCCAACCTTCCACCGAGGCCATCAGCACCGGGCTTGACGGATTGACTGTATCGAGAACTTCACTCAACGTCCGCAATCCTGAAAATGCTCCCGACGATTTGGATCTTGGCGTTCTCCAAACCTGGCAGGATCTTGATGATCAGAGTAAACCGATCCAACCTAAAATGTTCTCTGTGGATGGCCAGACCGTTCGCTTCTACAAACCGATTTATACCAAGGAGCTCTGCGTCCTATGTCATGGGCCAAGCGACGCGTTGGAACCGAAATTACTCACCATGCTTGACGAACTCTACCCCGAGGACAAGGCCCGTGGTTATAAAGTTGGTGATCTTAGAGGTGCCTTCAAGGTCGAGATGAATCTGAACAAACTGGACCCGGCAGAACCGAGTATTCATAAATAAAAAAGAAGTGGCGCAGAATATTAGGACACCCATCATTCATTCAGGGGATCTTCTAGGTTTACGCTTCTCTTGCAAGGCAATTTCCCTCAAACCGCCTTCACTTCCGGCACGAATCGTCCAACAATCGCCGTATCTCGCCCGTGAAAGCTCAAATCACACCCAACTAGCCTGCATCAGGGCATGGCTCTGCCCTGTCGACCTCTTTGTCGCTCCACCGCTCGCTTACCTTGTTTTTGAGGATCGCCTATTCCTGCGCTTTAAGATCTCGGATCCGTAAGCCCCGAAATCAGCTAAAAAATTACCTATCTAGCAAGCGAAACTTGACAAATACTTACATTTTAATGAAATGTAAGGTATGACAACGGCAACACTGACCTGTAAGCATCAGATTACTATCCCTAAGGTGATTCGGCAGCAGATGAATTTACGCGAAGGGGATCGAATCGAATTTCAGTTGAATGCAGCTGGAGAGATCGTCCTGCAAAAAGATCGTCAATCTCCCAAGAGCGACGGTGCCGCCGCTCGGTTCATCAAGTCCGGCAAGCGACTTTCTCTGGCTGAGATCAAAGCGGCAGCCAAGGCAGGTGCGCTGAAATCTTTTTCGCAATGAAAGCTTGGGATACGAATGTGCTCATCCGACACTTGACGGAAGACGATCCAAAGCAACTCGCTATAGCCCGTGCAGAGCTGGCTAAAGCGGAGCGACGCAACCAAGGCATCTGGCTTTCGCTGGTAACAATGATCGAAACCGCATGGGTGCTATCCGCTTACGATCTAAGCAAAGCGCAAACCCTCAAAGCCCTCGAAGCCGTCACTAAGGATACCCGTTTCCACATCGAACATGGCAGCCTATTCAGCGAGGCTATTCAGCGCAGCCGCAAGAAAGGCGACCTCCCTGAACACGTGACCTCGCTTGTAGCGAAAAAGTCAGGAGCAGGCAAAACGCAAACTTTTGATCAAGCGGTGAAAAGCTTTGCGGAGTTTGAGTTGCTTTGAGCATTAATACCAAATCTTGGTAATGATCTGACGCGCAAAGAGAAACATTAGGAAGAGAAACATTAGGACACCAAGGAAACATTAGGACACCCATCATTCATTCAGGGAGCTTCTAGATTTACGTTTCTCTCTGCAAGGCAATTTCCCTCAAATCGCCTTCACTTCCGGCACGAATCGTCCAACTCTCGCCGCATCTTGCCCGTGAAAGCTCAAATTACGCCCAACTAGCCTGCATCAGGGCATGGTTCTGCCCTGTCGACCTATTGCTCGCTCCTCTGCTCGCTTACCGTTCTCCTCAATATCCAGAAACTTTCGCCACGCGCCTATCTGGTGGATCGGTCACGTAGAACCCTCTCGCCCCGCTCCCTCGACAGAACCATTTTCTGCCGGCTTCCTTTGCCATTTTCACCAAGCGATCTCGCCTCCCAGCCACCTGCTGGAAGATCGAACCATACCCTTCCACTGAGCCCACCCAGGTTACCGCCCGCAGTTCCAGCCGCGTGAGCAATGGTGCCAGATGAGAGGGAATCGCCCCACGTTTAGACTCGTTGATCATTCTCCCCGTCACGTCCACCAATTCCAAATACTCGGCTAAGGTCACACCCCAGCGACCAAACTCTTCATCCGCCACGATGTCCTCCACCGGTGTGAGGCACGTGGCTGCGTACTGCTGGCTTGGCTCCTTAAGGTCTAAGCTCCCACTCTCCACCTTCGCTGATTGACTCCGTGCCGCACACTCGTTTTCAAAGCGTTCGCGAATACTGGTGAACTCACTGACTTCCGGCGTGTCTGCCAATCCTGCCCGCACTGAACGCACCCGCTGTACTGGCAGCGCATCAATCAAACGATTACCGGAGGAGGGAATCGCATTTAGCGCAGTCTGAACGGAGTGATGACAATTCAGATCCACATAGGCCATGCATGCCATCACCGCTCCTGCATCGCAGAGAACCTGGCTTTTGAACCGTCCCTCCCAGAACCGTCCTTTGCACCCATCCTCTTTGTTCGCACGACGGGCCAGTGATTCGTTTAACGAACTCATAAACCAGCTCAAATCCCCTAAGCGTTCGCGCCACAAGGCCAGGGTTTCCCAGTCAGCAAGCCAAGTGCTCATTTGATCTTTGGTCGGTTCCATCACTCGACCTTCGGCATCGCGCCCCGCGGGGTACAGCCGACGCCATCGCATCACCACCTCGCGATCACTCCACTTCGCCACCTTCCTCGGGACTATCCGCATCACGACGTGCAAGTGAACGCCATGTCGCATTTGCGACAACATTCATCATCACTTCTTGGGGAAGAAGTGCACTTTGCATAGGCGTAGCGGAGCGCAGCCATCGCTCATCACCGCGTAAGCGTAAATGTCCACCGCATAAACCCCGGCGAGTTCCTGAAGTCTGTCGCGCACCCACTGCTTGCGATGGCTGTAGTCCTTGTGGTTGTAAGGATCAACCCCACACAACCAAGAGCGCCGCACGCAGCGGCTTATGCAATGAAACACGCCTACACCGTTTTCTGGAATGATTGAAGACCTTGCCACCGTTATTAAGTTCAATTGAACACTTTCGGCGTATTCTCGTCAACCTCAAATTACGGGTGTCACTGTTCTCTTGAGGCTTTTGGCTACGGGGCTGGAAGCCCCGGCCACGGAATACACAAGCAATCAATGTTAAACAATTCAGATCACCACAACTTGCGATCCAAAGAGCGAAGCTGAATCGCTTCCAACACGTGTGCAGACTGAATGTTCTCCGACTGAGCGAGGTCGGCAATTGTCCGGGCTACTTTCAGTATTCGATCATGTGCGCGGGCTGAGAAGTTCAGCTGCGTCATCGCATGTTCCAAGAACGACCGCCCTTCGTTGTCGAGTGCGCAATATTTGCCTATCATGCGTGGCCCGAGATAGGCATTGGTGTGGGCGGTTTGGAGTTTTTCATCACGCTTCGTTGCCTCGGACTGAACGCGCTCGCGCTGTATATCGCGCGCTGCATTAACTCGTGACTGAATCACTGCGGACGACTCCCCTTTTGCGGTGCTCGACAACTCGCGATAATTGACCAAAGGCACGTCAATGTGCAGGTCAATGCGATCGAGCAAGGGACCAGAAATTCGTTGGCGATAGTTCTCGATCTGACGCGGCGAGCACCGACATTCGCGTTTCGGATTGCCGAAATAGCAACAGGGACACGGATTACATTATCGGTGACAACTTCATGTGACTGGAAAAGCCATATTTCCCAAGAGATCTAGCGACTATCGACCGTGTGCCCGAGGGAACAAAACGCTGCCAGATTTGTAAGGACTTCAAAGACCTCGCCGAATTTCACATTCTGAAGACTCAGAAAAGAGTCATGGCCATATTATGCATGCCAGCCCTGCTCTCGTGAACTCCAACGCCAAGCCTACCGCCGCCAGAAATGAAGGCTAAAACGCAGGACAGCCGAAACCGATTCCAAACGAAATTACACCGCCAATTCTAACCTTCCATAAAACAACCCATTCCCGTCCATGGTTGGCGCGTTGATGCCGCCTGCTTGTTGATTGCTACAACAAGGCCATCCGTCCATGAGCGAGTATCTGGACTGAACTAGGTATTATATCTGAACGCGGAGCTCGGCTTCTGTGCGGAGCTGAATGGGTTGTAGTGCTGCCCAACGTGTCTGTATTGTCTGGTAGAGATCAATTCCTGTGGACGATCTCATCGTGACGAGTGCTGAAAACCGAACGGTCTCCCTTTCATTCCCCCCTCGGAAGGGCTTGGAACACGAGGAATGGTTCGTGAATCCCTCCAAATTCTTTTCCTTTCCGGCGTCTGAGATTACTGCGATTTTCCAGAAGCTCTCCTGAGCGCGTAACACTCCGGGTGTATTGGGAATACGATTTCTTTCATATTCGCTGAATATGTCTGGTTCCGGGAGAACCAGTGCAAGTAAAGCACCAATGGGAGCTGATTCCTGGTAACGTTCAGAATTTCAACAGGAAATCCGGGCCATAGACGAGGCTTGCGCCGTAGTGAGCGGCGATGCCGACCAATCCTGCGCATGCCGTAAGGGCTAACGCGAGGCCTTTGCTGCCGAGTTTGTTGCGCAACAGCAGAACAATGACGGCCAGTGTGGCGGTGCCTGTTCCCAACCACCTGTGCCAAAAGAGGATGTTCTCGCTCTCGCCGAAATAGACAGAATCATAGGCATACATCCAGCCCAAGGCCGCAGCGCCCACAGCCCCCAGAGTCCCGAACCAAAGCATCACGGCAACCACGGTCTGGCCTTTCCCTCGGAACACTACGAACCATTGCATGGCCGCCGCACCGAGGAGAAATGCGATTGGGAAATGCAACACCATGACGTGAAATTTGCCCGTGTATTTAACAACCCTGTATAACTTTGAGTCAGGGTTGATGAGAGTCTGATCCATCGTCTCAACTTTGGAATCGGACACTTGGGAGTTAGTTTCGTTCCCTTGCTTCTCGTGGAGCTCGTCTGCATTGGCTGGAGAAATCAGGAACACGAGAAGAGCTGCCACGATCACGAAGAGAGTGATGGCGGCACGAGAGGCGAGGAAAAAGAGGTTCATTATGGTGAAAAGTTTCGGTTCAGGATGAACGCGGTCAGGGGCTCTCCTGCACAAGCAACGCAGCCTCCGGAAAATGATCTCCGAAGGCTGCGGGGGAAGTTGTCATTTTCGACCGTCTTATTTCATGAATTTGCCGCAATGGGCCATTTTCGCTCCGAAGTAGGGATTCTGTATTTCTTTGTCAGACGTTTGAAGCCAATCTGCTCCCTCACCATTCATCGCCATGGGGCAATGAGCGACGTGCATGGTCTTTTCCTTCTTGGCGATCGGGATAGCCACGTCGCTGAGTTCTTTGAAATGCTTGCGGGCGTCCTCAATGGATTTGCTGTCGGCGATCGCTTGAGCGTGCTTGGCCATGGCACTGTCCTTGTCGTGCTTCACCATGCCCGTGGCCGCTTTCTGGGCTGCCGCGAGATCGTCTTTGTAAAGCGCGGTGGATACCACCGCGTATCCTTCGAGCATGTGGTCGGCGTGGGCTTCGTGGCTGGCTTTGTCGTGATGGTGCTCATCTTCCGCCATCACGGACGGAGTGGCGAGTGCGAGGCCGATGAGGCCGAGTGCGAGTGCTGGATTGAATTTCATTTTCGTTTTATGGTTGCAGGTTGTTCCGGTCGAGTTTCCAACCGGCTACTCTATAGAAACCCGTGACCCGGCGAAACCCTTGAATTTTTTCAAGTGTTCGTGGATGCGTCTACTCAAAGGGAAAACCCCTATGATGAAAGATCGCTCCAGATCCACCCCGCATCTTCGACAAAAGCTCGGAGGTGTTGGACTACGTATTCCCCAAATGAATTGAAAGCTGGATAAAACGGAATTCCGGTAACGTGTATTTTTGAAGAAACCCGCCGAAACGGTTGGAAGCATTAAGGTCGTGAAAACTGCGCTGTCAATTGAGCTGGATGCCCTTGTCATCGGCGACCATCGCCTTGGCGGTGTCTATCAGCGCTTGAGTGTTCATTGGGTGTCGCTCCATTTCCAATTGCGAATCTCAGGCAAGTCTTGTCCGTTCTTGCAGATGTATTGCCTGTGCTCGATCAGCTTGGTCTTGAGTTGCTCTTTCAGTGCCAGGCCTTTGTCTCCCGTTTCCGGCAGCCGATCAATGGTGTCCATGACGAGGTGGAAGCGGTCCAGATCGTTCAGCACCGTCATGTCGAAAGGTGTGGTGATCGTGCCTTCCTCCTTGTAGCCGCGGACGTGGATGTTGTGATGGTTGGTGCGGCGATAGGTCAGTTGGTGGATCAACGATGGGTAGGCGTGGAAGGCGAAGATGACGGGTTTGTCCTTGGTGAACAGGCCATCAAAATCCGTGTCGCTCAAGCCATGCGGATGCTCCATTTGCGGTTGGAGCCGCATCAAATCCACGACGTTGACGACACGGATTTTCAGGTCGGGCAGATGCTCGCGCATGATCGAGACGGCGGCGAGCGTCTCCAGCGTGGGGACGTCGCCGCAGCAGGCCATGACGACATCCGGCTCGCCGCCTTCGTCGTTGCTTGCCCAGTCCCAGACGCCGATACCTTCGGCACAATGCTTCGCAGCGGCTTCCATCGTGAGCCATTGGGGAGCCGGATGTTTGCCGGCGATGATGACATTGACATAGTGTCGGCTACGCAAACAGTGATCCATGACGGACAGCAGACAATTCGCATCGGGCGGCAAATAGACCCGCACGACGGAGGCCTTCTTGTTCACGACGTGGTCGATGAAGCCGGGATCCTGGTGCGTGAATCCGTTATGGTCCTGACGCCAGACGTGCGAGGCGAGCAGATAGTTCAATGAGGCGATCGGTTCTCGCCATGGCAAGCCAGCAGTAACTTTCAGCCATTTGGCGTGCTGGTTGAACATCGAATCAATGATGTGAATGAATGCTTCGTAACAATTGAAAAGGCCATGTCGTCCGGTGAGCAAATAGCCTTCGAGCCAGCCTTCGCATTGGTGTTCACTGAGCATCGAGTCGAGCACGCGTCCGGCAGGCGCGAGAAACTCGTCTTGCGGCAAGGTCGCAGCGTCCCACTGGCGGTTGGTTGTCTCGAAGAGGGCGGCCAGACCGTTGGACATCGTTTCGTCCGGACCGAAGACCCGGAAGTTGCGCTGCTCCTGGTTCAACTTCGCAACATCGCGGAGGAAGGGGCCGAGCACTCGCGTATCGCCGTTGCCGCGCACTCCCGGCGACGGCACGGCTTCCGCGTATTCTCGGAAATCCGGCATCTGAAGGTCGCGCAGCAACAGGCCGCCGTTCGCATGGGGATTCGCTCCCATACGCCGTTCTCCCTTGGGCGCAAGTTCGGCCAGTTCCGGTTTCAGGCGTCCCTGCTCATCGAAGAGTTCCTCCGGTCGGTAGCTCCTCATCCAGTTTTCCAGGAGTGGGAGGTGTGTGGGATCGGCATTCGGATGAAGCGGAACCTGGTGAGCGCGGAAAGTGCCTTCGACTTGCTGATTATCGACGACCTCCGGCCCGGTCCAGCCTTTGGGAGAAACCAGGACAATCATCGGCCAGCGCGGCCGGGTCACGTCGCCCTGGGTGCGGGCCTTCTTCTGAATGTTCCCAATCTGCTCCACCGCCGTGTCGAGCGCGGTGGCCATGGCCTCGTGCATCAACGCTGGTTCGTGGCCCTCGACAAAAATCGGACTCCAACCGTAACCATGGAACAACTGTTCCAATTCCTCACGCGTGATGCGGGCGAGGATTGTCGGGTTGGCGATCTTGTAGCCATTGAGATGCAGGATCGGCAGCACCGCGCCGTCGGTGGCGGGATTGAGAAACTTGTTGGAATGCCACGCCGTTGCCAGCGGTCCGGTCTCCGCCTCGCCGTCGCCGACGACGCAGGCAACGACCAGATCGGGATTGTCGAACACCGCTCCGAACGAATGGCTGAGCGAATAGCCCAGCTCGCCGCCTTCATGGATCGAGCCCGGTGTCTCAGGCGAAGCATGACTGGGAATGCCACCGGGAAACGAAAATTGCAAAAAGAGCTTCTGCAGCCCGGCTTCATCCTGGCTGATGTCGGGATACACCTCGCTGTAGGTTCCCTCAAGGTAGGTATTCCCCACGACCGCCGGGCCGCCGTGCCCTGGACCGGAGACATAAATCATGTCGATGTCATACTTCTTGATGACCCGGTTCAAGTGAACGTAGATGAAGTTCTGTCCCGGGGTCGTGCCCCAGTGGCCCAGCAGCATGTGTTTGATGTCCGTGGGCGCGAGCGGCCGCTTTAGCAGGGGATTATCGAAGAGATAAATCTGGCCGACCGAGAGATAGTTCGTGGCGCGCCAATAGGCGTCCATTTTGTGGAGCAGTTCCGATGTGAGTGTGGTGGTGTTTGTTTTCATAGTTTAGTGTGTTCCGAGGCGGAGTAAGCGGGTGACAGACCTCGCGATCATCAGTTCTTCGTCCGTGCGAATGACGCGGATCTTCACCTGGCTGGCTCTTTCGGAAATTTCCGCCGCACTCTCCGCGTTGCGTGCGTCATCAATTTCAATGCCCAGGAAGCCAAGTCCTTCACAGATGCGTGAGCGGACAGCCGGTGAATTTTCCCCGATGCCCCCGGCAAAGACGATCGTGTCCAAACCACCGAGCGCGGCGGCAAAAGAGCCGATCCATTTTTTCGCCTGATAGCAAAACGTCGTCACAGCCTCTGCGGAACGCGTGTCCGTGGCCTCCTGATCCAGAAGGTCGCGCATGTCGGAGCTGGTTTCGGAGATGCCCAACAGCCCCGACTCATGATTGACCATGTCGTAAAACCGACTGGTGGTCATTTTTTCCGTGCGTGCGAGGAAGGCTGCGAGGCCCGGATCCAGATCGCCCGAGCGGGTGCTCATCACCAACCCCGCCGTTGGAGTGAAGGCCATGCTGGTATCAATGCTTTTTCCATCTCGCACCGCCGCCATGCTGGCACCGTTGCCGAGATGCGCGAGGATGACCCGACCAGTCGTTGCGGCCGGGTCGCCGAGGCTCGCAAGTTCTTCCATCAGGTAAGCATAGGACAAACCGTGGAAACCGTAGCGTTGGACTCCCATGGCCTCGTAGCGACGAGGAATCGGCAGCAGCTTGGCCACGCGCGGCATGTCGGAGTGAAACGTCGTGTCGAAGCAGGCGAGCTGCGGCAGTTTCGGATGACGTTGGCGGAATGCCTGGATCAGTTTGATCTCACGCGGCAGATGTTCCGGATCGTAGGGACTGATGCGATGCAGTTCGTCCAGCAAGTCTTGGGTTACGATTTCCGGCTCGGTGTGATTCATCCCATGAACCACGCGGTGTCCCACCGCTCGGACTGATTCAAAACCATCCTGCGTTTCGAGCCACCCGATCAGAAAATCCGCCGCCGATTTGTGATCGGCGGCGGGGAGACTGAGTCTGGCCTGCGGACTTCCATCATCATCTGCGAACGTCAGGTTCGTCCCGTTCAGACCGATGCGGTCAACCTTGCCAAACAGCTTTCGATCCAATCGTTCGCCGACCTGGTAGAGCGCGAATTTGATGCTCGAAGACCCGCCGTTTATGGTCAGCACAGAAACCGGCTCGTGGCTCGCGTCCACGGTTATGCCCTGCGTGGCTCGCTCCGCTTGGTTTGCTTGGTCAGTGATTGGCATATCGGGGTTTGATTGGTTTTCGCTTCGATCCTGTTTGTCTGTTCAGAGCCACCGTCGACTCAGCCAGCCGATGGTTTCGAAGAAATACTCCGTCCACTTTCGTTGCCCCCATACATGGAGGCCGATCTCAGCCGACTCGGTCAAATCTCGTTCAAATTGAATCTGAAGTTGACGGCACAGTTGCTCATCACGAGTGATCAGATTCAGTTCGTAGTTAAGGAAGAAGCTGCGGTAATCCATGTTTGCCGTGCCAATGGTCGCCCAAGTGCCATCGATGACCGCGGTCTTGGAGTGGAACATCCGCGGGAGGTATTCATAGACCTTCACACCGGCAGCAAGGAGGCGGGCATAGGCTGCGCGGGCCGCCCAACGCGTGATGGGGACATCGCTTTTGCCCGGCACTAGGAGGCTTACTTCCACTCCGCGCCCCGCGGCTTCGATCAAGATGCGTTGCGTGCGATGATCCGGCACGAAATAGGGCGTTCCGATGTGAATGGTTTTTTGTGCTTCGGCAAACAACGCCGCGTAGGTGCAGCGCAACCGGCGCAAGCAGGCGCGGGTTTGGTTTGGCATGAGGATGCTGCACGGAAACACGGAATCCAGCGGTTGCCATTGTAGGTCCCGCCGCCAAAACGCGTCGAAGCAGCCCGCCACCTGCCGGGCCAGGGCGCCGCCGAGGCGGACATGGGTATCGCGCCACCGCTTTTCTCCGGAATATGCGCGCGAACTCTCTCGATGAATGTTGAATCCGCCCAGATACGCGACTTCTCCGTCCACGGCCAGCAGCTTCCGATGATCCCGCCGCCAATATTGGCTCGGACTCCCCCACCGCCAGGGTCGAAAACGGCGCATCTCGACCCCGCTGTCAGCGAGGCGTCGTGTAAGCCTTCGGGACATTCGGGAGCGGCAGCCCTCGGCATCGATCATCAAGCGCACGTGAACGCCCGCCGTGGCTCGTTTGCATAAGACATCCGCAAAGCTCCTCCCCACTTCATCGTCAGCGAAGAGATAGCTTTCAAGGCTGATTTCATGTCGCGCGCTCGCGATGGAATCGATCATCGCAGCGTAAAGTTCATCGCCCTCGGTGTAAAGAACGGCACCAGCCTCGCAGCCCAGTTCAAGAGCAGGCGTGCAGTCATGGTCAATCGCAAGGTCGTTTTCCGGGGTCATCGGTACATTCCGAAGGCCGACGCGCCGCCATGTGAGATGCTCATAGACACCGGACCAATACATTCCGAACCCGGCGGCGAAGAGCAGCTCTTCGATGGGCATGTGGAAAACCTGGAGTCCGAGCAGGGCATCGAGGTCCCAGACGCGCTCGATGTAGCCCGGCGACAGCCAGCGCAGCCCTTGCAGCAGCGCGATGTAGCAGAGCACGAACAGCAAACCGCCCACCCATGTCTTGGTCTTCAGATCCGGTCGGCACAGCAACATCGCGACCGCGCCGACGAACATGGCGAGGATGCCGGGATAGATCGGGTTCCACGGCAGAAAGTAGAGCGCGAGGAAGGCGATAAAAGGCGATCCAAGCGCGAGATAGTGATGCCGGTGCATTGGAAGCCGTTTCTCCCCGGGATCTATGGGTTGCAGATCGCGGCCCGTGAGGGCGTTGTAAAGCACAGCCGCGATACCACCGATTGCGAAGCAGAAGATCAGGCTTTCAATGTCGAAGCCGGTGCGCTGCGCGAGATCGAACAGGCTCGGCGGATTCCAATACTCCGGTACGAAGAGCGGCTCTGTCAGACCGAATGGCATGGTGAAAATGCTCACCCACCACATCACCCGCCGCTGTGACGCATACAGGGCGTAGAGAATGATCCACGGCACCAGAAAGGCGCTCGCCCAGACAAACCAGACATAGTGATCGGAGATACTCATGACGGTTCTCCTTGATTCATTGCTCCGGACCAACCCGTAAATACGGACACCGCGACGGCCATCAGGATCAACGCTACGCCGCCGCCCTGCCACGCGTCCAGGCGTTCTCCAAATCCGCCCACCGAAATCATCAGTCCAAAGACCGGAACCAGAAACAGATATAGCGACAGGCGGCCTGCTTCGGAACGTTGCAGCAGCCAGAACCAAAGCCATGTGCTCAGCGCGGTGCCTGCAAACGCCAGGAAGAGCAAAATGCCTACAAAGCCGCCCGACCACGCGATGGCCTGCCGTGGCTCGAACAGCTCTGCGAAAACGAGCAGGACGATACTCCCGACCACCAATTGCCACGCGGTCAGCGCCATGAGGTCTTTGCCGGGGCGAAGGCTTTTCACCAACACGCTGGCGATGGCTGCGCTTGCCGAGGAAACCAGCGCCAGGAGCACTCCCAGAAACGAATGGCTGGTCTGCCCGAGCAATGCCGGTAGCGCCAGCAGAGTCACACCGCCCAATCCCAACCCTAGTGCCACCGCTTTGCTCAGACTGATCTTTTCACTGAGAAACAGGGCTGCCAGCACGATGATGATGAGCGGCTGGGTATTGCCTAACACGGAGGCGATACCCGCGCCGGTATATGCCGGGCTCGCGAACATCGCTCCGAAAGTCAGGGTCGTGGCCAGCAATCCCAATGGCAGAATCCAGCGAGCGAGCCGCGCCTCCGGCAATAGCGGTTTTCGCCGGATCAGTAGCGCAACCAGGAGTGCCAAACCGCCGATGAGAGTGCGCAAGCCACTGAACCGCAAGGGCGGCGCGGAATCGAGCCCCAGCTTAATTAATGGATAACAGGCAGCCATGGGTATGATGACCACAAGCATCAGCCACGCCTGCCGGACGGCCGAGAGCGGAGCTTCAGTGATATGGCGGTCATCCTTCATCTGTCTTCTGGGAATGCTCCGGATGATCATCGGTGGGTCGTTTTCTCAGGAAGAAAAACTCCGTGATCAGGATCGCCGCCATAACTGTGGCGGCCACGATGAGAATCAGAGGATCCGAGGCGACCTTGATCCAGAGAAAGCCACTGAAGACGATAAGATCCAGAATGATCGCCAAGACCGGGATCACCGGATTCGCATCCACCTCTTTTCTCAAATGGCGCAGCACACCCCAGTGAATGGCGATGTCCATGATCAGATAAAAGGTGATGCCCAGCGCCGCGATACGGGAAAGATCAAAAAATGCTGTCAGCAGCAAACCCAGCACAACGGTATAGACCAGCGTATGCTTCTGGATGCTGCCTGGCATATGGAAGTGGCGATGGGGGACCAGCTTCATCTCGGTCAGCATGGCCAGCATTCGAGACACCGCGAAAATACTGGCGATGATGCCACCCGCAGTGGCCAGCATGGCCAGAATCACCGTGAACCAAACCGCGTATTCTCCCAGCGCTGGCCGGGCCGCGGCGGCCAGCGAGTAGTTGCGCGTTTCGATGATCTCTGCCAGCGACAGGTTGCTGGATACCGCAAAGCCGACCAGCGCATAGATCACCACGCAGAGGGCGATTGAGATCATGATGGCTCTGCCCAGGTTCCGTTTAGGATTTTTGAG
>JAGXGH010000048.1 GCA_024636835.1 Verrucomicrobiales bacterium | reverse complement strand
GTCGGCGTCGGTGAGTTCTTCGGGATCGAGAAGTTGATCGCAGAGGGCGACGCGCGATTGCCAGGTCAGGGTGGTGTCGGTGAGTTTGTCGAGAGCCGGGTTGTGCTGTGAGGCAGAGCCTGTATCGGTTGCACCCCGGGATGAGACTGACTCGGACGTCCATGGAGTTGCGGAGCCCCCCTCCTGAACTTTTCCAAGTTCAGCCACGTGTTGTGAGGAGTCATCGCCAAGTTGCCACCACACAACGGTGCCGACTCCGAGAAGGAGGATGGCAAGCGTTGCTGTAATGGTTGGTTTCATGGGATCGGGATTGTTGGGTGCGCGGTGGCTTTCTTTGTATTCGGGGATCACTCTCCACGGGCGGGACGCCCGCGCTCCTTGATTTCTAGCGCCTTCCGATAAATTCGCCGTTGGCTCCGTAGACATCGAGGTAATGGCAAAATCCTCCGGCCGAGTCATCAGGGATGAGGAATTCCAGCATGACAAGTCCGCTGGCAAGATCTTCTGCAGTGAAGGTTTTGGTGGTGGTACCGTCGAGGAAGGTAACTCCGGCACGGAAGATGGTGATTTCAACGTATCCGCCTACAGGTACATTGGTGGCCACGAGTGGTGTGGATAACACATGGTAGCCCGGGAAGGCGATGGATTGAGTGATGGTCTGAAGTTCGTTCTGCAAGGCATCCGAAACACCAATGGCGCTGATATCACCAATGTCGGCAATGGGACCGTCCTGCCAGAGCCTCGCAACGAGCCCGTATCCTCCACCCAATTCGGGAAGTAGTTCAAGCCCGTAGCTGTTGGCATTGATGTTTTCAACTTCGCCCACACGCAGGCCGGCACCACCGGAGAAATCGAGGGCACGATCGGTATCCGCGTCGAACAAGGTTAGATCAAAGAGCATATTTTGAGCCACTGAAGTATCATCGGGAAGGTTTGCCCGGCGGACATTCACCGTCATTGTGTCGGTCAGAGCTGCATTAGTCCCGGTGATTGTGGCGGTGCAACTGAATGGGAACGCACAAGAAGCGGGCTCGCTTGCGAGACCGGTCAGGGTCTCGGTATCGCTGAACTCGAATTCCAACGAAGTAATGCCGTAGCCTGCAGCTCCGACTGGAGCATTCGAGGCACCGTTGCTGTCGAAGTTCTGACCAAGACAATCCCCCGATTTATAACGAGCATAAATCTGGTGTGCCTTTACTCCACCGGCAACTTCTTCTAGTTGGATTTTTACAGCTTTCGTGTTTACACCGGGGAATGCCTGGAGTTGCAGCGTGGTGATGGCTCCATTGGTCTCGATATGATAAGAGCTCACAGGTAGGTTGCTAGTGTTCCATGCGCCGGTCAAGATTCCGTCAACAGCACCCAAATACGCGAGCGAAGGTACTGTGGTATCGAGAACATCGCTTGCTGTAGATGCTGATGTGGGCAGGTAACCGGTCAAGTCTCCGGTAAAATCCGCCTCTTTGACTACAGTCAATGTATACGATCCGCTCGAT
This sequence comes from Verrucomicrobiales bacterium, assembly GCA_024636835.1. GTDB lineage: Bacteria > Verrucomicrobiota > Verrucomicrobiia > Verrucomicrobiales > SLCJ01 > Sulfuriroseicoccus. Next base: position 72,400 of record JAGXGH010000048.1, on the reverse strand, counting down.
GAACCATCGTGGGCAGTGAGGAGTAGCTCATCACCGACGCGTACATCAATTTCACCACCATCAAGAACGTTGGTCTCCAACCAACTCACCACTCCAGTATCCGTAAGCCCACTGTCGTAGGTGACGGTGTATCCGGTGGCTGAGCCATCCGTGTTCAATGGCAGGTCGTAATACCAATGATTGAGGTCACCACCAGCTTGGACGCTATTGGATCCAACGAGCACTGACTGCGCCAGACGAGCGCTTCCCTCGATACATGCCGGGGAGGTGACGCTGCCCGCGCCGTGGGGAAGAACAAAGTCGATTCCTGTCAAGGCATCAGCCACCCAGTCAGGGAGACCATCACTGTCGGTATCCACACCCGATGGCTTGCGAATGTCGAGCAAATCGATCCGCACGGTGCGGCGGGCGACATAGTTATCGATGAACAATTCGACGTTGTGTGATCCGACAGTGAGATAAGGTGTCACCGCACGGAGCAAGGCTTTGTGGTCGCCGCCATAAATCATATCAAAGCGCCCTATATAATTGCCATCTATGTTCACCACGATTTCGAGTTCTTCGTGGCTACGAAGATCACCGATGAGCGTTGTTGCTGCATGAAGGATATAAACTCCAGCCTCCGTCATAGTGAAGTCCCAAGAGATTTTTCCACGGAAGGTATCCGAAACCAGGTTGCCATTCACTTCTGCCCAGTTATTACTCGATGAGCTGTAAGTGGTCAGATCAATTGGATAGGCGATTACCTCAGAGGGTGCATCGGATACCAGTGGATTGGTACCGTAGGTGCGTAGTTCGTTGCTATCGTTGACACCGTCACCATCGGTATCCGCCAGTGAGGGATCGGTGCCCGCCTGGAACTCATCACGGTTGCTAAGACCGTCGCCGTCAAAATCCCCATACTCGCCTTGGCGACTGAGATCGAAAAGTCCATTATCGGTGGGATCGAGACCGTATTGGCTTTCCCATGCGTCAGGCAGGAAGTCATCGTCGAGGTCATCGGTGGTTTTTTGGTAGGATTCTAGATATTGGGTGGTCAGCACTTCACGGTCTGCACCCGGGCGTGCCCACGCAATGCCGAGATGAGCCCCGTAGGCATGTCCCGTGGTCTGGATAACTTCCAGAAAATATTTGCTACCAGCTTCCAGGTAGATGTCCTCGGACATCTGGGAGGCATAATTGTCCCAGTAGTTGGATAATGTTCGAGCGACTCCTGTGCCACTACCAAGCTCGGGATTAAGCTGCGCGATGAGTCGTTTGGTGTATTTGCTGTCGTCAAGAGATAGCTGAAGTTCCACACCGCTGACACTCGCAATCCAGAAGCGGTAATAGCCCGTGGTGGGAGCTGTGAGGTAAGCTCGGTGACGGGTGGCAAAGTAATTGGGTTCGTAAACGTGGTCGAAGAGATTGGCATCTGCGATTGTGCCGTAGCCATGAGCACGCGGGATCTCGTGATATGCCTGGTTGCGGACAAACTCGTTAGTGGAGTAAAACGTACCAGCCACCGCCTTAAACGAACCAACCGACCACTTTTCTTCGGTAATACGATATGGAATGGTGTCTTCTTGTGCTGGATTAGTGCGGTAAATACTTTCCTCGATGGTAGTCAGCTCATCACCATCGGCGTCTTCAAACGCAGCGGGATCCAGCAGGATAATGTTGTCTATTTCAAAATCGATTCCGGCCGCGCCTTTGCTTGGGTCTATACGCAGTTTCTTAATGGTCTTGCCTGCCCACTGAGGATGATTTCTCAGGTCGAATTTGAGCAATTGCATGAAATTGCCACCCTCTATCCTGTGTGTCATCGAACGGGATTCACTAAAGCCACCCTCTGTGGTTGCCCAGTAGAGCTTAACTTCTGAAGCTTGGCTGGATTTCATCTGAAGCATCACACCACCCAGTCCGGTCTGTGTGATAGTAGGTCCGGCAACATACGGATCACCTCCGGTAGATCGGCCTATTAGTCGACCGTCTTTAGCAAGGAAATTATTGACCTGGGCATTCTTCACCCAACCTTCCAGACCAGATTCGTAATCCACGACATCTGCAACATAGGATAAATCAAGCGTAGCGTGATCATCGAGAATGGCGATGTATTCGATGGCAAAGCTGGTTCCTGAAGCACCTGGGTCGACACGCAGCTTGTCAATGGTTTTGCCAGCCCATTCGGTGTGAGAGCTCAAATCAAACCAGACTGTGGTCCACTGGTTGGCAGGGATTGTGGTCTCGACCTTTCGACTTGCGGCATAGGTTCCGTCTTCATTACCCCAGAAGAGTTGCAATGGTCCCGCTTGAGAGAGCCAGATTCTAACCGCCACTCCAGCGGAACCGCTAATACCAAGTTCCATGTCACTGTCGTGCACGTAAGGGTCGCCTCCAACCGCATCACCACGCAAGCATCCATTTGAGGCAGTGAGGTTCGAGATGGATTGAATTGTATTCCAGCCATCTTTATCGGATTCAAAATCCCATAGCATCCGCGCTCCCGGCTTTGTAGCGAGTGAATCCGGCAGATCCTCAGCCATTGCGCAAACTAAGGGAGCAATCACAGGAAACACCATGATAAGAGCTTTCGAGATGGAGGCGGGCGAGGAAAGGAACTTAAGCATGGTTGGAAGATGATGAATTTGACATAAAAGAACTCACTAAAGTTCAAGATTAATCACAAGGCATGAGGAGATTGTTGAAGGAATTCGGTAGATTATATTGCGACGAGTCGAGAAAACGACATGCTACTTAACAACACACAGCATAAGACACACAAGAACAAAATCCCAAGAGCGTATGGAAACCGATAACAAAGCGGCGCGCAGATACTCCGGCACTCCATAGTATTCAACAACTTAGCGATATTTGTTATTTACCAAAAAAAGTTGAATGTTTTTTTCGTCACATAACGAATACCTGCAATTTGTTAGTTACAAATTTAAAACCATAGGGATTGTTCCGCAATTTAACCGACCCCAATTACTCGACCAAGCTTCCCGTCGGTCATTTCCGAACGACTCGGTATCTGAGGAAGAGCCGCTGGCCAGGTGAGATGGCGACCTGCTTGACCGTGTTGCCTGCGGCATCGGTCAAGGTCGTTATCTTCGTTGCATCTTCGCGCCACTCCACCAGATCGGTGGAAACTTCGAAAATCACACTCAAATCGGGTGGAACGAGTTCAGGGTTGTGGCGGGCGACGAGGGCACTTTGCCCCGGCGTAATCTCCGTTAAGGTGATCTGCGGAGCTGTGCCACGACTCACACGAGACACATTAAGACCGAACGCGCGCTCGACAAGGTCAGGGATGCCGTCGTGATCGATGTCTGCATCTTCCGCATTCTCCCCTACCTCAATGTTGACTAATGCCAGGTTGGAATCGGTTCGGTTGTCGCGAGCGCAGTAGGTGAAAAGGTCTGTTCCCGAGAACCCGGGAGCCGGCGTGTAGGCGACTTGGTTACCATTCACCGCCACCGTTCCGTGCTTGGGTGGTTCCACGACGCGATACGCCAAACTCGACGAATCCGCATCGCTTCCCAGCAACTGAGTGACCACCGTCGTTTCGGCGGCGGTGATCAGAGAGAAATTCTGCACCACAGGCTTTGCCTGGGAAAACGGTGCGCTCTCACTTGGACCGTTATGACAATCGTAGCACCCCACTTTTTGCCCCTGCCAGAACGTGACCACGCCAAACTTCCCAATATTAAACGAACGCGGCCCGAGCGCTTTTGACAGCTCACCGCCGGCGCTGTCCGTGTTATGACATGCCATGCATGCGCTCACATCGCGGGCGTCATTCAGTTCCGGTAAATAATCGTGGTGTCCATTAATCCACCAAGTGCCGATACCATGCATACCGTGCGGCCCACCCGTGACCGTTTGGGTGCGGGTTACATCATTCTGGTGGCAAACCGCACAATCGCCGATGGTGCCGACATGCCCCTGCACGTTGAGCGACTGGAGGTTGTCATTTCGCTCGCTGGTCGGATAGATGGCATGGGGTGAACCATGACAGGCTGAGCAGGTCAAGCCGCCATGACCGTGTGAAAAACGAAACAGCGAAACCCCCGGGGCCGGAGAATCTGGGGCAGTGGCAAAGCGATCATCAGCAGGTTCCCTGAGAATGCCCTCATCCGTTAGCGCGTTGATAAAGCGAAGTTGTCCTGCATTATTGGTGTGAGTGCCGCAGTGGCAGCTTTGGCAGTTTGGCTCATCGAACCATCCGGTGCGGTCTACCGACCCGACATTCGCCATACCGCCGTGGCAGCTTTGGCAGGACATCAGCGGCTGCCCCGTGTTATCCGAAGCCCGCCCCATGGCGCCACGAAGACAGCGAGTCTCCTTGCCGGGGTGACACTGATAGCAACTCGCCGTGAAGGTCGACTGCCCCATCTCGATACCCGAAATAGGATCCACAGCCGCAAGGTGTCCGGCATGCATCGCCCGGGTGAGCGGCGGAACCCCGCTAGAACCTGCGGTTGCCAGTGCATTGCTCGAGTGACACGAAGCACAAAGCACTGCCCGTCCCTCATCGACCACTGATTTATAAAGTCCCGCGGCAGGAAAACCGTGCTCCGCAAGAGCCGCCGAGTAAACCGGTGAGCCACTGTGCCGGTCGTCGTGCAGCTTGAGGATATTCAGGCGATAATCCCGAACCGGATCCTGATCATTCACCCAACCGGATGGCGGATTTGCTCCTGTGGCGGAATTGCTCGCGTGGCAAGTGACGCAATTCATTTCAGCAGAAACCGGCGCCGTGACGATGGTTGATGCCAGCAACGAGCCCGTTTGGTCGCGAGCGGTCAGTCGAATCAAGGGATAGGCTTGCGTTATGCCTAGCGAATCCGAGGGGATGATCGGAATCCCTTCAGCGGTCCACCATAGATGATCGCCGCTCCAATGCATCGGCTGCGGTGTGTTATTGACTCCGGGCATTGTATTCCCAAACAATCCGGTATCACTCGGCAGCGCGACTCCGAACAAGCCCTCAGCGTTCTCCCAAAAATTCGTTTGTAAGGCAGATGCCTTGGTCTGTGAGCCATCCGGATCGACCGCAGCTTCATAGTAAAGCTTCACCCCATTGCTGTTGTCGACCAATTGTCCACTCTTATTGATCAATGATGCGTTGAGTGTGTTGAAGGGTGGGAGAATGGCGAATACCGAGAAATCCTCATCCATACAGTGCATGCCCAGATCGTTCCACGCGAGTAGCGTCCATCCTTGGGACGGCTCAGGTTCAGCTTCGACTGCAAACATTTTAAAGAGTCCCGGCAAGAGTCCTGAAACCGTGACAACGAACACGCAAATGGTGATCTTCCATGTCTTCATGATGACTAAGGCTTAGCCGAAGCGGCTGCCCTCCCCAAGGGTATCCAGGAATTGGATATGAATGGTCGGGGCGCTCGATGAGCAAATATAACAGTATCAAAAAACTTGAATGTTAGCCAGATCATTCTTGCACTAATCTCTCTCATTGAGAGATTAGGAGCACCATCCGAGGAGACTCCAGCAGGATAACTTCGGCTAGACCTGCAAAACGTGGAACCAATTTTCTGGCTTGGCGCGGGATTTGCTACGTATGGTTTAATCCAAGGTATCGGAACTGTTATTTATCTAGCCCTCTTTAGGTTAAAAGGACAAATCTCCATCCGCGACCTCTCTCCAAACCTCCCTTTTTTCTCAACTGCTCCTCAACACCTACTTTATGGCAATCCGCGTCGCCCTCCATCACAAAACTCATTACGATTACGACAGGTTGGCGACTTTGGGGCCACAGATCATCCGGCTTAGGCCAGCTCCACATTGCCGGACACCTATTGTCAGCTACTCGCTGAAAATCACGCCAGACGACCATTTCCTCAACTGGCAGCAGGACCCGCAGAGCAATTACCTTGCTCGCTTGATGATTAATAAGCCGACGATGGAGTTTGGCGTTGAAGTCGATCTCGTAGTGGATCTGGCGCCGATCAACCCCTTCGACTTCTTCCTCGACGAATACGCGGAAAACTATCCGTTCACCTACGACCGCGCATTGCAACGCGAGCTTCGTCCTTATTTCCAGAAGATGCCGATGGGCATGCGGTTTAAGGAACTGCTCAACAGCATCGATACCGCGGAAGTTAGATCGATCGATTTTCTCGCGAAGATCAATCAAACGGTCAACGAGATGCTGGAATACAATCTGCGGATGGATCCGGGCATCTTCAGTCCGGAGCAAACCCTTCGTGAGGGACGTGGCAGTTGCCGCGATTTTGCCTGGCTGCTGGTCAACCTTTACCGTCGTCTCGGTCTCGCTGCGCGGTTTGTCTCTGGTTACTCAATTCAGCTCGCTGCCGACGAAAAGCCGATCGATGAGGACGCACCGTCTGGCGTGGTGGAGGATGTTTGCGACTTGCACGCGTGGTGTGAGGTTTACCTTCCCGGCGCAGGCTGGATCGGGCTCGACCCGACGAGCGGACTATTCTGCGGTGAGGGGCATATCCCACTTGCTACATCGGCTGACGCAAAAGGCGCGGCTCCTATTGAAGGCGGCATCACGAAATGCGAAGCCGAATTTGGCTTCGAAATGTCGGTCACACGCATACACGAAGACCCGCGCGTCACCAAGCCGTATACAGAAGGGCAATGGAAAGCGATACTCGCACTCGGCGATAAGATCGACGAAAAGCTCGCCGCCGCTGACGTCCGCCTGAGCATGGGTGGCGAACCAACCTTTGTTTCGCTCTTTGATCAAGACGGGGGTGAATGGACGACGGAAGCTGTCGGCCCCACCAAAAAGCCACTATCGGATAAGCTCATCCGTGGGCTGAAGCAGAAATTCGGCCCGAAAGGCCTGCTCCATTATGGCCAGGGGAAATGGTATCCTGGCGAACCGCTACCACGTTGGGCGATCGGACTTTACTGGCGTCGCGACGGTCAAGCGATCTGGGAGAACGAGGATTTGATCGGCGACGAGGCGGTGGATTATAAATTCACCCACAAGGATGCGCTGGAGTTCACCACCGAACTCACCCGCCAGCTTCATGTCAGCAAGGAGTATATCCACCCTGCCTACGAGGATCCCGTCCGCTACGCGCTGCGCGAGCGCGAGCTTCCTGTTAATGTCGACCCGCTCGACAGCCGCCTCGAAGACCCGCAGGAGCGCGAGCAATTGCTTAAAGTTTTCGAACGCGGTCTTAACACACCAGTTGGATATGTCTTGCCTGTCGAGCGCGACAAGGGTGACAGCCAGACATGGCACAGCGGCATCTGGATGCTGCGCGGCAAGCGACTATTCCTCGTCCCCGGTGATTCGCCGGTTGGTCTGCGACTTCCACTCGAAAGTCTACCTTGGGTGAAAGAGGGCGACCTCCCCTATCGCTTTCCAACAGATCCAACGCATCGTTATCCATCGCTTCCAGGACGGCGGTCATTAGTTGTGCCTCAAGAACGCTCATCGGACCACGCAGAGCGTATGGCTGAACTCGAAAAGCAGGAGCAAGATGCCGCGGAGAGTTTTGAAGAGGTGCTGAACAGCGAGCCACAGAATCAAATCCCGCAACATGGCGAATCCGCTAAGTGGGTGATCCGCACCGCGATGTGCGTGGAATGCCGCAAGGGGAAGATCTACATCTTCATGCCTCCGGTGGAGCGCATCGACGACTATCTCGATCTCATCGCCGCGGTGGAAAACGCCGCATCGATCACCAAGAAGCCGGTGATTATCGAAGGCTACACGCCGCCGCACGACCCACGCGTCGACTACATGAAGGTCACCCCGGACCCCGGCGTGATCGAAGTGAACGTCCAACCAGCCTACAATTGGAAAGACCTCGTCAGCAACACGCAGGCGATCTACGAGCAGGCGCGAAAGCTCTACCTAGGCACCGATAAATACCAAGTCGACGGTCGCCACACGGGCACTGGTGGTGGCAACCACATCGTCGTTGGTGGCGCTACGCCTGCCGACTCGCCATTCCTACGCCGACCCGATTTACTCAAATCGCTGATCGGATTCTGGATGAACCATCCATCGCTCAGCTATTTGTTCAGCGGCTTGTTCATTGGACCAACCTCGCAGGCACCACGTGTCGATGAAGGTCGTCCCGATGCCGCGTATGAGATGGAGTTGGCGTTCAAGCAAGTGCCCAAGTCCGGCGAACCGAATATTCCACCGTGGTTGGTTGATCGTATTTTCCGCCACCTCCTCACTGACTTAACTGGAAACACCCACCGCGCCGAGTTCTGCATCGATAAGATGTTCTCACCCGACAGCACGACCGGCCGTCTTGGCTTGGTTGAGTTCCGTGGATTTGAAATGCCACCGCACTCACGGATGAGCCTCACTCAGCAGTTGTTGTTGCGTGCGCTGATCGTGCACTTCTGGCATAACCCCTACGAAGCACCACTGACTCGTTGGCTCACCCACCTACACGACCGCTTTATGCTTCCGCATTTCGTGAAAGAGGATTTCAACGAAGTGATCGACGTCCTCCACAGCGCTGGCCATCCGTTCCAGTCGGAATGGTTCACCACTCACTTCGAGTTCCGCTTCCCGGTGATCGGTGTTGCGACCTTCGACGGCGTTACCATCGAACTCCGACAAGCAATCGAGCCATGGCTCGTCCTCGGTGAAGAAGCTGGCGGCGGCGGGACAGCGCGCTACGTCGACTCATCACTCGAGCGTTTGCAAGTATATGTCACCGGGCTCAACGAACACGCACGAGCCATCAGCGTGAACAAGGTCGAGCTCCCTCTCACCCCCACCGGGCGTCCGGGAGAATTCGTGGCAGGTGTTCGTTACCGGGCATGGCAACCACCGAGTTGCCTGCACCCAACCATTCCTGTACACGCCCCGATGATCTTCGACCTCGTCGACCGTCAAAACGCCCGTGCCATCGGTGGATGCACCTACAACGTCAGCCATCCCGGCGGACGCTCGCACGAGAACTTCCCCGTCAACGCCCTCGAAGCAGAGACTCGAAGAGCCGAGCGTTTCCAATCCTTTGGTCACACTCCAGGGCCATTCACCATGCGCAAACTCGAGCGCTCATCCGAAGCGCCTATCACCCTCGACCTACGACGCCAGTAGTAGAAACCCTTTTCCCAACCCCTGCCTCAGCAACCAATGGAACTCAATTACGATACCGGAAAATTCTTTGACGAAATGTTCGTCAAAAGCGGAGAACCACGCGCGCATTATGCCGCACTCATGAAGCGTTTTGGAGAACTCTCCGATGAAGAGTTCCACCACAAACGCGAAGCCATTGACCTCGCCTTTCTTCAGCAAGGAATCACATTCACTGTCTACGGCGACAACGAAAGCACCGAGCGGATCTTCCCCTTCGACCTCATCCCCCGCGTCATTCCAAACAGCGAGTGGCAACATCTGGAAGCCGGATTGAAGCAACGCATCACTGCGTTGAATCTCTTTCTCAAAGACATCTACTCAAAGCAGCAGATCATCAAAGACGGTGTGGTGCCGATGGAAGTCCTCCAGACCGCCAAGCATTATCGCGAGGAAATGATCGGCGTGAAAGTCCCGAACGATATCTACATTCACATCTGCGGAACTGACATGATCCGCGACGACACCGGCGAGTATCTCGTTCTCGAAGACAACGGCCGCTGCCCGTCGGGTGTCTCCTACATGCTGGAAAACCGCCGCACGATGATGCGGGCATTTCCAAGAATGTTCCAACGCTCCGGAGTCCGTAGCGTTCTCGATTACCCAGAGAAATTACTCTCCGCACTACAGTGCATGTCGCCCGACGGCAACGACAACCCAACCGTCGTCGTGCTCACGCCAGGCGTTTATAACAGCGCCTACTTCGAGCATTGCTCCCTTGCACGACAAATGGGTGTGGAGATCGTTGAAGGCCGTGACCTTGTCGTAGAAAACGACAACCGCGTCTACATGCGGACCACCGAAGGACTGAAGCAAGTCGACGTCATCTACCGCCGAATCGACGACGATTTCATCGACCCTGAAGTTTTCCGCAAAGACTCGCTTCTCGGTGTGCCTGGTCTGATGCGCGCATATAGCAATGGCAATGTCGCATTGGCAAACGCCATCGGAACCGGTGTCGCTGACGACAAGGTGATGTATTGCTTCGTCCCTGCGATGATCAAATATTACTTAGACCAGGATCCGATTTTGCCGAACGTCGAGACTTGGCTCCCCTACCGCGAAGCCGACATGGCATACACCATGGACAACCTCGAAAATCTCGTGGTGAAAGCCGCCAACGAAGCGGGCGGATATGGCATGCTCATCGGGCCAGCCGCGACCAAAAAGGAAATCGAAGAGTTCCGCGTCATGGTGAAAGCCAAGCCGCGCGACTTCATCGCACAGACCCCGATCTCGCTGTCACGCCACCCGACATACACCAAAGAAGGCTTCGACGGCCGTCACATCGACCTTCGACCGTATATCATCTCAGGCAAAACCACCGAGATCATCCCAGGCGGACTAACACGAGTTGCGCTTCGTAAAGGATCACTCGTCGTCAACTCCTCCCAAGGCGGCGGCAGTAAAGACACCTGGGTCCTAGACCGCGATTAATCACGCCCCTCACTACTTCATACTCTATACTTTCTACTTCTTATGCTTTGCCGCGTTGCTGACTCACTCTTTTGGCTAGGCCGCTACATCGAGCGCGCCGAAAACACCGTGCGCCTCGTTGAGGTCACTCATCACTCATTACTCGAATCCGAGTCGTCATCCGACGATGTCAGCTACAGCCAATGGCAGCCGATACTCGCCAGCTTGGGCGATCAGGCCTTGTTCGAGAAACTTTACGACGATCGCTCCAGCTATAATGCGTCCTACTTCCTGACCTTTGATACCGAGAACCCAAGTTCTGTGTTCAACTGCATCGCAGCTGCCCGGGAAAACGCGCGAATGATCCGCGACCAAATCTCCACCGAGATGTGGGAGACTATCAACGGTGTTTATCTCTACCTTAAAAACACCAACGCTGAAGAAGTCTGCACCGAGTTGGATTTCAATTTCTATCTGGAGATCAAGAAATTCACCCTACTCTTCCAAGGGATCAAAGAGGTCACGTTCAACCACAAACTCGGCTACGAGTTTCTCGCTTGCGGATACGAACTCGAGCGCGCCGACAAGACTTGCCGCATTCTGGATACCAAGCGACATATGGATGCCAACCAGAAAAAACGCGACGACACCATGGACGTCGCACACTGGTCTGCCATCCTGCGCGCGTGCAGCGGATTCGAAGCCTACCATCACGAGTTCGCCGTCCGAGCCTACGAAAACAACATCGCGCGTTTCCTCATTCTTTCGCGGGACTTCCCTCGCTCCGTTCTCTTCTGCCTTCGCAAGCTACAAGCTGCAATCCATGCAATCTCCGGATGTCCAATCACTCACTTCTCCAACGAGCCGGAACGCCTCGTTGGGATGCTGGTTTCGAATCTCCAATATATCGACCCGCAGAACCTCAAAGAGGAAGAGCTGCATACCCTTATTGAGGAAATCGAAGACCGTCTCGCCACCATTGCTATCGAGTTAAGGAATAAATACATGTTTTCCGAAATCACGGACCCAGCCACCGAGGCCGAGGATGAAGCGACCGAAGAGCTAGAAGATTCAAGTCAAAGTCAGTCGCAATCGGAGGGGTAAATCGACCGCTTTCTAGGGGGGGAGGCACGCTAAGAAAGAGCCACCTCTTGCCAATAATACCGCTTTCGAATAAAAACATGACTATTCGCCGCGCACAAGTAGCTCACGATCAAGCAACTAAACATCCGCTCGCGTCAGATCAATACCAAGATTTGGTATAACAAATAGCCAAGAAGCAATTTCTCACGCAAAATGGGGAATCCCCCGATATGCGCCAAACTCAAATCCAAACCTCTGCATCGGCACGCCCCCCGTTGTTTAAAAACTACCAGACGACACCCGGCGTTTTTGACGAATACCTCGATGCAAATCAGAAGGTGCGCCCACATTGGCAGGGAATCGCGTCGCAATTTGAGCGCATACCCTCGGGCACATGGAATGAGCGTAAGAACAAGCTCGATAAGCTGATCCGCGATTACGGAGTCACTTACGACCTCTACAGTGAGGACTCTGGAAAACGCGCCAACTGGGCACTCGACATGTTGCCAAACTGCCTCCAAGAATCAGAACTGCAAAAAATCGAGACCATGCTCAGCCAACGAGCATTGCTACTCAACCTCACCCTTCAAGATATCTACGGCAGGCAGACTTTACTAAAGGGTGCCAAAATCGACCCTTATCTGATTTTTGCCAACCCTGGCTACCTGCGCCCGTGTCACGGCCTCATCGGGCCGAAGCAAAAACACATCCACATTTACGCTGCAGACATCGCACGCTCTCCATCTGGGGACTGGTGGGTAATCTCCGACCGCCTCGAATCTGGTGCAGGACTGGGATACGCCCTTGAGCACCGCGCACTCATGTCGCGGGTATTTCCGGTCATCATGGCGGAATCAGGAACAAAATCACTGCAGCCATTCCTCAGTGATTTCTGCCGATACATCGACTCCCTCTCGCCAGCCTACGTCGATTCTCCTAGAATCGCCCTTCTCAGCTCAGGCCCACAACACCCGAACTACTTCGAGCAGTCCTTCCTCGCACGAAACCTCGGCTTCCATCTCGTCGAAGGTGCCGACCTAACCGTTCGCAACAACCGCCTCTACATGAAAACCGTCCGCGGGGTGCAAGGGATCGACGTCCTGCTGCGCCGGGTAAATTCCGCATGGTGTGACCCACTTGAGCTGCACAATCACTCACTCCTTGGGGTCCCTGGAATGGTCAACGCCATCCGTCACGGCAACCTCACCGTAGCCAACGGCCTCGGAAGCGGCGTCGCGGAATCGACTGCCCTGACAGCCTTCCTTCCCAGCCTTTCGCGAAGCCTCCTCGGTGAAACGCTCGAGTGCCCGTCCGTCGCCACATGGTGGTGCGGTCACAAGCGAGAGCGCGATTACGTGATCGAGCATATCGACGAGCTCGTCATCAAGCCCACGTTCCGCTCGCCGAATGCACCGACTTACTTTGGGCCGAACCTGTCTGCCGCCGAGCGAGCTGACTTGATCGCGAGGATAAACCAAAACCCGCAACAATTCTGCGGTCAGGAAATTCTCTCGCACGCCACAATCCCCACCTTAAATGGCGATCATCTCGCCCCGCGCAACTATGTCATGCGCGTTTTGATGATACCATCCGGAGAGGGTTGGAAGATCATGCCAGGCGGGCTGGTGCGCTATTCCGACGAGGAACAACACATCTCCACCTCACTCGAGCGAGGCGGCAAGAGCAAGGACACATGGGTGCTTCGCAACTCACCTAGAGCAGCGAGCGCAGCCGACGATCCGCCCGAAGAGAGCTCACCAGTTGTCGCAAGTCTTAAGCGTAACAAACGCATCAAGGACGATCTACCAAGCCGCACCGCTGACAACATGTTCTGGCTTGGCCGCTATTTGGAACGGTCGGAATCACTGACTCGACTACTCAAAACTCTGAGTAGCTTTTTGGTCAATCAGTCCAGCGCCACCACGCTGCTACCAGCGCTCCCCTTCATCACTCAGACCCCTAAAAAAATCGATCCGAACGATTTCCAATTAGCGCCCGAACACATCGCACCGCTATTGCCGGAGATCGAAAGTCGAATACTGACCGCGATCTACGACGTCAATAGTGGCGTCAGCCTGCTAGGCAACCTCGCTGCAGCCGAGCGCGCCGCCTCGCACGTTAAGGAACGCCTTTCTAGCGACACATGGCTACAGCTTCTTGCCGTTTGTCAGATCGGTAGAACCAACGAAGGCAGGCCGACCGTCTATGACGACAGCGTGGTTCAATCGCTCGATGCCATTCTTGGAAGCCTCTCTGGATTCATCGGCACATTGACGGAGAGCATGACTCGCTCGCTCGGGTGGATGTTTCTTCAAATTGGACGTCGAGTGGAACGCACGCTCGCCATTGCCCGACTGCTTCACGACTCATTCCAGTCGCTACAAATCGAACACGACGAACTCCTCGAGTCTCTACTCACCTGGGCCGACAGCTCCATCACCTACCGCAGGATTTTCCTCAACACGATGCACCCAACCAGCGTTCTCGACGTCATCTGTTTCGACGAGACGAATCCGCGCTCGCTAGCCTACCAGGCAAAGGATCTACAAAATCTTCTCTATCAACTCCCGCACCACCAATCTACCCAGCGCCATCCTATCGATCAGTGTGCACTGCGACTTTCCAGTAGAATTGGACTCAGCGATTCCGAAACACTCATCAACAATTTCAAGCTCGGCAGCTCAAAATCCATTGAGTTCTTCGAGGGCATTATTGAGGATCTTGGGGCGCTGAACACCGAGTTCGATAAAACCTATTTCGCGCACACGGCAAGCGCGGAGAAGCATTCTCGACCGATTTCCAACTAGTTGCTCACTAATCCAATGGCTGTTTACGACATCAAACACCGGACAATTTACGACTACGCGCTGCCTGTAACCGTGTCGCACCATTCCGCGCATATCCGGCCGCTAAGCAACTCATTCCAAACCTGCCGGACATTTAAACTCACCATTGAGCCCGAACCACAAGACGTCCAGGTTCGCGAGGACTACTACGACAACATCACCCACATGTTCTCCATCGAGCAGCATCACCAATCGCTGGTCATGGAGACCCTCAGTCAGGTCGAAGTTAACTCCGTCGCACCGGATATTACGTGCGTCACGATGACTTGCGCCGAAGCCAGAGCCATCTTAGCCACTCCAAACGGCCCCGACATGGTCATGGCCAGCGAATTTCTTTATCCAACAGAAATTACACCTGACTCGCCAGAATTGCACGCCTTCGCAAAAGCAACACTCGCTGATGACAAGCCCATCAGCCAGGCCATCTTAGACTTTCTCGATGTCTTCAAAGACGAATTCGAGTTCGACCCTACTGCCACAGAAGTCAGCACGCCAATTGCCCAAGTCCTCAAAACCCGTCGAGGGGTGTGCCAAGACTTCGCCCACCTGATGATCGCCGCCTTCCGATCCTGCGGCATCTATGCAAAATACGTCAGCGGCTACATCCTTTCCCATCCCCCGGCAGGAATGCCTCGCCTGGAAGGAGCCGACGCATCCCACGCTTGGGTGTCAGTTTTCATTCCAACGCTCGGCTGGGTGGAGATCGACCCAACCAACCGTCTCGTCGTCGGCGATGAACATGTGAGAGTCGCCTATGGACGCGATTACACCGAAGTCAGCATGGTGAACGGTGCCGTCCACGGAGGAGGCTCGCACAGTGTAAAGGTAGCCGTCACGGTTCTTCCGGTCGAAGTCTAGAAGCAAGAAATGGCGCGCCCTACAGGACTCGAACCTGTAACCCTCACATTAGAAGTGTGATGCTCTATCCAGTTGAGCTAAGGGCGCACTGATTAACTAAGGCGGCCAAGGTCGGCGCGAACCACAAAATTTCAAGCTCAAAGGATACGTTCAAGTAACGTTTTCAATAAGCTACTCAGTGTCAGGGAGGGGCTCAACTTCCTCCGCTTTGGCTCTCTCAATAGTGATAAGTTTTTCAGCATCATCTGAGCGACCAGAATTCTGATAACTCAACACTAGCACCTGCACCAGGTTCGCCCGCTCTGCACCTTCAAACCGATCGAGCTCAGGCTCAATCGTATCGATAGCTCTGCTCCAATCTCGGGCACTAGCCCTTAAGCGAGCGATCAACAGAATCGTTGCATAGGATGCTGGTTGCTCCACCTCTCGGAGCTGCTCGAGCATCGCAAAGGTGAGTTCTTCTCGAGTACGCCCCAATTTGAGAAACCCCTGCGGGTTCGCATAGTTCAACCAGGCCTTCACCTTATCCGACTCGTCACTTGAGATTGAGTAGATTATTGAACGAATCATGTTAGCCGATTCTGGAGCCGATTTTATTGCAATCTGGAAATGCAACTTGGCTACGCGTTCCTTGGAATTTGCCCAAGCGGAAAACCCCGACACGACATGCCAAATGTTCACACCCACACCATCAGCAAGGCAAGCCTTCCAGCTCTCGTTAGGCATATTCAGTTCGCTCAATGGGTTGGAAAGATCCAAGAAAGTGGTTTCTATTCCAGTTCTACTATATTCGAACTGATAAGCTTGAAGCAGGTCATCCATACACTGTAGCAGCAGTTTCCGCGCCTCAGGCATTTTAAATTTCAAGAAATCACGTACAAGCCAAAGATTGGCTTGCATATTAGTCTGCTGATAATCCTCTTCAGAGGTGATGTAGCCAATTTCAAAATCCAGCATCGACTTAGCTTCCTTCAACTGCTCGAAGCGCTCCTCTTCAGATTCCGCAGACGCAGACGCAATGACGCGCGCACCCACTTTCTCTATGAGAAACTGCCCAGGCTCAGTGACGTCCAACTTCACACGAGTTTCACTCAAAACCTCGAGTGCCTTCTCGGGTTCGCCTAATCGCGTGTAAACTTCCACCACTCGAAGCGCCGACCTAGGCTTAAATCCCTCAATACGATTAAACGCATCCAAAGCCTCTGTAAATCGGCCACTCTGAATTGCACGTTCTATATAATACGCCCAATTTTCGTCCCTATTCTGTACCGTGGCTGCCTTCTCCGCAGCCGTCCGGAGCATCTTCATACCCTCCTCGAATTCGCTGCTATCTGGGCGATTACTTTCCAACAGTCGGATAGCCGATGCCTTCATCGCTGGCGCATATTGATAGTCGCGTTTCAGCCTTGTATCCAGCTCAATCGCTGCTTCGATACGTCCTGCGCGCGATGCCGCGATCATGGCCTGATACAATAGCTCGGGACTGTTATCGAGTCCCTCAACCGTAATCAGCCGGGAGTGCAAAAAGTCAGCTTTTTCGTAATCACCAATTAATAGCGCGATGGATGCATTTCTCAACTGATCTGCGAAGAGTTCTGATTTTGGCGTATTGACGTAGATAAAGCGAAATGAACCAAATGCAAACACGAGAACGATAAACGGCACTGCCCACAACACTCGCATCCATTCCCTGGTGAGGACCCAGACCTTCAGCCACTCGATGGGACTCGTCAACGGAGCCAACAAAGCCCCACAAAGCTTAGCGATACGGATTCGGACTGTTGGTGGTATCATGCACGACAACAACCAAAGCAAAAACTTCGGAATTCGAACGATGACACCGAAGGTCTTGTCGATGATTGAAGCCTTTGAAAGCTGCCTGCGATCGAGTTTTGAAAACGGATTATTCATCGTCCTGCACGTGTTTGAAGGATTTTCCGTATCTGTTCACGAAAATCTTCGTACACCATTTGAAGCTCTTTCCGCTCTGCTTCATCGATTATTCCAGAGGACGAGCAAATCAACTGATATTGATAGCGCGTCTTTTCCTCAGAAGTAAGCATTATATCGAAGGGGCTCCCCCAGTTTTCCGGTGTGAGTCGATATTTTAATTTATTAAGCAATTTCACCGGACCGGACTGTAGAGGATCCCCCAAGAAATTACTATGACTACAAAACACAACTGATGCCTTACCATCTTCGTCAATCATCCTCGTTTGAGAAACATCCCATTCCGGATTCATGAGACTCGGCACAATCTGCTCACTCCGCAGTTGCCATCCCCGCAGCATGTAACACTCCTTCACATCATGCCAATCATCGAAAGCATAGTCGATAGATAGGCTTATGGTAATACCTTCTTTCTTCAAGACCCATGTCTCACTAAACTCACCCCAGAGGCTATCACTTTCACGACGTGAATTGGTCACACTGTCTACTACCCAGTTACTGATGGTCGGTTTGTATGCACCCTCACCGAGAACGACCAACTGCTCCTCTGGCACCATTCCAGCACCTCGTAATTTCGAGATACCCGCATCACCCAACCTCGTATTCACCCATAAGAGAGAAAGACAAAACACAGGCAGAAGAAAACACCAGCGGAGCGCTGCGCCACTCAGCATGATCCATCGCCGCTTTGGTCTTGGCGATTTTTTAGTAATTAATTGACGAACGAGCCGCAGCACCTCGAAGGTGGTCAACCAGTTCCAGAACTTGACAAATTTGCGTGATTTTGGAGATCTCAAGCGAGCGTAATTTCCATCCAATCTGATCCTAGCTAAGATAACCGCAAACGTTTGGTCCAATCCATAGGCAAGAAGAGCGACGACAAGGAAGGAGCCTAATTCCAGTATCCAACGCAAAAAACCGGTCCACTCAATCAGGTTGAACCTCATCGCTAAAAACGACACCGCCAAGACCCGAAGGGCGAGCACTCCCCAAACAACAACCGCTCCAAAAACCATCATCATCACGCTGTGAATCATTGGTCGACGCCGTATAAACAACAAAAAGCCAATAAGATAAAAAATACTGCTCAATGAGATATAACCCTCCATTATGGGCTTTAGATCCAATCGAGAATCCAAAAATGCCAAATGCCCACCCTCAAATCGATAGACCCAACCCTGAATATCAAACACTGGAAAAACAATGGAAAGCACCCCATCCGTGACTACCCGTTGGATTCCCAATCCAATGCCAAAAGGCACCCACACGAGAAGAGACATCAACGCCAAAACGCTCAGATAATCCGTGCTCTTCGTGGTACTCGAGAGGCGGATGGCCAATGCAGCGCCAAGAAGCAACATCACTACTAACGTTAGCCAAGCGCTCAAAATCAGATAGGCAAAAGCCAACAAGGGCATCGCCGCGCAAAACAGCCCAAGGACAAAGATCGAGCGCCCCTGTGTCCCAGTCAAAGGCTCTCTACGGCTACGGATAACAGCGATAATAGAGGTTAATACAAAAAGTGGTATGACCACCCAGAACGCATCATCAACCAACCGCCACTCGACAGCTACTAGCATTAATGGCACCGCAGCGATTGCCAACACAATAGCAAACAACAATCGACAAAACTTGCCGAAGAGTCCTCGTGACGGCTCGCCATTATTCTGGACGCCATGAATTTTAAACGGTGAGGGCTCACCGGAGCTGATGTCTTGACTTGTCTGCATTAAAAAAATCGTTTCATCATTGATGATTGAGCACCCCAAAAAACGAGTCGGTTATAAATCCGACATGGATTCATAAAGCTTCGCTTCATCTGACAATTCTAATCGATGATAAGCATCTACCAAAAGCGACCGTACTTCGTCGGTTTTCCCGTTCTCTTGCAAAGCCCCTTCCAATACAGTAATTGCACCCACGACATCATCCTTTTCAAGTAGACCGTGTGCGTAGGCAACACGGATCGCAACGTCCTCATCCGAACTCACTGTGCGATTAACTTCCAAATACCGTTGTAGCTGAATCATAAGCTCTGGGTCGTTCTGTTCCGCTCCCATCGTCGCTTTCGCCCATCTGAGTAAAGCCTCACTGTCGCCGGAGGACTCAAGATAGCCGTTTTTCAATGCGTCAACTTGATCCGCTGTGCCACCATCGCTGACGACAACCTCAAGGAGCGTCATCATTTCCTCACTCAAATCTTGCTGGTCAATCAACGAGGAAACCTCTGTTTTTAAGGATGGATACTTTTCTACTAGTGCAGCCAGCGCTGGAGCAGCCCATTGACTGCCCTCGGCAACTTCCAAACACCGCCCCAAGTGAGCAGCGGTTTCACTAGGTGAGAATTCACTTGAATCCACAAGTTCGAGCACTGCTCTATGATAGGATGGAGCCACTTTGAGGGCGGCAAGAACATCCCCCATATCATTGGTCTTCTTTGCAGATGCTTCGAGGCGATTCAGGCTAATCTCAAATCCTTCATACTCGCCGCGCAGCAATGCGAACAGCGCATAGCGAATACGATCTCCGGTCTCCACTTTCCTGGATCTCGCGATATCGTTGCCCAGTGTAGAATAGCCTGCCCAGAGTTGTTCGCGTAAACCCACTTCATCACCCTTGTAGGCTATTGCGTGGATGAGCGGG
Organism: Verrucomicrobiales bacterium; assembly: GCA_024636835.1. Classification (GTDB taxonomy): domain Bacteria; phylum Verrucomicrobiota; class Verrucomicrobiia; order Verrucomicrobiales; family SLCJ01; genus Sulfuriroseicoccus. The sequence goes on along the minus strand of JAGXGH010000048.1, from coordinate 52,513 downwards.
AATACCACTCTTGAAGGATCATCAATCACCGCTGCTCCATCAATCAGACTGCTGATCGCGGTTTCGCGATCTGATTTTGCTATCAACAAGGCTGCGCGAAATAACAGTGCTTCGGTAAAATCCGGGCGCAGCTCCAGCGCTTTAATCAAGTGGCTAAAAGCCTCGGCCTGTCGATTTTCATCTACCGTGATGGGTTGGACATCAAGGCTGTCATCTTCTGCGCCAAGAGGAAACTTTAAAAGAAAACCCGCATCAAAACCATCCAGCAAATCATTCGCCATCCACAAGTGCGCTTCGGGAATCCCGCGAGACGTCCCAGCCCGCCCTAAAGGAGCCAGCCAACGCATTTCCACACGTGCTGCTGAAAGCTTGCCCTCTTTTTCAAGATCCAATGCACGAAGATAGCGCTCAAGTGAAATCTCGTCACTTCCCTCATCATCGTCGCCTTGTCGATTTACCTCATGAATTTGAGTATCCACAGGCGGTTCTTGCAATCCAAAATGCACGCCAATTACCAAGAGTGCAATCAAAGTCACACCAATCGCAGCAGGCCGCCAAGCCCGCGCGAGAAACCTTTGAGTAAGCTTGAGGATATTTCGATTCAAAACAAAAGGAGATTAGCCAGTCTTAAAATTTATAGAAAGTCGGCAGACTTGGAACACTGCGCCACCGTCTGTCACTACAGCCTAAACTTCACGAAATCAATAAAATGAATAAAGCCGCTAGCTAGTTGCTGGCGGCTTTATTGAAAAAAAATAACGTTACTGGCGGCAGCACAAGGTGTCACCAAATACTTCCGCATACCGAGTTCCTCAATGTTCCGCTCGCCGGAAGAGCTGCTTCACTTTTGATATATTCTTCCACACCAGTGCCCTCGACCCAAGCCCATGAGCTACAGCTATTCTTCTATCCTCGCGCATCTTCAAAAGTATATTTTTCAATGATCGATTACTCGCCCCGCCGGTTCGCATCCGCATTTGAACTGCCGGGATATAGGCAGCCTTTAAACGGTTCGTCCACAAGTAGCGCACCACACTATCGTAGTCCGCCGCGATCCGATATTTTAAATCAAACCCACCCAATTCCTCATAGTGCAGGCGTCTCATAAAAAACGTCGGGTGTGGCGGCATCCATCCACGACAAAAATTCTGGCGATCATAGACACCACTCTTCCAGTAGCGCGCCACCTTATCCGGATTATCCGCCCAAACATATTCGAGATCGCCATAGGCAGCATCGATGGCCTCATCTTTGAACGCCTCCGCCACACGATCGATAACACGTGTGTCCGGATAGAAATCATCCGAGTGCAGCAAACCGACAACTTCACCTGTAGCGAGCTTTAACCCCTTATTGATCGCCTCATATATCCCACCATCTCGTTCTGATATGAACACATCCGGCTGACGCTGGCAGTTCTCCAGCACCTCTAAAGTACCGTCCGTCGATCCTCCATCAACCACCACCCATTCCAAATCAGCGTGGCATTGAGAAGCAATCGCCTCGCAAGTGGACGCGATCGTATCCTCGCGATTAAACACCGCCGTAATGACTGTAATTTTCATTGGGCTTACTAGCGCGGTGGCGCGGAGGAAGATGCAGATTTCACAAGAAGGGCTGGAAGGACAAGAAGGGTGAAACGCGAATGATTCGAATGATGCGAATTAGTTCGGGACAGCGGAGAGCCAAGCTTGAGTAGCTTTTACCATGAAGAGCATGGAGGGAATGAAGCTTGGGTTGTGTGTTTTTAGCCGCACCACGTAAAACTTTTGATCACGTGGCTTGCCGACGGAGAAAAGCCACAAAAATGGAGACGCTGAGGCGCGGAGAGCTTTTGGACGGGATTGGGTGGATTGATGCCACCACTTCTTTTTACGAGAAGCCCGAAGCGACAAGAAGAGGCATCGCATTGTAGGTCGGACGTGTCGGCCGAGTGCGCCCGCCCGTTGCTACCTGCTACCTGCTACCTGCTACCTGCTACCTGCTACCTGCTACCTGCTACCTGCTACCTGCTACTCTAAAAACTTCCATCGCCTTCACCATCGTCCCCTCTGGCACAACGGCTCCTGGCGGAATGAACGCCATGGCACCGACCCATGAGCTATCACCGATACGGATTGGCTCAGTAATCAGATCGAACGACTCTTTACGAAAATCATGGCTTCCGGCGCAAAGGAATGCTCGCTGCGAGATACAGACATGTGATCCAATGGACACCTCCGCCAAGGAAAGGATCATCACTTCATCACCGATCCATACGTGATCGCCAATTTTCAGTCGCCAGGGAAAGGTGATATTCACCCGCGACCGAATAACCACCCCCTCCCCAACCGTAGCGCCAAACATCCGCAGCGCCACCACCTTCAGCGAGGATGGAAGCGGAAACGAATGCGCAAACAACAAGGAGCGCACCACCCACCAAAGCGCTTCCTTCCAACGCGGCATACCACGTTTGTAGGACGCATTATTAAATTTGGCCAGATTGATCATGGGATCTTCAATAGTTTAATCACAAGCCCTCTCATAGGCTTCGATATAGAGATTAGCCAATCGTTCCCAACCAAACGTTGTTGTTGCCCAATTAGATAGCGAAATCCGATCCACTGCGCCCCATGCTCCGATGGCATCTATAGCCTCGGGCAATTTATTTACGACTGCGTTGGAATTTGGCTCACAAATCCATACTCCGTTTCGTCCGCACTCGTTACTCCATGGAGTTGCGGTAGAGGTAAGAATTGGAGTGCCGACCAACATCGCCTCCAACACTGCAATACCGAAATTCTCAGAGTGTGTTGGCAGGCAGAATAAATCGGCACCTTGCAAGTAATCCCATCTACTCTGCCCCCATACTCCTCCAACCCATTCCACCTTATCGCTCAAGCCAAAACCCTCAACTTGGCATTTCAGTTCCTCGATAAAGCCCTCATCACCGTCACCGACCACCACCAATCTGATGGATTCATCCTTCAGTGAATTCAAGGCATCTATGAGAAAATTAAGCCCTTTCTTTCTATCTATCCGAGAAAGATAGAGCAGCACCTTGTCATTAGAGCGCCAGCCCAACCGTTCCCGAGCATTTTCATAGTCTGGTCCGCTAGGGTCCTTACAACCCAAGGGCAAAACTTCCACACAAGGTAGTTTAACCACCTTCCTTAAATTCGTTGCCTCCATTACGCTTGTTACAAATACGGCTGCGGCCTGCTGCAACATCGACCGCCCCAACAAAGCGAAAAAAGGGCGCTTCTTCCAGGCTTTCAGTCGAAACGCCCACGGCTCGAGCATTCCGTGGGGAGACACGACATACCTTCCACCCTTTCTGCGAACATCTCTTGCCAAACGAGCATGGTTGATATCCCACATCCCGTGGAAATGGTGAACACATACGCGATCACTGGGGTCGGGCTGATCTATCACCTCGACACCTTTATCAAGCAGCGCAGCGCGAAGACCGTCTACAGCATTCTCAATCCCACCTTTCTGAAGCGATTTGGGTGGCGTTACGAATCGAACCCTCACTTCCCATCTCCTTCCCACTCGCGAACAAGCCGCTCATAACGTTTCTCATAGCCAAGTCCCATCACTGGCAGGCAAAACTGACTTCGATACAGCGACCGAGCATTTTCACCAACAAGTCGAAGTCGATCTGGGTCCAAGACTAAATCAAGCCATCCATCGGATCCGTCAGAACAGATGATCACATTCTCGCGGTTGAACACATCGGCCTCAGCTGCAATCTCTGCTGAAATAGCACACGGAAGCCCTACAGACATCGCTTCAAGGATCGCCAGAGGAAGCCCCTCGTAGCGAGCTGGGTGGAGATACAAATCAGCGGCTCTAAGCCAAAGCGATGGATCATCACACCATCCGGCGCACTTGACGACATCTTCAAGGCCCCTGCTCGCAACATTCTGCTCAAAGCTTTCCTGCAACACTCCATCCCCGACCCATAGAAAAACCGCCGACGGGCAACGCTTTCGCAACTGTTCCGCCAAACATAGAAAACGCATCGGATTTTTTTGCTCTACCAACCGAGCCACGCACACTACCAAAAACGAGTCATCACCCCATCCCCAATGGCCTAAAATCTCAGCCCTTGCGTCGAGTCGACAGTGCTCCGCGGGTTCCTCCACTCCGTTGTAAATCGTATCGACCTCTCGACCAATTTGATCCTGCAGCGCGCGTGCACGGGAATCGCTAACTGCGACCTGACTTATCTTCGCATGTCCTTGAAAGCACAGCCTCGCTAACCAGTCACGTAACCCACCAAAAACAGCCCCAAGCTCACGATTCGACTGAGTGATGTGAATAGTACTCACCCATGGAATTCCAGACAGCTTCGCAGCGCGACTGAGATCTAATCCGTCCTCGAGCGTTTGCTTGTTTAAATGAATACAGTCAGGGGCGATCCTCTTCCAAGATGAGCCAATCCTCCGCTGCCTACTTCTATCGAGCATCGCTCCAATTAGTCTAGTCCGACGATCCAAGTAGCTGTTTGGGGAGTCTTCACGAACCACGTCCCCAAGTGGATTGAAGCGATCGGCAAGCTCGTCCATACGCCGGTGGGTAGAGCACCATAACACGACACTGTGACCCAGGCTGTTCAACGCCTTGGCAAGATAGAGAAGAAAAAACTCACCTCCCCCGTGCGAGCCCGAACTAGAACTAACCAACAAAATCTTCATCGAGTTCGTATTCCTCCATCGGTTTCTATTCCGTTAAAAATATCGACCATTGCACTCGCCGCAATTTCCGGCGTCAATACCTTAGCAGACTCCGTAGCGGAATCCGCCATTCTAACTACCAGATCGTGATCAGATGCTAGACGTCTCATTGCATTTTCTAGTGCTCGAGAGTCCCCTGCTGGGACGACTAATCCATTTTTTCCGTCTTCAACAAGATCGCGACCCGCGCCAACAGCGTCGCTGGTGACGACCGGCATACCGGATCCCAAAGCTTGGTTCACCACCACTCCCCAACCATCATGGCGACTGGGGATGACAAACACGTCAGCCATTGAGAAAAGTTCAGGGAGCCCATCTGGCTGGACAAAGCCGTGGTAGATCACTCGCTCCCGGGTTGAGGCATTCAAGGTCGCGAGCCATCCCGGAAGAGCCCCCTCACGGCCAACGAGATGTAGTTCTACCGCCAACCCATCGGCGACCAAGCGGGCAAAGGCTTCAAGCAGCAGATCCACACCCTTGCGCTCAATCATTTGACCCGCAAACAGAAACCGGCAACCAGCCCCTGCGACTCGCTGTCGCGAGGCTTGCTCGAATTCCACTAGGTCACAGGCATAGGGAATGTTGTGCACCGCCATCCCTGGAAACCGCGCTTCGTAGTCAGCCTGAGCCGTCCGACCAATTGCCACGATGGCACGCGCACTACGAATGGGGGAGGACAACTGCAATTGCAACGCACGCCGGAAACCGGTTCGTGGCAGCAACAACTCTCCCCAAAACACCCAGGGCGGAGCACTACACGCCGCTAACTGACGGAACATCCGCTGGGTGGTCAGTCCGGTGAGCGGGGCATTCACGATCACCCGGTCGCAACCCTCGATGCAGGGAAGCGGTGAGTTCCAATGACAACGCACCCGGCCTTTGCCAAACACGCGTCCTGGCAGCACAGACTCCCATGGCTCCATTGCTGCTACTTGCCATGGCGAGTCATCAGGCACGTTCTCGAGATAGGTCACCTCAAGCTCACATTCTTCCCTTGCCGCCAGCGCCCGGAAAAAATCCCGTTGATACGGTGAAGGCGTTACACTGATACATAGGACTTTCATTCAACGTTGAGACTCACTCGGTTCACCCGTAATCGGGTCGGCATCCGGGCTCGGCCTCGGCAATGAGGACGAGGGCCGCCTCCGGGATCGGCGGCCGGCCTTTCCGCTTGGACTTGTCTCCCCAGCATTGCGCTTCAAGAAATACGCAACGAACAGCAGCCCGAAAATCGGTAGAATCGCCGTGGTTAAACTTAATAGGCTGCGCATCGAGATCGCTGCAGGAACGAATCCCGCCGCATACACCACTTGGGAAAAAGTGCTCCAGCGCCCGCGGAACCGACTATTCCAGAACCCGCAAAGAACTCCGAAAAAGAGCCCGCCCAATAACACTCCGATCCAGCCTGCCGCCATGTAGGACTCACCCGCAAAAGTCACGGCCAAGGTCATCCCCTCCACCCCCGCTGCCTCCTCGATCCCCACTTTCAAACCTTCCGGTTTACCTGGCCAAATCGCCCGTGGAATCGGGCGGATCAACGCATTGTAGGGCACGTCCAACCCCGTATAGTCATATTTTGCCGGAATGGCATCCATCAAAATCGCCATATTAAGGAGATTCGCATCCACGAAAAACGAACTATCTTCATCTTCATAAATGGTATTGGCTGCACCATATTTCAGATAGGTCGACAGTCCGATCTGACGAAACGCCAGCATGTGGTTGGTCGATGAGTAGAGAAGGCCTCCTCCGATCAAGCCAGCGACAACGACTTGTTTAAGGCGGAGTTTTGGCAGCACGAGAAGGTAAGCACCGATCATTCCGGCCAAATAAGTGGCGAACACATTGCGGGTCCCGGAGGAAAATCCATAAAACAATGTGAACAGGGCGATGAATGTCGCCACGGCGAATCCTACCGTCGGCACCTGTTTGCGCTTGGCCAGCAGAACCCCATAAACCGGCGGAATGATGAAAATGAACATCGACAACTCGAAAATCAACGCCTTCCAGTCGCCTAATTTTCCCCGCGACCATGGCTGGCTGAAGCGGGGCCCCATCATTGCCTCGACCATCTCCACCACATTAAAATTCACCGCCAGCAGCATGCTCAGGTAACCAAATCCGGCGGCGACCCATAGAAGCCAAAGCCAATGATTGATCGCGAGCCCCGGCGGCTTGCCTGTCCCCTGTCCTGCACCACCACCTGTGGCGAAGCGAAAACGGGCGTGACGCCCCAGCGCGATCCCTCCGATCCCAAGCAGAACCATCCTGGAAGATCCGGCCAAATCATATCCCGAAGCCTGCAAATCAAAGCCCGGTTGAGGAAAGAGAAACTCGACGTAGGTCAGGAAGAAGAGCGAACCGAGGCAAACCAGATCGCAACGGACCAGATTCCGTAAGCCGCGTTGATAGTCGAGGGCGGCACTCACCGCCAAGCCAATCCCTACCACAATCGCCTGAAATTGAAGGACGGTGGTGATCTTTCCGTCTTTGGCATCACCCAGCACCCATGCCACTAGCAGGCACCCAAGAATCACGAGTGTTCCGCTCCACGTGGGCTCAAGGATGTTCCGTTCACTGGAAGCTTTCCGCTTTTGGACTCGGAATGATTTGGATGAAGGGGACATGAGAATAGGGAGGAACGTATAGACCTACATTCCGAGATCAGAAACACGAAACACAGTAAAAGCACGATAGCTCTGCGACTTGAAGACAAAGAATCCTTCATCCGCAGGATGAGGGGCGCAGGAATCCAACTCTTTGATTTTTGAGAACTTTCGTGCCTTTCGTGGTTGGAGGTTTCCAACTTCTTTTGTGGGATAAGTCCGTGCGCTCATCGTGGTGAGCCAGACGGCAGGCATCGCCGACGTTCAGATCTTCAGCTGCGCTTCCGAAACCTCAGCCAAGGTCCTCGCCGGGCCGGACCAATCCCAAACGCCGCTGACACGCTTGGGAGATGCGGCCCAGTGACGGAGCGCCACTCCAATCGCTGTAGGATCGCCGACGGGGAAAACCGTGCCGTTCTCACCCTCCGAGATCAGATCCCTCGCCCCCACCATGGAACTGACCGCGCAGGGGAGCCCACAGGCCAATGCCTGTACCACCACCAAACCAAACCCCTCCTCCAGCGACGGCAACACCAGCAAATCGCTTTTCCGCATCGCCTGTGCCAGCGCCGTTTGGCCGACCGGCCCATGGTAGTTTACAGGCACCTTACCGCGGTAGGATTTTCGATCAGCGGCAGATTCCTCTAGCAAGGGACCGAACACGTCCAATTGCCACGGTTCATCGTCGGCATTCTCCAAGGCCCGAAGTAAAAAACGCAGCCCTTTGCGCAAACTCACCTGACCGGCGAACAGGATGCGAAACGGCTCATCAGGCCGCCGCACTCGCGGGAGCTCCCCCACGTTCCAGACGCAAGGATCCGCGCCGTAAGGAACCACCCAGATTCTTTCCGCATCCACCCCTTCCGCCACCAATTGGTCTCGCACCACCGTCGACGCGCAGCAATGAAAATCTGCCAACGCAAATTCCTCATCGACCCGCTCTAAGTCTCGCTTGGAGATCCCTCCCTCATCATCCACCATCATGCCCAGGCGTTCATATTCGGGTTGAAGGATTCCAGCCATTTGCCGCACTGGACCGGTGGCATGATTCAGCACGGTTCTCACGCCCAGTTCCCTCGCCCGCCGGAACGCCTCACGGCACTGGCCTGGAATGCCGTGATGGAAATCCGCAGGCTCCAGCACCTTTGCCACCCAACGATCCAAGCCGTCATCCTGCCAGCGGAACAGCGATTGGTTCGAGGGGCGGAAGCGCTCGGGCACTTTGGCGTGAAGACCGTAGGTCACCAAGGTCCGAAACGGATGCGCCTTCAAGCGCACCCTCTCAGCACCCGCCAACTTCCACGAGGGATAGCCCGAATAATAAGCGCCTAACACTCCCAACTTTTGCAATTCCAAGGCCATCGCCCATACGTGGCAGGGATTGGTGGCGGCGATGGAAATTTTCATCAAGTAGAGTGGCTGTAAAGCAGCCTAAAGAGGGTGGACATTTGATGTTCAATCAAAGCTCCCTGCCTCCGCTCTGGGCAAGGGCTCGAAACGACCGCAAGGCAGCCCGGGATACCGGCCTCCGAAGGGAGCGATGCTTCCAGAGATGCCCCGGCGTCTGAAGTGCTCCTTGCAGACTTCCCGCCCATCGACGGCGTATCAGATTGTCCCGGATCTTGTTCAGCCACTGCAGGATGCCGAAGGGAAACGCCATCAGAGGGTATTGCAACCCGACCAGCAAGGCTTGGTTTCTGATCGAACCCGCCGTGATCCTAACGCTTTCGTGGTGTGCCAAATCGGTATCGTGAAAGACTTCCAATCGCGCATACTCAACGAGAGGAATTCCTTGGGCGTCGAGTTGCAGTGCCACATCAACCTCCTCCACGCCGTAGGCCACGGGCAGAGGGATATGACCCGAGGTCCGAAGAAGGAGAATGGAAGGACTCTGGGTGCCGCCGAAGGCCCGCAAGAAACGGTGTTTGGGCAATACGGAGAATGGAACGCAGCGCCTGCAAGCAGAGCGAATCAACCACGTCTGGAGCTATGATTACGTGTTCGACCAGACCGAATCGGGAGGTCGGCTCAAATGGCTTCCAGTGCTTGATGAGTTCACCCGCGAATGCCTGTCGCTGGAAGTGGAGCGCTCGATGACGAGCGGCGACGTGATCGAAACCCTCGATAAACTTGTCGCGCAACGCGGCGTTCCAGAGCTCATCCGTTCGCACAACGGACCGGAGTTCGTAGCCAATGCTGTGAAGAACTGGATCGCGCAAAAGGGGTTCAAAAGCCTCTTCATCAAACAGGGTTCGCCTTGGCAGAACTGCTACAGCAAGAGCTTTAATTCGAGGTTTCGCGACGAGTTCCTCAATGTGGAGAGTTTCATGAGCCTGCTGGAAGCCAAGGTGCTGGGCGGGGAGCACCGGGACAAATACAACCACCGACGTCCCCATTCGTCGATGGGAGACCTGACGCTCGCCGAGTTCGCGGCAGCATGCCTGAACCAGCGGGTTGTTCACAGGCCCCGTCCGCCTCCGACGACTTTTCGTCCCATTCTCGGCTCCCGGAGCCTGTGAACAACCCTTGCTCTTCGGCACTTGAAAAGAGCTGTTTGATTTCCAATCCTGAAGCCGACAAAACACCTCCATCCAAACCTAACAATTCAAAACCCACCACCAACTCTCATAAGAAGTGGATCAACTTTCGGGGGCACTCCAGCGGTTCGATTGCCCTGACTCACTGCCTAGCTCGTCAAACGCCATCATCACAATGCTTGCGTTTTTCTGCCAACTGTTATCTCTCTCGTATTTCATCCACTCAGCAGTCGGTCGGTTCGCCATGACCAACTTCATTCCTCGTGCAATCTCGCTGACACTATCCGGACCTACCCTTTCTCCAAGGCTGTAGCGCACGATCGACGTTGCTAAGTTGCTATCGCCAGCTGAAACGACCATTAAACGTCTATATCTGACGGCAAGATTAAGGACGCCGCTGGCCGAGCGAAAACTGGCCCGATAAGTGAGAAGAGCGAAGTCGGATGCATGAAAAACATCGGCCGTATCTTGGGTTGAGGCAAAACCAATCCGCCAGAGACAGCGCGAGGCGACCCCGTATCTCTCGGCTAGTATTTGATAATCACCAGAAGATGAATGGCCGGAACCCGCTTCGGTACCGACTACCAGTAACCACGCCTGCTGTAGCTCTCTCATCGCTTCGAGTATAAGATCCAAGTTTTTACCATCCCTTAGATGACCAAAGGAAAGAAAAAGCACTGCATCTTCAGGGACGTTAAGCCGATTGCGAAACTCAATACGACTAGTACTTGGACTCGGGAAGAAATAAGGACCATGAGGAATCACCTCTGTCCTGACTTGAACTTTCCTGCTGCCGGTATCCAAGGCAATCGGCTGGTGAACAAAAGCAACGTCGAGAAACGAGTAACCCTCGCTCACAGACCATCGATGCCACCATAGCGGCCCAAGCACGAAGTCACGCACCGGATCGTGTACGACTGCACCAAAACGAACTCCAGATCTTCTCCAAAGTCTGAGCCGCCATGCCCACAAGGGTGCCAGATACTCTACATAGGAAGCAAACAAAACACTCTTCACTCCGAGGCTACGAATGCATGAGGACAGCCTACATTGACATGTGACTAGGTCTTTTACGAGCTTGGCTACCCGTAGCCACTTCATGGGAAGGCGCTTGCCTGTGGCAGGCAATGTGCGCATCTGGCTGTAGTGTTGACCGCAATGCAAAAAATCATCAGGACACAACATTACCACCCCACAGCCGGATTGCGCCATTGCCTCCGCCTGCTCATGAGCGTAATCCGCAATTCCTCCTTGGGCCGATGGACAGAACACAAGAATGAAGGGCGGACCCACATCGATCGGGTCTCGCCGGCCCGTCCGTCCAAGACGACCCATAACAAATTTCCACAGCCTCATAAGTCCATTCGCTGCCGGCCTCATCCTTGTATTGCTGAAATCTGGAACTCCTCAATATTCATACTGTTTATAGCGGTCCAGAAGCCTCGACTCCGCTGAGAGGCAAAGTCAGTGAAGCCATGGCTTAAAATCAAGTTCATAGAATAAATCCTTGGGACGTTCACCAATCTTGCGGGCAGGATTGCCGGCCACAATGGTGTATGGTGGCACATTCTTGGTAACAACGGACCCGGCTCCGACAACAGCCCCCTCTCCTATTGATACGCCGGGCAAAACAATGACGCGATAACCTATCCACGCACGATCACCTATTACCACGTCTCCACCTCGGTCCGCGAAGTCAAGGGCCTGGGGATCATGTCCAAGGGTCAGAATGCTCGCTTCCGGACCAATACTCACATCGTCGCCGAACCGAATCGTGAATTTCCGCCCGTCCAGCAAACATCCGAAATTGATCACGTTCCGCTCTCCCAAAAACACCTTTCGGCCGTTCAAAAATCGACAATTCAACTGTATTCCGGAACCGCGACCCAGGCAACCAAGCCAGAATTTCAGATACCACTGCCGGATCCGCCGACTCGGCATCCATCCAATCCAGGAATTGTAGCAATACGCGATCACGCCACCTCCGAAACAGCGAAGTTGAATCATTGGTTCTTGCTTGGAAAATTAAAATTCATCATCCAAAGAAATTTAGGAACAGGACCGGCTCCGAGTCAATGCTGATTTCAATAACCCAAAGAAACACAAGACTGGAAAGGCCACTAAAAACCTAACCCGACCCAACCTTAAATTACCTCCTAATAATCCAAGATAGAGCGCCCAAGCGCTTGGCAACGCCCCCTCTCTTAATGCCCGAATCGCCACAGGCCTTACATAGCGGGAGATAATTCTCATCCGCTCTAGCCTCCTCGCCCCTCCGCCGGGGTATGTTCCAGCGGACTCCCTTTCAAGGACGCGCTTGCAGGCTTCAATTGCATAACTAAGGTTTCCAGATGTTGATCCGCTTCTTCGCCGATAAGCGAACACTACAGGCTTTTTGATCGATGAAATCCGGACCCCGTCGCCCAAGCGCAAATAGAGGTCCCCATCTTCAAGATTCATCAATCCTCCTTCGTAGCCTCCAACCTCATTCAGGGTTTCACGCAAAATGGCAAACTCCCCCGTGTAAATCTCGAAGTAATCTCTGGATGTCGCAAGAAAATCCGGAACCGGTTGATTCAGGCTACTTCCCAAACCTTGTGAGCTGACTACCGATTTCAACTCGTCGTCTTCATGAAATTCGATGCATTTTCCAATAGCCCACCGGCATTCTGAATTTTCCACCAAAGCGTCATGAAAGGTCTTCAGTGTCCAAGGAAACCACAAATCATCCCCATCAAGAAAAGCAACGTATCTACCGACCGCCTTAGATACGCCCTGATTCCTGGCAATTCCCGGGCCCAAGTTCGCCTGATTAAGCACTCTAACCGGGTAGCCACTTCGCTCGATAATACTCACTGTGTCGTCTGTGGAACCGTCATCCACAACCAACACTTCAAAATCAGTAAACGTCTGGGAAAACACAGATGCCAGGGTGCGTTCTATGTAAAGCGCTTGATTAAAGGTTGGGATAATCACACTAAAAATTGGCGATTTTTCAGCATTTGATCCTGAAGGCCACTTATTTCGATTCATCGTGTATTGAATAGTTTTTTCACACTGCGGCGCTGCAAGCAAGCAATGCTTTCGGTCAAAAGAAATCCCAAAATGTGATATAAAAATCGATAACTTAAGGGCGCCGAGGGGCCATCTGGCCTGATAAGACCGATTCGCTTCCGATCACTATGAAAGATTACGGCACCTCGAAAAGAAGAACGTGCCAATGTCCTCGCCATCTCAAAACAAGCCTGACCGGCAATCTGCCGATGGCGAGCATCGAATTCTCCCGTCCGCTTCAGCCATGCGAGACACTCATCGATCAGTTGGGTTTTCTGCCGGATCACCCGCCGAGGGTCCTTGCGGCAAACCGTTTCCTCCGACCAAATCCGATAAACCGCTCCGGGATGATCCACATACTGGAATTTCAGCCCGTTCATCAGCGCGCGGAGGGTGAGCTCGTTGTCCTGACAGCAGGGCAGGCCCTCTTTCCACCCACCCATCCGCCGCAAGGATTCAATGCGCCACAAGGCCGCGCCTGTTTGGCACAACTCCCAGCGCAGCCATTGTTCGGCCAAGTCGGAATCAGGAGTGGGTCGGTCCACGCTCTCCTCGCCCGTGGTCTCGTTCCGCACAATCAACGGCGAATAAATCACATCAACCCCGTCACTGGCCGCCGCCAGTTGACCGGCGATCTTGTCCTGTATCAAAAAATCGTCGGCGTCAAGAAACTGAACCCACTCGCCGGTGGCCGCCGCTAAACCGTGGTTGCGTGCGCAGTTGCCATTGCCCCAGGCACCTCGCAACAAAATCACCCGACTTCCGAAAGCTTCAGCCACTTTCAGACTTCCATCGGACGATCCGTCATCCACCACGATCACCTCGACCACGTTGGCGGTCTGGTCCAGCGCACTCTGGATCGCCTCACCGAGCCATCGCTCCGCATTGTGACACGGAATCACGACCGCGACGCGTTGCCCTGTCGAAGGAGGTTGGGATTGTGCCTTCATCTGATCCAGTTGATATCTTGACTTATTCGATTATCCGCCACTTCAAGCCACCTGCAAACCTCAGGCTCTTCCACGAGAACACGGAGCGTCCCTCCCCTAATCGCGATGGTAGCATAGGCTTGCGCAGCCACCCTCAGGGAGACGTTCTACAGGGAAAGTTGAAATGATTTTCTCAACTTGCGCCCCAATGGCTTTCCAAGCAACCGGAAGCCCAACCAGCGGCGCCAGGGACGCGAAAGATGCCGCTGGGAGATGCTTGAGCCATGACCCGAAACATACGCCACCAAACGGGCTTGCGGGATCCACGGAGTAAGACCCTTGCACTGTAAATCCGTCTTTGAAGAGTCATTAGATACCGTGACGGCGGGCACCTTGTTCCACCACTAGCCTGTTCCTGCAAGGATTAACTTGCTGCCTTGCCTATGTTGCGGCACGCATTACTTTCCAGTTTTTTGCTATTCATTCCGAGAATCCGCCCAAGTTTAATCTGTCCTGCTTTTCTGGAATCCGTCAGATTTCCTATCCTCGAATAGACGCGTCATCCCCATGACGCAAATAGGTTCGTAACATACATCTCGCAGAAACTGGACAATTTCAGAATCCTCTAATCGTTGTGTATCCTCAGCTAACACATATTTAGGCCGATATTTTTTCCAGTCATTAGATTTTAAGACATTAATATCATGACCTTCACAATCAATTGAAAGGAAATCGATTCCTCTCTGTTCTGGAATAACTTCGTCTAAAATTGAACTCAGGGGTCGTATTTCAACCTCAATAACTTCCCCCTTTTCGACGTCAGCCTCACATTCATTTAATAGACGTGAGTACGTGCGATTCGACAAAAACTTAGTTGATCCAGTCTTGTCAGAAACTCCAATTGCCAAATTTAGATCACGTTTCCTGAACTTCCTGAGAAGCTTATTCCCGTAAGGGTTTGGCTCAATATTGATACCGCTCCATCCCTTCCTATAGAAGAGATAGGTATTTGAAAAATTAAAAGGATGATACGCTCCGACATCAACATAAAACCCATCTTTTTTACTCAAAAGGTTTTCTAAAACTAAATCTTCTCCAAACTGTGCGAAGCTTAAACGAGCATATCGTAACTCTAGCGGCGAATGTTTGATGTAAAATTTGAGTGGAGAATAAAGGCATTTTTCGATCAGTTCTTTAATAGTCATTGATTATAAAGCTGGTTGAGCTGGAGCAAACCCCAGGCGCGAGATAAGCTTTCCTATGTAGTAGCGGTGTGATTCTATAGCATCTAATTTCTTATTAATAACACTTTCCCGAGACGCAGCCACAATCGGTGAAAATGTTCATAAAAGTGTTCCAGATTTATGGCCGACTTGAACGTCGTTGCCCCGGCTGCTGTCTTCTCAGCGCAAGGAGCATTTTCCCTGATTCTTGTCATTCTGCCGACGCACGGCCTTCATCAGTTTTTTTGAAAGCCTGCGCATAAACTCTCAGCACGAGGTTCTACAGGGAAAGTTGAAATGTTTCCCTCAACTGCCGCTGCAGGGGCCGACCAAGAATGCTGAAACCCAAGCGCCGCCGCCATGGGCGCGAATAGTGCCGCTGGGAGATATTGGAGTCGTGCCCGCAAACATAGGCCACCAGGCGGTCATCGGGAATCCATGGGGTGAGTCCTCGCCGGACAAGGTCCGCCTTCGCACAATCGTGACCGATGGTGATGGACGGAACTTTGTTCCACTCATTCCAGTCGCGGCCCTGAGGCATCGGAAAATGCTCACAACTGTAGGCAACCGTTGAACCACACAAGTCCGCTAGATGATTCCGTGCGAGGGCCTTCCGCAGCCCCAAATCAAACTCCCAGCCTCGATCAAAAACTACCGCTGGAACGTCAGGTGTCCGCGCGAGGGTCGCCACGAAATCCCGATGCGCCAGATCATCCGCGTCAAAGGCCATGTGGAACCGCGGGTTGAAGGGCGCGGCCTTCATCGCCGCGAATGCCTTCTTCCAACTGCCATCCCTAATCGCACTTCCCCCAGGGAGTGGATCGAAGTCGACGATGTAAAACTGGACTCTTGGGTCCACAAGGCGATCCATGAAAACTGGGCGATCATGTCCCGCAATCACCGCAATCCAGTGCGTATTGCTCTGAGCGAGGAAAGACGACAGCGTCTGCTCCAACAGCTCGCAGGCGAGAGTCCATACCCGTTCATCAGTCCGCGGCCGCATTGGAATCAGAAAGGCTACCACAAGGTCGGTATCGACCGGGCCAGCATGACTTAAAATCGGGATATCAGTTTCTTCTGTCATTGGGGTGTTAGGCAGGTATCGATGACCTTGGCTCCTATTTCTTTCCATTCCCAGACCGAGGCTTGAGTTAGGTTCAATGCCCCAGCTATCTCTGGATCAGAGTCTATCCACTCCGAAAGCGCGTCCGAGAGGCTGCCTGGATCAGTCGGCACAAACCACTTTACGCCTGCAGGCGGAAGAATCTCCTCCAAGCTGGATACCAGAGGAGCGACCACCGCCTTGCCGAACGACATCGCCAAAACCAACGAACCGCTGGTGAGGATCTGCCGGAAGGGAAACACGACGATATCCGCGGCATTATAAAAGACCTGCAATTCTTGATCGGGAATCCGCCGAGGTTCAAAATGAATGCGCGGATGATCCCTGCAGCGCATTTCAAGTTCCGCCAGAAGCTCTGGATTGACCACCTTGCCAGCAATCACCAGATGCGAGTCCCCCGGCATTCCAACAAAAGCATCAATCAGATCGAAGACCCCTTTATAGGGCTCTATCCGGCCCAGAAACAAAAATACTTTGGCGGCAGAAGGGAGTTTAAGAATACCCCTTGCGGCTTCTCTGCTTATTTCATTTGGATAGCATCCAATGTAGTTGCCGTGTGGAATCACATGGAGCTTCGAGGCGGGAATGCCAAACCGCTCCGCCGCGGACTCACCCGCAGCATGAGAATGAACGAAGCAGGCGTCAGCCAACTTCGCGAATAGGCAAGAAAACCATCGCTCGATTCCCGCGTGTTGACCGGCATGATTCACCAGGTTGTGGACGGTCCATGCGACTTTGGCGCCCCTCGCCCTGAGTAGGGCGACCTCGATCATGAACCGCGAAGCCCGCAAGACCGAACCCACCGCGCTTTCCCTGAGAAGATAGGGGTGCAGCCAATGGAAATGAATGATGTCCGCCCTCCACTCGCGCAGGGCCACGCCGAGGAAGTTTCCACCGCCTCCACCCTCTAAGACCTCATGCCCGAGCTCGCGCTGCGCATCCATCAATAAAGTCTGATAAGAGTTGTCGTCGTAAAATGGCAGATGGACGATGCGCACGAGGAAGGATAGTCTGTCGCGTAAAAGGCTTCGCCTCACGCGATTATTCTTAGGCCATGTCAGAAGTCAGAGGACGGTGCAAATCAAAGACGCCTTCGCCGAGGAAGCGGTCCCGAACGCAGCCAACGTAGTGGCGCGCAACGCTGTCGATATGGCGGCACTTGTTGGGCGAAACTTCGTAGCTTGAAGGCAGAAGACCACCCTTATCTGCCTTAGAAGCCGCGAGGGCCAAGAGGGTCTGTTCCACCCGCCATTGGATCTTTGGATCCTGCAGCGCTGGGTGGGCGAGCCAAGTTTCCATCGCATCCAGATTCACCACCGCCTCGCGGGTCAGCAGGCAGAGGCCCGTATTGACTCGCGGCCAAAGCGCTGACCCAAATTCGGTGACCGCGCGTTCTGGCGGGATGGGCGAGGGCTCTTGGAAGTCCTGATTAAACCAGCAGGAATCGTCGGATGGATCAGCGGCCCAATCGAGAATTTTCTGAGGGCACTTGAAAAACAGGACATCTGGATCAAGCATTAGAAAGCGCGGAGTCTCGGCCAACTGGGGGATGTCGAAAGATTTCAAGCCGTGCGGCATCCTTGCACGATAGTCCGCGCAGCGCGGATAGTCGGTAAGGCGAGAGGCCATGAGCGAGTCCGCCTCACCCCGCTGCCATGCCCGCAAGCCGGGACACAAGCGCTGGAAAAGTCCCAACTCCTCTTCACCCAAACTGCCATCCTCATGCAGGATGATCGGCCAATGCATTTTCGTGAAATGATGCAAGCTCGCCAACATCCACAAGGCCATCCGCCAATCATGCTGACTCGTCAGCAGATGCACTGGCACCGGAGCTTCCGGCCATGACGGATCCACCCGCCAGGCGTCAATCCGTCGCTCAAAAACGCGCTCCGCAAGCCAGTGACGAAAGCCCAGCGAAAGCCGACGGCGAGCGAGGTAAACCATTCGTCCCGGAGTCATCATGAAATCGGATTCGGAGTTCCAGCATCTAGGAACGATGAGTAGAATGACTCGTGTTCATCGAGCATCCGAGCAAACTCCAACTCGGCAGAATGTCGCTGGAGACTCTCGTCTATCCCCATTTTTATAACCGGATCCAAAAAAAATCGACGGGTTGCTGAGGCAAGTTCCGAACTGTCATTTGCTTCAATTAGCAGCCCCTTGCCATCCTTCACCACCTCCGGCACCCCGCCCACCGCCGCGGCAATCACGGGGGTGCCACAGGCAAAAGCCTCCAGCGAGACCATCGACGAAGTGTCCGCCCGGCTCGGGTGCCAGACGACATCAGCCGCCGCATAATAATCGCGCAGGGTGGCATCCTCGTGAACATGGCGCGGCGGCAACCCAGGAAAGCCTGCCAAGGCCTCGCGGAGTTCAGAGCTATCACCGGCGATGCCGAGAGGCAGGAGAAACACCGGAAAATCGTGAAGTTCGTGCAGTGCCTTCACGGCGATATCGAGTCCCTTGCGAGTGTCCTGCGGCTCCCCAGCCACCGAAAGTAAAACCACCCGTGCATCTTGCGGCACACCGAGTCGGTCGCGTGCTTCCGTTTGGTGCACTGGGAAGAACCGCTCGGGATCCACCGCATTGAGTATCGTCGTGGCGGGCTGATCACGGAACAAGCGGCTTTCTTGGCATCGCTCGCGGATCCAATCGGACACCCCGATCAACTGCAGCGGGGTGTTCCGTAGAAACCAGCGCTTGAGCCGCAGGTTGAGTGCCGAGCCATCGCGATGGAGCCAATGCAAGGGCCATTGCCCATACTCGGGACATGATCCGCAGCCGTTCATATAGCGGTCACAGCCGTAACTGTAGAGGCAATTGCCGGTGAATGGCGCCATGCAATGCATCGTCCAGATCAATGGTGCCTGACGAGCCAACCAGTCGAAATGACTCAAGTTGAATTCACCCACATCATGCAAGTGGATCAAATCAAATTCCGCGGGATTCCCGGGAACTGAGTGGCGAGGACTCGCGCTTTCCAACTGCAGGCTATTGATCCCGAGTCGATGGACCACTCGCCCCAGAAGACTTCTTCCTGCTCTGACCGCCGGCCTCACCATCTCGTGGACAAAATCCGCATCCGATGACTTGTGGTTCACCCAGTATTCCACCTCATGCCCCCGTGCTCGCAGCCCCTTCGCAAGGTTCCATGCCACTTGCGCCGAGCCTCCTTTGGTGTCAGAAGTATTGATCAGAAGAATGCGCAAGGGACTTATTTTTTGATGAGATTAAGAAGAAAATTCATCGCTGATCCAGAGCATCCTGATAGAGCTGGCCGAGGCCTTGGGAAAAGCGGTCCATATCGCAAAGTTCAAGGCAATGCTTTCGCGCAGCAGATCCAATTTCCTGCAAATGATCCCAATGATTTTCTAAAATCCGTAGGAGGGCAGCCTCCATCGCCTCATAGCCGCCACGCTGTGAATACACGAAGCCCGTGACCCCTTCTTTAATTTGTTCGCGACTTCCTCCTAAATCAGACCGCAACGTGGGCACTCCACAATAAGCCGCCTCCACTACAACCAGAGCGAACGCCTCAAAATCCGACGGCAGGACCATCAGATCGAAGGTAGGATAAACGGTCTCCGGTTCACGGGTATAACCTAAAAAGTGAATTCGATCCCTTGCCGGGCCGCTTGCGGCGTGTTGCCGCAAGACCTCCGAGAGATCCCCTGTCCCGGCGATAGCGAGCTGAAGGTCCGGGAATCGTTCCTCATATTGATGAAGAAAACGGATGAGAAACTCACAGTTTTTCTCCGTAGATAACCGCCCAAGATAGCCGACGACGCGTGCTGCCGGATCAATGTTCCAGCGCTTGCGAAGGGCTCCTTGACTGGAAATCAGCGTATCTGAAGCAAACGGTTCCAAATCCACACCAAAGGTCAGTAGGGCAAGTTTGGAGTTCCGAACACCGTAACGTTCCCGAGAGGTTTCAATCATTTCAATTGATGAGAAATGAATTACATCACTGCAGTTGAACAGGTAGCCTTTGACTTTGCGCCTCCAACCGTGATCCGGGACAGGCAAATGAAATGTAAAGACAACTGCTGCCTTGCGACATCGCAGCCTGCGAGCCAACAAGCTGAACAGAATGCAGCTCGGACTGTGGGCGTGGAGGATCTGCGTGTCCGCAGGCAATCGCTTTAGGTTCAACAGCCCCCTGAAAAACCCGGCGAGCCCGGAATTCAAAGGGAATGGATTCTCTGTGACCACGGGATCAAAGGCTTCTTGAGGTGTCAAGCCATTGACCCAGACCTGGTCACCTTGCACCCGGACCATGCTTTTTATGACGGTGATATCCCCCCCGAGACCAATATGGGGAACTAAATGAACTATTTTCATCATCATGAAACTAAAATGCTTTTCACGGTGTTATTCTGGCTGGGCCGGTTCGAAGTCGGTTGCTCGCCCCACTGGCGGACCTCTTCACTTCGTCAATTTAAGATTCCGTTTCAGCCGGCTTCCAAACTTCCAGAACCAGGGGCAGACATCTTTCCAATTGCGGTGCATTTTACGGCCCCAGATCTCCTTCTGCTTGGGAAACATGTTCACTTCAATCTCTGGTGGCAGGACACTGGTAAAACGCTGATCCCAATCGCGACCATAGTGTTTTTCCAGATAGCGAGTGGCAAAATCGCGAGCGCGGCGATGGTATTCGTGCCGGGAAATTTTAGTCACTGTGCCATAAGTCGAACTTCCCGCATGTCGCAAGGTCGCCACATCAGAATAGGCGAGGAACCAACCGGCCTTGTAGAGCTTATAGGCATACTCGGCTCCCGCCCCCTGCGAGTAGTGAAACGCCGGATTCATGTAACCGATGCTCTCAATCACTTCTCCACGTATGAAATGAGCCAGACCATGAACCGTCGCCACTTTGTGCCAGCGACGTCCGGGTTTCGGATGACAACCCTCGTAATCGTCGGCCTCCGGTTCGCCCGGCCCGATGAGCCCCATCTTTGGCTCCTCTTCCATCGCGCCGATCAACTCCGCCAGCACGTCTTGGCCTTCTGGGAAACTGATGTCATTGACCACGAACCAATAGTAATCCGCTGATCCATCCTTGCGCGCAATTTCAAGCCCTCGGTTGAATCCATAGTAACGCCCACGATAACTTGGGTCGCGAAACCAGTGGGTCATGTATTTCGAACATCCCTCAGGCTTCTTACTCCCGCACTCCACCACATACAGCCGTTTCTCAATGCCATCACCCATCGCTTCGAGTTGCTCGACCACATGATTGGTAAGATCGGGACGATCGCGGTTAATGACAATAATCGTAACGGTCATGACAATATTGAGGGTTGAATCATGAAAATTGTTTAACGGCCAGTTGGGACAAGTAACGCCCCCTCTAGAACTGATCGGAGTAATGCAGTAATGGAAAATAGAGAGGGTCTTCTATTTTCGGAGGAACAGGAATGCCAGCAGGAACCTCCTGCCACTCTCGTAAACAAGGAAGTGGAGCTCCATGCCCGTCCGCAGGAATTTCACCGAGAAGCCGCCTCACCGCCGCGTCAAGAATTCCAACCCCATAACCGGACCACGGATGCCGCCCTTCAATGTAAAGAAGCCGATCATTCAAACCGGCCTGATCAAAAACCTCCGCCGTCGTTTTCGAATCATCGATCAGCAAATCGTAAGATGGAATTCCGCAAGCCCTTGACACTGCCCACGGCGTCTTGACGGCGAGGGATCGTGGACGTAAGCGGTGCGCCGCGGCTGATGCCGGATCGTCAATTGTATCCGCCAGTTGCACTGCCTCCAGTTGCAACTCTACCATATCTTCCGCCGTAATCACATGACCCAAAGGACCTCTGAACAATTCGCCAAAAAACGGAAA
This sequence comes from Verrucomicrobiales bacterium, assembly GCA_024636835.1. Taxonomy (GTDB): domain Bacteria; phylum Verrucomicrobiota; class Verrucomicrobiia; order Verrucomicrobiales; family SLCJ01; genus Sulfuriroseicoccus. The sequence continues at coordinate 30,481 of JAGXGH010000048.1, read as the reverse complement.
CCGGAGACAGAGGTAATCCACCCGTTGACGGGCGGAAGCAGTTACCAACACCAAACCCAATCCCAAAGCTTTCAACTCAGCAAGCCCTTCGAGCAGAGCGGGGCGAAATGCGACCTCGACCAGCGGATGATTCAAATAGGGGTGCCTGTGCTTGCAAGGGACTAGTTCGGGGCTTCCGCGAAGCCATCGCCGTAAGCTCGCCCACCAATCGACAGCCATTGAGCCTTTGACAAAGCCGGAGCCCGCCCCCCCCAGATCGCCCCAATCATCGGCACAGGTAAAGGAGCCAAGCAGCAAGGTATCATCCAAATCCAACGCCAACCAGCGCCCAGCAAACGGTAGATTAACTTTTGACAGACCAAAATTTATTGACCAGCGATTCGAGAAATAGTGCCTCCCGGGAAATACATTCCACAGTATTTCTTGATTGCACAGATACCTATCCGAAGCAACCCCCCCTGAAGGTCTACGAAGACCAGTTAATAACATTTCAACGGACACTGCTTATATCATATATGTTTCAGCCTTAACCGCTAAAAACGACTCAAAACAAGCCTAACCCTGAGGCCTCTTCTAGTATCCAAACCTAGTAAGTTCCTTCGCGGAGATTTGCTCGAAAACTTCCAAGTTTCTCCCCTCGAGCAGCCCCTTATAACCCGACACCATTCCTGTCCTAATAGTATGCCGCTTCTTCATGTTGGAACTCTTTGATGCCTTCACTTGCTGGAGTTTAAAATCCGTCTTCTTCCTTATTAGCTCAATCCTTTTTTGAGAGGCTTCAACCCCTAGGAATGATGCAATTTTAATCACTGCCCTCTCAAATTCAACTGAAAGGTCTTCGTATTTCACAAACAATATTCGCGATGGATATAACTCGCCGAACTGTATCGCCTGTTGCACATGTTCATGCCAAAATCCAAAAAGCTGAGCCTCGCGACTAAATATGTAGTCATCAAAAGACCCCTTGAATCCAAGGCTTTTAACTGCGTAGTGAAAAGCAGATACTATCGAATCCCGACCATCTCGCACATTATAAATTATCTTAGGGAAAAGATCAAAACTAGGTCGATGGTCTTTGAAGATTCGGCTGGACCGAGCACCCTTCATTCCAGTTCCAGCATCCGGAACGATTTCATCCAACACATCGAGATCGATTTCAGTAATATCAGGTCGCACCAAAAGAGCCACCACCATCCGAGTCCATGTATTCCCCGAACGGGGATAGGAGCACATGAATGTGTCACCCTTGCGAATTTCATATCCTGCATATTTTGATCTTTTTGACCAAGGGAGCCAGCGGCACCCGTAAAAACCTAAATCAAACAAAATATCTCGAACGTTCATGTTAATACGTAGTTCTATTTCCAATCCACTTTTTGCTTAACGGGGGGGACACCATCATACAAAGCCCTTTCGGCTACATCTTTCGTAACAACGCTTTCTGCGGCAATAACCGCCCCATCTCCTATCGCCAACCCTTTTTAGAATAATCGCCCTCGTCTCAATCCATAGTTTCTCACCAATTATTTATTGGTGAGGACATGCGACGCTCTAGATCAATGCGGTGACTATCAGAATCACGAATTACAAAACCACTCCCTCACGACGCAGGGAACACAGCAATAAGGAGTAGGTGCTAGGATGTGACATTGCGCTTTGATTAATGTCGCCGATCAAATCATCGGAAAGTTTTACTCTGCAACGAGGCTTTGGCTCCCACCTCAATCTCGGAACTCCGTGATGGATCTAGATTCGTTTACCGTTGAAATAGATGGAATGCTTATTCCGAGGGATGAGCCTTGCAGGTAGATGCAGCCCAATGAAAACCCACCGAAACAAAGGGCGGGGCAGAAAATCAAATCGAGAAACTTGATTTGCACACCATATGGCTGGAAACACCAATACATTAAAACATAAGAACCCACCATGCTTTAAGCTAACTTTAAAAATTTCAAAATCTCTCGCGCGCTTGAATGCATCCCCCCCCTGAGTCGTTTTAGCATCAGCATGACTTCGTAACGCGGCTACGAACCCGGGACAATAGTCAAGTTTGGCTACTTTGCTCATGCGAACAAAAAGCTCCCAGTCCATTGTCCAATTGTTTTTAATATCAACAAATGACCCTGCGGCCAACCAGATCTCGCGCTTCCAAAAGGCCGTCGTCGAGAACACATAATTGTAATTCACAAAATTATCGTAATCAAGAACGGGGCCGGATTTCACATCTCTAATCCACTGCCCTTGCTCATCTACACGAATCCCATCACCATAGAGAAATTGGCTCGGTGTGTGTTTTGAAAAATGGCGACGAACTCTCGCAAATGCCCCGTCTAAGTAGTAGTCATTCGCACACATCCAAGCCATAATCTCACCTGTCGCCAATGCGAATCCTTTGTTAAGAGCATCAGACTGCCCCTTGTCTGGCTCAGAAACGAATAGAGTCACAATGTCCATGTAGCCATCTACGACAGCCTTGGTATCGTCTGAACTCCCTCCGTCAATTATGATCACCTCGCAATCTGGGTCGTTCTGAGCACGTATCGAATCGAGTGTTTTCCCGAGATATCGGGCATCATTGTAAGAGGGAATTACGATGGAAATTTTCATAATCGCTACTGGGCGGCTTCAGAAACCTAGGAAAAAGATGATAAAGTGAGAGGAGCAAGGGTCTTCTTCATTCTATTCAAATACGATAGTCAAAAAACTCTTCGCTGCCCATGGCGTCGTTTGCTTGTGATGCCGCCTACTGCATACAGCGAAGCCGTTTAGTCACATTTACCGCCATTCTACATTTTCTCTTATCACTCGTGCGGGAACCCCGCCAACTAGGGATCGAGGAGGCACATCCTTTGTTACTATAGCCCCAGCGGCAATCACTGCCCCATCCCCCACGGTCACCCCTTTCAAGACCATCGCGCGCGTGCCTATCCACACATGATTACCAATACGAATAGGGGATGTCATTTGATACCCATCCCGAACCAGAACGTGATTATCAGAATCCCGAATGATCACGAAGTCGGAAATCGCCACACCTTCTCCAATCTCAATCTTGGACAAGCAATTAATCTTACAAGACGCATTGATATAACCGCTACCCAGGATCAACTTGGCGTCATTGTGAATCGAGATCTGAAATCCAGTAAATATCCTGAAGTGCCCCCTCACTATGAGCTCGCTCTTCTCATCAAGTCTCAGATCGGATTGCACTGCAGTTGTTCGCGGCCAACAAGCGCCGAAATGAAGCGACCCCTTTTTTTCTACGAAGATCCGGCTTGTATCGGTGCAATCGATCCTACATCTCTTGCCAATCCTAACTAGAATCGTACGAAATAGCCCGATTTTGCGGAATGAGAATACCAGTGTTTTGAGAAAGTCGACGTCAGGTGATCGCAGACACCTCGCATATTGGCGTAACGTTCCAATAGATGCTGGTGTCTGTAATTGTGGGCTCATATTTTGTGGGTGTGTAATCCGTTTCCTAGCGAAAACCTCTCGCTTTTTTTATTTCCGCAATTTCGATGGCAGCGTTTTGCTGATTGATAACAGGTGAATGCTTTCTAAACAGCTCCCACTTCAAATCCCAAGAGGCGCATCGACGAATGTTAGAGGCATTACATCGATATTGATCGCCAACCACTTCCCGGCAATTACCCCACAAAGGAAGTTGGAAATGACGAAGATGACGAAAGTCTTCGAAAATCAAAGAGTTGGAATCCTGTGCGCTCTCATCCTTCGGATGAGGGATCCCTGTTTAATCAACTGGCTGAGCGGGTACGAAACCGTCACCGAGAACCGTCTTTGCGTAGCCTCCGCGCAGGGCCACACAATCAATCGCATCACCCTTGATATGGCGATTGACAGAAATAGTAAATCCCAGCGGTTGAAGCATTTTCACGAGACGTTCGACGGAAGGAGCGCCTTGGTGAACCTCGACAAAAATACAGGTATCTGTGGGCAAGATGTCGAGCAGAGTCTGGAGAACAGCAAATTCTGCCCCCTCGATATCACACTTGAGAAGGAGCCGCCGAACGGAGCTCAGATCGATGAACTCATCGAGACGGTGGACTTGGACTTTAATGCTGCCGGTACTCGAGTCGTCCACGAGTCGCATTGATACCCCACTCATTCCCACCATCGCGACCTCCCTGCGATGGTCCGAAATAGCAACGTTATGAATGACTGCGTTGGCAATGCCTTCCATATTGTGCTCGAGCAGGCGAAAATTGGCGGGGCACGGCTCAAAAGTGTGGCTCGGAATCTCTGGGAAATAGAACTTGGCGAGGAGGCTGAACATGCCGATGTGGCCGCCCAGATCGACGATCAGATCGGGTTTAACGGGGAGCTTTTCGAGGGGATAGATCCCGTCAACGAAGATCTCACGCGCGGCGAAATAGTCGCCGCAGTCCCACGAGCGGGCTCGGATCTGGATGGGCGCGACAATGGGCTTAAAGGTGAAGAAATTGCCGTAGGTGAGCTTGAACAAAACTCGATTGAGCAACGATCGCCGCCCGCCCCCTAGATTCATTTTCCGAAGGGCCCACCAATGCAGATTGGCGACGGCGGTCGTAGCAATTTTACTATTTCGCCGATGATCGGATGATTTTAGGATCTTCATGAGTTGAAAAAAAAAATATCTTTATTGAGCACCAAGATTTGTAACCAGCATCGACTTACGACTCTGCATGCGCAAGCAAATGGGGAGCTGAAAAACGCGAAAAGCCAGAGAGCGGAAGAGATTCGGCCAACTCTAAAAAGGCTTTTAATTCAGATCGCTTAGACCTAGGAAGCCGGTTACCACTGTAGACACTCAATTCAAACAACACGTTTCTAATACCCATCTGTATTTTATTTCCAATCTACGTTATTCTTAATAACTCGAGCGGGCACTCCTGCAGCAAGCGCTCTCGATGGCACATCACGAGTCACAATACTTCCAGCAGCGATCACCGCGCCATCCCCTATAGTTACGCCCTTCAAGATCATCGCGCGGGCACCAATCCAGACCCTATCACCTATATGAATGGGTGCAGAAATCGGGCGATTGGGATTGATTTCATGGTTGTCGCTATCACGTATCACAACTCCGTTCCCAATCATGACTCCCCTCCCGATTCGTATACTCTGAAAGCACTCGACTCTGCAGTCGTTGTTGAGATATCCATCATTCACAACCAAAGATGCCCCATCTTCGACCACTATGAAAGAACCGGCATAAATTTTAAGGTTCCCATGGCATTTAAAACTTCCTGTGTTTGCAACCATAAAGCAAGTTGTCCCTGCAAGGGTATTTGGCCAGTTGACTCCTATAACCAGACTTCCATCCACTTCTAAAGTCGCGGATGGCGCAATGAACACTTTGGTCCGTTTTGAAACTTTAAAGACTAATCTGGGTACCTCGCGAACCGACCGCAAACATCTTTTGGTGTATTTGAGAGTAGAAAAACCATTCAATTCGAATAGCAACTCTCTAATAATCTTGAGATAGACTAATGCGCTACACATGATTAATTTGTATGATGCTTTTGGAACCAATCCTGGCTGATGATTAGCATCCCCCCCCTTCCCCCACCCTTATCAGTTCGTCGCAACCTTCGACCGTGCTCAACCGGTGGGCTATGACCACCATGGTAATCGAACCTTGGAGAGCATTGATCGCTTTCATGACCTCGGCCTCGGTTTCCATATCGAGGGCGCTGGTCGCCTCGTCGAGAATCAGTAAGTCCGGTTGGTGGTAAAGAGCGCGAGCGAGGCCGATGCGCTGGCGCTGGCCGCCGGAGAGGCGCACACCGCGTTCACCGACCACTGTGTCAAACCCCTTCGGAAGTTCATTATCGATAAAGTCAAGAATCTGAGCGGCCGCAGCGGCGCGGCGGACAGCGGAGAGGTCGACCTCAGCCTCGGAAATACCAAAGGCTATGTTGGCGGTGATACTGTGGTCGATGAGGTAGATTTCTTGGGGCACATAACCAATGCCAGCCCGCCAAGCACGACGGTTTTCCGCGCTGAGCGGCATGTCGTCGATCCGAATGCACCCGGACTTGGGAATGTGAAGGCCGAGCAGGAGATCGACCAAGGTGGACTTGCCGGAGCCGGTCTGGCCGACAATTCCGAGTGAAGAGTTTTTCGGGATGATCAGGTTGAAATTTTCCAGCACCGGGCGCACAGCTCCTGAATATTGGAAGCTGAGGTTTTCGATCCGGATCTGGTGCTGCCAAGCGATTGCCTCCAGACGGCTGAAGCGGCCGCTGGAGCTTCCGTGGTCGAGGTTTTTCGCATTCTCAACGATGTGGAATTCGTCATAGACCTCCTCGAGAGAATGGCGGGTGGTTCCCAAACTGCTCAATTGGCCATAGAGCAACTGGATGGCAGGAAGCAGGCGGTAGCCCGCCAAGGCCATGACGCCGAGATTGGGGAGGATGGTGGTGAAATCCTGTCCTCGGGCGATGTAAACCATCACCGCCACCACGAGGCCGCCGAAGGCGAGCGGCTCGATGAGGTAGCGAGGTAGGCTGCCAACCATAGGCAGGAGTGCATTGAGCCGTGCCTGGACTTTGGAATGCGAGGCATAACAGCCGATGAAGTGAGACTCCCCGCGGTGCACCTTGACGGGCTTGATCCCGGCGAGCAATTGTTGAAGATTTACAAAGGCTCCACCATTAGCCTTCTTGAGAGCATCCGAGGTGCGGTTACGCCAACCGGAAAGGCTGCGGTAAAGCACGGAGTAGAACAAGGTAAGGCCCAATGCTGCAGACATCGCAATCTGTGGCTGCACCAAGAACAAGGTGCCGAGCAACAACAAGGCGGTGGCGAGGCGCGTGAAGGTATCCAGAATATTGAGCAACACGCCATTGGAAAAAGCGCCAACATCTCCGAGGATCTTTTTTAGGAGGATGCCGGTGTTTTCCTGAAGGAAATCTCCATAGGGACGGGAGACGATCTTGTGGATCAGCTCCAAGCGCAACCAATGGGCGAAATGGCTAGCGTATTGATTCCGAACGTATTCACCGATGACATTGAACAAATTCGCGACGATCAGCATCACGATCGCAAACAAGCCCGCCACCAGCAGCATGCGGGCATCGTCCATCGGCGGGAGCCAGCTCAGAATCTCGGAGCCAAAGCGGGAATCCCGCAAACGGGAGGGGTCGGAAGCCAGGGCGAGAAAGGGGAAGATGGAGGTGACCCCAACCACTTGGAAGAACGCCTGCGCAAAGCTTAAAATGCCCACGGTCAGCAGCTTCTTTCGACCATAAGGCCGAGCCAGCGTGTAGGTGCGGCGGACGGTTTCCGCATAGTTTTTGAGAAAAGCGATCAAGGAAAAGGAGGTAGCAAATTTGAGTGGAAGTGAGAGCGTGAGAGGAAGGCCTATGGTAGAATATTCACGATTAAGCTCTGAGCCCTGAGTTAGACCCGTGTAAAAGCGGTAAAAAAAGACCCAAGTGCTGCGATTATCGACTCTTAAAACTTTAAAGCCGCTAATCCACTCGGGCTACGTGACTATGATACTGGAAAGAAAATTGTTGGAAGAATAAGGTATAGACTCGTATGCAAGTGGACTGATCCTACAACTCGAAGTTCACTGTGCTGCGATACAAGAAAGCCTTCTACTTCGATAGCCAGAGGCCTTTTCTTTCTGAAAAGCGTCTAGACGCGCTACCGCCATTGGTCAATTAGCTCTGGCGTGTGCTAAAACCACGTGATTTGGGCATCGTTGGAACGACCGACTTTCGAATATTTTCGAGAGAATCGCAATGCTATTTGCTTTTTGCGTCATTCTTCAGATTACCACCTTCTTGGTAGTAACCGTAACCATCCTCGGCACCGTATTCCCCATATCCTTTATAGCCGTAGTAGTAGCTCGAATTCACGCCGTGTTTCATACCGTTGACGACCACACCGGCAATCGATGCGCCCGCTGATTGAAGTAGATCACGTGTCCTCAGCACGGCACCCACAGGAGTGCTGCGTGAACGAACAACCAATACAACGTCCTGCACCAGGCGCGCCAGAACTCGCGAATCGCTCACAGGAAGAACGGGCGCAGCATCGATAACAATCCGATCGTAGCGGGTCATGAGTTCGGTCAGGATACTCTCGATTTCATCTTCGTGGAGAAGTTCTGATGGGTTAGCAGCACGACGCCCAGATCCGATGACGTGAAGATTATCGATCTGCGTTTCGTTGATCACACTGTCAAGCGAACTTTGTCCAGCAAGGACTTCCACGATGCCTTTTTTATCATTGAGCCAAGGGAAGACATCAGAGATTTTTGGCTTACGCAGGTCGAGGTCGACCAACAGAGTCTTTTCCTTGTTCATCGCAAATGCTACTGCCAGTTCGGCGGCCATTACAGTCTTTCCTTCCGCTGGCAAGGCGCTGGTCATCAAGATTGTTTTATGTCGCTCTTTTTTACCAAGTAAAATCAACGCGGCTCGTAAATTTCGAATGGATTCCGAATTTGCGGTGCTCGGCTCTTTGACGAGAATGGGTTCCCAATCCCCATCACCATGAGCTCTACGATCCAAAGCGGTGTCGAAGGGAATCGCGGCAAGGCAAGCAAGCCCTGTGATCTCTTCCGCTGAACGCACATCATAGATACGAAAATCAAAAAAACTGATCAAGTAGGCTATTCCAAAACCAATCGCGATACCGGCAAATGTTCCTTTTCCTAGTGTCTGGAGGCGTTGCTGCGAGGGTTTTGAAGAAACGTAAGCGCGCTCCGCCACCAAAAAACCTGCATCATTATTTTCCTCTGCAATATCAATCTCGGTCATCCGGCGAGTGAGGTTTTCGTATAGTGTCCGTTGATAGGAGACGCGCGCATTGAGGAAGTTGGCTCGCGAAGACAATGTGTTCTGTGCCAGAGCGAGCCACTCATCACGAGCATTTGCAGCCTCAACATCATCGCCGGCTCCCCGCTCTTCGAGCGCAGAGAGAGTCTCCGTAAATTCAGACCAATACTCGTTTTCACTCTCTGTGTTCATTGCGCGCTCAATCTCGCGGCGGAATCGATTATAAAGGTCGAGGTATATCGCCTCTTCCTGGATCATTTTCGGATGCTTGGGCAGGTAACGTTGGCGCAATGCGACCAAAAGATCACGCTGATCACGAATTTGATCGTTGAGTTTCAAGGCTGAAACATAAACTTGAATGGAGGATTCAGCAGCTTCCAGATCTTCACGTGCTTCATCGGATTCGTTGCGGAGAACAGTGAAGGCATCGGAAACCCCACCCTCTTTCTCGCCTTCCACACGCTGGATAAACACTGTCAAAAAGGTATCGGCGATGACCCGTGCACTCATTGCGTCAGGGTGATTCACCGTAACTTCAAGCAAGGTCGTCCCTGGTTTTGGAGCGATCGAAACACTACCTGCGATAAGCGCCCCGATATCACTGGGCGAGACTTCGCTCGCCGCCTTAAATCGACGCTCATCTTCCGAGCGCATGGAGAGAGGTTTCATTGAAAACGGAGGCGGAATCACCCTCTCCAAGGCCTGAACATCAGGGTGGTTAGCCACCTCGGAAATGAGTAATGGACCACCCATCTTACTGGCAACGGTCATCAAAATTGTTCCCACTTGGGATCGCTCCTGTTCCAACTCCGCACCAATGAGTTGTGTCGTCCTCAGATCAACCTCCATCACGGCAACCGCACTTGCTGACAAGGGTTTAATCATCAACTGATATAGCGCTCCAAAATATCCAAGAATGGCAAACACCAACATGATCCACCATCGTGACAGCACTTGACGCATCCGGCTCATTAGTGAGGACCCTTGCTTGGGCTGACTCTCGTCAAATTCGTCGTCCAGAGACTCAAGTGTTGAATTCATGAATTATTAAACATTGCTTGAAATTCTTTTCCCCATGGGGACATAAAGCGGGTGACCATCATCTATAGAGGCGCTTATTAACTTCGGTTCTCCACGCAATCAACAAGAACTGTCATTAAGTTCTCAGAACGTCCGTTAGAAAATGCTCTCGGCAACGGTGAGAATGTCACCCGGCTCCATGTAGAAGAGCTCGGCTTCGCCCTTCTGGATGGCCCTATAATTAATCACGATACGTCGGTTACCACGCCTTACAACCAACGTTTTACTGTTGGCACTGGGTCCGAACCCGCCAGCCTTGGCTATGGTGGTGATGATGTCCAATCCACCCTCCTTAGGAAGCTCAATAAGCCCAGGTCTTCCCACTTGACCCGTCACCGTCAGTGAGGATTGTGCCAAGCTGTTGCGAGCCACCGTCACCGTGTCACCATGTTTCAAGAGCAGTTGTGACGGGGAATTTTTTAAGTTATAGACATTTGATCCACCCTCTCGGTGACGAACAGTCACACGCGTCTGATCGGCACTTTCCAAAAAGCTACCAGCCTGGACAATCGCCCCACTAAGTTCCAGCCTGCCATCTTCTGGAATAGTCACGGTTCCTGGGCTTCCGACATCGCCACCAACGATCACGTATTTTCGCGCATACCCGACAACGCTTAGGTTCACGCTGGCACTCACAAGGTAGTCAGCCTCGTAGGCGGTTTTGATAAGCGCTTGAGCTTCAGCAACTGTCAGGCCCTCAACTTTGATGCTACCAATTAGCGGAAACGAGACATTACCCTGTTTACCGATCTGAGCCTGTGTCGACAAGTCAGCCTCTTGATATACCGTCATGCTGATGGTGTCATCCTTTTGCAAGGTGTAATCCATCGCTGACGCCAGTCCGGCAAACCAAGCTAAGCTCAGTGCGGTCCAAAGAAAAAGTCGATTCATGCGTAATTATTTAGGGCAAACTTGACTACAGGAAAGGTGTAGGGAACTGCGCCAACTCTAGCATATATACCCCTAAAAATCAAACGTCGCACTCACCCCTGTGACCATACTGTCAAAACCCTGCGTGCTATTGTCCGAGTTATTCTGACGCCAGGAAAAATTCGCGCCAAGAACCCAATGGTCGCCGATCGACCAATTTGCACCAAGCGAAACAGAAATGTAATTTTGATTTTCGCTGCTCGACGTGGTGCTTTCCAATGTGGAAATCGAATCATCCATCGAATAGTTGACTGAGGCATTCGTGGAAATCCGGTCCGTACATTGATAGCCTACCCCAAGGCGCATTCCTGTGGCCGTGGTCGCTTCATCGAATTCCGTGAAACTTGGCTGGACACTACGGTAAAACGATGTGCTGAGACGGATCTTAGAGGTCACCGCATAACCACCATTGAGGTCATAAGTCAGGAATGCTTTATCTCCCACCGAACCTTCACCGGAGAAACTTCGATTCTGCATGCCAATCGAACCACCGATGGACGTTTTCGCTCCTATTTGATAGTTGAGTGACGTACCAACACCATAGGCCGTTTGATCACCACCGCCTCCAACACCGCTCCATTCTCCGGACACATAAGGCCCGGCATTAATCTTATCAGTGATCTGATACCGCCAGGAAATGTTCGTACTAGTGGTGCTGCGGTCAATCCCGTTGTCATCGAAAAGAGTGTCGCTGTAAGAAAGCCCGAAACCAAGACTACTCTTACCCGTCAAGCTATGAGAGAGGTTCAGTCCCAAATTATACGACGTCGTGCTCGTGCCGTCTTCAAAGTATCGATCGGTGTTATTGGCTTGATCTTCCACATTCCTTCCCGTCAGAAAACTGTCTCCTGTATCGCTCAGGGAGAAACCAGCAGAAACCCCGATCGACGTCTTCGGGAATTGATACCCCGCGTTAAGGTTAAAGCTATGATTTAAGCGATTTCGACTCGAATCGTCCATATGAAATATTGCTGATGGCGAATAGGTGACCCCAATCGAGGCAGGACCACCACCGCCTCCACCACTGTTATAACTCAGAGTTGGACTGATGGAAAAAACCACATCGCCAGATCCGTCTTGGCTTCCTCCACCTCGGCCATTGGTCCTGTATTGTGCTCCGCTACGGATCGAAAAACCAAAGTCTTGAAACATTCCCGCCCACTTCTCAGGATCACCCTCGCTAAAAATCCCCTCGTCCACGGCATCACCTGCAACATCGAGTAACTCCAACTCCTCTGAAGCCACGTTATCGAAACCGTAATACTCGACGGATTCTGCGGGCGACCCCTGTATCTGCGAAGGGTCAGTCCACTCCTCGACAATCGATTCAATCTCGGTGCTCGTCTCGTCACCTTCGAGCGTTGGTGCCGGTTCTTCCAGTCTCTGCTCGCGAGCCGCGTAGACCGACATGAGGAAGGCTGCACTCAAGAAAGTGAGGCTCAGTGAAGGTAGACTTGGAAATTGGCGGAAGCGATAGTTCACGATTGAGTTAAAGCCCATCACCAGAAGGGTGTCAAGCACGGCACTAGGGAACCTATTGGTCACAATTCTGAGAAACGATCATCGTTCAAAAGACGCCTTGTATATCAATCAGATATCGATATAGATCAAAAGACGTCGCTATTTCTCCTAGGCATTGCGTAAACACCTTAACTATTTCCACTTCGATCCCGTTGAGTAGCGCATCCTTTCTTCGACTTTCCGCCAAAAGTCACTCCCGCCTATGAAACAGTCTTTGAAAAAAGAACCACTCACTGAACTCACTGGACCACTGTTTCCCGGAGGAGAAAACCGTAGGGAGGAACTGCGTCACAGAAAACGCCGCGCCGCACATACGATCTATCCTTATGCCTTGGTGGTGATGGACATCCTCATCATCGTTGTGCTTTTCTCCATTTTATCGGTACTCCGCCACGGTGGAGATCTTCTTGCCGTAATCAGCCATCGCACACTCTTCGCAGTAACGGGTGCCAGCCTTGTGGGCACCTATCTTGTGGGCGGATATAACTATGCTACTCCAAAACACCACGTCCGATTCATCAGCGAGCATATCATCGTGTCCGCAGGCGTTTTTGTTGGTGTATTTTTCCTCATTTATTCCTTCGTCGCCTACGGCAAACAGATGAACTCTGCAAGGTCGGTGATCGCATTCACGCTCATAGGCTTTACCGCCACATCTATCGTCTATCGCTATATCCTGGGCCGCATTCAAGCGCGCTTCGAACTCCGGAACGGCATCTGCACGATCGGTGTGAGCTCGGAGACCATTGATCTTTACCATCGCATCAAGAAAAGCGGGCGAGCGCTCAAAGTACTTCCCTTTTCTATAAATGAAGAAGAAGTCGGCAAACACCTCGTTGAAGGCGACCCAGACTCCCCGATTATTCAATCCATGTCATCGCTCAATCTGAACTCATCGATGGATGGACATTACATCGAGTATTACGTACTCACAGTCGCCTCCAATGAACTCCCACCTATATTGAAACAGCGCCTCATTATCGCGCTGTTCAGTCGCAATAAAGTCTACAGCTATGAGAGCTTCATCACAGATTACTTACAACTTGTCCCACCATCGTTACTGTCGTTCGACTGGGCACTGCAGCCCGGGTTCACACTCCACCGCAGTGCAAGTTATGCGAGATCCAAACTATTTACCGATCGAGTGCTGGCGTTGATTGGGATATTCATGCTCTCGCCATTACTCATTCTCACCGCATTAGCCGTCCGCATCTCCAGTAAGGGGCCAATCATCTTCAAACAACTTCGGACAGGCATGCGCGAGGAACCTTTCGAGATTTATAAATTCAGATCGATGCGCGTTGGGTCTGAACACGGCTCGAAATACACCGTATATAACGACGAGCGTTTGACCCCTATCGGAAAGTTCATCCGTAAAACCCGACTCGACGAACTTCCGCAACTCTTCAACGTCGTCAAAGGCGACCTTAGTCTCGTAGGACCGCGCGCCGAATGGGTGGATCTCGTCGTAGGCTATGAGCAAAGATTCCCGTGCTATCATTTCCGACACTCCGTCAGACCCGGCATCACAGGGTGGGCTCAAGTCAATTACCCCTATGGACAAAACGACAAAGACACCCTGGAAAAGCTCGGTTACGACCTCTACTACGTGAAGAACTGCTCAACAATGCTCGATATACGTATTTTGGTAAAAACCGTCTACACCGTACTATTCGGCCACGGACAGTAGCAGGCTGTCGAAGTAGAAGGTCGCGTAAAACGGCTGCGCCGCACGCGATTTGAATTAGGTAGCGAGTAGCAGAAGTCAGGTAGGAAGGGGCAGATTCGCTGCGCTCCATCCAAACTTTGACAAGTTTAGCTACGAAGAGCCGAGAAGATCACTTCCAAATTCGCAAAATTCGACTAATTCGCGGTTCAGCGTTTCGTCACATTATCTTTCTTCGCCTCGGCGCCGTTCGCCAGGCTGGTGACGTTATCCACGTCCCAGGTGTTGATGTTTTTCATCTTCACCTTACTCCCCTTGGACGAAAGCTTCACTAGCGAGTGTCCTTTATTGCCCTGCACATTTTCTAACTCGATACGAAACGGGGTCTTTCTGAATTTGGAATTTCCGTTGCCGCGTACACCAATCGAAAAATCTTCGAAGATCAGGTTTTTGCCAATGAACGGCCCCTTGTGATTCATTTGGACAATCTTGTCGCTGGCCTTCCTCGCGCCGCCACCATCCCAAAGCACAGGGCCACCTTTCACGGTAACCGCGTCTTCCCCGACATCTTCGAAATACACATCAATTAACTTATTATCCCCCACGCAATAAATCCCATCGACACCAGGTTTTCCGATAATGACACGACTCACTGAAGCACCGCGCAGTAGAGCCATCACTGGACGCTGCCCTTCTCGCTGGCTACCATCACCCATACCCTTCGGGACGAGACGAGCCCATCCAAAATCGCGATGCTCCCCTTTCCCGATGATGATCGGCTTTGTCACGACGATCTCACGCGTCGCCCTAGGTATCTCAAGCTTTGCTTTCTTCGGCTCAGGAGGACTAAACAGTCCAGCCGTGGCTGTGCTCGATGAAAGGGCAATGAGAAGAATCAGGCGAAAGAAAGTGAGTGATCTAAAGGACATAGAGTAAAAATCAGCAATTTGGAGGGAGAGAGAAAATGAAAGGATAGCTTCTCTAGGACGCCGCCGAAGTCGGAATTATTCTCCTTATTCTGGAGAGACTGACAGCGATCACGCATTGCCAATGCGACTAAATAGCGTTAAGGCTGATTATCACCATCGTCAAACGGTGGATCAATTGGTCCTCATCACTCATCATCATGAACGTTCTTGTCGTCGGCGGTGCCGGCTATATCGGAAGCCACTGCGTAAATCAACTTCTCACGGCAGGACATCGCCCTGTCGTTGTCGATAATCTCATCTTCGGACATCGAGACGCCATTCCCGCGGGGGTGCCCTTCCATGAAGTAAACCTTGGCGACCGTCCAGCGATGGTAGAAATCCTCCGAGAGGAAAAGATCGATATCGTTATGCATTTCGCCGCATTCGCCTATGTCGGCGAATCCGTAACAAACCCGCTCAAGTATTACCGCAACAACGTGGGAGCAACTCTCGAACTCCTTCAAGCGATGTTCGAGGCGGGAGTCAGTAAGTTCATCTTCTCTTCCACCTGCGCGACCTTCGGCGTGGTTGAAAAACTACCCATCACCGAGGACCTGCCGCAGGCACCCATCAACCCCTACGGGCAATCTAAACTCGATATCGAGCACGTCCTTCGCGATCTCACTCACGCACACAACTTCTCCGCCGCTATCTTCCGCTACTTCAACGCAGCAGGCGCCGCCGAGGATGGCAGCATCGGCGAGGATCATGATCCAGAAACTCACCTCATCCCACTGTGCATCGACGCCGCCACAGGCGCTCGTGGGGCACTAAAAGTCTTCGGTCGCGACTACCCAACTCCAGACGGCACATGCCTACGGGATTATGTTCACGTCGACGACCTCAGTCGAGCCCATATCGCAGTATTCGAGAAGCTCGAAACACCCAGAACCCTGGTCGACTACAACCTGGGCACTGGGAGACCATCCTCCGTTCTAGAGGTCATCAACGCCGTTGAAAAAGTAACCGGCTTGAAAGTTCCCTGCGATGATGCCGAGCGCCGCGAAGGTGATCCTCCATCTCTCTACGCCGACAGTAAAAAAGCCATGAAAGAGCTCAATTGGCAACCGAAGTTCGATACCATCGAGGCCATCGTCGAGTCAGCATGGGGATGGCATAAAGACCATCCAAAAGGTTACGATCTATAAGTAAGATTATATCACTCATCAAGTAAACTTGGCACAGCGACGCACGGTATCCAGCATGTGTTTAAGCTCATAAGGCTTTGAAACCGCATCTACAAAGCCAAACTCCAAGGGACGCTCCATCACTGGATCATCACTGTATCCACTCGATGCCAAAGCCACTGCAAGAGGGTCAAATCGTTGAATATTCTCCACCGCCTCTTTACCGCCCATTCCACCAGGTATAGTTAGATCTGACACCAAAAGATTGTATCTACTACCAGACTCGTAGGCATCCCGCCATTTCGATATTGCTTCCGCACCCTCTAACGCAACATCCACGGCCCAGCCGTCACGCCTCAACGCGATCATAAGCACACCGCTCACGGCAGGTTCGTCTTCGAGGATAAGAATCCGTCCACGCTGGGCACCATTGAGTGAAGACGATACTGTAATCGGAGAGCTCGTCATGGATGGATTCACACTTCCCGCTCGTTTCGTCGAAGGTTCTGATGGAAGAGTGATCGTCACCTCTGTGAACGTGCCAAATTCCGAGTAAATATCGAGTGTCCCTTTGTGAGCACTGACGATCCTATCCGACACTGTCAATCCAAGACCCATCACATTCTCTTCATACCTCGTCGAGAAGTAAGGCTCGATCACTTTCTCCAAATTCTCGGAGGAAATTCCACACCCTGCATCGCGGATGATTACACGTAGTTGACCATTTTCTGTCGACTTCGACCTCAAGTAAATTTCCTGTGTCTCCGCACCACGCAAGGCCTGCACACCATTCTGAATCACGTTCGCCAGCGCCAATAGAATCTGCTCACGATCGCCCATCATCGTCACTTCAGGGATACCACCATCAAGCTTCAGCACCTCAGGAAAGCGCCCCTGTAGTGCTACAATTACCTCACTCCAATCGAAAGCTTCGCATCGTCCAGGCTCGGGTTTGGCAAAAATCTCCATCTGCCGCACGACTTCCGCAGCACGCTTCGCCGCCGTCTTTGCCGATCGCATCAATTCGCCTTCCTCTCCATCCCGTGGCTGTAAATCCATCGACTCCAAAGCGCCGCCGACCACTGTAAGTTGATTATTCAACTCATGGGCAAGACCTCGTGCGATCACACCTAGGTCACCAAGCCGTGTCTCGCGGGTCTGGCGCTCCGATTCTTGGAGGACCCGCGTCACATCTGATGGGAAAATGATTGTTCCATCACCAAACGGCGAAGCCACCAACTCCATCACTCGCAATGACCCAATGGCACGTAACTTGAATACTTCCAATCCGTTTTTCAGTTCAGGCTCACCGAGCCGCTGCCACTCACTCTCTGGTAGCATTTCGTTCAACGTTGAATCCAAGGTGCGATTGACATTCACACCCAACAGCCTCGCCGCAACTGGGTTTGAATACACAATCTTGCCCTCGGAATCCGCCACCATCACGCCACGGCCTATCGACTGGAAGACGCTTCGCCAGTTTTTTTCATTGCCATCGATCACTGCTGTTGCTCGCTCGGCATACCAGGCCTCCGTCGGCGAGAGCACAGCAAGCATCCCCACAATCCCACCCATCAATCCAGGCATGGGAGCCAACAAAACTTCCAACTCGCCCGGGATCCAAATATCACCCAGTCGCCCCTCACAACCACTCCACCGTAACACCCCTGATGCAGCCCGTGCCGACTCCGCTAGCGCGATCGGATTACCCTCACTGCTTACCAGACCCAGCACTTCATCAAGCGGTTTTCCTATCAGTGAATCCAAGGGATCTCCACCAACAACAATCCCTCCGTGATTCACCATCGTCACCCGCCCACAGAGATCTGTCGCCACGACCAACTCGACCATCGAATCGGCCAGTCGACGAATTCGCGGTTCGCTGTCGCTATCTTTTGCCGCTCTTTTTCGGAGATACTCCGCATCGAAAGCCTTGCGTACAGCCGCACCCAACTTTGCCGGGCCTACGGGCTTGGTCAGCACCGCCTCCGGTCTCACACGCGAGATAATTTGCCAATATTGTGCATCCGATCGACTGGAAAAGACCACAACAGGCAAGTGCCAAGTCTCACGAAGCTCTGCGATAAAATCCAACACGCTATTGGATTCATCCAGTTCAAAGTCAAGCACCACCAAGTCCGGCAGCGATTTGCGCATCGCCGCCATTGCCATGTCTCTCGACGACGCAACCTCACAACACGCCACAGCATGACGATCAAGCGCATCTCGCGCCGCATCGGCAACGAGCACCTGATCTTCAATGATCAACACATTGGGTAACGAAGACATAGTCGGAAGGACTCCCGTCTCCGTCTCACCTCCTATCCCTGGGAGAGTGGGATATTCAATTGGCAGCGAGTTTCGGTTCCAGGGTCAATGCTAAGTTTGCCCCCTACTCGCGTCACCAGCAAGCGCGCTAGCTTCAATCCCTCTCCTGCATGCTTCTCAATTTCGAAGTTCGTTCGCAATCTTGCGCCGGTATCGCAAATTTCAGTGACAAGTTCATTCTCACTGCGGGTAAAATGCACGCGTACCAAACCCTCAATCGCCCCATTTTTCAGCCCGTGCTGAATCGCGTTCTCAATCAGTTCCGATATCGCCAGCACCAAAGGAATAGCCGTCGTGCGCGGGATAAGTCGTTCATCCACTGGTGCATCAAATAAAACATTCGCGCGTGCCTGGTCCCCCATCCTATGACGAGTTTCAGCAATCAGATCACGAACCACCCTTCCGATGTCGACCATGTTCTGCTGATCTGGCGTGACCACAGCTGAAAGCACGTCAAGCCAGCGTGCCAATGTATTCTGACGCGCTTTATCACCATCGCCAAGTGTCAACTGACGCAAGTCCTCGGCCATACCGACCATCATTTGGATTCCTTCGCGCGCATTACTATCACTGCCCTGCCTAGTCTCCTCAACGGGAACAGGAACGCAGAAGATCGCCCGCGCTTCACTCTCACCAGAGCCCAACACAGGACATACAAGCACCGCCTGTTCTCCATTTGGCAGGATTAATCGAAGCGGGTTTTGTAATTCAACAATAGATGCTTCATCACCGCCGGATCCGTGAACTAGCGCCAGGAGTGTTGTCGAACATACATCACCGCGTTTCTGTGCAAACATTTCACAGAACGTCACATTCGCATCGTAGATCAATCCGTCGCCATCCATCAGCGCGACACCAGCCACTGTCGAACGAAACACACTGCGGAACTTCGTCTCCGCATTGCGCAAGGCATCATAAACTTGCTGGCGGTCCGTCACATCAGAAACAAAAACCAAGAGTCCTCCGTCATCCATCAACGCCGGCCGAAACTCCACATCCTTGAGCAAACCATCGTCACCCGCCACTTGAACCACAGAGGTCATCTGGCGACGCCATACTTTATCAGTCCACTCATCAACCAGTTCCGCAGACGTTTCGTCCGATCGCCGACCCTTCGCAATCCAATCGGTGAACGACTGCGCACCTGTAATCGAAAATCCCATCAACTCATCCACCTGTTTGTTGGCAAACATCACTTCACCATCCGAACTCAGACGAACAATCCCAAACGGAGCGTAATCCAAAAGACTAAGATCCATTTTTGTATCACCCACCTTCGCCAACATTGAATTCGCCTCGCTATTCGGCCCACCAGCTATCGAGCGTGCACTCCCCAAGGCATCAACCAACTCATCAAACCGCTCCCGCTGAAGCTCGTACTTCCTTTGCGCCGCTCTCGCCACTACCCGTTCCTCAACTAGCGTATCCTGCGCCGATTTTGCTTCTTCCTCGGCTCTATGAATTCTCTCACGAAGCGCCGTCAGTTCACTGGACAAGTCATTGATACGCACTTTCTGACGCTCGATATCCGGCTTCAGCTGCGCGCTAACGCGCGACTCGATCTCCGCCTTGGATTCATCACTTTGTGACAATTTCAAATCACTTGCAGTCATTGACTTACACAAAATCAATACCCCTTTCGGAGTGCCATCATCTCCCAGAATCGGACGCACCTTGAGCGATTGTATCGGTGGATCAAGAGACTCATGATCAGCATCAAACTCCCTACCAAGTAGCGCCCGGTGAAGTATATTCGCCCACGCCACTTTATCGAATCCTGTCTTAAACTCGACGCCCGCTGAACCAAGGACACGACCTTTCTCCGTTTCGAACAAACTCAGCCAGGCATTATTCGCTTCAATCACGCGATAGTCCTGACCGAGCATCACCGCTGCTTCAGAAATCTCATTAAATAAAATCGGAGTAACCGCTGAGATTTCCAGTGGGCGGCGAAAAGGCATCACCTCCCTTGAAACGGTCTTCAATGCTTCCACCTTCTCTCGGGGGACCAAGGGTGTCACCGGCTGCACGTCGATTGATGGCACCTCTTTCTCATTCGGCACCTCCGCTTTGGGACTGTTCATATGCTGCCCCGTCTTGGTCTCTACGATTTTTTTCGGCGCACTATTCTTTTTCGTTCCCTTAGTCTCTACGGATATCTCTTGTGAATTCGCAGGCTCATCGGTTCCCTGTGAACGTCCGAAAAGACGCGACCAAAATGAAGAGTCACCATGCTTGCGCTTGTTATCAAGATACGTGCGCACTTCCTTCAAATGCTCAGGCAACATTGATTTGACGGAACCCTCTTCCAGCATATCACAGGGCAGCCCATCAAGCTGCGTGATCACCTTTTGCCCCGCCACGATTATAGCCACGGGCTCGGCACCCTCAACACTATTATGTCGAAGCCAACTCACCAAATGGCGCAAATTCTCCGTCGGCATCCTCTCCTGCGCACGGATCAATACCAAATCATGGTCTCGGAACAAGTTAACCGCCTCCGCTGGAGAGACACAGCGATCAACCAAAAACCTCGCGTGTATCAAAACTGGCGACAACGAATCATCGCCTACATCGTCAGACTCGATGAGCAGAGTACGATAAAGCGTTTTGGAACTAGTGGAGGGGCTGGGGGACACAGGGAATAGCAGTCAGGAGACAGCAGAGATGAACAGCTGTGAAATTCATATTGGAAAAACCATCCGCATCCAAGCGGTTTTCTTCCATAATGCGTTATAATTATCACAAAAAACCTCCCATCCACGAGGAATGAGAGGTTTTGAAAATTGATCGTGAATCGATACTCGCCGATTAACGGGAGTAGAATTCAACCACCATCTGCTCGTCGACTTGTGGGTCAACTTCCGAGCGCTCAGGAACACGTGTGACAGAACCAACGAGGGTTTCTTTGTCGAGTGTCACCCAATCCACTGCGGGAACATACTGTGTTTTCTCAAGACCACGAAGGGCAAGCTGCTTGGAACCTGCAGAGCTGTGAACGGAAACCTTGTCGCCTGGCTTGCAGGAGTAAGAAGAAACGTCTGTGCGCACACCATTGATCAAAATATGACCGTGGTTGACGAGTTGACGTGCACCACGACGGGTGTTCGAGAGACCCATGCGGTAAACGACATTGTCGAGACGAAGTTCGAGAAGCTGGATGAGAATTTCACCAGTCACCCCACCGCGGCGAACAGCCTCAGCGAAAAGACGACGGAATGGCTTTTCAAGCACTCCATACTGCATGCGAAGCTTCTGCTTCTCTGCAAGCATGAGGGCGTAGTCAGACTGCTTGCGGCGACGCGCCATCTTAGGACCGTGTTGGCCAGGAGGAAATGCGCGGTTCTCAAGCGCTTTGCTTGGTCCGAAGAGTGCGACGCCGAAACGGCGGGAAATTTTGTCGGTTGGTCCGGTGTAGCGTGCCATAGTTCCGATTCAGTAAGTGTTAATGTGCGGTATTCGCGGGGATATGAGGGTGAATTACACGCGGCGCGCTTTAGGCGGACGGCAGCCGTTGTGTGGGATCGGTGTGACGTCTTTGATCACGGTGATGTCGATGCCGATGGCCTGAACGGCACGCACGGCTGACTCGCGGCCGGAACCAGGTCCCTTTACGCGAACTTCTGCTTCACGAACTCCGTGACCCATTGCCTGACGGCAGGCATCTTGAGAGACGAGCTGAGCGGCGTATGCCGTGCTCTTACGTGAACCTTTAAAGCCCAACTTACCAGCGGATGACCATCCGAGCACGTTGCCCGCGATATCAGTGACGCTTACCTTGGTGTTGTTGAATGTAGCAAGGACATGAACGATTCCTGTGGAAACGTTTTTACTACCCTTGTTTTTGAAAACCTTCTTGGTCTCTTCAGGATTTTCGCCATCGATCTCGGCAAAAATGTCGCGCTTGCGATCATCCTTCTTCTTGGTAGCAGGAGTCTCGGCAGTAGCTGCCTCGGCCTTTTCCTCAGTTTTAGGAGCGGCGGTGGTTTCCTCGCTCTTCGGTGCCGCTTCAGCTGCTGGTGTCGCGGCAGCTTCGTCGGTGGTTTTTTCGTTCTTTTCTTCGTTTTCCGCCATAACTGTAGGATGGATAGCGTTGCCTAATCTTAAATTCGGAACAGGCGGAGAATCCGCTGAGCCCGTTGATTAAATTCTTCGCAGTAGATTACTTCTGACCGCCGACTGTGCGGCGCTTGCCCTTACGGGTGCGTGCGTTGGTTTTGGTGCGCTGGCCGCGGACCGGAAGGCCCTTACGGTGACGAACACCACGGTGTGCTTGAATCTGTTGAAGACGCTTCAGATTGCTCTGAATGTCACGACGAAGATCACCTTCAATAAGTAGATCGTTCGCTTGAATGGTTTGAATGATCGTAGCAAGTTGATCATCGGTAAGTTCACCTGCGCGAATGTTAGGATCAATGTTCGCCTCACGGAGGATGCGCGACGCTGTCGGACGTCCGATTCCGTAAACATACGGGAGGGACGCTTCGATGCGCTTTTCGTTAGGGATGTCGATTCCGAGTAGCCTTGGCATATCCTAATTAGTTAAAAGTCTTGGAGCGATGATAGCGAATAAAAGCACCTGAATTAGCCTTGGCGCTGCTTGTGACGAGGATTGGTGCAAATAATGCGCACGATACCTTCCCGACGAATAACACGGCAGGATTCACAGAGGCGTTTGACTGAAGGACGAACTTTCATTGGTTGAAATGGTTAGATGTTCCGAACTCTATAAACCGAAGGAGAAGCGTAAGAACCTTGGCAAAATGCCACTTGAGGACGCTTCCTCCAGGTTTCGTAGAAACGGGAAGGCTTCCTTACCACACAAAATTCCCGCCGCAAGAAATGTTTGTAACATTTTTTGCCGCATTTTTCATGTGAAAAAATCGCCGCAGCCCCTGTGTTTGCTTGAGGCAAGAGCGAACAACATCATCGAACCAATTACCGATAATTCGTAAGATTTTCGAGGAAAACACATTAAACCCACCCAACGCCACGTCAATTTGCGCTGGAATCCACGCCTAGCCTGCATTTCAAACCCCAAATTATGGGCGCCCTGCTGTTCCTCTCCTCTTGTTCCTCGCTCGCCTCCCAAAAACAGCAAAACCCTTGGCTTGATGACTTTGATGCCCATCAGCCATTCGCTTCAATCTTCCTGATTTTCCATATTAATCATGGATTCGGCGAAGGCCTTGCCAATGCGACTATAGATTTTGGCGGAGCCGAGGTAGTGGTATTCACCATCCGATATCCCTGCCGCCATTTTCTGTTCTTCTTGCGTCACGCCCTTTTCTTTGATGTAGCTGGCGCGCATCTCATCTTCCTCGGGCGTTCCTCGCTCTACAGTTCCATCCTTGATGCGCAGACCCACCTTTTTGTTCACCCATTTGAGCTTTAGCGCGGCTGCGGCAAGTTTGTGGTCCCATTGCTTTCCGGTATAGACAACCGAGACATTGCCTTCGAATTCAGGCATGCCGGCAGGTGCCGCTTGAGCCCGTTGAAGCGCGACCCAGGTGCCTCCTCTTCTCGGGATGCCTTGGTGCTCCGTGGCCACGACGCCCTCAATGCCGACCGCTCCAATCACGACCTTCATCTCCGGCGCGGAGAGTTCCTTTCTGACGTCGCGAATCAAACAGGCCAGAAGTCGGCCGTATTCGGAAAAATCCTTAACGCTCTTCTTGTTCTCAGGATCCGAGTTGGGGTAAGGACCGAACTGATCATTGAAGCCTTGGAACCAGACAAAACCGGCAATCTCATACCCAGCCTCCTCGTTGTAATCAGGATGGTATTTCCCGGGGTCGGCAAGCACGTCTTTAACTTCTTTAATCATCCTCCGGTAGAAATGACCGGTCTTGTTGCCGTGCTTGTCGGTTTTTTTTTCAAAATCACCTCCGCTCGGGGGGCGAAACTGCTGGATGAGGTCTTTCCCGCCCCAGGCGGTCTTGATCAACAGGATCGGCTCTTCGATGGACTCCTTCATGTAGATACCAAAGGCGTATTCCGGACCAATCTTCGGGCCGCGCAGGGCTGAACCAAAGGTCGCGTCCAGTTTTCCGGACCGTTGGTTGTGAACGATATGGACGCCCTCGACGGTGATGGGGTTGCCATCCTTGTCCGTCATTTTCTGGTACAATTCGGCGACCTCGGGGTCGTCGCGCATGGCGTCGATCGTCCGGGTTTTGGCCTGTCCATCCATATTAGACTGACCAGCAAGGATGTAGACCTTGAGGGGGGGAGCGGCGAGGGCGGGGCTGATTCCCAACAGGGCCAGTGCGAAAAGGAGGAGTCTTCTGGTTTTCTTCATCGGTTTCCTTTATACAGATCATGAATGCCCATAGTAATAAAAAATGACCCGAAATCCGCTTAACCGGGTGCCATTCGGGTCAGCCCCCGCCATGTAAGACTTATATGCACTGGGCTGTCACCATATCCTGATCAGAATTCTATGAAGAATTCTGCTAAACTCCCTTTTTCGCTCACAGCAATTGCGATCTTGATCGCGGCGATCGCCTCAGCCAGTGCCGCCACACTAGTCAACTCGAACTTTACGAGTGTCGGCCTGACCAGCGATCAGGACATCGATGTCACTGGCTCGAACGTCGTCGCTTGGGGCTATTACGATCAAAGCAGTGATTTTCGGGCTTCGAAACTTCGCCTTTCGAGGGCTTCCCCTCCCCTGATGAAAAATATTAGAAAAATATTAGGATACCCATTTTTTCAGGAAGGAGTCTTCGTTCTTCCTTCGCCTCTCTGCAAGACTATTCCGTCCTTATCGCCTTCGATCCGCGCACAACAACCACGCACGGATTCAAGTCTAGCCAGCTCCCGCCAATAGCTCCTCAGCGTGTTTACGACCCGATTCGGAACTCATCCCCCCGAGCATCCGAGCGATCTCTTCGACCCGCAGATCCTCTTCCACTAAATTCAGCTTGGAAAACGTGCGCTTACCCTCGACCACCTTATCCACCACGAAGTGCTGGTGGCCGCGCGCAGCAACTTGCGCGAGGTGGGTGATCACGATCACCTGACGTCGGTCGGCGATGCCTGCCATTTTCGCGCCTACGGCGTGAGCGACCTCTCCACCGACATTGGCGTCGATCTCATCAAAAACCAACAACGCCACCTTGTCCTGATCGGCGAGCGCGCTCTTTACCGCCAGCATCACACGGGAAATCTCACCACTGGATCCAATCGTGCGCAGAGGTTTCGCCGGTTCGCCAGGGTTCGGCATGAATTGAAATTCCACCCCGTCTCCTCCGTGCGGACCCAGTTCTGGCAGACGATCAACATCCACGCCGAACTTCGACTGTTTAAACCCGAGGTCTTTGAGATGCGTCTCAATCTTCTTCGCCAACTTCGGCGCGGCTTTCCGCCGCATGTCAGTCAATTTCTCGGCAATCGCAACGACCTTACCCTCCGCAGTCTTGGCATCAGCTTCGAGCTTATCCAGTTCACCGCTGCGATTTTGAATCGCACTCAATCGCGCCGCCGCCTTGGCGTGAAATTCCAATATCTCCTCCAAGGTATCGCCATACTTTCGCTTCAGCGACTCGAAAAGATTGATCCGCTCTTCCAATACGGCCGCCTCTTCGGGGTCGACGTCGACATCCTCACGATAATCCCCCACCGACCGCGACAAATCCTCCAACTCGACCGCCGCCGTCGCCAGCCCGGCCAGCATCGGGGCAACAGAGGGGTCGAGTCGCTCAAGCTCTCTCGCAGCGCGCTGCACATCGCCCATTCGAGCCACTAAACCATCATCGCCATCGATGGACTCACCGATCAACCCGGAAAGCTCGATCAAACGCACGGCATTCGACGACCGCCTGTAGCGATCGAGAACAGTCTCCTCTTCGTTCGCATCCAAATCCGCTAGTTCGATCTCATTGATCTGATACTGCAAAAGATCGATCTCCTGCTCCGATGCGCGCTCACTGTCCCGCAACTCTTTCCACGTGCGCAACTTCTCCTGCCAGTCGCGCCACGCCTTGCGGTAGTCCTTCCATAGATCAACGCTCGCCCCGAACGCATCCAACAAGGACCGTTGGTGCTCCTTCGAAAGTAACGATTGGTGGTCGTGCGGCCCGTGAAGATCCACCAAATACTCGCCCACCGCCTTCATCACCTGCAGCGTCACTGGCGAGCAGTTAATAAATTGCTTGTTCGCCCCTGACTCGCTGATGATACGTCGCAGCACCAACTGCCCGCCTTCGCAAAGACCCGCGCCAGCGTTTTCCAAAATTTCATCCACCGCCTTGGTGTCGGATAAATCGAACACCGCCTCCACCGTGCATTTTTCTTCACCGCTGCGAATCATCGCACGATCCGCACGTTCTCCGAGGATCAAATTCAGTGCACCGACGATCACCGATTTTCCCGCACCCGTTTCACCGGTGACCGCAGTCATTCCACGGTTCAGCTCCCAAACGAGTTCATCGACGAGAGCAAGGTTTTGAATTCTAAGCGTGCTGAGCATAGCAGGACAGTTGCAGCATATCTGCGTTTGTGGCAAAGCTATCTATTAATGACAGGAATGAAAATCACTTTTCTTGGAACCGGCACATCCGTCGGAGTTCCTGTAATCGGCTGCGATTGCAAAGTTTGCACGTCCAGCGACCCTCGCGATCAGCGGAAAAGAAGCTCCATCCACATCGCGGCATCCGACGGCACACAATGGCTGGTCGATTGTGGGCCCGACCTGCGCGAGCAATGCCTGCGCGCCAAGCTTCGCAAACTCGACGCCGTGCTTGTGTCCCATGCCCACAGCGATCACATCATGGGCTTCGACGACTTACGCCCGTTCTCGTGGCACCGCTCCGAAGGGCTACCCATCCACGCATTACCGGAAACCCTCGACGCCCTAAAGTCCGCATTCCATTTCGCCTTCGATGACGAAAACCGTAGTCCAGGGTATTTCCATCCCCACCCTCACCCCATTGTTGATTCCTTCTTTCTCGGAGAAACCCGCGTCACATCCTTGCCGGTGATTCATGGCAATGTCGTAACCACCGGATTTCTTTTCGAAACCGCGGAAGGAAAACGCATCGCTTACATGAGCGACGTGAAGACGATACCTGACACCACCCGCAAACTGATGCAAAACCTCGACGTGCTCGTCATCGACGCGTTGCGCTTCACCCCTCACCCCACTCACATGTGCGTCGACGAAGCCATCGCCTTCTCGACCGACCTAAATTGTCCCCCAACTTGGCTCACACATTTCACTCACTACATCCACACCTCCACGCTGGAGCGCGAACTTCCCGACCACATCACCATGGCGCACGACACAATGAAAATCGTCGTTTAGTCAAACCACCACTCATCTTATGAAGCCCATCCACTTCCTCATCGCCTTCGTCCTGATCACCATTCAAGCCACCGCTCAAGATCAACCCGAACTGCGCTCGACCATCGAACCGCAACAAGTTCTCGTCGTATTCAACCAAACGGATTCCAAGTCCGAAGACCTCGCCAACTACTACGCGAAAGCTCGTAACATCCCCGCTGAAAACCTTCTCGGGCTTAAATGCTCGACGAATGAAACAATCTCACGCCTCGATTATATCACCGACATCGCACAACCCATCCGTAAGCTTTTTAACGAGAATAACTGGTGGAAGCTTCAACGTGTGAAGGACGGCGGCATCCAAGCCACCTCGTCGAAAATTCGCGTCATAGCAGTCATGAAAGGTGTGCCCCTCCGCATCAACCGAGATGGCGCAGAAGCGAAGGGCAAGAGCGGGACATTCGTCGCCAACGAAGCCGCCGTCGATAGCGACCTCTCACTACTCGGCGCATTGGAGCTCCCCATCACCGGATTCATTCCCAATCCCTACTACAAAGGCGAGGCTCCATTCACCTCACTCCCCCTCTACGCCATGTTTCTCGTCGGGCGCATCGACGGACCGAGCTACGATATCGCTCGTAGATTAATTGACGATGCCATTGCGGTAGAGAAAACCGGACTCTGGGGAATGGGCATGATCGACCTTTCCGGGAGACACAAGCAAGGAGATGAATGGCTTCGCGCTGCCTACAAACAACTCTGGAACGCCGGTATCCCCACACAAATCGACCGCCACAAACCAAGCCTCCCGAAGAACTACCCACTCAAGGATACCGCTGTATATCTCGGATGGTATGACAGCAACCCTACAGGACCATTGCTCAACCCCGAGTGGAAATTTAAACGCGGCGCCGTAGCCGTTCACATCCACTCATTCAGCGCAGCATCCCTCCGCGCGACCAATAAATATTGGGCTGGCCCCATACTCGCTCATGGCGCCGCAGCAACCGTAGGTAACGTCTACGAACCATACCTGCAGTTCACCCATCAATTAGACATCTTCAACCAACGCCTACTCCAGGGGCATTCCCTGATTGAGGCTGCCTACATGTCACTACCCGCACTTTCCTGGATGAATGTCACCGTCGGCGACCCGCTCTATCGTCCCTTCGCAAGACGGGCAAATCTGTCGCTTTCTCCCAGCGACCCACCCAAAGACAAAGACTATATCGCAGCAGCCATTGCATTCTCCACATGGGGGAACCAGATGCCTACGCTGAAGCAGAAATTGGCAGAGGCAGGAGACCGCACTCGCGATGGCATTTTCCACGAAACCCTGGCCTTGCTCAACTACCGCGACGAGAACTACGATACCGCTCGTAGTCAGTTCATCCATGCCGCTGAGTTCTATAAACAACCCGTCGACAAACTCCGCTGCGGACTACTGGAAGTTGAAACTTTCTTCGCAGAAAAACAAAAAAAGAAAGCCGAAGCACGACTCGACCAGCTCGCAAAAACCTATGCGGCACTACCAGAAGTTGCTGCAGTAACAACGTGGCTAAGCCGTCTCAATCCACCACCAAAGAAGCCCGCCACTGCTCCAAAAAAGTAGTTTCCCATCGAGTAAGTTCGCGGCTTCATAAATAATTAACAGCCATCCGCAACTAATTCACCGCCGCTTGGTTTTATCACACAAGATGAAAACAAGCACCCCAACAACAATCGTCGTCGCCATCTCATTGATGGTATTCCTCCCATCCGCTGCAGACGCACGCCCTCGTGGCCCCGGCGGAGGACCAGGCGGTAGAGCACCAATCGCTGACCGAGGTCGCCAGTTTGACCTTCAGCGCGGGCTTTCCGCAGAACTCCGCACCGAGCGCGAAAAATTTCGCATTTGGCGCGACGAAGTGCGCGGCGGCATGAAATACTTCGCCGACAGCGACAAGGAGACCCGTCAAATATTCGCCGGACTCAACATGGCAATCGCCAAGCAACTGGTGGATGACCGCATCTCCGACAAACTCGGGCGCATTCTCCTCGACAAGACCGAAGCCATCGGTGACGACGCACTCGCCACAGCAAATCGCCAAGGTCTCACGGAAGAACAGGATACCGTAGTCCGCGATGCCTTGAAAGAGATCCACAATGAGCTCAAGACAGCATCCACCGAACTCCCCGACCCATCCGTGCGCACCCCGCACCTGAACCGTTTCCAACTCGAAGCCTCCGAACTGATCCGTTTCGGCGGTGAATCAGGAACGCTCTCCAACGGAAAAGTCTCCACCCTAACCCGTAAGCTCCTTTCTTTGGAGTCCGATGAGCAAGAAGCGAAAGCCAAAGGCAAACTCAGCGACCGAGATCGTGAAAAGCTCTTTGAAGACGCCCGCGAACTCGGCATCGATATCCTCGAAGAGTTCATCGATTGATTAACTCAGCAAAAAAGCGGCACCCCATTGCTGGAGTGCCGCTTCTTCTGTGTTGAGGGAAAAGTCGAAACCATTCCCAAGAGTGTTTAACCGATGACTTCTGGCCAGTCGGTATGGAAAAACTCACCCCGCGGTTTATCAGTGCGTTCATAAGTATGAGCACCGAAGAAGTCGCGTTGAGCTTGAAGCAAATTCGCTGACAGACGCTCACTTCGATAGCTATCGTAGTAGCCGAGGCTGGCACTGAACGCCGGAACCGGAATACCGTTGGTAATCGCCATGGCAACCACTTCACGCCAGTTCTGCTGAGTGCCGTTGAGAAGATCTTTGAAGAATGGAGCCAACATCAGATTG
>JAGXGH010000047.1 GCA_024636835.1 Verrucomicrobiales bacterium | reverse complement strand
GATTATAGACTTCTAATTTTTCGACCCTTGAAGTTGTAAGTAGCTCGTTTACAGGGACTTGCTGAAATGCGTTTACACTTAAAATTTGTAGTATTCGGCTAAGGTTTTCGTCGGTTCTGTGCGTCTTGCTGAGACAGGCGACCATCAGGTAGGTGCAGACCGCGATCCATATCTGCGAGTAGACGGCATTCTCCGTGGTGCCGTAGAAGGTCTTGATTCGGAGATTCTGTTTGATCCATTTGAAGAAAAGCTCGATCCGCCACCGATGCTTGTAGATGACGGCAATGGTGAGTGCGGGTAACTCGAAGTTGTTAGTCAGGAAGGTCAGTCGTTTCTTTGTCTCTTCATCGTAATAGCTGATTCTGCGCAGACGTTGCGGATAAGTATTCTTTCCTTTGGCGCTGCTCAACCGGATGGTCTGATCACACCGCAGTCCAGTGGATTTATCGACATCGCGTGACTCGTAGACGGTGAATTTCGTGTTCTTTTTGCTTCGAATCACGAAAAATCCGTGAGCGTTTGTGATACGGAATAGTCGTGCGAAATCGAGATAGCCACGGTCGAAAACATAGATGCTGCCCGCTTCGATTTGCATCTCGTCGAGGAAGTTCACATCGTGAACAGCTCCCTCTGTAAGGCTTATGAATACAGGGATGGAGCCTGTCAGATCGATTTGAGTATGCAGCTTGATAGCCGCTTTGGTGGACTTGAATTTTGCCCACGGGAACATCGATAGGCATAGATCAATGGTCGAGGCGTCAACGGCGTAAACCATCTCGTCGATATCCAGGCCGTTGGTGTCGTTCGAGTAGAGACGGCGGGCCTTTCGAATGAGCACATGGGCAAGTGCTTCGTAGTTCCGCCAGTCCCGATGCTTGTTTGCGTAGGCCAGGTTCGTCCTGGTGATATTACCTCGTATACCCATCGCGTAGAGATGCCTGTTGCCGCGAAGACAAGCTTCGATGTCGCGCAAACTCTCGCGGAAAGTGAGCTGAGCGAAGAGCATCGCGAGGAACTGATCTCGTGCTGATATACCACGACTGGCGCGGGGCATCGGGTGTAGGTTCATGCAGCGATCAAACTGCTCACGGTGAATCATGTCGGAAACTTGGGTGAAAATTAGACGGCCTTCATTCATGCCGCCAGATTCGGCGCGGCGGACGGATTTCGCGAATTCCGTTCAAATGCGTCACAACGTCTTCTGCTGTAACTCTCTAAATTTCAGTCGATTGAAAAGGCAGCTCGCCTGTTAGCTGGACACTAGTGGCCAGAAATGATCTTCATGGATCGGGAACATGTGGCGGTATTTCGGTTCGGCCTCGACCTCCTCTGACCATTTTCCACTAGCCGGGTCGTAGTAGGCAAGGATCGACTCGTTGGCCACGGCCAGCCTGCCGTTATGTTCGGTCAAGGCCCGCGGTTCGCGGTCGATCGCATCAAACGGGGTCTTCTCCGGTCGCCGCCCCTTGACTGTGATCGGGCGCACCTTGAGATCCGCCCCAACTTCAAACACCGACAAGCCACCGCTGCCAGTCACTGCGCCACCATTCTTAAGATTGGCATGGTCGAGGAAATAAAAGTGGTCACCAACACCCGCGACACCCACACGCAGGAAGCCAAAATCAAATTTCCCCTCGCGGGCAGATGCCCGGTCCGGCAGCGGATCCATCCGACCGCTCTGCTTGTCGACCAAGAACGATCGCTCGCCGACATTGATCATCAAATGGTCGAGTGTCTGATCGAGCGACATGCGCCAGATGCTGCACGGATCCCCGACCGCACCGCGTCCGCTCATCGGCCCAGCCTGTTTAAGCAGATCGATGCGGTGCACCACATCGCCATTGCTGCAATCGACCGCCAGCAACTGCGGCTTGGTCCACGGCTTACCATCGAATTGCCATCCACCGATCGGGACATCCTTATTCACTGAAGGAAAGTAATGGATCCACAAGCGGCTCGGATCGGCGCGGTCGGCCAGCGGCCAAATCGCCATGCCAACCGGATAGTCTCCGCGCAGGTCGGCCGCCAACTCGGCGGTCATGATCGGAGCTGTGCGGCGCGGGTCCTCCTTGTTTGCCGACTCCTTCACCTTGCCGCAGATCAGTTCCAACAGAGCGGTGTTTTTATCGACCGCTGTGAATTCCGCCCTGCGCACCCGGCTCCTGCGCACCGAACCATCAGGCGCGTCACCGAATCCCGGAGTGATGTAACCGCCGTATTGCCGCCGGAAACTATCGCCATACATCGTCGTGTTGCTCTGCCTGTCATTACCCAGCAAGCGAAAGTCATTCGAGCCAAACAGGTAATGGGTGAACTTCAGGTAATGGTCTGGCGCAGGCCGCGGCGTGTGCAGCAGGGTAGGCAAGGTACAAGTGTCGTGATAGATATACAGTTTAGGCCAAAACCGATGGAAAAAGTATGAGGTGGAATGGTCATCGACGACGTCGCGCGACACGGGCCAATACTGGATCTGCCCAAAGTCCTGCTTCTTGCACTGGTTGAGTTTGATCGCCGCCTCGACCAGCCGCCGCACGGCTGCCGCTGCCTCGTGGGTGCCAGCCAGCAGGCACTCAAGGTCGGCCTTCTTGTATTGCAGATATGGTGATGGATCGTTGCCGATGCGCTCGATGATTTTGCGGGCCAGCAATGCATACCCCCGGTCCTCCCGCCATTTGACATACCCCATCAAACTGCGGAGCGGAGCACTGGTGGTCGCCAGATCCGCCAGATTGGCAACCAATGCCGGATTGCGCGACAGAACCTTCTCGTCCATGTGATCCATCTGATAGAGAAACTCCGGCGGATGCTCGATCTCGCTCAGCACCGCAAAGTAGCGACCGACCAAGCCGTCCAACTCGTCAGCAAACACCGCGAATGAATCGCGACCAGCAGCATCCAGTCGGCTTTCCACCACCGCAGCACGCATGTACGTCAGCATCTGAATCACCTGCCAGATTTTTTTGCCGGATGACCCGTCGTCCTGGTCGAGGTAGGACTTGCCGTGCCGCGACAGGTACCACGACGCCTGATGGAGCAAGCGACGGGCCAGCGGGAGTTGGGCCACATACGCGTCAGAGGTCGCAAGCGTCACCGGCAACAGGCGCATTTCCTCATACAAGCCGTCGAGCTTCAAGCGCGGGCGCCCCATGTCAAAGGCGTCCCACGAGGGAATAAAGGCATCCACCTTGCGGCACAGTACATCGAGGTGCAGAGGAATGACTTTCTCCATCGGCGCACCAAGCGCAAATGCAGCCTCAACCATCGGCTGAATCTCATCGGGATTCCCTTTCAGCGACAGCAACCACTGCGCCTCACGCAACAGCCTGCCCGCTTCACGTTTCGCACTCGATTGCACATATTCGGGCGAAGTTTCCTGAGGCACAGCACCGGCCTTTTCCAGCAGTTGCTGCCAAAGCTTGCCCACCAGCACCGCCAGTTCATCCACGCCGCCTTCCGCCGCAACATCCGTCCGCGACGACTTGCCATCACGGATCGTATCCAAGCGCAGCTCCACCCTTACTCCATTGTTTCCGGTTGGTGAAATCCCGCCTTCGATCAGGTGTGAGGCCGCCCACACCGTGTTTTGCCCGACCAGCGCCTGCTCTTCCACCAATCGTGCCGACTGGGCACGGCTCATGGTGATGAATCCCGGAGTCGAATCCACCTCGCGGCGGACGGCGGCCCGCATGATCTGGCTCAACGCCAGCGAGTCGGCCAGTTGACCATTCACAGGAAACGTCAGCAAGGTGACCGCCTGGTGCCGATGATTCTCAGCCGCCGCATCCAGCGCCGCAGCGGCACGCATCGCAAAGGCCGCTAGGTCGGCTTCCGGCTCAAAGCTGTCGCTGCGGAAATGCTCGCGATGCACTTCCAACCCCGTGGATACCTCGACCAATTCAAAGCGATAGACTTCCAACTTGTGCACCTGAGTCCTGCTTACAATCACCAGGCAATCAGCCGCGAGTTGGTCCCCGAGTTCCGCGAGTTCGTATTCGCCGTCCTGCCATGGCTTGCTCCATTTCGACTCCTGCAATGCCGCCTCGACCACCTCGCGGTCGACCACTTTCCACCCAGCCAATTTCGATGCTGTGGCGACCAACGATGAGGCTGGCCCCGATGCCTCTGGTGAGGAAATCACCGCCATCGTGTGGCTGCCACGCTGCTCGCCGGGCGGTGGATTCACGGGCGGACTGGTCCGCGGCAAAAACAACCTCGGCGGCACCGCCTCGACCACGTCCTTATCGCCACTGACAGGAGCCGGAGCCAAAGGGCCGGGCATCGCATCCGGATAGCGTTCGGTTAGCATCGTGATCACCGCCGTGTCACCACCAGATACCGCCAACTCACCCAGCATCCCAAGGTAATCCAAGCGCTGCCCGTCGACCAGTGGTAGAAATCGCCGCACCAGATCTACCCTGCCGGTGTAAACCGCAGCACTCAGCGCGTCCATAATCCAGTCGGCCTTGACTTTCTGCTTTGAATCTACCGACTGAACCGGCGGGTAACCGAGCTTCAACATGGTCTCCACCAGCGGCATCGACTCGGGGCCGGATCGAAGAACGACATTCGCCAGCTCCATCTGCATTTCACCCCGATTTATCGGCTCCCTTCGGTTGGGATCGACATAGCCATTCTCTAACAACAACGCCGCCATCTCCCAATGCCCTCTGTCCATCGCTTGGCGGGTAAGGTTGACATGGAAAATCGTGTTGTATGACCTACTGCGCGCCTTGTGGTTCTCTGGGATTGTGACCAACTGCTGCAGATCCAGCTGCGGTGCGTGGTCGAGCAACAACTTCAGCACCGGCACCGACCCGGCGCGCACGGCGACCATCACCGGGTGGATGTAGCGTGGGTCCTGGTTGATCGCTAAAGCCCCTGAGTCTTCGGGCGGCATGGTCGTCACGATTGCCCCGGCATCTAGCAGCAAGCGGGTCAACTCGACACTCGAGATCGAGGCACTCGCGACCAATGGCGACAGCGATTGACCCTCCACCTCGGCAGACGCACCCGCCGACATCAATTTGTGGACGATCGCCAGCTCGCTGGCGGCCACGGCATAAAACAATGGCGTGAGCCCATCCTCATCGAGCGCATTCACATCCGCCCCGGACTCAAGCACACGCTCAAAGGTGATGGCATCTCCCGCGCGCAATGCACGGTGCAATGAGGTCTTCGGCTGCCACCCGGCCAACGGCGCAGTCATGTCGTCCGCCCGGCGCACCCACACCCCGTCGATCAATGCGCTCCCGGTTTCGCTAAACCCGCGATAGTCGGCAAAAAACACCGGCAACTTGCCGTCACGATCCGCCTTGGCCAAGCCCACCGTGGCACACGCCAACCAGCCAGCATCGTGCTCGACCCGCATGCCTACAGTTTCCTCCGTTAACTTATCGGCCAGCACCACCTGATGCCCGTATGACGCCCCGACCTTTGACCCAGGCACAACCAGCCAGCGCTCGTTAGATACTTCGGCCCCGTCAAACGGATGCATCTCGGCCATGGCCACCCCGAACTGTGCCGCTCCATGCACTCGGTCACCCGCTTCTTCTCCCACCAAGTCCACCCAGAAACCACCGTGCACTTCATACTGCGCTCCGGGGACCAAGCCATCCACCCACATCATTAGTATCGCGCTCTCCTCGCCCGGCACCGCTTCTAGCAAGCCATCATTCCCTTGGTTCGGCAGCCACCGCCAGCCCGCAGCCGCAGGCCCGTCTTTCAATACCGCGCCATCCGCTTTGCGTAGCTTTTCCGGCTTCACTGGGATGAAGCCCTCAGCATCGGCAGCCAACGCACTCATCACAAGCGCCACCCCGATCAGCCCGATCCATCCCCGCCGTTTCCATTCCCTCGTTTGCTGTGTCATCTGTGTGTAGGTGGGTAAAATAAAAAATGGCCGTCACGGGCCATGCGAGCGCTCGGCGATCATTGGCAGCCCTATCAAGTGAAGCGCGGAAGACCTTTGAATCGTTCAATAAAACATCACAATGGCCCGCCCAGCGCAACCAATCCCGCAGCGCCGATGCATCAAAACCATGTTTTTAACGAAACGCGCAGACGCATAATCTGCAGCGAAAAGTGCTAGGTTGATGAGGTTTGACATGGGATTAGTGCCAGGCGACGAAAACCAAATTTCGCGCTGAGGAGATCTGTAGAAAGCAATTCTTCTGACAAGCATGGGTGGGTAAAAAACAAGCCAAAGCTCACACAGCCAGCTGGAAGCGTGGCGCTCCGGAGGGATTTTGGGTCAGCTGGCTATACGGACATCGGCAGGGAGAGCGTGGATTTCGGATGAACTCTGCATGGGGAAGCCGACAACGGTTTGCCGAATGATCCCGGAGGTAAGAGACTGTCTGAAAAGTACTGAAAGCGTGTCATGATGAAAGATAAAATGTTGTATGATGCGGCTACGCCGATTCAGAATAAGTAGACCCTTTCGTGCTGCGAGTCTTTTTGCCTGAGGCATCGTTGGTCACTGGTCTCGACCAGCTCCCGCGTCGCGCCTTGCCTGAGACGAAAAATCCCTCGCAGCACGCATCCGGCACTTTTCAGACAGCCTCTAAGAGAAAAGCTTACCCAAAAAGACGCCGAGATGCTAGGTTACGAGGTGAGGATGGCACTATTTACTACTGACTCTTTTTTGCCTTTTTTCTGTTATTCCCAATCAAAATATCTATGAAATCGTTATTATTACCATCCCTTTTCGTCTTATTCGCCACTTCGACCTTCGCCCAGAATTCCCCCAATCATGTTCATCCTCCGGTGGCAAAGTCAAACTCGGCTCAGCAAACGGTGAAGCCCGCGGACAAGCAGCTCACTGAAAACATCACATTGAAGTTGAAGGGAGCTATGCAAGGAATGGACGATCTCAATCTCGACATCGAAATGTCCGGAGTGGGGCCTGAGTTCATGTCGGACTTCGCAGGGAACAAACCTAATCCCGATGATTCACTTCCCGCCCCGATATTCACGATCCAGGCTTCGGTCTTGAAGGTAGCGTCCGGTTACAAGGTCAACTACGCCGTCGGTGCCCGCGTGGCTGTCACCACCACCGCTAGCTCAAATAGCAGCCAAGGAGTCGTTTCGGCCAATATTCAATTCCGCGATCTCATGGTCACCGGGACTGTTATCGTCACGCCAGGCAAACCACTGGTCATCAGTAAGATCAACGGCAAAGAACTGACGCTAGAAATTATCGAGGCGGAGTAATCCGCCTGGTCTAAATGGTTGATTGGGGTCAGTGATTGATAGGGGTCTGGTAGGAACTACACGTGAACGCAAGAAACTCAGCCACCTCGCCAAACAGTTCGGCCTCGAATCCACGAACTCGCAGAAGTGCCCTGAAACTTTTGGCAATAGGTAAGGACTCCATGCCTTTCAGGTGGAAAGGTTCTCATGTCCTTGGAAAATGTGAAGTGCGACACCTGAACTTTTTTAATCAAACTCAGCACTTCACTGACCGACGCCTGTGAGTATCTTTCGATCTGCGTCGGAAAGGTCGGCAAGCGGATAGGGGACCCATTTGCCCTCCGCTTTGATCCAGAGGGAATCTTCACCTGGTTTGTAGATCCCGGGCGAAGTCACCTTCTGTCCTTCTCTGTTGGTCCAGACTCGCTCAGCGATCGGCAATCCTTCGGGAATATCCTTCTTCGGGGCCTCTTTGACTTTTGGGGCTACGTCCGGAACTCTCTTTTTTGACTCTTCCTTATCCTGCGGATCGATCGCTGGACCGGTCACGAGTATCATCGCATCGTGGGTCATCGCGCGTGCTCCCCGATACAGTCCCCAACGGAATCTAGTCACTCCTTTTGGGCGGGCATAGGAGCCGACTCCAACTTCCTTGCCATCCAAATACACCTTGTAGTCCAGTCCGTTGTCCAGAACCCGGATATGAAAGGGTTTTCCAACCATGTCTTCAGCGATGACTTCATCCTCGCCCTCACGCCGATTCAGGATGACATTTCCATTACCATCCATATTGAGTTGCATCGACCAATCGTTGACATTGTTTCGCGCCTGAAAAATGATCGCTCGGTGCGGTTTGAGAATCGTGTAAGTGCCGACCCACTCGTGCCAATCCCCTTGCTGCCATTCCACCTCACTGAAAGCCTCTATCCTCGCCGCGAACGGCCTTGAGTTTCGGACGTTCGTCTCTCCCTTGAACAACCTGAAAATCTGGGTGTTTCCGTCCTCCTGATACCACCTCGACCAATTCGGGAAGTAGCGACGCCAGATAATGCTGTGGCCCAAGGTATGCAGAAAAATTTTGTTGGGTATCTCCCTTTTCGCGTTGGGGCCATCGTCCAGCATTTCCTGGTTCAGTTTCACAATCGAACCCTTCACTCCCTTGGTGGAATTGCGCCCCTTGGGTAGATCGCCACTCTGCATGATCTCTTCGAAACTCTTGTTCTCCCCGGCTTCAGTGTAAAACCGATCGGGATTTCTTGCGGTGGCATTTACGTGTGCCAGAAAATACAGCGCGCAAGCCATCATCATCATAAAAGGGGTCGGTTCTCGCATAGTCACATTTTTGTAATTATTCTTAAGTCTTTCTGCTTCTGGGTCTTGCTTTCCTGTCCTTATCAGGCGGCTCACCGAGCGATTGTGACCCATTTTCAAACGCTTCGCCAGCTATTCGCTGCTTACGCGGGTTTGGGCTTTCACGACCATTGATAGCAAACAAAATTGCGGTCAGGTAGTATAACTTGATCTCCTCTCCTCTGATACTGTAGCATCGCGGTGTCTTATTCGGCAAGCATTTCTCATGCCTCCGAGTGATGGATGCCAGTCCTGAATACCACTCCCATCATCACTCCACATGCGCGATCGACCCCAACTGCACGCCGATTTGCAGCCACACGGAATGCTCAGATCCGTTATCGCCGCGGTGATCGAAATCATACTGCCCGCGGATGTGGACGCGGCGTGTCTGGTCGGTGTAAAAGGTTACCGACGGTGAGACGCGTATCCGCTCGTCCAGCCCAAGCTGATCGATGTCGCTGAGGTAGCCTATGCGCAATCCGGTGTCGAGTCGGTCATTCCAGGAATACACCGCTGCCGTGTATGCGCCGACCTCGAAGAACTCATCACGCGCCGTCTCTTGATGATCTTCATGCTCGTGATGTTCATCGTTATGGAATTCACCACCAAGCGCTCCCACCCGTCGACCGTAGACCTCAGCCCGCCAGCGAAACGCCGCGCCTCCCACCGCACGACCCCGCTCACGCCATGAATACTCGGCGTCGACACCTGCTACGTGATTCGTTCTGCCGAAGACATAACTCGCGCCGAAACTCATACGGTGAAAATCACTCACCCGCACCGTGTGAGCGAAACGTGTGGTGAAGACTTCTGCATTAAATTCCGCACCTTCCCCTTCGAACGTTGATGCGAGCTCATCTTCGTGGTCGCCGTGTTCTTCATGCGGACGCACTGAGCCGTAGCTGGCCGTCCAGCGCGAGGTGTGGTGCCACGGATCGCTCCACGGGAAATCCCATGCCACTTCCATCGACCGCGTGAGTAATCCGTCATCACCAAGAAAGCGCGAAATCACCATCGGCGCGTCAACTTCTTGCCAACTGTGAACGTGGTTGGCGTTGTGAATTCCCACCTGGTTGAGCATCTGGCCGGCGCGTAAACGAATCCCGCCCGGTAAATCAATCGCTGAGACGAAGGCCTCTTCCAATTCGCTCTCCCACGCACCGCTTTCATCGGTAAACCACAGTCCGTTTGCAAATACGGCCAAACTTTTGTGCGGGCGAAACAGCAAATTCGGCTCAATCGCCTGCACACCCCAGCCCTCAAGCGCGGGGTCGTGACCACCGGATTTCAACCCACCAAGATCATCACTACTACTCGCACCGTAGACACCACTGAGAAACAGTCCGGCATCCAGCGTTTTACCGAGAAAACTCCAGTCGTTCGCGCGATCCCAAACCGCTGCAGCGTGACTATCGTAAACCGGCGAGCAATCGCCCGACTCGTGCGCCACCACACTTCCACTCAACGCGAGCAATCCGCAGGCGAGAAAACCTTGCCGCCACCGCATCATCACATCAAACAATCTTCGAGAACACGCCTCGCTTCAGTCGGATTTTCAGCGACAATTGCCACTATGCACTGTTGGTCGACGTGATCGATAATGCGCAGGCTTCTCAAGTTAATATCCTTCTCCTTCATACGACTAGCAATCTCAGCCAGTGCCCCCGGACGATCCGCGACGCGAACCAGCAGCGCCTCTTCCGACAATGCGGAGAATCCCGCAGCAGCTAGTGCGGCCAGCCCTTCTTCGTGTTTGTCCACACACAGCGAAACCACGCCGCTCTCAGTAATTCCTTCGGCGTCGATCTCCTCAATATTCACACCCGCAAGTGCGAGCGCGCTGGTGACGTCGGCAACGGCTCCAGGTTGATTGTTTACAGTGACGATGATTTCACGCATGATTATATAGAAGTTGTAGAAAGATAGGTGGAACGATTGGACGTGCCCTCTAGGTTTAAAATGTTCATAGTCATACTGACACTTCCCAAGCATCAAGGAAAGCGCGAAGACAAGGCGATTTCGCTTGTCTTGGATCAATTTCACCATTTCACACGTAACCACTAAGGCACAGATTACAGCCCGAAGCCCGTTCCGGGCTTCTACCCTAGCCATGCTCCTTTTCTCCACCGACATTGACGGCACCGTTTACGACAACACAGATTCCACCGCCAGATTCGCCAAATTTTGGTCGACTTTGCGCGACACTCACGGTTATCCGAAGCTCGCCTATAACACCGGTCGATCAGTCGACGACACGCTCGCTCTCATCGCCCGCACCGAGTTGCCAACGCCCGACTTCATCATTAGCGGCGTCGGTACATCAATCGTCCACGGAGACGGAGAACGCCCGCTTTCCGAGTTTCTCAACACCCTGCGAGATAACTGGGATTTCGATATTGTGTTCGATGTCATCAGCGCCATCGACGGCCCACGCCCGCAGCCACCCGAGTGCCAAAACCCTTACAAATGCAGTTGGTTCTGGGAAGACGCGACGTCCGCCCAGCTCGACAATTTACTCAGCGCCCTGACTCAACGCGGCATCAACGCACAGGCCATCTATTCATCTAACCGCGACCTCGACCTGCTTCCCATCGCTGCCAACAAAGCCAACGCGCTACTCCATCTTGCCTACCATCTCGACCTCCCCCGCTCGGAAGTCGTCGTCGCAGGGGATTCCGGCAACGATGCCGCAATGCTTTCACTAAAAGGCTCAAAAGCCATCGTAGTCGCGAACGCCGAGCCAGCACTCATCGCTGCGCTGCAAGGCACCTCGTTTTTCCACGCCTCAAAAACCTGCGCCGATGGTGTGATCGAGGGATTACAACATTTCGCCAACCCACATCCATCCGCATGAACAGAGACGGTTTATATATAGTCCACATTTCCATCCACGGTCTGATCCGCGGTGGCGACCTCGAACTCGGGCGCGACGCCGACACCGGTGGACAATGCAAATATGTCCTCGAACTCGTCGAGGCACTCGCCAAGAACGACAAAGTTGGTCAGGTCGATCTGATCACCCGCCAAGTCATCGACCCCAAGGTCAGCGTCGATTACGCAAACCCAGTCGAAGTGCTTGGCGGCAATGCCTACATCAAACGCGTCGCCGCCGGCCCACGCCGCTACCTGCGCAAAGAGTCCCTTTGGCGCTACCTCGACACCTTCGTCGATCAATCGCTTGCCATGTTCCGCAAAGCGGAGCGTTTACCGGACATCATCCACGCACACTACGCGGATGCTGGTTACGTCGGGAGCCAACTTGCCTCCTTGCTCGGTTGCCCTTTCGTCTTCACCGGCCACTCACTGGGGCGGACAAAAAAGCGTCACTTGATCAAAGGCAGCAACGACCCGGCATCCGTCGAGCGACGCTACAATTTTAGCGCACGCATCGAAGCGGAAGAGATGGCATTGGAAACCGCATCGCTCGTTTGCACCAGCACGCAACAAGAGATCGAAGATCAATACGGCGACTACGAGCACTACTCTCCAGAACGCATGCGGGTGATCCCACCCGGGGTCGATCTTTCCCGTTTCGCCACACCCGATGAGAAGCCGGTGCCCGACTCAGTGACGCAGAAGATCGAGCGTTTCCTCAATCATCCCGACCGTCCGACAATCCTCGCCATTGCTCGAGCCGACGAAAAAAAGAACCTCAAGACACTCGTTAAAGCCTTTGGCGAAAGCGAAACCCTGCGCCACAAAGCGAACCTCGTCATCGTCGCCGGCAATCGTAAAACCATCAAGGAACTCAATCCAGGCGCGCGCAAGGTTTGGAACGAACTCCTTCAGCTCATCGACGACTACGACCTCTACGGTTGCGTCTCGATCCCAAAAATGCACGAGTCCGACGAGATCCCTGGCTTCTATCGCTACGCCGCCGCACAACGAGGTGTGTTCATCAACCCCGCACTTGTCGAAGGCTTCGGGCTCACCCTGATCGAAGCAGCTGCCAGCGGGTTACCCATCCTGGCCACCAACGACGGCGGGCCTCGCGACATCATTGGCAACTGCAACAACGGAAAACTCATCGACCCCCTCGATCTCGACGAATGGAAGCGCTCGCTCGAAGACATCGTCGACAACCTCGGCCAATGGCGCGAGTGGTCTAAAAACGGCATCGTCGGTGTGAAGAAACACTATTCGTGGGAAGGTCACGTCGAGCGATACCTCGACGAAGCGGCGGAGCTCATTGAAAACATCACCCGCCCCGAGTTGCTCGACACCAAGCAACGCACCGCCATTCCCTTGCAAGATCGGATGATCTTCTGCGGACTTGATGAAAATCTTCTCGAAGGTGATGCAGAGGCTATCAGCGAGTTGCACGAGATGATCAGAGCCAACAACAACCGAATCGGGTTCGGCATTGTCACCGGCCGCACTCTCGATCAAGCCAAGAAATTGATTGCCGAGCATCGACTCCCATCGCCCGACGTTTACATCACCCAACTTGGCGCGGAGATTTGTTACGGATCACGTTTCGTGCTCGACGCAAAATGGCGCGACCACCTCAACTACCGCTGGGAACCCGAGAAAATTCACGAAGTGCTGGACAGCGTGGACGGACTCTCCCCTCAACCCAAAGAGAATCAGCATCGCTTTAAAATTTCTTACTATTACGATCCTGAAAAATCACCAAAGCGCACCGCGCTCCAACGGATGCTCCGCGAACACCAAATCCCCGTAAAGGTTCTACTCTCCGAGAATGCGTTTCTCGATGTGGTTCCGCTACGCTCCGGAAAAGGACAAGCCATGCGCTATGTGACAATCCGCTGGGACCTCTCTTTCGACCGTGTGTTTTTCTACGCCCGTCGCGGCAGTGATCACGGTGCCCTTTCGGGTCGCTTCCTCGGAGCGCTTGGGTCAGACCACGCACCCGAGCTCAGATCGTGTGAACATCTGCCACGCGTCTATCTTGCCAAATCACCGAACTTCATGGGACTCGTCGAAGCGCTCAAAGCCTATCAGTTCACTACCGACATGCGCGTGCCTGAGAGCGCCACTGGCGTGCAAGGCGACAACGAAGAATCTAGCGACGCCGTACTCAGCCCCGACATCGTCGCTCACACCAACGACGGCGAGTAGTCGGCAAATTGGAGCGCTTCTTGCTTAACCCATCACCACCCCCCAACACAACATGACCGACCCCAATCCAGAACAAGAAGATGCCCCACTCATTGGCGGCATCGAAGCCGGCGGCACCAAAATCGTCTGCGCCGTAGCACAGAGCCCGGACCAACTGCTCATGGAGCACCGCTTTTCCACCCGCGATCCACAATCAACACTTGCAGAGGCATCACAATTTTTCCGAGAAGCCCAAGAACGCTACGGCGAACTG
Organism: Verrucomicrobiales bacterium; assembly: GCA_024636835.1. GTDB lineage: Bacteria > Verrucomicrobiota > Verrucomicrobiia > Verrucomicrobiales > SLCJ01 > Sulfuriroseicoccus. Next base: position 69,577 of record JAGXGH010000047.1, on the reverse strand, counting down.
TGTTCTCTCGGCATCGGCACCTTCGGCCCCGCCGATGTGCACCAACGTTCTCCCGGCTACGGATCCATTCTCGCCACACCAAAAGAAGGATGGGCGGGCACCGACTTCATCGGCGGGATTCGCGCAGGCTTGGAATCAAACATCCCCATCGCCTTCGACACGGACGTCAATGTCGCTGCCATGGGTGAGGCCGAATACGGCGCCGGTCGGCATTGCCGCAACATCGCCTACATCACCGTCGGCACCGGAATCGGAGGTGGCATGCTCATCGATGGCACACCCATCCACGGCCGCATGCACCCGGAAATTGGACACATGGTGATGCCCGATCTCGACAAGGATTTTGATCAATCGACCAATGTTTGCCCGTTCCATAAATCCTGCCTCGAAGGCCGTGCGTCTGGACCAGCGCTAGAGGCACGTTGGGGAATACCCGGTGCAGAGCTTCCTGATGATCACCCCGCCTGGGAACTGCAAGCCGCCTATTTAGCCCATGGCGCGATCAACCTCACCGCCGCATGGTCACCCGATATCATTATTCTCGGTGGCGGCGTGTTCCAACAGTACGGGTTGCTCGACCGAGTGCGGCAGAAGTTCGCAGATCTCGCCGGGAACTACTGGAACCTTCCACCGCTTGATGTGTATCTTCAAACTCCTGAACTCGACCAACACGCCGGCATTGTCGGCGCATTGACCATGGCGCGCCGCCTGATCGACCAAGACGATACTCTCACACAGCGCCAACGATCCCTCTCCTGACCATCTGACTTCATGCCCGTCACTGACAAACAATGCCAGCGCACACTAGTGCGCTTGAAACGCCTGTTGGAATCCCGATTCGCCAGTGAAGTCGGTTCCACAGAATGGAAATCGTTCATCATCCGACTCGAAGAACACTTTCCCAATTTATTCCGTCAGCTCCTCGAGCTCTACGGCAGCCATTTTGATTTCTATTACCATCTCGAACGCCTGCTCGAAGTGATGGCAGAGTCGTATCTCCATCGTGCACCAGAACTCAAAAGTAGCGACGCCATCCGCGAAGCCGATCCGGCATGGATACAATCCGGTCACCTCATTGGTGCAATGACCTACGTCGATCTGTTTGCCGACGATCTCGTAAAACTGCGCGAGCGTCTGCCCTATCTACAAGAGCTCGGTGTCACCTACCTCCATTTGATGCCGCTCTATAAATCCCCCGATGGTGATGACGATGGTGGATACGCCGTGAGCAGCTATCGCGAAACCGACCCCGGCCTCGGCTCGCTCGACGACCTGCGAGAACTCGCCCATGACCTGCGGCAACGTGGAATTTCCCTCGTCCTCGACTTTGTGTTCAACCACACCTCCGATGAACACGAATGGGCACTGGCGGCAAAATCCGGCGATGAAACCTGCCAGGATTTCTACCTCATGTTCGACTCGCGCCAAGAGCCGGATGAATACGAAAACCACCTACGCACCATATTTCCCGACGAGCATCCCGGGTGTTTCACCTACCATACCCGCTTGAAAAAATGGGTGTGGACGACATTCCACACCTACCAGTGGGATCTCAATTACCGCAACCCAGAGGTCTTTAATGCGATGGCTGAGGAAATGCTTTTTCTCTCCAACGTAGGCGTGGACGTGCTGCGACTCGATGCCGTGCCCTTTGTTTGGAAACAGAAAGGCACGACCTGCGAAAACCTACCCGAAGCGCATCGGGTCATCCAAGCATTCAACGCCGTGGTGCGCGTGGTCGCACCGGGTATGGTCTTCAAATCTGAAGCGATTGTCGCGCCGGATGATATCGAGAAATACATCGGACCCTCGGAGTGTCAGATTTCCTACAATCCTCTGCTGATGGCATTGCTTTGGGAATCACTCGCCACCCGCGATGCGCGCCTGCTCACCCATTCGATGAACAAGCGCTTCCATATCATCGAGGGCTGCGCGTGGGTAAACTACGTCCGCAGTCATGACGATATTGGTTGGGGGTTCGACAACGCAAACGCTGAAGAAATTGGTATCAATCCGCACGACCACCGGCGCTTTCTCAACAATTTCTACTTCGGTAAGCACGATTCCAGCTTCGCCGAGGGCGAACCCTTCCAAGAGGATCCCATCACCCTTGACGTACGTGTTTGTGGAACCACTGCCTCGCTTGCTGGACTCGGCCGCGCGATGAAGCTCGATGATGAACAAGAAATCGAGCTCGCACTACGTCGTATCCTTCTCATCCACCGCGTCATCTTCACCATCGGCGGAATTCCTCTCATCTACCTCGGTGATGAAATCGGTATGTTAAACGACCACTCTTACCATGATGACATCGAGAAAGCAGGCGATACCCGATGGCTACACCGTCCCCATTTCGATTGGGAAAAAGTCGAACGCGTCGGAGACGAATCCACCATCGAGTTCCGCATCCACAGCTCAATTCGTAAACTGACATTGCTTCGAGTCAACAACCCAGCCCTCGCGCGCGGTGACACCGAATTCTTCGCCACGGGTAATGACCATGTGTTCGGCTACTTCCGCACCAGTCAGGATCAGAGCGTGCTCTGCCTCGCGAACTTCAGCGATCAACCACAAAGCATCGAAGCCCGCCGGCTCCGTCAGCTTGGATTCAAAAAAGCACTCGTCGACATCGTCTCCGGTCAATCCTTCATCGCCTCACACACCCTCGAGCTAGAGCCACTACAATTCGTCGCCCTCCTCCGCCAAACGCATTAGCTAGTCGCACCTCACACCCTGGCAATATCAAAAGCGAACAGACGGCTGTCATCGATAAGATCGGGCGGAGCGGATCCGACGAGGTAATGTCGCCCGCGCTCGGTCCAATGCCGCATTTTCTTTAAACGCGGGATGTTAGGATCACAGGCGTCGAGGCCGATCATCAGATTCTCCCCTGCCTTGAGTTTTGAGCGAGCGTATCTTACAAGTTCTGGCATTGCATTTAGATCATCTTCCACGAACGCCATGGCGGTGAGTGCGCGTGTGCGAAACACTTGACCTTGGCACGGCAAATTCACTCCGGTGAAGCATTTCAAAGCAGGGCGTAAAATGCGCATGCCTCGTGAGTAGTGCTCTACAACGAGTTGCTTAAAGCTCGACTGATCCCAGAGCGCTGCCATAGCGACGAGTTCTCCTCGTCGCAGAACCAAACAAAAATCTTTAAGACAAAGACCGTCGAAATACGCACTCTCCCCTATTTCGAAGAAGTCCAATACAGGCGCAAACTGATGACGGGATGCATAATCATCGTAGAGTTTTTGCATCGAAGGGAGGTCAGTCTCCACTGCACGACGAATGCTGTAACTACTACTGGAGAGGTAGTTAGCATGGCCGAACATCAAAGTTAGATATTCACCTGCCGGATGATAGCGCGGTAACCCGGTCCGGCCCGAGGTCAGCAACTGATCCACTTCGTGGTTATCCGAGAGAATGAGCGTTTGCGCGAAGCCGTCGCCGAGCAGTTCCTTCACCTTGGCATAACCCTTCAGCAGCCAACGCTTGCCACGGACATCGGGATGAATGCGCAAATCGGAAAGGTATCTAACCGTGCACGGTTCACTATTTATCCATACCTGACGACTCCCTGCGGAAAACACACCCATCACCTTGCCTCTATCGTCGAACGCTGCGTAAACAAAGGGCGTCTCAGTCTGCACCGCCGCGCCGCGAAAATACCCCCCGTCTCTTCGTAAGGTAACGCGCACGCGTTCGCCCATTGGGCATTCACGCATCAACTGGCACAATGCGGCATCATCGCCAGCCTCTGCACGACGGTCGATCAGACGAGCCATTCACCCACCTTTCCACCCTCGTCTCCGGTGAGTAAAACCGGCGGCTTCACATCGCCTATGCGGGCACCAGATTTCTCCACATGATAGCTTTCCCAGCGCTGAAACCAATCGTGCGGCAGAGGTTCTCTTTTCACGATGATCTGATGAAGCTCCACCGCTTGCTCAAAATACGGATTCGCTTTTAGCGATCTAAGAACTTCATCACCCGCGCTGCTCGAATAGATGGTGTAAACGCATCGCTCCTCATCCACCGCAATAAACCCATGCACATCATTTTCTGAAAACGCACGGATCACCGCAGCTTGTGTGACTTTTTCACCGACAAGATCACATCCACCGCCCGTCCTGCCGAGAAACTCAATGCTGCCACTTTCTTCAGCGCAAATAAGATCGCCTGTGTGGTAGCGCCACAACCCTGCACCGGTGGTGAGAACGACCTCGTATTCACGACCTGCGCTTAGTCCATCTGCGCAGTAAAGCTCACCGCTAACACAGTCGATGAACTCATGAAAGTGCACACCCTCGCCAATCACGCGGCGTTCACCAAGTGGAAATGACGTCACCCCTTCCGTCGCGACCAAGCCCTTCGGCTCGACGCGCACACCCGCACGGTCTTCCACCTGCTTGCGCCAGACCTCACTCTGTGCATCAGCCCAACAACTGATCATCACAAGGTTCGGCCACACATCGATCCATGGTTTTTCTCCGTGCACCTCGCGAAATGCCTCATCGAGACGAAAGAAGAAGGTCGGACTCCACACTGAGATCAGTGAGAGATCGACGTCTGAAAGTTCGGCGATCGTTCGTTGAAAATATCCATCGCCTGGCGCCACATCGCATCCTGCCAACCATGCCGCAAGCGCGTGCCCGACATCCGGCGGGAAGTAGGCGGCATCTCCATCGAAACCAATCGGAATTCCGCCCTTTGTTCGCTCAGCCTTTGCGAAGTTCGGCGAGATCGACCAATACGCACGCCCTGCGAACACACTCGGTTCGTTCTCCAACCAGCCGTTCATCCACAGCCCGAGCGCCCGCGCCAACTCGGCTTGGTAACTCGCCGTCCACGGAATCAATTTTCGCCTACCGCTTGAACCCGTGGTTAATTCAAAAGCCTGCACGGACTCTGTAGTGAGCACGCTCCGCTCACCGCCGGCTGCACGCTCCACCCATGGTGAGAGTTGATCGTAATCGCGACTCGGCACGCGCTCACGAAATGACGCAATGTCAGTGATCCCGGAAAGCCCATGCTCGCGCCCAAAGGCAGAGTTTACATTCTTCGCGATCAGCTTTTCCAGATACTCTGAAGAAGAGTCCACGACAGGGTACGCGTTCAAGCTTTCGAGAAGCTGTGCCGCCGCGGGGTTCATCCTCTCCTCCCCTCAAGAAACGCTGTCCTCGCCAAGCGCTTCAGATTCCCCTCAGCAAACTCCGTGAAACAGATCAATTCATCACCGGATTGGTAGCCTGGGTTGCGCTCGAGAAAGAAGCGTACGTAACGGCTTCCCTCTCGCAAACGCGCACTTTGCGCGAGATCAGGCTTCAACTGACCGCGACTCTTGGGAAATCTCAGCACACAATCTTCCTGCAGGTAATCATCGAACAATTTCTTCGCGACCGCATTGGCGAGTGGTGCGAGTTCGTCATCGTCGCCATCAGGCGATGGGAAAAACCGTCGCATAAAAAGCGGCAAGTAGAGATAGGTGCGATGGCCTTTTGAAATCAGTAACCAGAACAGACGCCGCCCATGTTCAGCCTGCCATTCACCGGCACGACGACAAAACGCTTTCACCAATTCCTGCGATCCCCAAGCCTCCTTAGCGATCACCGTATCGCCGGAAAACACAATATCCTCCGCACCCGACCATCCACCAGGATTCCAGGCGAGTGTGCTAAATCCACACACATGCTGGTCATTGTTAACGAGCAAAATCACCTCGTCTTTTCCAGATAGATCGTCGAGGAACTGCGTCCGGTTCACTTCGTCGTAGTGACGCTCCATCAGTGTGAACATTTGCTCACGATGGTCGTTCGTTAGATCCACACGCTTCCGAATCTCACTGGATAATGATGCGCGGGTGACACTCATGCCAGCGACCTCCCGGTGATCCAACAGAACAATCCGAAAGTCGGAATCAACACGGCAACAGTGATCGTATTTATTTTCCGATACTCGCGCCCAGCAGGGACGAAGAACACATCGTTCTCCGGTCCTGCAGTGGCCTTTTTGAACAATCTCACAAAGAACATCTCCGCGATTAAAGTAACACCAGTCAACACCAGCCAGAGTAGCGGACGAACACCCATCGCCAGACCAGCAAGCACCAAAGCAAGATGAATCAAATCGTGCGCTATTCCGTAGCTGGTCTTCCATTTGCCGACGGTGCAGAGTGGAATTTCCACCACAGCGCGAACAAGCATCGAGAAGAAAAGCAGTGACCAAAAAGTATCGTGTTCCCATAGAGCAACCGGCACGAGAAACCACAGAACAACCGCAAATACCAACCACAGCGCCTTCGGAAAGGAGATTGGCCCACCCACCGCATTGCGGCGTTTCTGCACGACCCATACAACGACTGCCAAGCCGTGAAGCGCCAGAAGCCTCCACGCTGCCGTCGGTGAGAGACGCGCGGAATCGATCAATTCGTCCATACTCATCACGCCTTGATCTTCCTCCGTTCAGGTGGCCTGTCCGCAAGCGACTTCCCATCCAAGAGATCGCGGATTCCCTTGGCGATGGCGTCCGTCTCCCAATATACAAACCGCGCTTCACCCGTGCGCGCTATGTCGCGGGTTTGCTCGCGAATAATCGTCACATCCTGGTTCAAGATCACGTGTGACAGCGGTTCAAACACCCAGCGCACCAAGCGCCCGAGCGGCTCGAATCGATACGCCATATAGGTGTAAACCCGTGTGCGTTCGGCCGAGACCGGCGTGCACTGACTCATCACAATATACTGCCGCTTCTCAGTGATCCGGTAGTCGACGCGAGTCACATAGGGCAGTTGAAAGCGGTCCGTATGAATAATTTTCCCATCATCCGGAAACATTAAGCGACCAATCAAACTCTCCATCCGCTCTTCATTCAAAAACTGCGCGGAGATCCAATCCTGACCCGAGGTGACTTCAATCTCGACCTCCTTGCTTTCATCGCCACGGAACAATCCGCGATGGACGTGCGCGGTGTGAGGGACATCCAGAAAGTTCTCCACACAATGAAATGCGGCTCCTTCAAAATCGCGCTCCATCACCCAATGATGCCATCCTGGTTCATCGAAGTTCGGGAAGTCTATCGGCTCACCTTTCGCTTCACCAGCACCCATCCAAACCCAAACAAAACCCTGCTTCTCAATCACCGGATAGGCACGCACTTTGAGCTTCGCGTAGGTCTCACACCCCTGACACGATGCCGGAATATCGACGCATTTCCCATCGCCATCCCACAGCCATCCATGATAGGAACAACGCAAGCCACAGCCATCCACTTTGCCGCGTGAAAGCGCCATATTGCGGTGCGCGCATCGGTCGATGAGCGCTGCGGCGTTGCCATCGCTCGAACGAAAAACGACCAATGCCTCATCGAGGATGGTTCGCGCCAGTGGTTTGCTTTTCAGCTGCCCTGAGCGGCAGGCGATATACCAGTAATTATTCATTTTACTACCTCCCTCGGTGCCACCACACCTAATGGCGCCAATTCTCCACGCAACGATGCTTTAAAGAACGCCCAAAGAAAGGCAGAGTAGGATTTGTTCCAGCACGCCCGTGGTAGCTGCCCCCAAACCGCGGTGTGCACCTCGCGCAGGTGATAACTCGGCACCTTTGGAAACAGATGATGAATAAGGTGAAGGTTCTCATAGAGTAACAACCACTCGATTATCCGATGTGTTCTCAGCGACCGGCTCGCCAGTAAGGCATCATTTTGATCACCGAGCGCATGAGATGCCAACCCACGGATATTGGTCAACACATTCATCACCAAAATCGGCAAGAACCAGTAGCGAAGAATCACACCACCTGGCACCAATGTCAGCACCGCGCCGGCCACAGCTGTGATAATCGCATACTCCAGAATAATCCTCCGACGCACGCCCCGACGACCATGACGCCAGGCGAGAAATGGAATACACAGAATGTAGATCAGCGAGCCCGCAAGAAGTTGCAGGTAGTAACAAAGCCACACCACCGCGTTGCTCCGCGTGTGCTGACGATAGGTTCCAAAATCCCGCACCCGACCGAGCTCAAGATGGTGCAAGGTATGCGTCAGTCGGTAGGCTGTAGCGGAGATCAACAACGGCGCACCTACGGCGAACGATGCCCAGCGGTTTGTCCCGCGACTCTTCGCCAGCGCACCATGCAAACCTTCGTGAAGAAACAATCCAAGCGAGTTGTAGGAGATGCCCATCAACACAATTCCGGCAACAACGCAAAGCCCTCCAGCGAATCCGACAAACGACTGCGACCAAACCATCAGCGCCGCACCGCATAGGTAGATCGCAGCGAAAGACAACAGTTCAAACCAACGCTTTCTCGCGTCGAGGCTTGTCCATTTTTGCAGACGAGCGTCATCCATGTTCACCAAGGAGTTCCGTAGGTCGACAAGGTTCATTGATGGTTTTGTGTTGCTCATTTTCTTTCCAGGATATGATATTGTCCCGCCTCGAGATCAGTAAAGGATTCGCGCACACCGTCGGGCCAAAGCACCTCCAGCGTAACCGGAGAGCGGCTGTTTGTTAGGGCGAAAACCAATCGTCGATCACCCTGCGCAGAAAACCCGCTGACATTCTGCACCCAGGCTGTGACGCGCCGCTCGCCGTCCATCAACACGACCTCCGCACCAGTGGCATCGCGCGATACCTTACGGCCATCGCCATGCAAGGAAACGCCTATCCAGCTCGGACCCGTAGCTCCATCGTTGATTAAATCATTCCGCAGGCAATTCGCTTCAGCGAACTGATGAGTGATCACCACATCCAAGTCCCCGTCGTTGTCTAAATCAACCATCGCCACGCCGCGGGCGTTTCCCTTTTCACCTAGTCCCACCGTCACGGCTGCGTCCTTGAACTTTCCGCCGTGATTCAGCATCACACGGTTGCGTTGACGACCCCAAATCGAATAGCCGCGCATATCCGCCCATTGGTCCGCGTAGGCGTGAACCTCAGGCCCCGTTCTCGCTAGCCGACCGTTCACATACCAGTAATCGCGCGGTTCATCGAATTTCTTATCCGGCGTGTCGTCGACCATTCCATTTGCTTGAATCAAATCCGGCCACCCATTCAAATCCATATCACCCGCTGCCGCCCCCCACCCGAAGCGATGCTCGTTCACTGCTCCACGAGCGACCACTTCATTAGTAAACTTGAGCTGCCCACCATTCATCCGAGTCATCCATAACAAACTCCCCTCCGCCTGCAACGGTGCGTGCACATTGGATACATAAACGTCCGGACCACCATCGGCATCAAAATCCGCCACGCTCGCATTCATTCCTTTGTAGGTGTCACAGCCCACATCTCCGAACCACTGACCCGCGAAGCGTTGAAATCCTTTGCCTGCTAAGTTCAGATACACATCGTCCGGGCCGAAATCCGATGCCGCATAAAGATCGGGAAATCCATCGCGATTAAAATCCGCCACGCCGAGTGCCAGCGTCCAATGGGTTTCCGGCATGCCGATTTCGCTACCCATCACACGCACGAAAGTGCCATCACCCGCGTTTCGATAGAAGACGTTTTCACCCCCGTTCTCTGCCTTGTGCCAACTCTGGTGCATGAAGTGAAACATGCGCCGGTCACCATCATATTCCGGCTGTGGAAGGTCGAAGGGATTGAGTAAAACCTTGTCCTCATATTTATCCAACAATGGGTTCATGGCGTTGCCCACCAGCAAGTCCAGATCGCCATCCAGATCGCTATCAAAAAACACCGCCGTCACACATGTCGTGTGTCCCAAGATTCCCGCCGCCTCCGTCACATCCACAAACGCCAGCTCACCGGATTCCATCAGTTGGTTCTGAAAAAGTCGCGATGGTCCGAACCCCATGCCAAGGAAAAGATCCTGGTCGCCGTCGTTATCATAGTCCGCGAAAACCGGACAGGATGCCAGACCGGATACCTTCGGATCCGCCACCGCAGCGCTCACTTCCGGCAGCGCGACGCGCTCGAAGTTCATGTCACCACGGTTCATGAAAAGTGCTGCTCTGTCTTCCGCGCGCTTCAGTGGGTAAGTCAGAAACACATCCTGTAGACCATCGCCGTTCACATCTCCCACGGCCACTGCATCACCAACCGAAAGCACCCACTTCGCCACGTGAGCAATACGCGGGTCCACATCCTCCAGCACGGTTCCCAGCTCTCCGGGAAAAGCATGTTCCACTCGCTCTAATTTAAACTCAGCCTCACCATCAGCGCGGTCATTCTGCGTCAGAAACATCACCGGCACCAACATCACACATGCCAAGCCTGTGCGAGGAATAGCCGCCTGTATACGCAACTTCCACGCCGGAGCATCTCCACTGAAATGAGATCGCACACCCTTCCAGAAAAACACAGCCGTCTGCACGAGAAAGAGTGCGGGAAAGAGCGTCGAGTAGCTCTGCTTGAAATGCAGCAAGAGATCGACAAGCGTCACCACAAAAGCCAAGGCCACCTGACCCTTCGCCGAGTCGGGCGACGTCGCCGGATCGGTGAGCATATAGAACGTGAAGAGGAAAAACGGCGGTGATGCGAGCGTTCCCATCACCAACATTTCCGGTGGAAGATGGTGGCGCATGACCCATGCGCGAAGAGTCAGTTGCAGGCCGTAGAAACCGAGGAACGCCAGCAAGAGTGGAGTACGCTTGATCTTCGGAGCGATCAAAATCACCGCCAGCCCGAGCAGCGGAAAGACCATCATTCCAGAACCGCCCCACTGATAAGCTGGAGCCGGGGAAAGGCTCCCACCCGTCAACACCATCCCAGCAATCAACCCGAACAACCCGGGATTATAGATGTGCTTGCCGCGTACCGTCAGAATATACTTCGACGCGATCGCCAACACAGCCGGCCATATCGGTAACCAAGGATGTGAGCCAAAGTTCAACAACAGCGACAATCCCAGCCCTGTGATCAATCCGCTCCACGGAAACGCCCATCCACGTTTTCTCAGCAAGCCATTCGCCATCCAATCCGCCGCCACCGCCGTGCCCACCGTGAGCATCACCTGCCAAGGCGTCCGCGCGAACCCCAACCAACCTATCCCCGCCAACAAATATCCCGCCAAAAGCCCCGCGAGAAGGATGCGCACATCCAGTCCCTTCGGCAGCTGAACCTTCAGCGGTTCTTTTAAATTAGCAGAGCGTATTTCCATCACAGCTCCTGATTACCACGCCACTCCATTTTCCGCTCATAAAATCCATCACTTCTAATATTGATCGGATCAATGACTCCCTATACCAAGAAGGCATCGCTCACTGAATCGTCTCTCGGAATACAAGATCAAGATTCAGCTTGATCAAGTCTGTCGTTCTTTACGAAATGTTATCATGTTACAAAGTTTGTTTTTCCTTTTAGCTCTGGTTGCAGTCGCTCAGGCCACTTCGGTCAGACCCGTTCTCCATGAATGTCCGGTGTGTGGAGAAAAGTCGGTCACGATCGCTCTGATGAGTTATTCTAGCTTCGGAGAACCCGCGCGGGATCTATCCGATAGCCCGCGCCATTCTTTTTCCAATGTCGAAGTCTGCCCTAACGACCTATTCGCGGGATGGTCTGGAACATGGAAATCCATGAAGCCTGATGAGAAAGCCAAGCTCGCAGAATTCCTAAAACAACCCACCCTCCATCTAACAGATCAAGAGAAGGAAATCATCGAGGGGCATGAGGCTGAATTCCGCAAAAGCAGGTGGTTCCCACTCATCTGGGCTCGCTCTTGTGACGAATTGCGCTCGCTGGAACCTCGCGAAAAGTTTGATCGCATCCTATGGTTTCACTATAAGGGTTGCTACACCGACGAGCACCACAAGGCCACGGAACTTGAAACGCGCCTCACCGCACACTACCGGGAGCAAGCCATCACTGCACTCAAAGAAGCACAGACGGCTGAATGGGCGAAACCTCTGGATAAGCGGGTCTACGCCTACCTTCAAGCCGAGCTAACACGGCAGGCAGGGCGGGATGACGAAGCGCTCAGCTTGTTTCAAAACGTGATCCATTCGGAGCGCGCGCTCAAGCCGGATGAAGAGACCTCATGGATACTCGCATGGGCGACCGAACAAAGTCTCCGGGTTGGAGATGAGGCAAAGGACCCCAATTTGCTCATCTCTGCGATCCTGCCAGATATGCCAGATCCGTGGCAGAGCGTGAATATCACCCGAAACCCTAAATGGTCACGCCACTATGCAGCCCTAGACATCCTGGCCCAGCAGGCATCCTCAGGGAAGAAACCTTTCTCCGATGCGCTCTGGAAATTACTCGACCGGAAACCCGAACGCTTACTCGCATTCCTCGAAACCTCCAGTACCAGCATCTCGTCGCTGGGCGCTGTCGACCATCGTTGGCGCGAATGGTTTGATGAAATCTCTACCTTACTCGACCAAGGAAAACTGCCCCCGGCGCTATCCAAGCACCCGAATCATACGCGTGTTCGAAATATTCTGAAACGTGAGGTAACACCTGATAACGATAAACACAGCACCTGGCTTATGGAGGTCTTTCTTCCCGGGGTGCAAAAGTGCGCAGCGAATGGCGGCATTCCAAGCATACCGATCCCGAACACGCCATTCTCTCCCGGACTTCCCATGTCCGGCATAGGCGATGACGGTGCGTCAAAAAAGCCCCTCACACCACCCACTATGAATGAGATCAGCCGCGCCCTCTACGAGCTATGGGAATTGGTTTCCACCGAAGAGCGAACCGTTATCGCGCAGGTCTATGTCCGCATCCTTCACAAGCTCGGTGATGAATCTGATTCGTTCGATTACCCAGTGATGTATTTCTTGCCGGCAATTGCAGAGACGGAGGAAGGCCGTGCCGCGATTCGCGGGGAATTGAAAGGGCCGTGGAAGAGCACTTTCTGGAAAGCTGCCTGCGCATACGCGGCTGGCACCGAAGACAGCCAAAGTGCATTCGTAAGCCACCCCGTGACATCGAGAGGCGACGACTCGTTGGTCGTGAAACTATTCCTGCAAAAGTCCGACCCGTCGTGGAAAGACACCGCGATCAAAAAACTTGGTGATGACGAATATATCTCCATGGAGGTCGTTCAATATCTCGCCAGTCTGGACTTGCCTGAAACTCGGAAAGCACTCGACGACTTCGCGCGGAAAACGCGCAATAGCACCAATGACCGCGACAATGTAAAGCTCTACACATTGCAGGACTTGGACCAGGTGCGGGTGAACGCCGGTCTGAGTAAGATCCCAATTCGTTAAAACCAGGAGCATGCTGAGGCAAACATAGAAAACGAATCGACCTACCATGTAGAATGGCTTCATCCATCAGTTTTCCGCATCGCCCCCACTCTCCACGGACGGGACGTCCGCGCTCCTTGATGGGATTCTGTGCTGATGACCATCCAATAACCGCTACGTGGCACTCAGCACAACCTGCGACCTTGCCTCCTTGCTGAGAATGTCTAACGTGACGGTGCGCCTTCACTGTTCAATTCGATGCCTAGCAATTCTCCCTGCCACCTCCTGCCCTCAACCGTTTGGAAACCTGCCAAGGTCTCCGGATCGTCGGGCGGGGCACCTCGGATTTCGGGGAATCCTGTGGTTGATGCGCTGCTTTACCTACGCGGCATCGACGCTGCGGACGCCGATGATTTCCTCAAACCTAAACTAGCGAACCTCACCGACCCACTCGCACTGCCCAACATGGCTGCCGCGGTAGAACGGGTGGTAACCGCGATTAACAACAACGAACTGATTGCTCTTTACGGCGATTACGATGTCGACGGCGTGACCTCGCTGACGATTTTAAAACGCGGCATCGAGGCCATCGGCGGACGTGTTCACTGCTTTCTCCCACACCGCATGGATGAAGGCTACGGGCTTTCTGCTGACGGGATCGTCCGGCTACTCGAAGAATGCCAGCCAGACCTGGTGATGGCCGTTGACTGCGGCACCTCATCAGTCGCCGAAGGGAAAATTCTCGCCGAAAAAGCCATCGATCTTCTCGTTCTCGACCACCACCAACCAGGTGCCGAAGGTACACCCGACGCCGTAGCGATCGTCAATCCACAGCTCGGTGAAGACCAACATTACCTGTGCTCCGCTGGCTTGGCTTTTAAGTTCCTCCACGCCTTACTCAAATCAGCTCCCCAGTTCCGCGAAAAATTCGACATCCGCAGTGTGCTCGATCTCGCTGCCACCGGCACTGTCGCCGACCTCGTCCCGCTCAAGGGTGATAATCGGATTCTTGTTAAGGCCGGGCTGAGGCAACTTACCTCAACCAAGAATCTTGGACTGAAGGCACTGTTGGCGGTGGCCGGGGTAAAGAGCGCGCCGGTATCCAGTGACATCGGATTTCGCATCGGACCAAGGTTGAATGCCGCCGGACGACTCGACACGGCGATGGACGCCTTGAACCTGCTCACCGCTGACGACTCGACGGCGGCACAATCCATCGCATCCCTGCTCGACACCCGAAACCGCGACCGCCAAGCGCTTGAGAAGGACGTGCTCGACCAAGCGCTTGCACAACTACGGGAGAACCACCCTACCACCCTTCCAAAGACCATTGTGCTCGCCGATGAGCGCTGGCACCCAGGCGTCGTGGGCATTGTCGCCTCGCGCATTATGCGCTCCTACCACCGACCCACATTCATCATCGGGTTCGATGATACTGGGATCGGCAAAGGGTCAGGACGTTCAATTTCCGGCATCGATCTCGTCGCTCATATTGAAAAGGCAATGGTGCACCTGATCAAAGGTGGTGGCCACGCGGCCGCGGCTGGTATTTCCATCGAGAAAGATAATGTAGATGCCTTCCGTGACGCGCTGAACGCATCGGTTTCGACCGCTGACGATGCACTATTTCACCCGTCCATCACACCCGATATTGAACTCACCGGTGATCAATTGTCGCTGGCATTGCTTGACGATCTCGAACACGTCGCCCCCTACGGCATGGGCAATCCCGAACCACTCTTCTGCCTTCGTGAGGCCAGCTGTATCGGCGAACCCCGGGCACTCAAAGAGAAACATTGGAAGTTTCGCATCACCGACCAAAGCGGCGGCCCCGCCGTCGATGCCATCTGGTTTTCCGGTGTCGAGAAGATGCCGGAACTTCCCACAGGAGAGTGGGATCTAGTGTTCAACTTGCAGCGAAACGAATGGCGCGGGCATCAGTCAGTGCAGATGCTCGTCCGTGCGCTGAAGCCCTCAACAGAAGCCTAGAGTCCACCTATCGCTAATTAGCGACAGGCTCCGCAAGAACCACATACCGCTTTCGATTAATATTTAACTATTCACCGCGCACAAGTAGATCACGATGAAGCAACTAAACATCTACTTGTCAATCGCGTGCCGCGCAGCGGTTTTACGCGACGCGTCAGATCCATACCAAGATTTGGTATCCGGAAGCGCGGTGCGTAACCTTGCCTTCAACGACCCCGCCAAATTGTAGAGCCCGAAGTAGGCGCGGTTGATGTAGAGACTTTCTGCATTTCCCCGCCCCTTCTGCATGGCTTGTAATTCTTTATCGAGTCGTGCCCTCTCACCGAAATCGCGGATTTCGTTCAGATAACTTTCATCCCCAAAATCGAATTCACCTCGGTGAAATGGTCGGGCGAGAAGTTCAACAGACTCACGGAAGAGCGGACGTAGTTTGGCGAGTGTTTGCTCGTTGTCATTCGCCACAAAAACGCCCAGATCACGCAACAGGCCATCCAGATCATCATCTTTCGCAACCCGGTTGGGATCCATCAGAGCGAAGTAGTCGCGGTAGAACTCCTGTTGGATGCTTTTCACACAACCGAAGTCGAGAACCCAAAGCTCACCATCCGAAACGATAAAGTTCCCCGGATGTGGATCGGCATGAAAGGTGCCCAACTCGTGGACTTGGAAGTGGTAAAAATCCCACAGCAGCTGACCCACTCTGTCCCGATCGTCCTGGCTCGCTCCGCTGTTTGCAAACTGATCAAGGTGCATCCCATCCACCCAATCCATGGTGAGAATACGCTCGGAACTCAACTCCGGATAGTAGCTAGGAAACCGTATATTCTCCAAGCCACTGCACGCCTGCGCAATATCCTGAGAGCGCTGAAGTTCCAGGCGGTAATTCGTTTCCTCGATCAAGCGTTCTCGAACCTCGGTAATGTAGGGATCGAGCGTCGCCGCATCCAACTTAAACAGTCGGAGGGCGATGGGTTTTATCATGCGAAGATCCGAATCAAGACTGTCGGCAACGCCTGGATATTGAACTTTCACCGCATAAGTCTTGCCGTCGAGCGTCGCCTTGTGAACCTGGCCAATCGATGCCCCGGCGACCGCTTGCTGGGTAAATGTGTCGAAAATTTCCGTCGGAGATTTTCCAAACTCACGACGGAAGGTACGCACGACCAGAGGATAGGAAAGCGGTGGCGCGGTGTATTGCGCTTTGGAGAATTGATCGATGTAACTTTGGGGAAGCAGTTGCGAATCGAGACTCAACATTTGCGCAACCTTGAGCGGCCCACCCTTCAACTTACTAAACACATCGTAGGTCGCTTTTGCGGTTTGTTCGTGGAACAGATCATCGTTGTCTAACGAGCCGAACTTTCTCTTACCGAGATGGCGAAGATAGTTGGCACCGACTTTCGCACCAGTCGCGGCGAGTGATGCGGCACGTGTGATCTTGTGCTTGGGAATCGATCGTTGTCCATCCATATCGCGGGTGGGTAAAACAGGACTATCGAAGGCGTGGAAGCAGGAAGCGAAAAAGATCCACCGTTGATTCGAATGCCGGCAGACGAGCAGTATCAAAGAAGAAGCGGACCGACTTTTCAATCAGCGCATCCGTGTCTTCAAACCCACGACTACTATCCTTCACGTAGAAGTCGATGAGAAACCGGAATTGCGGGTAGAGCCCCCTTTCCTGCAAATCATTGAGACGTTTTATATCGGTCACCACTTCTTCGTCGCGCGCCTTCTCCATCAGCGATGCAGCGAATTCTTTGAACGCATGACGGAAGCCTTTCAATTGAGACGAGCCCATAGCCTTCAATGACGGAAACCGAAGAAGAAACCGCGAGCGGTGATCGAGCGCCTGCTCAAAATAAGTGTAATAAAATGCGAGCAAAAGCTGACGCGAATCATAGAGCTCAGCGTCTTTGTCCGCTTTCATAGTCTCCAGAGTCTCCTCTACCGTTTGTTGCCAAAAATCGGCCTCAATCGATTCAAACGACCCGTGTTCGCTGTAGAATTCCCGTTCCGTGATTCCATGCTCCTTACAGAACTTGAAGACACTCGCCGGCGGTGAGCCGTGCTCCAGCAGATACTCCCAATAAGCATCTGTGATGGACAGTTTCGATGCCTTCTTTTTCTTGGATGATGATTTTGTAGCCACGGTGACAATACGCCGCCCGGATTCACCTCGCCGCATTGGATAGCCAGGTCATGTCTTGTTCGCGGCGAATACTTATATTTTTTCTCGAAAGCGGTATATAAGAAGCTGAATCTCACTATAAGCCCAAAAAAAAAGCATTCACCCCGTAAGGAGTGACTGCCTGAATATCCGCAAATATCGCAGATCCGATAGGTGAGCAGGAGGCTATTTCTCTTTTTTCGGCTGGTCTTTTTTCATCTCCTTACGCTCATCTTTACTGAGCTTGCCGTCTTGGTCCTTGTCGTATTTGGCAAGGATCTCAGGTGAGATTACTTTAGACTTTTTATCACACTTTGGCTTGCTCGCCGGGTCCTTTTTCTTATCCTTTTTCATCTCAGCACGCTCTTCTTTACTGAGTTTGCCGTCTTGGTTTTTGTCGTATTTGGCGAGCATTTCAGGAGCGACTACCTTGTCTTTTTTGGGTTTCTTTGCACCCTCTTCCGCATAAGAGACACCCATCAGGGCAAGTATCCCAGCGACAGCGATTAACGATTTAGTTTTCATGTGTTTGGATGCCGGGCTGTATCGCGCGGCAACCTTAAACAACCCAATAAACTCTGAAAAGTTGCGGTCAGGCTAAAATAAATTTTTAAGCGTCCGAAAATCTCTGATTGTCGAGCCATAACACTCAGTGGATACGAGTAGCAGCAGTTTTCTACACCATCATAGAAGTTTCGAATGAAAAGATGACTATTCGCCACGCACAACGAGCCCACGATCAATACGAAGATTAATTATCCACTTTTCAATCGCGTGCCGCGCAGCGGTTCTACGCGACGCGTCAGATCCATCCCGCACCTTGATTTGTTATCAATTATTGATTGACGGACACGTCGGGCAGCATATAGAGTTTTGATCATCCAAATGAAGTCATTTCTCTTCTCACTATTTCCTTACTCGCCTTGTCGGCATCTCATGCCGCCTTTATCATTACCGGCGACCCTATTGTCGGCACAGGTGTGGCCGAGCTGAACGAAGACATCACTTTTAACGTGACCGGCGATGGGAATGTAGCCTTATTGGTTTTTGACGAATGGGTAATCGGTGATGGGACTCGTGATTTCAGCACCGCGACTCCGGCACTAAACTATGTGGTCAATGGAGGGACAGTGACGGCGACGACTTTCCTTTCGCTATATGATAATACACAATTCAACTTCGGCGCGGTGACCGCCAATGACGGCTACTTTCGATTAAGTGACATCGCTGTAACAACAGGTAACACAGTCGTAATCAAGGCGGGAACTTGGAACCTTTCTGCGACTCTAGGCTTCAACCCGACAGCAGTGGGAACCTTTCAGGGAAACGTCTTCCTTGCTGATGCAAATGGTGTACGCCTATCCGATACTCAACAAGTAGCCAAAGTGCCCGAACCTAGCGCCACGCTCCTGCTGCTGGTAGGAACCAGTCTATTCTTCCGACGGAGACGATAGACTGGATTGGTTTCTCCTGCTTTGGTTGATTAGCAAAAATAGTCAGTCCGCGGAGTCCGCTAAATTGTTTCCAAGTCAACCCACGGATAAATTCATTGCTGAGATTTACCCACTGGAGTGGCTACCCCTACTCGACACCGGCACCGCGCCTGTGCACATCTTCAAGATGCCCATCGACAGTGACAGGATGTCTATGCGACTCACCGTGATTCCCTATCCGTGAATACCATGGAAGCCGCGGCTTTTTCTTACTGTTATCGCGGCGATTTTGGTGTTTTCTCTTCCTGGAGCACTCGCTAATGTCAGTGAATATGAAACGCCTTATCGCCTTCGCTTTATTTTTCGTTGTCACGCTGATCGCGAGCGGAGAAAACCGACCCAATATCATTCTGATTATGGCGGATGATATGGGGTGGTCGGATATCGGCTGTTACGGCAGTGAAATTGCGACGCCGAACATTGACCGGATTTGTCGCGAGGGGATGCAGTTCACCAATTTTTACAACAACGCGAAATGCACCACGACACGAGCCAGTTTGCTCACCGGGCTCTATCCACGAAAGGGCGGGCGCGGCATCGAGTTACTCGATGACAATATGCTAACGCTTGGAGAAGCGCTGAAGTTGGCTGGTTATCAAACGGGACTAAGCGGCAAGTGGCACAATGGATCGCGCGCGCCACATCGCCCGTTTGACCGTGGATTTGATGAGAGTTACGGACTTTGGGATGGGTGCTGTAATTTTTTTAACCCCGCCCTCGCAGATCCCCAATTCAAAGGCGGCAAGGTGCGTTTTTTCGGACAAGACGACAAACGCATTACCCAATTTCCGGAAGACTTTTACACCACGGATGCGTTCACCGATCACGCGATTGAGACGATCAAAAAGCAAAGCGCTACTGGGAAACCGTTTTTCCATTACCTGCCTTATACAGCACCGCATTATCCGCTCCACGCCAAGCCGGAGGACATCGCAAAATACAAAGGAAAATATTCAGCGGGCTGGGATGCACTGCGTAAATCGCGCTATGAGCGCCAGGTAGAGATGGGGTTAATTGATCCAAAGATCTTTCCAGAACCTGGACCGAACCCGAACAATCAACCCTTTTCCGAAGGCAAAAATCCTGACACGGAATGGGAAAACCTGCGAATGGAAACCTACGCAGCGATGGTCGACAACATGGATCAAAACATTGGTCGGGTGTTGGCAACTCTCGATGAACTAAAGATCGCCGACAACACGATGATCATGTTCATCTCGGACAACGGCGCCTGTGCCGAAACTCCCGGAGGCGCAGGAAATACCGAACACCGCCCCGGACCTAAGGAATGGTATAGCCACGTCGGGCCGAACTGGGCGTATGCCCAGAACACGCCATTCGCACGCTACAAAGCGCACACCCATGAAGGCGGAGTGGCATCTCCTTTGGTGATTCGCTGGCCAGGTAAAATCAAAGCAGGATCACGCACGGATCAGGTCGGACACATCATCGATTTCATGCCGACTTTTCTCGATGCGGCAGGTGGCAGCTATCCGGAAATGAACGATGAAAAACCATTGATCCAAGCTGAGGGTATCAGCCTACTTCCTGTGTTGACAGGTGAAGCGGAAAGCATCGAGCGAACCAAACCCTTGTTCTGGTTCTGGGCCGGTAAACGTGCCGTGCGCGATGGAGACTGGAAGTTGGTTTGGGAAAACCCTAAAAAAGGATGGGAGCTTTTCCATATGGCTGTCGACCGCACCGAAGCCACCAATGTCGCAACGGATCATCCAGAAAAGGTCGAGCAGATGACCAAGCAATGGATAGCGTGGGCGAAACTCACGGGGGTAAAATTCTGACACCAAGATTTGTTATGAGCTTTTCTAGGAGAATTGCTCTAACGGAATCTTTGTTCACAGGCTACTGGCATCAGCACCACATTATTGTCTTGCCCATTACCTTGGCGTGAGTTTGTAGAGCCTTAATTTACTCGGTTCCGGCAAGGGTGGCTGCCGAGGACGATCGCGGTTCGCCCCCAATGTCTCCCACTGAAGGATGTAACTCACCGCGTCGTTATGAGAATCACCGATGTCACCGGCTCGCCGGATTTCCATGCCCTCGAAATCACTTTGTAGAGTATTGAGTTCTTCAGGATACTCCGGCACGACCTTGATCTCTTTCTTCACCGGACGCATTGTCTTCTCGTCAATCACCAGTCGACCACTTCCATAATCACGGTGCCGATAGGTCATGGTAAGAGTTCCAGCTTCTGCCCGGCTTAGCCCACTGATCGTGATACCAATGAAGCCCATCGTTCCGCCACCGCTAAACTTTACCGGCTCACTCCAGTCAGTTAGCTTGTGAATCGTCCATTCTCCATCTTCAGGGCGGGCTGCGTAAATCTGCATGTTGCCGTCAGCGTCGGACTTGTGGTAGGTGATGATCGGCCGGCTCTCCGAGTCAAAATTCAACTTCTGACCACCGTTGATCATGCCGCCTCCACTTGGAACGGGATCGACCCACAGTTTGTTCTCGTCGAGTGTCAGTGGCAATTCAACGCTCTCTCCAAAGACGGATTCCCAATGGATCAAGTCTTTGCTTCTGGCATGAGAGAGATGGTGATTTGTGGCACAGTCCGGAGTATCGCGCCAAACCCAGACGAGATGAAACCAGCCATCCGGTCCGCGCGAGGGTCCTTGCATGTAGGCGTTCATTTTACCTTGTCCGTCCGTAAGCGGCTTGTCCAAGAGACGCTTCCACATCTTCGTCTTCAGATCATAAACATTATAGATCTCATTCCCATCACCGCTCCCGCCGTCACGGTAGTGAAAGAGTAATCTGTTGCTACCATCACGCATGAATTTTGGGTAGGTGCACCGCTGCTCATTCTCACCGGTCATGGGAACCCCCTTCAGTGTCGAAATATCCCCCGGCTTCTCCGTGCGAAAATAGATCAGCGGCTCAGCGTGCATATTCCCAGACACATGCAAATGACCGTCATCATCTACCGCCATTGTGATGTAGTTATGCGAATCCCAGCCAACCTCCGACGGTAGGACCTGGTATTGCCATTTGTCTGAATCAAGTGCTCGCAAGGCAATCGTCATACGGCGCTGTGCATCGTAATAGGCAACATACTGAATCTCTTGAGTGGTCAGCAGGCAAAAGCCAACGCGAAAGCCCGCCGGCACCTCGGCAATCTCCATGACCTTTTCCACCTTTAACTCCGATTCCGCCTTATCCGCGGCGAATGCAAAATTCACCGTACCCGTGAGTATCACAAAAATCGCTGCGCATTTGGTTGTTAGTGAGATCATAGTGTTTGTTAGTTTTCGGATTCCGAACATCAGCTTGCCCTGTGTTTCTAGATTCCCATGGTGACGAAAATGGATTGATCACGAAACTCGAAGTCCTTGAGAAGGAGCTTTGCCGGTGGTTTTCGCACCCTTCGTCTCAAGCTTGTAAACCACTTTCGTTTCATCGAATTCCTTCGCCGCCTCAGAGGCAATTTCGGTGACCTTGTCCAGATACTTCTTCGATGCAGGAAAACGCTCAGACAACGCGGTGTCAATTTGATCCTGTCTGATCACCACCTCATAGCGCTTTCCAACGAAATAGTACAGTGTGCCCCCGGCGATCAATGCCAGGACGACGGAGAGAATGATAAGGAATCGTTTCATGGATGAAGGCACAGGTGTAGGAAATTCGCACGAGCGTTGCGCGGCTCGGTAAAATTGGAATGACCGACGCTTTCTTATGAAACAGATTCGTAGCTCGGGACGACAATCTTACACCGCTTAATCAATGAGGATTCTTACCTTCGCTGCGAAGGGGAGCAAAGATTGTGACAAAGACTGGAGGTTATTGACAGGAGCGCAGCGAGCGACTGCCCAAACTATGTGAGGCGCGAGGGGGATGTTTGCTGCGAAAAAGCGCTTTTTTTTGATTTTCGTCGCCTGGCACCAATCCCTAAATCACTTTCTTCCGTGGACGGAAGGTTTTGCGAACGATGAGGATGACAAGGGCAACTATCAACAAGGATATCCCGTGCAGTCTCAATCGCCACCAGACACTTGTGGTAGGTGGAAATGAAACTTCTGTTGTGGGCGTCCACGACACGAGCGTCTTGCCCCAGACGAGAAAAGCATCCGCCACGACGACGGCTCCAAAACCGAAGGATTTCTCCCCATCCGCCGTCCACGGCACGCCAACGGTTTCACTCAAAATGATCGAGCGTTCGGCCAGTTCAAAGTCGCCGTTTGCTCGAGCCGCTGCGATGGAAACCACGGTGGCCGAGGGGCTGATGCCGAAGATCAGCGGACCGGTGTCCACATCTCCGGAACCGTATTTTCCTTTCGGGTATTCGCGCACCGGAAGGTAGCCGAGCCAGTCCTGCACAAAGAGGCTACGGAATCGTGCATACTGGTCACGGGCGAACTCAGGGCTCAGTTCCGGCAGCATCGAGAGAATGTAAACCTGGGTGGAGGCACGCGGCGCGATGAGCGTCGTTCCGCTGTGTCCGTCGATCTTATGAACGACGAGCCCAGTCTCGGGATCGAGATGTTCTTGGGTGAAGCTCAACCAAGAGTCGATGACGTCGCCATACTGCGGGCCGTAAAGTTCATCATGAATGCGTAGCGACGCCAGCGCCATCACATTGTCACACGGCCAGGCTTGTCCAGGATATGCGTCGAGGTGGCGTGTTGGCGTAGTGCGAAACGCCGCCGCAAGTTGTTCGCTCTGGCGATGGAACGTTGTCGCTTCTTCGATCATCCGCACTGGTTGCAGTGTAAGTAATCCACCTAGCAGGCGGTTTTTCCAACCGAGGTAAAATACACCATGCTCCACTTGCGTATTCTCGGTGAATGGCTCGATGCCCTGTAGCGTATCCATGCGCTGCAGAACCCAGCGCACTTCGTTGATGGCTCGTCGTTTGAGGTCGTTAGACGGCGTCTGCAGACCCACGTTCACCCACGCGAAGCCGTAAAGCGCATGGCTAAAGAACCATCCTTCCGGGAAAATACGCTGCATGTCCTCGCCCTCGCCTGCCCGCAACCGGCGACCGATGTTGGTGAGTTGGGCCACGGCATCCTCGGCGAAGTCCCCGCCCGAGGCAGCGCCTTTGGGCACAGCATAAAGGCGCAGGTTCACCCATCCTAGACCGATAATGAGCAGGACGACCGTAGTAAGGAGTACGAGGCGGAAAAAAGACCGCTTAGAAGTTGTGTTCTTTTCAACTGGAACTTCAACAATGGCTGCGGGATCAGCTGTTTGATTTTGAAGCGTTGGATCTGCTGGCATGCGTTCGCCACAACTTCACCGTGTGGCCGGATCGCTGTCCAGCGTTTAATGAACATGAAAAATCAATAAGGATACTCATCTATTGAGCTTGATGATAGTGCGATGAAATGCGCAAATCATGCCCTCTTCACAAGTACTTGCGTGCGTATAGAGGATTTGATTGGCAGTGGCAGACGTAAAAGCCGCTTGGCTAGATATATACGGGCATTCTAATGGCGAATCGACTCGGAGAAATGCGGTAGAAAATCTACTTCAACAGAGTGGATAATGGGTGTCCTAAATCATTTTCCTAAATCATTTCCTTGTCATTCGAAACTGATATAAGCCATTCTGGCATCTTCGAGCGTCAACTGCTCCAGTCCCGAGACGGACGATGGTAGATGAAGCTTTTCGCGCTTTCGGTGTCGTCGTCTGAAAAGCTTTCGATGTCGGGGTTCCAACCGATCGTCCGGCCAGAGCGTGCAGCCAAGTGACCCAGATGAAGGGCGGTTGCAAGCCGGTGACCGGCCTCGACATGATAGGCCGGTTTGCCGCGCGACTTTACGGCGTCGAGGAAGTCGCGGTGTTCGATTGGCGGGCGCGACCAGTAGCCGGCTTCGGGAGCGAAGATGTCACGGCGAAGCATCTCGTGGTCGCTGGCGGACCATTGTCCGTTCCATCCCTTGCAACGCGCCCAGCCTTCGGCACCGACGAACTTGATATCGACCTCGCCGTTGGTGACAAACATTTCGACGTCATTCGGGTAGTGGTAGCGGAGCTTGAGGTCGAGAGGGACACTACTTTCCGAGGATTCGGAATCAGGTATGACGGCGCTACCGACGACTTCTATCGGACCACTGTTTTCCATACCGGCACCGACTTGGGCGGTATCAATGAGGTGAGACCCCCAGTCGGTGATCGTGCCGCCACTGTAGTCGCTGATCATGCGCCAGTGCTGGGGTTCGGCGCGGCGAGGAGTGTAGGGGTGGAACGGAGCGGGCCCGAGCCACAGGTTCCAGTCGAGGTCTTCGGGCACGGGGGCGGGTTCTTCGCGGGGGTAAGACCGTTTGCGGGGCAGGACGACGTGGATGGACTTCAAAGTGCCGAGCATACCGCTGCGGGCCCAGCCGGCGAGACGGTGGTATTTGATGAGCGAGCGGTCTTCGATGCCCCATTGAAAAACCGCCTTACGGCGGGTGACTTCTTCGACCAAGCGGCGGCCCTCGGTAATGGTCAAGGTCGGTTTTTCGCAGAAGACGTCCTTGCCAGCTTTCAGCGCGGCCATCGACAGCGGGACGTGCCAGTGGTCGGGAGTGGAGATTACGATCGCATCGATATCGTCGCGATCAATGATTTCGCGGAAGTCACTACTGGCGAAGCAGTCCCGGTTGTCGTGATGTTGATCGACAATGTTTTTCGCCTTGTGGGCCGCTGACTTGCGGACGTCGCAAACGGCGAGAGTGACGGCATCCGCTTGATTGTTGAACGAAGCGAGGTTACGGCTGATCCCTTGTAAGCCCATACCAATGAAGCCGAGTGTGATCTTGTTCGACGGGGCGTCTTTACCAAGCAGACGGGAAGGAATGATCAGCGGGCCGGCGACTGATGCGGCGAGGCCACCGAGGACTCTACGCCTGGTGATGGTGGGTTGTGTGGGCGGTTGATCGTTCATGAAGGCTAACCAATTGCAGGATAATGGATTTTAACGGTTATCCGCTCGCGTAACTTTCGGCTACTTCCCGCGGATTCTTGTCTGCCCTTCCTGTGGCTTTGGTGCTGTCACGGTATCATGTGCGAAATCCGTCTGTAGTTCAATGAGTTGGTCTTTAAGTTATATTGCAACAATATTCTCCTCACCCGAATGGCACTGTTTGAAGCAGTAATTCGGAAGTTGGAGAGAACCGCGAATACCGCTCACACGGGCGAGACGCACCGTGCTCCTTGAAGACACATGACGATAACCGCTCTTAAAACAGTGCCATTCTCTCCAGACCCCTTCTTTTGTGATTTTGATATCTGTTACCCTAAATCTGACCTTTAATCCAAATCCCGTTAGATTGAAAAGTTTGATATGTTAGTATACGCAGCCTTTATCGCCGGCGGAACAGGAAGAAAAGCCCTCCCAGACCGAGTAGAGCGATCGATGACGGTTCAGGAACCACCGTGAACGAAACATCATCGAAAATGATTCGGTTGCCGATCGTGTTACTGTCAGGAACGGCAATCCGGATACTCGTAGTTTGCCCGACGTGGGCAGCCAACGCGGTGCTATCGTAAGTCCGGGAGATCATCTGGAAGCCCTCATCAAGGGGCAAAGATTGGTTGATAGACGAAGAAGGGGTGACTTCAACGCCGTTGGCGTAGAGACTGAAAAAGAAGGAACCCGATTTTGGGCCTCCGGACGGCCCGCCAACCATGGTGGTGATTGTTATGGTATCAGCCGCCCCGATCATATGGAGTGAACCCGCCGTATCCACGATTGGTCTGGGAAAGCCTCCCCAAGCGGCGAAGAGATTGAGAGCCGCCGATCCGCCAACTCCATTGTTGACGATGTCGGCTCCGCCTTGGGGCTTGGTCCATCCGAGAAGATCGGCTTCACTTCCACTCGTGGCATCGCTGTAATTGGCCGAACCAGTGGCGACGTTCATACTATCGGGGCTAACAGGAGTAGTAAGCGCGCTAGTCCACTGGGCAAACCCGTTGTCTACAAGTTCTGCGGTAATTGTGGTGCTACCCGGCTTGTAAAGTTGGAAGTCACCTCCAAGAACAAGTGCCGCATGAGACTGGCCAGCAAGTGCGAGAACCGTCGCGGAGACGGGAATGATCAATCGGAACATAGATTTCATATTGATAGGTCGTATGTTGTTTAAGATAGGAACAGGAACAAACCGCTATTCCTTAGCTTGTGGATTGAATTTTTAAAATTCAACGCCTTCGAATCAAGCATATTCTGACAAATTCTTAATATCTGGAATATACATGTCGATAAAACGTCAAAGGACACAGGACCACTGACCAGGGGGCGCCTTCGACTGTGGGTTGAGGATGTAGTGGTCATGCAAGCTAAAACTCGCGGTGGGTCAGGGGTTCTGAGGTCTGGCTTCTACGTTTCATTCGCTACGCCTATGGTCGGGTCTTGCAAACTTCTCCATGAGTCAAAATCTTCTATCATGCGGAAACGCTCACAGACCAGTTCCATATCTGACTGCCAACCCCCATTGCGTTCAAAATAGGCTCGGTGACCGCCCTGCCAAGCTTCGAGTGTTTCGTCCTCCCCTTCCGCTAATGCAAAATCCGCATCAACATCACAAAAGCGGCGGATAGTTACTTCGGTTGTCTCAATCACCAGTGCCGGGAGACCATCCCAATCGAGCGCAATATCTCTTCGTCCAACCACTGGCATGGGTTCCCTATCGTCTTGGAAATCTTTAAGTGCACTACACGTAGCCTGCTTCTTACCTAGGCGAACAAATGATAAAAGCTGGTCACAGAGAACACGATTATCACCAAACTTGAATGTCTTTGCTTCTGGATAACGCATTTTCGTTTCGGCAAGAGTGATAGGCATAATGAATGACTGGGTGCGCAGCGAATTTTCAGAAGAACGTCAAAGCGCACCAATCCCTGACTGGGTGGCGCACGTCGATGACAGGTTAAGGGTTGAAATCATAAAATCGATCCGAAAACACAGCGAGGTCAGGGATTGGGTGCTGCATCTTTGGGGTTCTCCTCTTGGATGAATGACCGTATTCATTATTCCCCATTCTGGGACTCCAGTTGATTCCACCCAGTGCAGGTTGACCGTGACGGATCAGAGTACCCAGAAGCGCTGTCGCCAAGCCCTTCCAGTGAAGGTCAGAAGTGGCCTGGTAAAGACAGGCGAAGAAATAGGCCACTCCAGATATACCGTGAGCCAGCCCTGTGAAGGGTATAGGTCCAAAGCCTTTTTGGATCGTTTCCACTAAACAGTGAGTTCCCAGATCGTCCGTAGTGAGCTGATCCTCGAGCCAATGTCCGCATCGGACCGCTCCTTCAAGATACTTTCCATCTGAGCTCTTCTGCCAAAGTTGTAAAAATAGCCAGCCATTAGAAGCTTCTCCGCTGAGAAAATCGGTGACGGGTCCGGGTGGTTCGGCGAGAACCTTGTTTGACGACTCTTCGATAAGGTCGGAAAATTCATCGCGACCACTGGCTCAGGAAAGGCAAAGGGCGGAATAGACGAGTCCAAACTTACCCAACTGGAGGCCGCGTTGGAAGTTGCCGGTTTTGGGTTCATTCTGAAATGCCCAAGTGAGGGCACCTCGCGCAAGCTCAAGAGATCGTGGATTCTTCGTGGCCTCAAAGTAGGCCGAAAGGAATATTGGTATTCCGCCCACACCATTGAAGATACTGAAGTGGTGATGAAGGCGATTTTCATAGTCATATGTCGCCCACCGAAACCCAGAATCGTCAGCATCTGCCGTGGCCTCAATAAAGGAAAATACGGATTCTGCCGAGTTAGCTACCTGCGTCATTTTTCTTTGGAGAACGTTAGAAGCCTGCCACCCGCTACTGGGGGCTAACCTCCGATTCAGGTTTAATTTTCTTATTACTCTCCAGCTCCGGACTCGGAGCAGTAGCGGGTTGGTCAGCGCTGCCTTCGACCTCTGTGGCGTTACCAGAGTCCTTCTTACTGATAGTTAGAGGTATGTCGCCAACTGTGGTGTTACAATCTACGATCAAAGTCCGCTGTCTACTCAAGTCTCCAAAATAGGCTGGTATGTATGCCTTAATACGAATCTTGTCGTTTGGGTCAAGGTCAGCGTGGTGGAATGGATAGCGCAATGGAGTGCAGTGATACATCATACATCCACAGTAGCGACCGCCTGAATGTGTCTCGTAACCCAATCTAACATAATCCACCGGCCCATTCGATCCTTGACCGCCTGTAGTCATGAAATAGGGAAGACCCTCATCTGAAATATCAATCGTTATGCTACTAATTTTGAGCGAATCTTTTTTGGCGAAAACTGCGTCACCGTAGGTATTAATGATACTCATTCGAATAACTCGATCATCCCGAGATATCTGATAGTAAATGTGGCCTGCCTCCACCTTATCGCCCTTGGATATCCGCTTCAACGAAAGCTCATCACAGACACCAAATGTGCTGGAAAATATAAAGGCAACTAGTAGCCAGGTTTTCATTCGTCGAACGTCAAAGTATGGCATGGAGTGAGGCACGAACGGAATTGTCCACTACTGCCTGGTTAGCTCTTAGTTCTAAGGATTGTGAATACATGGGGTGAGTCTTTCCTGAACCAGAGGTAATATGTCACCGATTGAGGGAATTCTTTTTTTATGATTTCACCATTTCCGTCGTAAAATAAGCCATCCATTGATGCCGGGAGAGTGGTGGTTTCGAAAGCTATTGTAGAAAGGTGCTGTAATGCATTTCTTTTAAGAATTTCTATATTCTCAGGGCTAGTTTCAATAATGGCAAACGCAGAGCTATCACCGAACCCGCCCCAATAGCCGGCATCGAGAACTTCATCAGTGTTGATTGATTGTGGGAGGTGAATGTCGCGCTTTGAAAGATCAAGGAGCCAATCTCGATGATCTGCAAACTTCTCTTCATTTGAGTTGGTTGGAGTTAAGACAATGAGGGCGGCAACTGCCACCAGAGCAAAAACAATGATTGTTCCAGAAAGTTTCATTATTCTTAGCTAAAGTGTTGTTCGTATGAACTCGCGGGGTGATATCCGCTGAGGCAGTCATCATAGAGGAAACCGGATATTTGTCGGTATCTCAAGGGTTTTTACAATTATTTCAGAGGATGAGTGTGTATATCAGCCTCCATTTCCAAGCTCCTGAAGGAGATGCGTTCCCTCTGTGATATCACCTAATATCAATCTTGGTAATAATCTGACGCGTCTCGTAAAACCGCTGCGCGGCACGCGATTGACAAGTGGATGTTTAGTTGCTTCATTGTGATCTACTTGTGCGCGGCGAATAGGCAGCTATTTATTCGATAGCGGTATAAACATACCGCGAAACAGGGATCACGAAAGAAGCGGTGGTGTGGTGCGAAACTGAGCGCGGTTTGCTATGCTAAATACCAAGAATAGCTCCTGATACAAAAATGGCGCGCAAAGAACATTGTCCATTCCTGTCCATTCTCCCAACAACTCACAACGCACCGCGTTCCGCACGGTCGACGAGGCGCTTGTAGCGTTTTTCAAGAAGCTCTGCTCGGTCAGTATCTCCGACCTCACGATAAAAGGTGCAGATCATTTCGTAGATGGCCGATTCGGTCTTCGCACGGAACCAATCCTTGCTACCGGATTCGATCACCCTCATGAAGGCGAGCTCGATGTCACGCACTGCTTTGCGAGCAATCTCAGGATCGTCTTTGGTGAAGTTATGATAATCACGTGCCATCTCCTTGAACCCGGTAACCGAGCCGCCAAAGCGGCGCAGCGATGAATCGTAGAGCTGGCTGATTTCCTTGGTCGCATCTTCATCGAGCCGTTTGGTGATGATATCCGCTTCTCGCTTCAGGTTGTCTGCGATCAAGTCCGCTTGCTCGCCGGTGAAGCGCTCGAGACGCTGACGCTCGCGGTTCAAGTCGCGCCGGATGTCGTCCAGTTCACTATAGGGAAACACCTGCTTATCTTCCGCACGCTGTGCCATTTCCGCCATCCTTGGGTTCTCCCTGAACTGACGCCGAACGTCGAAGACGAACGACTTCCAAGGTTCGAGAACTTCCTTCGCGCTGCGATCCTCCGCTTTCGACGAACGATCCTCCAACATCACATAGAGACGCTCCCAGGTGGCGACAAAGCTCTCACCGAGCTTGTTCGCTAGAGTCACAGCCTTTTCAAACTCTTCCTGATTGTTCATCGCCTGAAAATAGTCGGCCAACCATAAGTGCCTGAATACGGAGAGGAAGGTGGACTCGCGCTGATAGTCGCGGTCATTCCACAACCAAACTTCCTGCTCGGTGATGCTGCTGTCGGTTTGCGGATTCGTCGTCCGTCCCTCGGCCACTCCTCCAATCCTACCAATTTTCGTATCCCATTCATCGGGTTTCACTTTCAGCCCTACCCAGGCGTGCGGACCGGAATCTGTCTCGCCGGTAAAAATCATCGCAGGGATGCCCGCCGCACGAGCGGTGTTCGCACAATAGTACGATTGATCGCCGCAGATCCCGCCCTCTTTGCGAATTTCCGCAAAAGTATATTCCTCGTAGGGATTCAGCCCATCCACCGCGCGCTCCATGAGGTACTCAATCTCTCCGTAAGCAGCCCCCCACCCATTCCGGCTGAGTTGCATATAACGCAATGCCCAATCTAGCTCATCAGTCGTCACTGGAGCGCAAACCACCCAAACGAGATCGCGTGCCCGCTGGCGATCTACGGGTGCCTCCAATTTCCCCTTCTCGTTTTTTTCGACATACCAAAGGTATCGTCCCAAGGGATCGACGACCGTCTCCTCGTTATAATCCTCAGAATTGTGAAACTTCAGCACGTGGTCAAAAACCGCTCCACTCGCCAAGGCCAGGCTGAAGTATTTCTCACCCAATTCAGGCTTCGCGTCCCACACTTGGCTTAGAAACTCGATCAAAAATTCTGCATCGTCCTCCTGATGCAGTGTGTTCATGATTTCCTCCATCGGCTCTGGATTGCTTAGGATAAACTTCAGCCAATCGCGCTGATACGGGTTCGCTGTAATTTCCGCGAGCTTGGCGGCAGGTAACTTGCCCAACACATGCCAACGAAGAAATGCAACATAGAGCGCACGCTCACTGAAAAGTTCGTCATAGCGATTCCGCCCTTCGATCAGGCGAACGTTTTTCATCTCGGGCGTGAGTGACCGCTCCACAAACGCGCGATACTCATCGAATTGTCCATACTCCATTGCCGCGTCGATCAATGCCAAATCCCGCTCTTTCTCTGTATCGCGCTCGGAAGCCATGCCCCGCAACTTGAGAAGCTCTTCGTTGGCGAACTTGTTCTTCCGCTTCTTCGGCTCACTATCTTCTTGCGCCACAATTTCCGGCTCTTCCTCAACCTTGGGTTCAGGTTCGGGGATTTCCATCACCTCAGGCACAACGACAGCCACTGGCTCGGGTTCCAATGGCACAAGTTCCGGCACTTCCACTTCTTCAACTTTCGGCTCTTCGATCTTATAATCGCTATCGGTGCGGGTAATGCTCAACCCGCCAGAGCCGCCGAGACGCTCGTCGCTGGCAGCCATCCAAATCATCATGCCGCAAATCAACACGAGCACGCCCAGGTTCCAGCGGAACTTTGACTGGCGCTGTTGAACGCGTTGCAATGCAGAGGTTTGCTTTGGCTTACGTTTGGATAGTCGGTTTCTCATAGAAAAATGGAAATAGGCCCATTCCGTTGATGTTCAACGATTACACCACGCGGTTTCTTCGAAAAATCTCTATTAGATTCTCCTCACAACAAGCCACGGGGAATCGAGTTATACCAAATCACCTTGAGAAATAATACCCGTTTCGAATAAAAAAATGACTATACGCCGCGCACAAATAATTCACGATCAACCAACTCTAAGCTCTATCGCGTCAGCTCATTACCAAGATTTGGTATGACACAGAATTCCGTCACTCCCGCTGACGCGAATCTATGGCGATCGTTACCGGTCCGTCATTCACCAACTCCACCCGCATCTCCGCGCCAAACCTACCAGTCGATGTCTCGCGACCCAGGACGGCGGAAGATTTCTCAATGAACGCTTCATAAAGCGGCACCGCATGATCCGGCCTTGCCGCGCGGATGAATGACGGGCGATTCCCCTTCTTGGTGCTCGCATGCAAAGTGAACTGACTGATCACCAACAGCTCTCCACCAACATCCTGCAACGACGCGTTCATCTTCCCCTCCGCATCGGAAAACAGCCGCATTTTCACCAGCTTCGTCACCAACCAATCCACATCCGATTCATCGTCCGCATGTTCAATCCCCAGAAGAACCATTAATCCACCACCGATCTCGCCGACAATCTCACCCTCGACGACAACCCGTGCCTCGCTCACCCGTTGAATCACTAATCGCATCCTTGTATGCAAGCCAGCTACCGTCTCGAGGTCAATTATGATCTCCCTTCAATTTCTTCTTCACTCGCTTGACCATCTCCGGCGATTTTTCCAACTCGGCGACCAGAGCGTCAAACACTCGAAGAGTCGGACCGGAAATGTGGTGCTCCATTCCTTCAACGTCGTCGTAAATCGTCGTGTCATCGATTCCGAAGAGTTCGAGAAAGCGCGTCAAAAGTTCATGCCTTTGGCGAATATAGGTAGCGACCTCTTCTCCGCGTTGCGTCAGTGTCATTCCACGATATCGCTCGTAGTTCACGAGCCCTTCGGCGCCGAGTTTTTTGACCATGTTGGTCACGCTGGCCTGTGAGATGGTCAAGCGTTCAGCAATATCTATAACGCGTGCATATCCCTTCAGTTCGATGAGTTCAGAGATCTGCTCGAGGTAGTCCTCCATGGCGATGGAGCCCACACGTGTTGGTTCGGATGGTGATGATTTTTTCGACATAGGAAGGAATTATCGAGTTGCTCCGCGAACGGGGTGAGGGTCGGGTTCGCTCCCTTTGGGGCGGGTGAACGTAGTGTGATCATTGTCCATTGCATCGTGATGATGCCGCGATGCGTGGCGTTGGACAAGTCGCGTGATTCGTGTTGCCAGCCACGTGAGGAAGAACAAGCCCACACCAGCTGTCACCATCGCTGCACCGGTCGAGCAATTCAGCCATTGACCGAGATGAAACCCGATGACACTGCTCACCAAACCGTGAACCAAGGTGAGGCCAAGCATTGTCGGCAACCTTTTAGCGAGAAGGTATGCTGTCGATCCTGGAACAATCAGCATGGCAACGACCATCACAGCACCGACGGCTTTGAATGCCGCCACCACGACCAGCGCCAGCACAGTCATCAATCCGTAATGATAGCGCGCGGTGCTGATTCCCAGCGATCGCGCCAGCCCCGGGTCGAAGGTCGTCACCGTGAGCCTGCGGTAAAACGCAGCGAGTAACAGCACCACCAAAACGAGGATGATTGCCATGGAAAACGCCGGCTCGGGCACACCTGCAACCGATGGAGACCAGTAGATCTGGCCGATTTCACCATACAATACGCAGTCCTGATCCAAATCCACCTTATCTGCATAACGACTCACCAGCAGCACGCCCAGAGCGAAAAGTGCTGAGAAGCAGATCCCGATGGCTGCATCCTGTTTGATCAAACTTCGACTGTGAACCAGTTCAATCAACCAGATCGTAAACACACCGGCAACTACCGCTCCAACAAACATCACCCAACCACTGCGGGAACCGGATACCAAAAACGCGATCACCAGGCCCGGAAGGATCGTGTGTGAAACCGCATCGCCAACCATCGCCATCCGCCGCAGGATGAGAAAGCAACCCACCAGTCCACAGGCCCACGCTACCATGACCCCCATACCGGTCACCCACATCGACTCTACCCATTGGCTGTTTGACCATGGGTCGACGACCACCTGTTGCCAATCTAATGGCGGTATCAAGCTTTGTAGGTTTTCTAACATCGTAAATTAAGATTTGGCAGAGAGCGCAGGAATAGGACTGCCGTGTGGGTCCACACTGGGGAAATCGAGACGGCGCTCGAGATCGCGCACCGTCGCCTCACCGAGGATGTGCTCAATCCGTTCTGCGTCGTCGTGGACGTGATCCGCTGCGTAGTCGGCGGCATTCGTCAGATAAAGTTCCCACAGGCGGTGGTTGCGGACCAATTGCGCAGCGCGCGACATTCCGGCATCGGTGAGATAGAGCACATCGCCGTCGTGGCTGAGCGTTGCCAAGCCTCGCCGCACCAAGCCACCCACATCTTGTTGAATGGTGTCCAAGGTCTGCCGCTTCACCTTGGCGAGATCGAGAAGAGTCATCCCATCGCTGGTATGCGCATCGCGCTCCGACGCGTGATAGACTGCTTTAAGGAGGTTTTCGAGCACCACCCGTCGTTGACGATTCACATGTCGGAAGTGTTTGATGACGATCCCTTGCTGCGGGCTGAAACAGAACACGATGGTGAAGATCGCGCTCGCCGACAGCACCATCAAGGGTCCCGTCGGTAAACCGCTTCCGAGGAACGAAAGCAGTGCGCCCACTGCACCGGAGAGCATACCGAACCCCGCCGCCCATACCAGCATGATGTGAAAACGTTTGGTCAACAAATAGGCCGACGCCGCGGGTGTCACCAACATCGCCGACACCAAAACCACACCCACCGCCTGCAAGGCCACGACTACTGAGAAGGTGAGCAAGAGCATCATCAACTGATGTAAAAATCGCACCGGAAGACCCAGCGATGACGCGAAAGCTTGATCGAAACTCAGCAGCAGAAACTTCGGATAGAGCAGCGCGACAATCACCAGGCTCACACCTGTCACCCAAGACATCGCTTGGATGTCGAGATGATCCAACGCGGCGGCTTGACCGAACATAAAATGATCCAGCCCAGCCTTGTGGCCCGCTTCCAGGCCAAAACCCATCGTCAGAAGACACGTTCCGATAGCAAAGAATCCAGAGAGCACAATGCCGAGAATGGCATCCTGCTTGAGCTTCGTCGTGCGCTTCAAAACCGTCACGACCGCCATCGACAACATCCCGGAAATGACCGCTCCGACAAACAAGTGGAGAGGATCTTTCGTCAGGTTCCACAAAAAACCCAGCACCACCCCTGGCAACACCCCGTGCGCCAATGCATCACCAGCAAGGGCGAGTTTCCGCACCACCATGAAGCTCCCCAAAACCCCGCAGCCAATTCCGAGCAAAAGACTACCGCCGAGCACCAACCTCACACCTTGGTCACGCAGCGACAAAAACCGCATC
This sequence comes from Verrucomicrobiales bacterium, assembly GCA_024636835.1. Classification (GTDB taxonomy): domain Bacteria; phylum Verrucomicrobiota; class Verrucomicrobiia; order Verrucomicrobiales; family SLCJ01; genus Sulfuriroseicoccus. The sequence continues at coordinate 33,652 of JAGXGH010000047.1, read as the reverse complement.
ATCTGCTCCCACACATCGTTCTCCACAAACTCCGCCGGACGCGCCGCATGTGCCGAAGGCACAACAACACAGAAGATCACCAACACTAAAAGTGCTGGAAGGAGTCTTCTGCTGTAATTAACCGTGCTCATTTACTTACTATTCCCGCAGTAGCCCTGACCAATCTCTATTCTCAAACAACTCACGCTTCCCTCCCCATCGCATCCGCGATCTCACTCAAAATCGTCAAACGACCGCCGTAAGTTTTCTGCAGATTCTCCTGGGTAAACATCTCCTTCGTCGGTCCAAACCCAACCAGCCGCATGTTCAAGAGCAACAGCATGTCAAAATAGTTCTGCGCGGTGGGAAGGTCGTGATGCACCACAAGGATCGTTTTCCCGGCATCGCGCATTTCGTGGAGCAAGGTGATGATCGCACGCTCCGTAGCTGCATCCACGCCAGCGAATGGTTCATCCATCAGATACAAATCTGCCTCTTGGGCGAGTGCGCGTGCGAGAAATATCCGCTGCTGCTGACCACCGCTCAAATTGGCAATTTGCCGGTTTGCGTAGGGCAGCATCGCGACTTTTTCGAGACACTCCCGCGCCAGGTGACGATCCGCCTTCGACGGCCAGCCAAACCATTTCAACTTGCCGTAACGCCCCATCAACACCACGTCCATCACCGTCACCGGAAAATCCCAATCCACCGATTCGCGCTGCGGCACATAACCGATTCGCCGTAGGTTGTCTTTGGCATCCTCGCCGAAAATTTTCACCCATCCGGCAGTCGGTTTCAGCACACCCATGACGGCCTTGAGTAGGGTGGATTTTCCCGCGCCGTTTGGGCCCACGATCCCTACCAACTTGCCCGCAGGAACTTCCACATCGATTCCGTAAATCACCGGCTTGCTGTGATACGCCACCGTCAGGTCGTGCAGCTCCAGCGGAAGCACATTTGTTTCAGCGTTTTCAGTTTTCATGGTCGTGATAACATATAGCCTTCCTAGTTATGTCGAGTTGCAGATCAGAATCGATACGTTAGCCCAGTGAAAACAGCTAGATCTTCCGCAGCATCATTAAGACCAATGAATACTCCGGCATCTAGTCTCAGATTTAGATTCACATCGTAGCTTAATCCACCGGAAAAACCTGCCTCGTAAACACTCTCCGTCACCAAGCCCACGTATTCCACATAAGTTCCAAAATCACCTCCTAGATCAACTGCTAGCGCAAGCGTATGTCCAAGGGCAAACTCATGATCATTGGAATCTTCGTTGAACAGAAAAGACGGCTCGATCTGAGCGCCGAGCGCAAGTCTGTCTGTCAGGTCAATCGCCGCTGGAACCACGAATCCGCCCTCGAACTCCTGATTCGATAGCTGGGTTCCTGTCGGGATCTTTACATAGGGCATCACCGCCATTGCAAGCGGACTCTCATCTTCAAATCCAAATAGATTGTGCTTCCAACGCACTACCACATCACCAAAACCTTCAGAGGACTCGCCACCTGAGCGCTCACGAGTGTAGAGATCGAAGCCAAGCTGAAGATCATCTCTACTCGTAAACCCATACTTCATATTCACTTGTCCGAAGCTCCATGTGCGCACAGTTTCTCCATCTGCCTCATCTCGCGACCAAGCTGCATTGGTCATTTCCAACTGCCACATGCCTTTCGGCACCGTCATTGGACTCTCTGTTACATCTGGTCGGTCTGCTTCCAGCGGTGGCAATTCCCCACCAGTATCATTGATCATCACAGGGGCCACCTCATCGGCGTATCCACTTCCAATCATTCCCACCATCACCGCAGTGGCCAACATTTGTGTATTTCGTCTTCTCATTCTCATCATTTCTCAGTTTCCCAATCTTCTCGTTTCCTCCCATATCACTTCAAGTGCTCGACGATCGTGTTGACGTTGTGCTTGATCATACCGACGTAAGTCGAGACGTCGTAGGTCTCGCCACCGACCGTTTCCATCACCCCTTTTGCGCCGGTTGAGTCGGAAAAAAGCTCACCGCCGACCTTCACACCCGCATCGCGTTTCACCGCGTTGATCAAATCCGGTGACACGCTGTTTTCGGTGAAAATCGCACTAATTCCGCGCTTTTTGAGCAAGTCCACCGTGTTGGCCACATCTGCGACACCTGCCTGCGATGCCGTGCTGATTCCTTGGATTCCAAGAACTTCGAAACCATAAGCGCGACCGAAATATGAGAACGCGTCATGACTCGTCACCAACAGTCGTTTCTTCTCAGGAACTTCCGCCATCCGCTTCTTCGCCCATTCATGAAGAGCGACTAACTGCGTGTCATACGCATCGGCTCGTGCCTGATACTGTGTCGCATTCGCAGCGTCGGCATCAACAAAAGCATTCACGACCTCGACCAATGCGGTTCGCCACAATTCCACATCACCCCACACATGCGGATCAGGATGATCATTTTCTTGGCCGGCTCCAATCAGCTTGTCATGGGAAATTCCCGCCACCACCGCATGAACCGGCTTGCCCCGCTCGTTTGCCTGATCAAAGAGCGACGACATTTGACCCTCGAGAAGTAGACCGTTGTAAAAAATGAGATCTGCCTTCGATAGCGCCGAACGATCCGACGGACGCGGCTTATACAAATGCGGATCCACCCCGGGACCCATCAACACCGTCAGCTCAATCCTATCGCCACCCACCGCACGAACCATGTCGCCAATCATCGTCGTCGTTGCGACGACATTGAGTTTATCAGAGGAAGCTTCCCCAGTGGACTCTTCGCCACATGATCCGAGTAACAGACTGATTGCACCCATGAGTCCCACGAGCACAGCTCTTCTCAATATCGTTCTTCGTTTCATCATCATGCAGCAGAATAACCATACTTAAATTATATGCAACAAGTAAAATTAGCTGTGGCTAATTTATGGAGATCCATCCTTCCGATGGCTAGGGTGATCAACGAACAATCCAACTCCTTCGCTCACACCACCCGATGTGGGCGAGGGCGCCCACACTCCATCGCGAAAGCCTTCGGTTCACCAATCATCCATCGCGTGCGGCGCAGCCGTTTTACGCGACACCTTTCATCGCCGGAGGGGGTGCGCCTCGCGCCCCACATTCACTCCACACCGCCCAGTGACTCCCTCATAACCACAGCGCCATAACCTTCACTCCTCACCCTCATCATGTCCACACCACCCGATGTGGGCGAGGGCGCCCACACTCCATCGCGAAAGCCTTCGGTTCACCAATCATCCATCGCGTGCGGCGCAGCCGTTTTACGCGACACCATTCACCGTCGGAGGGGGTGCGCCTCGCGCCCCACATTCACCACCCACAGCTCATCGATGTCCTATCCCAGAAAATCCAACTAGTGTAAGAGCCACCGCATCACTCGCTGCACTCTCATAACTTCTGATGTAAAGAGTACCGGAGTTATTTAAACACAGTGCCCTTCACCTGTGACCGCTTTGTTTCAAATTTAAGTCCCACCTGCGCCTCATGGTCCACTTGCGGGGTGGGTGTCCTGAGGGTAGCTTGAAACGTAATTACTCACGCACTATGGCTGAAACTACTACACTTCCTTCCGCACCTGACGCCACCGGTCACTTTGGCTCCTATGGCGGTATGTTCGTTCCCGAGACGCTGATGGCGGCGCTCGATGAATTGATCGTCGAATACGATAAAGCGAAAGCGGACCCTGAGTTCCACGCAGAACTGAACGGTTTGCTCAAGGACTACTGCGGACGCGAGACGCCCTTGTATTTTGCCGAGCGCTGGACGGAGCAACTCGGCGGAGCGAAAATTTACCTCAAGCGCGAAGACCTTCTTCACACCGGTGCGCACAAGATCAACAACGCACTCGGTCAAGCACTACTTGCGAAGCGACTCGGTAAAAAGCGAATCATCGCCGAAACCGGTGCCGGTCAGCACGGCGTTGCTACCGCTACAGTGTGTGCACGCTTCGGTCTCGAATGCGTGGTTTACATGGGCAAGGTGGATATGGAACGCCAGGCGCTCAATGTCACACGGATGCGTTTGCTTGGTGCCGAAGTTCGCTGTGTAAAAGCCGGACAGGCGACACTAAAAGAAGCCGTTAACGAAGCGATGCGCGACTGGGTGACCAACGTCCGCACGTCTCACTACATCCTCGGATCCGCGTTGGGATCACATCCTTACCCGATGATGGTGCGTGATTTCCATCGCGTCATCGGTATAGAGGCGCGTAAACAAATCCTCGAGAAGGAAGAACGACTTCCCGACCTGCTGGTGGCTTGTGTCGGTGGTGGCTCGAATGCAATCGGCCTGTTTCACCCATTTCTCGATGATAAGGACGTCAAGATGGTTGGTGTTGAAGCGGGCGGTGATGGGATTCTTCCAGGTCGCCATGCGGCACGTTTCCAAGGCGGTAAACTCGGCGTTCTCCAGGGATCAAAAACCTGGTTGCTCGCCGACGCGGACGGACAGATTGAACTCACCCATTCCGTTTCCGCAGGTCTCGACTACGCAGCCGTCGGACCAGAGCATGCTTATCTCAAAGAACTTGGTCGCGTACAGTATGATTACGCCACCGACGACGAGGCATTGGCAGCGTTTCAAGAGTTAGCAAAGATTGAGGGAATCATTCCGGCTCTGGAAAGCGCCCACGCGATGGCCTACGTGAACAAGATCGCACCGACGATGTCGAAAGATCAAATCATCATCGTCAACTGCTCGGGCCGCGGTGACAAAGACGTCGCTCAAGCTGCGAAAATTATCTTCGGCGAAGACGTGCTGGCTTAATGGCCTAGCCATTCTGCTTTTTCAACTCGTCGCGGATTTCGGTAAGTAGCAATTCTTCGTTACTTGGCTTTGGTGGTTCTGCGGGTTTCTGTTCTTCTTTCCTGAAGGAGCCGAGGAACTTTTTGACCACAAGAAACACCGCCAAGGCCAAGAGGATGAAGGAAATAAAGTCTGTGATGAATTGTCCGTAGGCGATGGCGACCTCTGGCTGAGCGGCGATAGCAATTTCACCAGCAGCATCTTTAGTCTCTGCGACAGCTGGCTCGAGGACATACTTCATATTGGCAAAATCCACGCCCGCGATTAGTTTTCCAAGCGGTGGCATCAAGACATTGTCGACGAGTGATTTTACCACGGTGCCGAAAGCGCCACCGATGATAATTCCAACCGCCATGTCCATGACGTTCCCTTTGAAGGCAAATTGCTTGAATTCTTTAATCATAGTTCTGTGAGTTCAATGAGTATCGAGCTACCATTGTGGAATCTAGTCACCAGTGTCCACATCAAATAGATCAGTGAGAAAATTTAAAAATTCTCATTCCCCGCCTAAATAAGTTCGCTCTCAACCGTTGACACAGTAGGGGTTTATTGGCGAAGCTGTTCGAGCTTCAGACAACCCTCCCCCTTTTTAACAAATTATCCTATGTCAGAAATTCCACCAGCCGCTCCTGAACAAGAAGTTGGAGCTTTTACCGGCGCTACTGGCGCGCAGCCTCTGCCCAATCTTCCAATGATGACGCACGATGAGGCCGAGGCTCTTCGTATGCGCACTCTCAAACAGGAGCGAATCTCAGCAATTCTGGTGGCCATCTTGATCCACGCTTTGATCATTGTAGGTCTGGCCCTATGGGGACTTGGTGTTCTTGAAGCGGAGAAACCTGAAATCGAAGCACGTATAGCACCACCTTCGGAGAACACGGTAGAACGTCCGACCGTGAAAACCGAGACCTTGCAGCGCAAGCCGTCGGCACCTTCACAGAGTGCCAAGCTGATCTCGGCTGCCGTTCCTGAATCAGCCGTGTTCGTTCCTGAAGTTCCTTTTGAGACGGATTCGATCGATATTGGAACTTCCGCCAGCCTTGGTATGGGCTTTGGTCTCTCCGGATCTGGTAGCGGAGACGGGCAAGGCGGATTTGGTGGTGTGCCAGCAGGCTTGAAAGGACGCTGCACCCTAGAAGAGCGGATGAAGCGCCTGACCTCGAACGGTGGTACCAAAGAGTGCGAAGACGCCGTGGTGAAATCACTCACATGGCTGCAGCTTCAACAGAACCCCGACGGTTCATGGGGTAATAATTTCAAATGTGCTATGACCGGTTTCGCGATTCTTGCGTATCTCGGCCACTGTGAAACTCCAAAATCGACTCAATTTGGTGAGACCGTTCTCAACGGAATCATCTACCTGGTTGACGTGGGAATGAAGGATGAGGGACACCTTACAGAAAGGCGTCAAGGCCACCAATGGGTCTATGAACACGGTATTGCCACCTACGCTCTGGCGGAATCTCTTACCTTCTGTAACGAACTTAAATATGATATCCCCAACCTCCCCGAGGTTACCAAGCAAGCCGGTGAGATCATCATGGATGGCCAAGCCGATAGCGGCGGGTGGAACTACAGTTACGGCAATAGTCCGAGTGCTGGAGACAACTCCGTCGGTTTCTGGCAGATTCAGGCTCTCAAGGCCTGCAAGCACACCAAGCTATGGCCGGAAAGTAAATTTAAGCGATATGCGCGCAACGCCCTCGACTTTCTGGAGAAAGTTCAAGGTGATAACGGTGCAGTTGGCTACCGGGGTTCACCCGCCAAAAGCCCAGAGTTGACAGGTGGTGCCGTGCTCGCGTTTCAGATGTGGGACAAGGGCAGATCCAAGCCAGCAAGAAAGGGTATCGATTACATTGAAGATAACAGCGAGTTCAAGTGGGGCACATCATCGGCCAACCTCTACTACCACTATTACAATGCGCAAGCGATGATTAACGTCGGCGGCAAAACCTGGGACGACTACCGCAACAAATTCCAGCAACAGCTTTTAGATGCTCAGAAGGAGGACGGGTCTTGGAGTCAAAAGACGACTCACGGACCCATCAACGACCACATGGCCACCTGTCTGGCCACTTTCATGTTGGAGGTCTATTACCGCTTCCTTCCAGGAACAGGTCAATAAGACTCTAACCTTTACAGAATACCGTTCACGACTCGATGTTGTGAACGGTATTTTTTTTGTGGTGAAGTGAAATATCACAAAAGCTTTTTTCACTCGACTAAGCTCAGAGTGATAGGGATTTCGATGCTCTATGACATCGCCTGACGGTAAATACTATCTACTGCCAGATAGATCTGTGCGGAAAACTTTAGAAAGTCTTGTTTTCATCTAAACAAGTCAGCTCTCCATCGTTTGTACACTAGGGTCGTACCAGCGAAGTTATTCGAGCTTCACGCGGTTCTCTCGCATTTCTAACCAAATTATCCGATGTCAGAAATCCCACCAGCCGCTCCAGAACCAGAAGTTGGAACTATTACCGGAGTTACCAGCGTGCAGGCTCTGTCTAATCTTCCAATGATGACCCATGATGAGGCCGAGGCCCTTCGTATGCGCACTCTGAAACAAGAGCGAATCTCAGCGATTTTAGTCGCTGTATTGGTCCATGCATTGATCATTGTGGGTCTTGCCTTGTGGGGACTTGGTGTTCTTGAGACCGAGAAGCCACCGATCGATGTAACTTTCTCACCAACCATTGTGGACATTCCGAAACGTGATCCGGTTAAACTCGTGTCCTTGCAGCGTCCACCGGCTGCACCAACACATGGCTCAAAATATATCTCAACTCCGATACCAGTATCAGCGGTATTTGTTCCCGATGTTCCTGTTGAATCGAATGCGTTCGAAATTGGAAATTCCAACAACCTTGGTGTGGACATCGGTATTTCCGATCTTGGTCCTGGAGACAGACAACGCGGTATTAAAAAAGATTTACCACCTGTCTTGCAAGGTCGCTGCACCCTTGAAGAGCGCATGAAGCGCTTGACCGAGAGCGGTGGCACCAAAGAATGCGAAGACGCTGTGGTGAAATCACTCACATGGTTGCAGCTTAAGCAGAATGCAGATGGTTCATGGGGACGAAGCCATAAGACTTCCATGACCGGCTTGGCCTTGCTGGCTTATCTCGGTCACTGCGAGACTCCACAGTCAACTCAATTTGGAGAAACCGTTCTCAACGGAATACTCTACCTGGTTGATCTGGGAATGAAGAATGACGGATATTTTACCGCGAACCGTCAGGGTAACCATTGGGTGTATGAGCATGCGATTGGAGTTTACGCTCTTGGTGAGGCCTTCGCGTTCACCGATGAGATGAAAATGGATATTCCAAATCTCAAAGTCATTGTAGAGAAAGGAACCGATATTATTCTTGCGGGTCAGCACGCTAGTGGTGGCTGGGATTACAACTACAACAAAACAGGAAACCGTGGTGGAGACACCTCGGTGGTGGGGTGGCAGGTACAGGCACTCAAGGCGGCTAAAAACGCCGGATACGGGAAGAAATTCGGTGCTGATGGCGTGCTGATGCGTTCCGTAAATGCGGCCCAAGACTACATCGAGACCGTGCAGAACGACGAGGGCTCGATTGGCTACACGAGTAAACCGCCGGCTGGAAAAGAGACATATGGTCTTCAAGGGGTGGGCTCACTTTGCTTCCAAATGTTCGACAAGCAGGGACGAGTCGTTTCCAAAGCTCTGCGTGTCGCTCGCAACACCCCGCTCGACTACAATGCGGATACTGCGAGAATCTACGCCTGGTATTACACAACCCAGGCGATGTTCTTCAAAGGGGGCGCGTACTGGAATGGTTGGAACAAAGATTGGCGCGATATGATATTAGAGAACCAGGGATCCGATGGTGCGTGGAAGCAGGAAGGTGGAACTGGCGGTGGTTCCTCCAGCGCAGCCGGCCCTGACTCGCAGATTTACCGCAACTGCCTGTGCACATTAATGCTCGAAGTTTACTACCGCTACCTTCCTGGAACCGGATCGTAGATCTTCATGCCGTTCACGGCGCAATGTGGTGAACGGCTTTTTGAGCTGCTAAACCAGAAAATCTTCCTCTTTTTCGATCAGCTTGCGGAACTCGATGGCTTCCACAGCTACTGCCGCAGCAGTGCCAAGGATCTGCTCTTCACTCGATGAACGAGAAATCTGTGCGGCAGGTCGGCTCAATCCCTGGATGATTTGTCCATAGGGCTTCAGGCCGGCAAAATGCGCTAACAGCTTGTATGCGATATGTGAGGCATCGAGGTTTGGAAAAATGAGCACGTCAGCTGCGCCCTTGAGCACGGAGTTCGGCACTTTTTTCTCAGCGATATTCGGTAGCAAAGCGACATCAGCTTGGATCTCACCTTCAATATCTAGCTCGATCATTTCGCGGCGAGCCAGCTCTCTGGCGAGTGCGGTGGCGGCTTCCATCTTGCGTGTGCTGGCGGAGACAGATGATCCTTTGTTCGAGTAACTGAGCATCGCAACGCGTGGTGCACGCTGTTCCAGATGGCGGCACAATTTTGCGGTCTCAACCGCCATGGCGGCAAGTTGTTCTGGCGTAGGCTCGGGATTGATACCGGTGTCAGAGAGGAAAAGAATTCGGTCGTCCTGATCACTGCGGCGGTCATCGACCATCACAACCGTTGAATAGACTGCCGGCACCGTGGGCAAAGGTTTGATCATTTGCAGCAACGGACGGAAAACCGAAACCGGTGCAGAAATGTTGCCGGAGACAATCGCATCGGCCTGACCGTATTGCACCATCATCGCACCGAAATATGCCGGACGAGACATAAACCCCACAGCATCCTTGGCGGAGGCATAGATTCGACGAAAACGCTCTTGGCGACGGAAGCGATCGCAGAAAAGCTGGAAGTCCGAAGCTTTCGGCGGATCGATCACATTGATGGATTTTAAACTCACCCCATTCTCGGCAGCGAGCTTCTTAATACCATCAACTTTGCCAAGCAGGATAGGCGCGATAATTTTCCGTCTCACGAGTTCTTCAGCAACGCGTAACACTCGGATATCTTGTCCTTCAGTGAAAACCACGCGCTTGGGATGGCGACTCAACTTATCGAAGAGTCGGGCGGTGAATTGATTGGTTTCTGGAAAAGCGAAATCGCTCATGATGAGTTCTGAAGGACAATGTCGTATTTGATCAACAAGCGACGCTGGTGATCAAGTCCTGCTAATATGCTTGCGATCCATTGTGACTCAATCAGATTAACCACTAAAGAACACGCTCAAAAACCATGAGTTTACTCACCGACTATCACACCCACAATGCGCTCTGCCATCATGCGTCAGGACATCCTGCCGACTATGCCCGCCACGCCGAGAGTTTGGGATTGGCCGAATTTGGGGCATCTGACCACAACCCATCACCTACTCTCAAGGATGATTGGAGAATGAATGTGGAGATGCTAGACGTTTATCTAGAACAGGTTGCGGAAGCACGCGAAGCAGTGCAGATACCCGTACGACTCGGTATGGAATGCGACTTTCTTGTGGGTGAAGAAGCATCTCTCGATTGGTTGGAGGCTTATGCGGATTGGGATTACTTAATAGGTTCTGTGCATTATCTCGACCGTGATTGGGCAGTGGATGACCCACGATTAGTCGAAAAAATCACGCTCCATGGAGTAAACGAGACATGGGATCGATATTTGGCGTGCTATATCGCGATGATCAAATCGAAACGCTTCGACTTCGTTGGTCATCCGGATTTGGTGAAAAAATTTGGCCACATGCCAAAGGATAACCTAGATCGATATTTCGAACCGGTCATCGATGCGCTGGTTTCTGTCGACGGATGTTTTGAAATCAACACCGCGGGATGGCATAAAGCTTGTGCAGAGCAATACCCACACATGCGGTTTCTCGAGCTGGCTGGTCAGGCGGGACTCCCTATTGTTATCTCATCCGATGCACACTCACCACGTGATGTCGGAAGAGATTTTGATCGTGCGCTGGACATGGCAAAAAACGCCGGGATTAAACATTTAGCGAGGTTCGATAAACGGCAGAGACGTTTGATCGAGATTGTATAGCGGGTGATATGGAGAGCCATCCTTCTAGGTGGCTTGGGTGGGTAACGAAACATCTAAGCCCCACGCATCCAGCTGGAAGCGTGACTCTGCTGAGTTTATCGTGTTCGTCGACACATCTAACCCAGATGTTTACTATTCACCTAGTAGTTTCTTAACTGCGGCTGCCCGCCGCAAGTGTTCGTCGTCCGAAATCACCGGGGCCATTCCTTCGAGTAGATCCACAGGCGCGTTCTCCATATCCAACCACGACCGGCACCCACCAAAGTTTCGCTGATATGGAACAATCCAAGGTCTGGCAAGTTTGTAGATACGGACAAATGCGATACTCAAGCAATCAGCCTCAAGTTTTTCGCTGTAACTATAGCGATCATCAACGACCTGAGACGTCCATACATGGTGAGGAGCAAGTGAGTCCACGATTGTTTTATCCCGCACTAGTTGAGCAAATCCAGCGACGGCAAAGATTTCAAAAGTCACATCGACTTCTTGCTCGACTGGTCGGTGAATCCGCGACGTATCACCCAATGCAGCCAATGCATCGGCGTTGAGACCATTTTCCTGCTGATGGAACCCGGTAGGAAAGAGGAGAAACTTGTCGTGTTTGAAGGAAAAGCCGTCGCGACCTTCATGGATGCCACCTTTACGAATCAGCACACTAGTTTTCCCTCCGGCCAGAAGATCACAGATGTCAGCCCACTCTTTAAACGCGTAAATGTCTTCGCACATGGTGCGGAACGATGGCACTCGCGAGGGCGTCTAGCAAGTTGTGCAGGTGCCCACGTCGTTGAAAAGTGATATCTATAAAATTTCACTGGAAATCCTCAAACTCGCGGTTATTTTCTCTGCCCTAGCCCACTGGCGTTTTTTCGTTGGTGGCAGGATGGAGACTGTAGCTCAGTGGTAGAGCCCCGGATTGTGATTCCGGTTGTCGCGGGTTCGATCCCCGTCAGTCTCCCCACTTTCCCCCAATCGGAGATGGAGTGTTCCATGATCCGGTCGCGCGACGTCTCCGTTTTCGGATTGTCGAGGGGACTGGTATCGCGGAGACTCATTTCCGGGTTAAATTCCTTTAGCGCATCATATGGTTTCCCTCGAAGAACGTCTCGGTTATAAATTTCGTAACTCACTGTTACTTGGTGAAGCATTGACGCACCCAAGTCTCGCCTACGAGTCGGCAAAACCACATTTCGACAATCAGCGTCTTGAATTTCTTGGTGACGCGGTATTGCAGCTGATCTTAACGCAACACTTGTTCGAAACGTTTCCTGGCTTTGCTGAAGGTCAGATGACTAAACTGCGCACCCGTATAGTGTCGCGCCCTGCTCTGGAAAAATTTGCGAAGAAGATCTGTTTAGGAGATTACTTGCTACTCGGGCGTGGTGAAGAATCCAGCGGCGGACGCTCACGCTCATCCACTCTCGCTGACGCGTATGAATCGTTGATTGGGGCTATCTATCTGGACAGTAGCCTGGAAACGGTACGCGACATTGTTCTCAGTCATTGCAGCTCCGAACTTAAAATCGAAGACAACGATGATCCCTTAGAGCGAAATCCCAAAGGGCAGCTGCAGGAACTACTTCAGCAGTTCGATGTGTCCGGGCCGACCTATACAGTCATCGACGAATCAGGACCGGATCATAATAAGACTTTCGTCTCTCTAGTATCATGGAACGGAACCGATCTTGCCGAGGGCAAGGGAAGCAGCAAGAAGAATTCAGAAACAGCGGCAGCGAAGAATGCTCTCTCTAATGGCGAGTGGAGTAAGGTGGTGCCCGGCGCTCATGTAAATGAGACCGAAATGGATAGTTGATCACAAACTATCGCAGTGCTCAGTGGCGCTTCGATTTCTTGAGTTCTTTTCGTGACCCAACAATTTTCCCGTCTTTTTTCTCGTAGGTGTTTTTCTTCACGGAATACCCGCGGCTTTTCCAATAGTCGGCATCATGATAGCCACTAGGGTGGCTGCTCTTTTTATTCTCTCGATAATTCACAAGACGGAATTTGTCCGAACTGGTAGACGGCGGGTGCTTGTGATCCCGACCGGCATTTGAATGATAAATGCGCGAATCACGCTGCTCATACCGATTCGAATCATGACGGCGAGAATCATTCCAACGGTAGTCATCATGACCATAGTAGGGCCGGCGATAACTCGACCTTTGCGCGTAATTCCCATAACTTGATCCGCCATAATAGGAACCGCTTGGTTCACCATAGTAAGAACCGCCTGATTCGCCATAGTAACTATCTGTAACGACGCAGCTGGTCATTGAAATTCCAGTGAAAATGGTCAATCCAACCAACGCCAGGATACGACGTGGTTTCGAACCATTCATGTTTTTGAATTGAGTGGAAGTTTTCATGGATTCGAGAGTGAGACGTATCCACCCATCAAGTTATTCAAACAGATTAGGATCGAGATGATGTCGCAACCCGGGGATGAATCATAGCATGCGCAACAATTGCCATACAGGTGATTCCTGCGAAATCGCAAAGGTAGTCCCAGCCTGAGAAAGTTCGGTTTTTGACCCAAATCTGTGAAATTTCCTCGAGACCTGTCCCGACAAACAACAACACGATGATCAACAGCGTGGTTTGAAGAGGTTTTTTCGACGAAGGAACAAACGTCCCAACAGCAAGAAATGAGAGTCCTCCCATCAATATGAAATGGCCTATTTTATCGTGATTTGGAATCCCGGCCATCCAGGAAAAGAAGAATTGACCGCTTCCCGTGTTCTTAAGGACGATAACAATAATTATCCCAGCCAAAGCTATCAAAAAAGCATATTTTGAAATCCTGAATCTCATTGAAAGGTAGGATTCTTGGACCTAAACATCTGTTCAATTTCCAGCATTATCACCCATTGTGAATAAGCTGTGAATGAAGTGGTGAAACTGTGAGGAAACTGTGAGAGCAAACCTATGGGTTATTCGAGTCCTCTTCGACGAACCTGACTCTTCAGCATTTGGCGACGGCTTATTCTTTGTCGAACAATCTGTGGAACGCCTTTCAATCCATGGTTCAGAGCGGTTGTTTGAGTTATTCCCACCCTATAAGAAGAAGAAAGAGGATCTTTTTTTACATCCCTTTATCTATAATGAACGGAACGTTTGCCTTGTGGTGCGTTGCCTTTTCATTGATCGAACAATCCCAGGGTGGGCATGGCGTCTTCCGTCGGTTTGGCCTGCTTGCGTGCTTTAGGAGCTTTGCTCTGGGCTTCCAGATGCGCCAGGATGTCCTTTGCGCGGTGTATGATCTCTGGAGGCAGTCCAGCAAGCCTGGCGACTTGAATGCCGTAGGAACGGCTTGCAGAGCCTTTGACGATCTTGCGTAGGAAAATAATACGATCATTCCATTCACGAACAGCCACACTGTAGTTCTGAACCGACTTCCGGGATTGAGAAAGCGTTGTGAGCTCGTGATAGTGCGTTGCAAATAGTGTTCTCGCACCAATCATGTCGTGCAGGTGTTCCGCTACGGCCCAGGCTATGGAGAGACCGTCGAAGGTTGCGGTGCCTCTGCCGATCTCATCGAGGATGACCAAACTGTTTTGTGTCGCGTTGTTGATGATCAATGATGTTTCGTTCATCTCGACCATGAAGGTGGATTGACCCGCTGCTAGATCGTCGTTTGCACCGACTCGTGTAAAGATCTTATCTACTAATCCGATAGTAGCTCCAGCTGCTGGTATGAACGATCCGATCTGAGCCATCAATGTGATCAACGCGACCTGACGAATGTAAGTGGATTTTCCTGCCATGTTAGGACCGGTGATCAGAACGACACGATTTTCATCGGGGTCGAGTCTGGTGTCGTTCGGGACGAACTTTTCAACGACTAAAGTTTGATCGAGCACTGGGTGTCGTCCGTCGGTAATCTGAATCGATCGGCTTTCGTCGAGTGTTGGACGGGTGTAGTCACAGACGCGTGCGGTTTCCGCCAAACCGGAAAGCACATCGACAATAGCGATGGCAGCAGCGGTGTCTTGAATGGCATCTATATGTTCTAAGACTTCTGTTCGAAGCTCGATAAAGAGTGAATACTCGAGATTCTTTGCACGTTCATCAGCACCAAGTATCTTCGACTCCATCTTTTTCAATTCATCGGTGATGAAGCGCTCGGCATTGGTGGTCGTTTGTTTGCGAACGTAGTGGTCCGGCACATTGGCGAGGTTAGACTTGGTGATTTCGATGAAGTAACCAAACACGGCGTTGTATTTGATCTTCAGTGATTTAATCCCTGTAGCTTCGATTTCACGCACCTGCACTTCGGCGAGCCATTGCTTGCCCTCGCTCGAGGCGGCGCGGAGTTCATCGAGTTCTGGATGAATTCCGTCATTAAATATTCCACCGTCCTTGAGTGTGGCGGGCGGTTCGTCACTAAGCGCTGTGGTGATTCGGTTGGAGAGTTCACTCAGATCGCGAAGACGTGGATGCAGATCATCGAGGATTTTTGGCCGATGTGTTGAACTTAGTGCGTCGAGATGATCGCGGATTTCCGGAATGCGATCGAGTGATGATGCGAGTGAGATCAAATCCCGTGCGTTTCCACTTCCTTGGGCGAGTCTGCCTGTGGAGCGTTCGATGTCGCGAACTTGTTTTAAAGTGTCGCGGATTTGCTGATGGATGAAGGGTTGATCGATCAGTGAAGCAATGAAGTCTTGCCGGTTATTTAGTGTATCGAGATCACGAATGGGATGAAGAATCCAATGTCTGAGTAATCGTGAACCAAGAGGAGTGGACGTTCTGTTTAATGCATGGAGTAGCGTGTTCTTGTTACCGGATCGAGCCTCGACGAGATCGAGATTGCGTTGTGATGCAGCATCGATTTGAACGAAATCATCCTGGATGTAAGTCGTCAGTTTTGAGATGTGATTGACCGATCGTCTAAGTTGATATTTGACGTAGTGAAGAATGGCACCAGCGGCACCGATGGCTTGTGGGTTTTGCTCGCAGCCGAACCCTGTGAGTGATTGAACGGCAAAGTGTTCGCAGAGTAGATCCTTTGCGGTGGTAGTGAGAAATGTGTAGCCATCCGATGCCATTGCTCCAGGAAATGCCGACCATTGATCGGCTTGCTCGTCGGGATAAAGTGTTTCCGACGGTGCGATGCGATTCAGTTCATCGATTAAATTTCCACGGTCGGAGAATTCGGTAAGTCGGAATTCTCCGGTGGAGTGATCCAGATGAGCGAGTGCGTAAGTTTTACCGTCAGTGTTGATCGCGGCGAGATAGTTCGGACGGTTGGCGTCGAGGAGGTTCAGGTCGTCGATCGTTCCAGCTGAGATAACCTGCCGAACCTCGCGCTCAACAATTTTACCTGGCTGAGGATCTGTTGTTTGTTCCGCGATCGCGACTCGCTTGCCGGATTGGACGAGTTTTCCGATGTAGCCTTGTGCGGCATGATGAGGAACTCCACACATTGGGATGTCATTCCTCTTGGTGAGCGCCACATTCAGAATACCAGCTGCTATCTTGGCGTCTTCGAAAAACATTTCGTAGAAGTCGCCAAGCCGAAACATCAGCAATACATCTTCCGGAAGGGATTTTTTGATCCCGTGGTATTGCCTCATCATCGGGGTCAATTTGTCGCCCATTCCTTTTGCCATAGGTGCATAGCATAGCCAATCAGGCTCAATGCCCAATCAGAAAAGTGCGCGTTATTCATCAACTTTACCGATACGATTCATATTTCGTTCGCTTGCATCGGCGTCGCTTTGCGCTTTTATCGTGGAATGCGAATTCTTTCAGGTGTCCAGCCCTCTGGTAAGTTGCACATTGGCAACTATTTCGGTGCGATGAAACCCATGCTCGACCTCCAACAGCAAGGCGAAGCATTTTATTTTATCGCGGATTACCATTCGCTAACCTCGGTTTCAGATCCAGCGACTCTGAGAGAGTATGTTCGCGATGTGGCGATCGATTTCCTGGCTTGTGGCTTAGATCCCAATAAGGCGGTGTTTTTTCGGCAGTCTGATGTGCCTGAAGTTAACGAACTCGCTTGGATTCTGAGCACGATCTGCCCTATGGGTTTGCTCGAACGTTGTCATTCCTACAAAGATAAAACAGCTCGTGGTTTTTCTCCAAATCACGCCTTGTTTGCCTATCCTGTGTTGATGGCGGCAGATATCTTGCTCTACGACAGCGATGTGGTGCCGGTTGGAAAAGACCAGAAACAGCATCTCGAGGTCACACGAGATCTGGCGATCAAAATTAACGAGCGATTCGGCGACGGAACCCTAAAGCTACCCGAGCCCCGGATCCAAGAAGCCACCGCCGTAGTGCCAGGGCTTGATGGTCAAAAGATGAGTAAAAGCTACGATAACGCTTTACCGATTTTCGGTGCACAGAAGAAACTTCGTAAGCTGGTAATGAAGATTCCCACTGACTCAACACCTGTCGAAGATCCAAAACCGACAGAAGGGTCAATTATTTTGCAACTCTACAAGTTGTTTGCAACGGAAGGCGAATACACGGAAATGATCGCTGCTTTCGAAAATGGCGGATGCGGATACGGAGATCTGAAGCAGCGACTCTTCGATGCTTACTGGAACTATTTTGAGAAGGCTCGTGATCGCAGGGCAGTACTTGAGGAGAATCCTCAACAAATTGACGAAATCCTCAACGCTGGTGCTGAAAAAGCGCGGCAGACTGCAAGAGTAGTGTTGGATCGCGTTCGTCATGCTGTTGGCTTAGTTTGATCAAATATCCTTGCGTCGAATCAAGCCGCATGGATAGTTGTGATGTCGGTCGCTGGGGTGTCACGCTCTGGCAGGACATGGAACGAAAATAACAAAGGTATGAACGACTACTACGATGATGATGGAGGAGGTCGACGTGATCACCAACCGCTGCACACAGAAAAAATCTTCACCGACAGGAAGACTTACTTCCTCGATCTGAAGGAAAATAACCGCGGACGGTTCGTGAAAATCACTGAAGATGTAAAAGGCCGCCGCGATACTATCCTTGTTCCAACGGAGGCACTTGGTGAGTTTATCGCTGCCTTGCAAACCATTCGAGACGAAGACGAGGCTTTGGATTAAGCCACTCCGAGCTTACAAATCCGTAATGAGAGATTTAATTATCGCTCAACTACTATTCGTATAGTAGTTGAGATCAGTCTCATGCCGCCTTTGAATAAAACCTGACTTTTCGCCGCGCACAAGTAGCTCACGATCAACACGAAGATTGGGTATCCACTTGTCAATTGCGTGCCGCGCAGCGGTTCTACGCGACGCGTCAGATCAATACCAAGATTTGGTATCACAATTCGTTCGGAAGTTCGATTTCTTCCTCTCCGTGAAGAATATCCAACAAAACAGGGACATCGAGTATGTCTTCGAGAGCGCTACGGTTCGTGACGGAAGCCATGTCACGCTCGTCTTCCAGATGATTTAGAATCAGGCCGGCACAAACCAAGCCGCGACGACGGATGGAATCGACAGTGAGAATAGTTTCGTTGAGTGCCCCGAGGCGGTTGTTGACCACTACGATGACAGGGAGCTTCATCTCTACGGCAAGGTCGGCGACGCGGAGCTCACGCGTGATAGGGACCTCCCACCCTCCAGCACCCTCAACAAAGATTCCTTCGAATCGGTCCTTGATAGCATTCCAAGCGTCCAGCGCTTCCGACATTTGAAAGGGTCGGTTTTCGAGAATCGCAGCCGTATAGGGTGACGCCGGGGTGGCGTAGATGATGGGATTAATCTCGTCGAGCTCGATGCCTGGTGCACCAGCGTTACTGAGAAGAACGGCGTCATCGCGACTTCCACAAGCGATAGGCTTGAATCCTACCGTTGTAATTCCTGCGCGGTTAGCAGCCTCAATGAGCAGTTTGGTGACGTAGGTTTTACCAACGTCGGTGCCCGTGCCTGTGACAAAATATTTCATGACGGTGCGTTGCCATGAATTATGCCCGCTCGCAAGCGTATTCCCTAAAATGGTGAGAGGGTCGGGCTTGGAGCCTGCCCTCCACTATCATTATTCTTCTCGATATGGCTACGCATCACCAGCCAAATACCAATGGCAAGGAGAAGGCAAATCAGCTTGGGCCGCCAATTACGCAGTAGTACTCTCTTGATCGTCTTCATTGCTGGGTTTTGAAAGGAGCTTTTTGAGGTAGTCCTCCACCTTGGAAAGTTTGATATCTTGTTCGATTTTACCGTTATGGCAGACTGAGACATTGCCAGTTTCTTCGGAAACAATGATCGCCACGGCATCAGTTTCTTCAGTTATACCTAAACCAGCACGGTGGCGCAGGCCAATACTTCGGTTGACCATTTCTCTCTGGGAGAGAGGAAAGACACAACCCGCACCGCGAATACGCTCTTCAGTGAGTATCAACCCACCGTCATGCAGCGCCGTGCGGGGGTGAAAGATGGTGACGATGAGTTCAGAGGAAATCAAGGCGTCGAGGTTGACCCCAGTTTCAAGATGCTGATCGAGATCGATTTGCCGTTCGAGGGCGAAGAGTGCACCAAATCGCTTATTTGACAATGTGCGAATCGCATCTGCGAGAGACGAGATGTAATCCTGGTTGGTGGCATTGAAATCAAAATACCGGTGTGATCCAATCTTTGCCAGCGCTCTCCGCAGCTCTGGCTGGAAGATCACCACCAGCGAAAGCGAGAGGATGAGGTAGAAGCTTCCTATCAGTCCGCCAATGACCTGAAGTTCGAGGACTTGTGAGATGAAGGTCAGCGCCATCAGTAGAATGAGCAGACCGGTAAGAATCCGTGCTGCGCGAGTGGCGCGGAAGTTGATGAACAGTTGGTAGAGCAACACCGTGATGATGAGGATCTCTACCGGTGTTCGCCAGTGTTGTTGGATGTATTCCCAGAATTGCATAGTGCGTTCGCGCTGCGTGTGGACGAATTGATGACGGACGTCTATTGGCCCTCTCTTAATATGTAAGCGATTGCGAGCCCGCTTTCCAGAGAATCCCTTATAAACAAGAAGATTTCTTGTCTGAGGGTGAATGGTCAATGTTCCACGTGGAACATTGAGCCCTCTGTATTTTGACAGGCTTGTCAGTGAGGAGGATTGGACGTAGGTTCCCATCGCGTGTTGACGCCTTGTTTTTGATGTCTGACTTTACCTACCCGAAAGATTACGATGTGCTGGTGATCGGCGCTGGCCATGCCGGTGTGGAGGCAGCTCTGGCGGCAGCACGTATCGGCGCACAGGTGGCTGTGCTTACCCAGAATCTGGATACTATCGCCCAAATGTCCTGCAACCCGGCAATTGGCGGACTCGCAAAGGGGCATATGGTCCGCGAGATCGATGCGCTGGGAGGAGCCATGGGGCTCAACTCGGATGCCACAGGGATTCAATTTCGCCTCTTGAATGCCGGTAAAGGACCAAGCGCACGAGCGCCCCGGGCCCAGACAGACAAGAAAGCGTATCAATTCCGGATGAAGTGGGTACTCGAGTGTGAACCAAACATCGACCTCCATCAGGGAAATATCGCCGAGATACTCGAAGAGTACGATCAAGTCACCGGTGTGCGGACGAGCCTTGGGATGGTGTTTAATACCAAATCGATCATCATCAGCTCGGGGACCTTCATGCGGGGACTCCTTCACGTGGGGCATCGCAATCAAGCCGGCGGACGAATGGGTGACGGTATTTCCACTCTCTCGGATAGTTTGCGTGAATTGGGGTTTACGGTGGAGCGTTTTAAAACAGGAACCCCCTGCCGACTTCATGGACGGACGATTGATTTCACTAAATGCGAGCCGCAAGGTGGAGATGAGACTCCCCTTCCCTTCAGCTACATGCCCGAGCGCATCGAGGAGGGGCGCTCGCTATTTACACTCAATAGCTACACCGATGAAATGTTCCACGTGGAACAAAAACTCTGCTGGCTGACCAATACCAACGAAACCACCCATGCAGCCATCCGCGACAACCTCGACAAAAGCCCGATGTATTCTGGCAAGATCGAAGGCGTGGGTCCGCGCTATTGTCCTTCGATCGAAGACAAAGTCGTTCGCTTTGCTGACAAGGCGAGCCATCAGGTGTTTCTGGAACCGGAAGGCCGCCACTCTCACGAGTATTATGTCAACGGTGTGAGCACCTCGCTGCCCTATGAGGTTCAGTGGGCATTCATCCGATCTATCCCCGGATTGGAGAACGTTCAGATCCTTCGTCCGGGATACGCGGTGGAATATGACTACTGTCCGCCAACCCAGCTTCACCCCACCTTGGAGACCAAACGCATCGGTGGTTTGTATTTTGCCGGACAGATCAATGGCACATCAGGATACGAGGAGGCCGGAGCTCAAGGCTTGATCGCTGGAGCTAACGCTGCGCTGAAAGTGGCGGGTAAGCCGAGTTTTGTTCCTACTCGCAGTGAAGCCTATATCGGTGTGATGATTGATGACCTGGTGACCAAGGGAGTGATTGAACCCTACCGAATGTTCACCAGCCGTGCTGAGCATCGTCTTTTGCTACGTCACGATAATGCGGATCTTCGTCTCACCGAGCGCGCCGCTGCGGCGGGACTCATCGATGCAGAGCGAATTCAGCAAACACTCAACAAGGAGGAAGAAATTGCCGCCGCTGTTCAGCTTCTTGAAACGACACGTAAGGAAGGTCTGACATGGGCTCAGTGGATGCGCCGACCTGAGAATGTGGCATCCGGCCTCCCCGATGAGGTTCGCTTGGCGATTCCGAAGCGCGTGCTTTCGCTGGTAGAGACGCAAATCAAATATGCCGGGTATATTCGCCGCCAGGAAGATGAAGTGCGACGTGCGAAGTCACAGGAATCGCATGTTCTTCCAGAGAACTTGGATTACTCGGAAATTCACGGACTGAAGCGCGAAGCTCAACAACGCCTCGCACAAATTCGACCGGCAACACTTGGTCAAGCTGGGCGTATCAGTGGAATTACTCCTGCAGATCTGTCGCTACTCGCTGTGTGGCTAGAGAGGATAGAGCGAACAAAAACGTCATAACTTATTCACATAGAGGAAGTTAGCTATTTTTTTAGGTTCTCTAATCCTTGATTAGCCAGAGGTAATAGTTGATCGAATGTCATGGTGAGCTCACTACCATCGCGCGCATTGATCAGAAGAACCGGGAAATCTACGCTAACGAATTCCGCCAATACTTGCAGGCACGCACCACAGGGCGAGGTGATTTTCTCCGAGTCCGCAGCTACCGCCAGAGCGGCGAAGTCTTGTCGCCCGGCCGACACAGCAGTCATGATCGCAGAACGCTCGGCGCACATCGTCAGCCCAAACGATGCGTTTTCAATATTCACCCCGGTAAACATCTCACCATCCGAACAGAGCAGAGCCGCACCAACGGAAAATTTCGAATACGGGGCGTAAGCGCGGCTTCGAGCATCCAAGGCGGCAGCGCGAAGTCGCGACCAATCAATTGAGTCTGAGGGTGACATGGTATCGATTTACTCGGAAAATTGCGTATCACGAAAGCGAAATCGTGCTGATTCCGCAGCTTGCACCCCTACCGTGAATCGGCTAGCATAGTAATCATGCGCCTAAATGTCGTGAAACCTGAGCCTTCTATGAAAACATCTACAAACACTCGTGCCGCTCTACTCCCACCAATCGCCCTTTTCGTTGCGATTGTTTTACTACGTATCTTGGTCGCCGCCTATGCGCCGGAGTCATGGGCTGGCTTCTCACCCTTGGTCGCAGTCGTCCTCTGCTTGTCGATCATTTTGATCCGCCCTGTTATGTGGCTGGTTCCGGCTGCTGCCTATTTGGTATCGGACGTCTTTATTTCGACACAGCTATACGGATCCGCGCCCAGTACTGTGTTTCTAGTAGTGAATGTTGCTTTCATGTTCTTACTCGTTTGTGGAGGACGTGCCATGGGTGATAAACTAAAACGTTTTGCACCAGCCTTATTCGCAACAGCCGGTGGTGTAGTTCTCGCTTATCTTCTTCTCAACACACTCTCCTGGATAGGTAACCCCGGCTACGCGAAATCCATCGCTGGCTGGTGGCAATCACAAACCATCGGGCTGCCTGGCTTCCCAGCATCGCTCACCTTCCTCCGTAATGGTTTGATTGGAAACCTCACCTTCACCGCATGTTTCGTTGCGGCGGCCCATTGTTTCTCATCTAAAGAGCATGCTCCATTAATCGCAACGACTCGTCAGTCAGCGTCATAGCGGTGCCCCCCACTCTCCCCTGAATAAAGCTTCACAAATTAACGCTGGCATCACGCCCTCATCTCCATATTGGTAGAGGCGCAGCAATTTCTCCACCGGCACTCCTACCCTTGACGCATTATGGCGGCTAAGAAAACGACGAAAAAGAAATCCACTAAATCTACGGCAACAAAGGACTACGCGTCTGCCGAGGTGAACAAACAACTCTCTGCTGAGGACAAGGTTGAACTCTATCGCAAGCTGGTGCGTATTCGCCGCTTCGAGCAGTTCTCCCTCAAAGAGTATAACGGCGGCAAGATGGGTGGTTTTCTTCACCTCTACATCGGTCAAGAAGCCGTGGCGGTCGGCGCGGTTTCTCTGATGGGTGATAACGATCACGTCATCACCGCCTATCGCGATCACGGTCACGCACTAGCGGTCGGTATGGGTATGAACGAATGCATGGCCGAGCTCTACGGTAAGATTACCGGTTGCTCTAAAGGCAAAGGTGGATCGATGCACTACTTCGCACCAGACAAGAATTACTGGGGTGGTCACGGCATCGTCGGTGGCCAAACCCCACTCGGCACCGGCCTCGCCTATGGCTTGAAGTATAAAGGCCTCAAGGGATGCGCACTCACCTTCCTGGGTGACGGTGCGGTAAACCAAGGGGCGTTCCACGAGTCACTCAACATCGCCGCACTTTTCGAACTCCCTGTCGTTTTCATCATTGAGAACAACGGCTATTCCATGGGCACCAGCCAAGTGCGCTCGTCCGCGCACCCAGAGGAAGGTCTTGCCGCACGTGCCGAGGCATACGACATGGACTGGGATGTTTGCATGGGTGAGAACCTCTACGAAGTTCGCGCCCACGTTTGGGAAGCAATGAAGCGCGCCCATGAAAAGAGCAAGCCCACCATTCTTGAGATCAAAACCTACCGCTACTACGGGCACTCAGTCGCCGATGCCAATGCGAAGAAATATCGCACCAAGGAAGAGATTGAGAAATACCAGCGCGATCACGATCCCCTGAAAGTTTGGCAAGCCGTGCTCGAGGGCGAGGGTGTGCTCACATCCGAGCAGGCAGCAGAAATCGACAGCGCCGCCAAAGAAGAAGCCAAGGCCGCGGTCGAGTTCGCCGAAGAAAGCCCCTACCCTGAAATTTCCGATATCAGCACCGATATCTATTGGGAACTCGATAACGACACCGAAGCCAGCAAGCAGGGCACCATTCTTTTCGACTAAACATCTAGTAGATATGCTGACCTACTATTTAACCCGTAGATAATCCAGCCAACTTTCTCATTTATTATGCGCGAACTTTCCTATCGCCACGCACTCCGCGAAGGCCTCGATGAAGAACTCACACGTGACGAAAATGTCGTCATCATGGGTGAAGAGGTAGCCCAGTATAACGGAGCCTATAAAGTCACCGAAGGCCTGTGGGAGAAATGGGGCTGCAAACGTATCGTCGACACCCCAATCTCTGAAGCAGGATTCATGGGAATGGGTATCGGAGCCTCGATGCTCGGCATTCGTCCAGTTATGGAACTGATGTTCTGGTCATTCCACTCCGTCGCCTTTGACCAACTCGTCAACAACGCCGCCAACGTGCGCTATATGTCCGGTGGATTGATCAATTGCCCGATTGTCGTCCGTGGACCTGCCAACGGTGGCACCGGCGTAGGCGCTACCCACTCGCACACGCCTGAAGGTCTTTTTGCTGCCTTCCCGGGTTTGAAAGTCTGCTCGCCAGCCACTCCAGCTGATGCCAAGGGTCTGATCAAATCAGCTATTCGTGATAACGACCCTGTCTACTTCATGGAGAGCACCTTGCTCTACGGAAATGTCGGCCCTGTGCCCGATCCGGAAGACGGTGATTTCGTCATCCCACTCGGTCTTGCCGACTGCAAACGCGAAGGCAGCGATATCACACTCGTCGCCCATGGTGCATCGGTTCTGCAAGCTCTTGAAGCCGCCGAGAAGCTTGCCGAAGAGCACAACATTTCCGCAGAAGTGATCGACCTTCGTTCGATCCGTCCGCTCGATGAAGAAGCGATTCTAAATTCCGTTCGCAAAACCCATCGAATAGTAGTTGTCGATGAGTCCAAACCGTTCTGCGGTGTGTCTGCAATGATCACAGCAATCGTCCAGGAAAAAGCCTTCGATGACCTCGACGCACCGGTGCTGCGCGTAAACACCATCGATGCTCCAGCGATCTATTCGCCGGGCATCGAGAAAGAACAATTGCCCAACGCTCGCCGCATCGTCGAAAAAGTCCTCACCATTGCCTAACGATCACTGCCTTCGCTTTTAGAGCTAAGAACTGAAAACTGCCCACTAGCAAACTTATACTAAAGATGCCAACGCTTATTAAGATGCCAAAACTCTCGGACACGATGACCGAGGGAACACTCCTCAAGTGGATGATCAAGAAAGGTGATTCCGTGGAGATGGGACAGATTATCGCCGAAGTCGAAACCGATAAAGCGACCATGGAAATGGAAGCCTTCGACGACGGAACCGTCCACGAAATTTACATCAACGAAGGCGAGAAGATTGAAGTCGGTGGCAAAATGGTCGCCCTTCTCGCTGATGGCGAAGATGCATCCGCCTTGGACAGCGTCGGCGAAGACAAAGCCAAGGACGCTCCTTCAACTCCTGCACCGGAAGAGAAAAAGAAAAAGAAAGAGACAACCGATGGTGCCAAGTCTCCCTCCCCTACCCCATCTCCAGAGCCTACGACTCCAGTAGTAGATGATGGTACACGTGTGAAAGCCTCACCGCTCGCCAAGAAAATTGCCAAGGAAAAAGGCATCCCACTCGGTGCACTGAAAGGCCGCGGCACAGGTCCCGGTGGTCGAGTGGTGAAAGCCGACGTGCTAAAAGCCGCCGAGGAAGGAGTTACCGCCGCTCCAGCTGCCGCCGCTAACGCCGCACCAACTTCCGCACTGCCCATCATCATGCCGAAAGTCGGCGAAGAAGATGAAATCGTCCAACTCTCGACGATGCGCAAAATCATCGCCGATCGCCTACTCGCATCGAAAACCCAGCTTCCACACTTCTATCTCCGCATGGAAGTCGACGCCGGTCCTTTGATGGAACTGCGCAAGCAAGTGAACGCTTCAGAAGCACAGCGCGAAAACGGCAACAAATACTCGGTGAATGATTTTATTCTCAAAGCGACCGTCGGTGCTGCCACCGCAGTCCCAGATATAAATGCCTCATGGAATGCAGATTCCATCGTCAAGTTTGCCAAGATTGGTTTGTCTGTAGCTATCTCGGTCGACGATGGCTTGGTGACACCGGTCATTAAAGACGCAGCGAATAAATCACTACTCGATATTTCCAAAGCCGTGAAGGATCTCGCTGTTCGTTCACGCGATAAAAAGCTCAAGCCCGACGAGTTCGACGGTGGTACCATCACCGTGTCCAACCTGGGTGCTTGGGGAATCGACCACTTCGATGCCATCATCAACCCACCGCAAGCGGCCATCGTTTCTGTCGGCGCGATCAAGCAGAAGCCGGTCGTCGTCGATGGCGAAATTAAAGTCGGACTTCGCATGTGGCTTGGGCTTTCCTGCGACCACCGCGTTGTCGATGGATCCGTAGCAGCCACCTTCCTCGCCGAACTCGGCAAGCGCATCGAGCAACCAGCCCTGATGTTGGTCTAAGCGCTGCCTCATTGAAACATCCAGTCTCAAATCTATCTTCTCACAGTCTTAAATCTAAATTACCATGGCATCATACGATCTTCTTGTTATCGGCGGCGGCCCTGCCGGATATGTTGGCGCGATTCGCGCAGCTCAACTTGGAAAAAAAGTCGCCTGCGTCGAAATGGACCGCGCTGGTGGCACTTGCTTGAACTGGGGATGTATCCCAACCAAAGCACTACTTAAAAACGCCGAGCTCTATCACACCATGGCTCATCGCGCCGATGAGTTCGGGATGAAAATCGAAGGTCTTTCCTACGACTGGGAAAAAGTCATCGGTCGCTCGCGCACTGTTTCTGATAAACTCGCAGGCGGGATTGAGTTTCTCTTCAAGAAGAACAAAATCGATTACATCCGCGGCAAAGCATCCATCGTTGGAAACTCCACCGTCGAAGTCGAATTGACGGACGGCGGCAAGGAAACACATACCGCCAAGCACATCCTCGTTGCCACCGGTTGTAAAACCCGCGAGCTACCACCACTTCCATTCAATGGCACATCAGTCATCGGCTCGAAAGATGCCATGACTCTTAAGAAGCAGCCGAAAGAAATGATCGTCATCGGCGCCGGTGCCATCGGTGTCGAGTTCGCCTATTTCTACAACGCTTACGGAACCAAGGTCACCATCGTCGAGATGTTGCCCAACCTGCTTCCTGTCGAAGATACCGACGTTTCCAAAGCCCTCGAACGCTCGTTCAAAAAGCAGAAAATCGGTCTAAAGCTCGGCTACAAAACGACCGAAACAAAAGTCACCGACTCGGGTGTGGAAATCACCATCGAAAACGAAAAAGGCAAGAAAGAGACACTCTCCGCAGATGTTTGCTTGGTTGCTATCGGTGTTGCCCCAGTTTTTCCCGGTGGCAAAGAGCTCACTCTCGACCGCGGTTACATCAAAGTAAACGACCGCTACGAGACGTCCATGAAGGGCGTATTCGCAGTAGGGGACATCATCGGACCGCCATGGCTCGCTCACACCGCCTCCTACGAGGCTGTTCAGTGTGTGGAAGGTCTTTATAAAGAAGGACATACACCAAAACGTGTCGATCTCTTCCCAGGCTGCACGTACTGCCACCCACAAGTCGCCAGCATCGGTCTCACCGAGCGCGCAGCGAAAGAAAAAGGCATCGCCTACAAAGTCGGTCAATTCCCATTCCAAGCCATCGGCAAAGCACTCGCCGTTGGCGAGCCGGAAGGATTCGTCAAAATCATCGTCGGCGAAGAGCACGGAGAAGTGCTTGGTGCACACATCATCGGAGACAATGCGACCGAGCTCATTGCTGAGTTTGGTTTGGGCATGAACCTGGAAGTCACCATCGATGAGATCGAGGACACCATCCACGCCCACCCAACACTTGCGGAAGCCATCCACGAAGCCACCGGCGCCGTTCACGGCATGGCAATTCATATCTAATCGCTAGTTGACGACCTCAATCTGGGATATCTACTATACAAATAGTATTTCAACCTCCTGAGGCAGCACCAGCTGTCACAGGAGGTTTTTTTGCAGAGTAGGGGAGTTGACTCGGAATTGGAGGAATAGAGAATGGAGATTGGAGATTGGAGATTGGAGAATTGCACCTCCTGTAGCTACATTGTCAAAGTGTGGCCAACAGGTGAGTTACGGTGAGAGCTTCGAACATATATAGTTCGTATTAAGTAACTTATATTTAAGGGTGGGGGAGGTGTGTCGGCTCTCTAAGTGCCGAATGAAATGTAGGTTAGACGTGTCGGCTAATACCATTTGCAGAGTGAGATTGGTTGAATGACGGCAGTGAATTTTTCGTCTGGCTAGGCGTGACGAGGCAGTGTGGCGAGCCACTCGACCAAGGAACAACGACGCCAGGCGGAAAAGGCGCGCCGTCATCATGATATTGCGAAGCCTGGCTATCTTACCCTTTCTCAAATCATTCAGCCAAGATAAGTCTGCAAGTGGTATAACACCTCGTCTCCGGCGCAGCTGCACTTCCCCCCGTTCGATATTTACAAAACGCAGCTACAGAATACCGCCATCTAGTTTTGCGACTTTTGTACTTATTCGCGGCTGAAAACCTCGGCCAAAACATTAAATAAGGTGTCTAGATCTTTGCTGTGAAGATCGTGGTGCTTCCCTATACTCCTGAATTGCACTAGGTTAAAGAACCTGCATAATTAAGTAAGAAAACAAACCCAACCAAGGACAAGTGTTGCTCTAATTGCGCGTTCTCCGAGGTGCCCGGTGCGGTAGTTCGGCGCGCCCGTATTTGCGGGGGGCAACCGGGAACCGATGTCCCTACATCTATCTGCGAAAAAATGAAGACTTATCCATCCTTTCTGGTACTATTGCTACTTCTGGTTCTTCCTTTGTCGGGAGGGGATTTGATTCCTTTTAACAATTTCTTCGTGAGTGTGGAGACGAAAGATTGGTTAAACCAAAGAGAGGAGGGAGCCCGATTGAATGTCACGGTCCGCGTTTCACGAAGTGCTGAAGAGCCAAAGGGGTCAACATCTATCGACGTTGATTGTTATGAATTCGAGGCTGGTCAACGAATGCTTTCTGACGCCGATATCAAAGCATTCCTCGCGGCTGGGGATGCAGCTCAGAAAGACAAAGAATTTCGGGAAGTGGTGACTACAAAGACATATAGAGGGGATAAGGAAACTACCTATGAAGTAGTTGATGTTAGCGGCAAGAAGTTGATTCGAATGAGCCGTGGGGAGGAAAAGGCGGAATTCCTTCCGCGTGAAGCAGTCAAGGTTAGAAAAGCACTTGCACAGGCAAGATCTGGAGAAGCATGGTATAAAAAGTTGCTACACGACGACGCAATGCCAACACCGATCGAAAAGGCAAGGGCTCCTCAGTCGATTGGATATTTTCTGAATACGCCGATTGGAACGGTTTCAGGAAGAGGAATTGGATACGAGATTTCAGTTGCTTCACACTCTTTTGGAAAAGCTCCTCGATATTATGTAGAACATCAGCTGTGCCTCTATTCGGTAGACGGTGAGTTGAATGGCACGTTAAGCGGAGCCTG
This sequence comes from Verrucomicrobiales bacterium, assembly GCA_024636835.1. Lineage (GTDB taxonomy): Bacteria > Verrucomicrobiota > Verrucomicrobiia > Verrucomicrobiales > SLCJ01 > Sulfuriroseicoccus. The sequence goes on along the minus strand of JAGXGH010000047.1, from coordinate 3,965 downwards.
GGTTGCAGGTCTCCTCAAGGAGATATCGGCAGCATTGGAAGCCGTAGATGCTGGTAAGCCATATTCATTTAAGTCGGAAGAAGACGGGGGGAGGTCTTACTCTGTTACAGCAAATCTAAAAACGAAGGAAGCGGATGTCGTTCTAATTCCAGGTAAGTACTTTAAGAATCGCGATGCCGAACGAGGATTTTTTGGGCATGTCCAATTGGCTGAGATCAGGAAGTTGATTGAAGATTGCGACCAACGAATCAAATGGTTACAAGCCAACGAAAACTTGTTTTTCATAAAATAAAAAAGGGTCAGGAGTGAATGGCACTGTTTTAAGAGCGCCATCGGCGTGAATCATTCAAGGAGCACGGTGCGTCTCGCCCGTGTGAGCGATGTTCGCGGTTCTCTTAAACTCCCGAACTATCGCTTAAAACAGTGCCATTCACTCCTGACTCCTACATTTGATGATCGCGTGGTTTAGAATGTCGTGGTTTAGAATCGTATCTCAGAAATGCAACCCTTAACCTATCGTCGAAGTGTTCCTTCCCAGTAAAGGGTGCTGTGTCCTTTGACCTGCTAATAAAATGAAGATCAAATCAATGAAAACAACATTACTTACATTCGCAGCACTGATAAGCGTCACTCTTGGAGCCATTGCAGAGGAAGCACCTAAAGAGGAAGCACTAATCCTCGGGACTCTTCTTGAAGCTACTCAGAACAACGATCTTAAAAAGTTCGAATCAGTCTGTGACGAAGCCATGAAGACCGCGATGACTACGGAGACGCTCAAGCAGGTTTCAGAACAAATTTCTCCGTTGATGAAGAATGGCTACAAGAAGAATTACATGGGTGTTCTGAATCGAGGGGCTATGAAGACCTACTATTGGAAAATAGACTATGAGAAGGAAGGAGTTCCGGATATGCTTGCGGAGCTGTCGATAAAGAATGGTAAAGTAGCCGGGTTCTTCATTCGCTAATGCGCCGAAAAATAGATATATAATAAGACGAGCAGGACAGTCCTCCTGCACGACTCAGATTTGGACGATCATCTACTGTTTAGGATTTTTCACAGTGGTGCCGAAAAACGGCATATAGCAGCTGGACGTTTGGGAACATTGGATATATCAGGAATTGACGACTTGTTGGAGCGCTATTCAGAAGCGCATCGAAGCTATCGCAACCTGTTTCACATCAATCAGATGCTTTCATGGCTGGACGCAGAGGGTAGCTGCTCAGATTCCGTGGAAGATTAAAAGCACATATCCGGAAGCACGGAGTGTTTTTGATGGTCAGTTAACTGACGTTTGTATAACAGTCATCAATTGTGATGGAGCGTATTCCGAGTTTGTTGGTTGGGCTGTTGTTGGGAATGACGCCAATGACTTGGGCGGAATCGTACGACGAGCAATTTCAACAGGTGTTGGAGCTCAAGAGACAGGAAAATCGCGATGAGGCGTTCATGGCTTGCCTCGGCGTCCCTGGAGCCGAGTTTACGGCAATCGCTTTGGGCAGGTCAAAGGCTGGGGATTTTCTCAAGTTGTTGGAATCTCCGCCTGATGACGCGCTTGGTCCAATGGTTAAGGTGGTGCGGGGGGATTTGTTGTTGGCCTTGGGTCGCAAGGACGAGGCACTCGCAGAGTATCGCCGGGTTGCCGCTGAGCTGGAGGCTGCCGAAGCCAAAAGTGAATCTCTGTTGCACGATTATTATCCGGTCGAGCCTGAGGTGTCGTCGATGTGGGGAGGGCGTGATTTGCCGTTTCGGGTAGGGCCGGGAAGTCACCGGGATAATTTACTGTTACGGCGGTTCATTGCGATGGAGGCATGGGATGAGGCGGCGACTGAGTTTCGGCGCGTGTGGGCGATGCATCAGCGGCGCACGGAACCTTATGTGCTCGCTCAGCCGGTAATGAATACAGCAACAGGGGCGGAAACGCGGTGGTTGTTAGTGACGCCAGCTGGCCATGACGGCATGGGATTGCAGTTTGCCATCGATTATGCGTTTTTTCTGAAGAAGAGGGAAATGGGAGATGAGTCCCTGGCGCTGCTACTGGAGGTGTTGCGGCAGGTCGACATGGACCGCAACCCGAACGTGATTAATCCGGTAATGGCCAAACCTCTATCGGCGAAAAAAGCGGCCACCTATCGCAAGGCTCCGGCTCGGGTGGGAATGAAGTATGGTCAAATGTTTGAAGGGTCGAATGGAGTTTCGCGCAAGGAATTCGTGCGCTTGGTGTTTGGTGAATTTCGCAATGCGGGCAAAGAAGAAGAGTTGGTGACAGCGGTGGAAGGGTGGATCGCCGATGGCCAGGTGTCGGCATTGAGGTTGCTGGCGAGGATACGTCTGCATCAAGGGCGGGCGGACGATGCGCTGGCACTAGAGATAACATACATCGATCAGATGGATTTTTCGGCTGCGACTACCGCCTACCGATGCGGCCTGGTGAATGAGGAGTTACAGCAATACGAAGAGGCTGTGCGGCACTACGAGGGCTTGCTGGCGATGCCGGTGGGTGAGTCCTTGTCGCTGCCCGACATCGATGAGGATGCGATGGAGCAGCAGCAGTTATGGTGGGGACAGTTTCAGGTTCAGGTTGGGATGGCTGGTGCGCGGAAGGATGCAGCCCGACGTCTGACGCGCCTTCGCGCCTCGCAGGGAGATACCGACAAGTTGTTACAGGGGGTGTTGGTGGAATTGGAGACCTCGCGCTGCGATCTGAACGCATTGGAGGCTGCGGCCAAGCGGTTTGAGGCGGTCGAGCGAAGTGCTGAGTTTACCGATTGGATGCGGAACCGGTTGAAGGTGGTGAAGATACCCGAAGAGCAGGCGGCGTTGTTCTGGATGCTGGGGGAGTGGGAGCAATGTGCCAAGGTCTTGGTGGCCAGCGTCCAGGGGATGGAGGACTATCGATCTCGGCTTTGGGGTTGGGAATTGAATTTTCGGAAGGAGGGGCATGGTGCGGTGTTGCTGCGGGAACTGCACGAGATGTTTCCGGATGACGCGACCATTCGCATCGAACTGATGGAATTGGAGGAGCGGTTTGCCGGAGCGGATGCCATTCGCGGGCTGGAAGACTTATTGGAGGGCAGGGCGAAGATTGATTTTGAGCGTCGCGAAGGTCAGTATCACGCGCTGAAGTTTCGCAGCCACTACGATCTCGCTTACCGCTTGATGCGCATGTATGAGAAGGTAGGGCGGCTGGATGACCTGCGTGCGCTTGGTATGCGGATGGCTCGAAAAAACGCCCCGTTCGACATGAAGCTGCGTGATGGTAGCTACATTGACAGCAACGGTCATGAGGAAGACATCAATGCCTGCCACGCGTTGTTGGTGCATCATGCGGATACCGCCACCATGGCCGAACTCGACCAACTGTGGTCGAAGGGTGAGGAGCATGCCGGATTGAGGCAACTGCGTCGGCGTCAGAGCGGAAGTTTTGCGAGTCAGCAGGTGGGACCGGATATTGGTTGGGCCAATGCTCCGGATGGGGTGCGGATGGTGGCGTCGACTCTGACGGTCTTGGACATGGTCTGTGATGATGAGTATGTATATGCTGGCCACCCATGGGGGGTGTCGGTGTTCAAACATGATGGCACGCCGGTAACACGGATCGCGTTGGGCGAGGCAGTATTGACGATAACCGTAGGTAACGGGTATGTGTGGGCGGGCACACTGCACGGACTGTTTAGAATCCGCATCGGCGACTGGGCGGTTGGTCACTTGTGGCTCGATGGCGACCTGCCGGAGCAAATGCGCAAACCCCGCCCGTTGCCAGGTGAATTGGGTGAATGCAGTCATGACAATCGAGTGATCGCGTTGACCGTCGATGATGACGAATTGTGGATTGCTACGCAGCGCAATATCCAACGGCTCGATATGAAGACACTTTCGCTACGCGCTTATTCAGCCGATGAGCTGCAGGCAGAAGGTTACGAGGATTTTTCACGCATGGTGTTGGATCTGTCTCTTATACACATCT
>JAGXGH010000046.1 GCA_024636835.1 Verrucomicrobiales bacterium | reverse complement strand
TACGTGTGCGTCCTTCCGTTACAGCTTCCCCATTTTGAACTCCCGCTTGCAAACAACACCATCACACACAAACCTTTCTACGCTCCTGCCATCATAACTTAGCACAGCCAACTTCCGGACGGAAAAGCGGGGCCACCTCAGAGTGTGCCCTCGAAGGCAGATGGACCGAAGTAAATGGTAGAGTCCACTCCGTCCAATACAAATCCAAGCGCCTCACCGCCAGAAGTGTTGGGCGCACCGCTATGAGTTAGGATGTCACTGGTGCCGAAGGCAAAAGAGAGGTTTGCATTGCCGATAGAGAAGTAATCTGTTTTAACGAGCGCGCTGAAGTAGGCCGTCGAACTGGTGAGAGAGCTAGCCACAGTTGAGTCTAGTGTTCGGTGAATTTCTGCGCCACCAGGTGCAGCCAGCCGATCCACTGATCCGCCGCTTGTGCTAAGACTTCCGAAGCCTAGACCACCGCTAACTACTGACCATTGGTTATTGGTTGCGCTCCCGGTCCAGTTGCTTGTGGCATCAAAGCCTGTGCCACCTCCCTGGGTGTTGTTGATTGTGCCCGCAGTGTAGGTAAAGCTCTCGTAAACGATTGCCGCTGCGGACGCAGTGCCGGTGGTGGCGAGTAATCCCGCAGTTGCGGCTAGAGCTGTCAATGCTTTGTAGTTTTTCATAATATGCGATTAGGAGGTATTAGGGTTTTGGTAATGGATAAGTTCGGATGAAACACGTCCAAACTAGAGACATTCTCGCCCGATATCATGCGAAGTGAATCTTTTTTGTTTTCAGTAACTGGTGCGTTTTACAGGTAGGTTTTATGTGGGAGCCATCCAGAGGGTCTTGTTGTATGAGCCATCCCAAGACTCAACAGAACAATGGAGATACCGCCGCATCTGTAAATAGAATACATCTTGCCAATCCCGTACGCTTTAGAATAGGTTTTAGTTCTATGAAAACTTTTTCCGTCGCCGAACAAGTCGCCTCCCAACTGCGGAAGGAACTGATGCAGGAGCGCTGGAAGGAAGCCATACCGGGGCGGGATCGACTGGCACGGGAATTAGGTGTTCACGGCAGCACGGTCGAGCGGGCTCTGCAACAATTGGAGCGGGAAGGCCTGCTCAAATCAGGCGGAATAGGTAAGCGGCGACGGGTCGTGATAGAAAAAACCGAACCCAGAACTGGCGCTCTTCGAATCGCCATCATGCTCCATGATTCAAACTACCGCACTTCACCTTTCATGGTCGAACTCTGCCATCAACTGGAAATAGCGGGGCAGTTACCATTCTTCCCTAACAAAACTCTCTCAGCCCTTGATCAAAGCCCTGAGCGATTGACTCGCTTCATGAAAGAAATCAGTACAGATGCATGGCTAATTTCCAGTGGCTCAAAAGAGCTGTTGAGTAGTGTTGTCGCCTTGGGGAAACCCGCATTTGCTTTATTTGGTCGTCACGCCGGCTTACCCATCGCTGGAGCACGACCTGACAAATCCCCCACCATGGCACAACTAACGCAGCGCCTCATCAGCTTGCGACACCGACGAATCTCATTCATATGCGCTTGTCAGATACGCTATCCGAAAAAAGCAAAAGTCCTGGAACATTTCTTGAACGAGCTTGAAGCCGCAGGCATTAGAACCGGTGAATACAACTGCCCCGACTGGGAAGAAACCCAAAATGGCTTTATCAAGGTCCTGGATTCACTATTTAGCAGTACTCCGCCGACCGCTCTGATATTGGATGAAGGTTACATGTTTCACGCGGCCTATCACTATGTCTCACAACGTGGTCTGAAGGTGCCACAGGATGTCTCAATGATTTGCATGGACGATGATCCCGGATTCCACTGGTGCCATCCAGCTGTAACGCACATCACCTGGGACCCACAGCCGATTGTAAGGCAAGTCGTTCGCTGGGCAGATAATGTAGCGAAGGGTAAGGTTGACCACAGGCAAATCTTGAGTAAAGCGCAATTCGTTGTCGGTGGGTCTATCGGACCAGCGTGAGAGACGAAACAATACCGCTTCCGAATAAAACCATGACTATTCGCCGCGCACAAGAAGTCACGATTAATACGAAGATTGGATATCCACTTGTCAATCGCGTGCCGCGCAGCGGTTCTACGCGACGCGTCAGTTCACTTACAAGATTTGGTATATTAGCGGCTGTGTTGGGAGACGTGTGAGCCGACACGACTCTCCTACACGCGGCTAGCGAACGCAGTATGGTGATATGTAGACGTGTCGGCTAACACCTTGGAATTGGCGTAGCCGCCCTCCCCCCTCAGTCACCAACGAAACGCGGAATTCGCCACCCTATAGCGGACTCGCTCCCTCCCTTCTTGTCCTTCCAGCCCTTTTGTGAAAACCAGCACAGCCCAATCTTCATGACCCTCATGCTCTTCAAGGTAAGTCACAGGCATTGGTAGAATCTTGCCCCGAAAGAATTCGCAAAATTCGATCAATTCGCGGTGAAAAAAATCCTCCACATCCATCCGAGTAATCCGTGGCTAAAAAACCATCCTTCACATCCTCTAAATCCTGTCTCAACCTTCTCACTCCAAGCCTCTGCACGAGAACCTCTTCTTAGGAAAGAGACGTCAGATATCATTTAAACATTTGTCAGCCTAATGGTGGTTCGAAGCGAATTTTTCCAAGCCATCTGTCGGCGGATGGCGTATGGTGGTCGCCCGCTATGAGCGAATCGCGCCCTGCGTCAGTTGCGAAGAAATCCACCGCCCGCAAAACCGCGGGATCGGCGTGGCAGCGTCGTGTCCTGACCCGTCTCGCCGACACCTCGATGTTCTCGCAGATCACTTCTGCCGCACAACACGACCGTCAGGGAAACGGTGCCGTCGTCGTGCCCAACGTCGTTCTGGCCGCGCAAGCCTTCGCCGCCTCATCAGCTATCACCGCCGTCGGCAAACATCCATCTGTCATCTGGGTGGTCACTCCGGATCTGCGCCACCAGGAACGCGTTCAAACCGAGTTGCAAACCTGGGGAAACAAACCGCACTTCCTTCCCGAGCTCGAAACCGCACAAACAGACGAAGCCATTCTCGACCCCGAAATCGGCGCGGAACGACTGCACGTGCTCCATCGCATCCTCACCCGGCGCGAGCACGGCACCAAACCACTCATCATCAACCTTATCGCCGAGAGCTTCGACGATCCCGTTACGGTCCCCGAGCACCTCGTCCGCGAAACACTGACCTTGCACACCGGCAACAACGACGGACCTGACTCCGTGCTCAAACGCCTCCGCGCCGCCGGCTACGAAGAGCAACCACAGGTCTTCGCCCGCGGGCAATTTGCACTTCGCGGAGGTATCCTCGATGTGTTCTCGTTCCACCTCGACGTCCCCGTGCGTCTGGAATACTTCGACACCGAACTCGAAAGCATCCGCGAGTTTGACATCAACGCACAAACCTCCATCGGCAAGGTCGAACAAACCTCCATCCTACTCTCCGACGGCGCGGAAGAATCCTCAGCACCACTCCTCTCGTGGGTTCACGACGACGATCTCGTCATCGGCTGCGACGCTGCCACCGACCGCTGCGACGTCGTCTTCTGCGAAGACCCACCAACGACCGCGACTGCCGTCGTGTTCGACGACTTCACCACCCTCTCCTCTCCCGTCGGATCGTTCGACGCCGGTGAACTGCTGCTGTCCGAGGCGAAACACAATAGCTTTGTCAACCAAGTCCGCGAGTGGCGCAACACCGGCTGGCAAATCACCATGGTGTTTTCCAACGAGGGTGAGATCGAGCGTTTCCACGAGCTTTTCTCCGACGCACCAGACGTGCCAGCCACCATCGATTGCCACGTCGGAAAGCTCGCCTTTGGGTTCTCTATTTCGGTCGCGAAGCTTGCCGTGCTCTCTGCCAATGAGATTTTCGGACGCTTCGAGGTCACCCGGGCACGCAAGCGCTTCAACCGCGAAGTCCGCGCCAAACGCATCAGCCACGCTGTCGATGTAAAAGACCTGCAACGTGGAGATTTCGTCGTCCATGCCGACTATGGTATCGGTAGGTTTCGCGGACTCGTGCCACAGCCTGGCGCCACTGGAGAGGATGCTGCGAACGAAGTCCTCGTCCTCGAATACGCCAACGACTCACGCCTCTACGTCCCGCTGGAGCAAGCACATCTCGTCTCCCGCTACGTCGGAGTGGGCGCCAAAAAACCTCCCCTCCACACCCTTGGAGACGAGCGCTGGAAACGCCTCCGCAAACGCGCCGAAAAGTCCATTCACGACTACGCAGCACGACTGCTGGAAATTCAAGCGGAGCGCGAACAAGCCAAAGGCATCGCCCACCCCGAGGACAACCAGTGGCAATGGGATTTCGAAAACTCCTTCCCCTATCGCGAAACACCCGATCAGCTCCGTGCCATCCGCGAGACAAAAGCTGACATGGAACTCTCCAAACCGATGGATCGATTGATCTGCGGCGACGTCGGATTCGGCAAAACCGAAGTGGCCATTCGCGCGATGTTCAAATGCGTCATGGGTGGGCGACAAACCGTGCTCCTCGCACCGACCACCGTGCTCGCCCAACAGCACTACGATAACTTTCGTAGTCGCATGTCCGACTATCCGGTCACCATCGCCCTACTCTCTCGTTTGCAATCGCCGGCAGAACAACGCGCCATTCTCAAAGAGCTCGCCAATGGCGGCATCGACATGGTCATCGGCACCCACCGCGTCGTCTCGGAAGACATTGTCTACAAGAACCTGGGACTGGTGGTGATCGACGAAGAACAGCGCTTCGGAGTGCGTCACAAGGAAGTGTTCAAAGAACGCTTCCGCCTCATCGATATGCTGGTGCTGTCCGCCACCCCCATCCCGCGGACGCTCTATTTCTCGCTGATGGGCGCGCGGGAAATGAGCACCATCGAAACAGCTCCACCGAACCGACTGCCCGTGCAGACCACTGTCTGCCCCTACGATGAGCGCATCATCAAAACCGCCATCGAGCGTGAGCTCAAGCGCGGCGGGCAAATATTCTTCCTCCACAACCGCGTCAAAACGATCGGCAAAGTGAAAGAGCGGCTCGAGCAACTTGTGCCTGGGGTTAGAGCCATCGTCGGCCACGGCCAAATGGACACCCACCAACTCGAAGACGTCATGCACGCCTTTGTTCGCGGTGATGCCGATGTGCTGGTCGCGACGACCATCATCGAATCCGGAATCGACATTCCCAACGCCAACACCATCTTCATCGATCGAGCAGATCGCTTTGGCCTCGCGGATCTCTATCAGCTTCGTGGTCGGGTGGGACGGGCAGGACACAAAGCCTACGCCTACCTCATGCTCCCCCGCGACCTGATGGCCGTTGGCGACGCACGCAAGCGAATGTCGGCTATCCGAGAATATTCATCTCTCGGTGCCGGATTCAAAATCGCCATGCGCGACCTCGAAATCCGCGGAGCAGGAAATATCCTCGGCACCCAACAGTCCGGTCACATCTCCGCTATTGGCTTTGATCTCTATTGCCAACTGCTCAAACAATCCATCGCCACCATCACCGGTAGACCCGCCGGAGCGCGTGCCGACGTTCCGCTTCACATTGATTTTGTCGCATTTTCCGAAGCCGCCTACATCCGATCGCGCCGTGACAAGCACGACACCAAATCTAGCGACACCTCACGCAAGAAAATCCCCGCATTCATCCCCGCCGACTACATCACCGAACCAAAACTACGGGTGCTCGCCTACCGCAACATCGCCGAGTGCCTCAGCCGCAGCGAACTCAAAGACCTGCAAACCAACTGGGTTGATCGTTTCGGAAAACTCCCACCGTCCGCAAGCAACCTCCTGCTTACCAACCAACTCCGCGTCGCCGCCGCCCACGCAAAAATCAGCATCGTCGAAATCAAAAACGATCGACTCATGCTGACAAAAAACAGCGACTACATACTCGTTGGCGGTAAATTTCCTCGCCTCACTGCATCGGGCCCCGTCGCCAAACTCCGCCAAGCCATCGATTTGGTGCAAACTGTTTGAGAATCTTAAAATTCCGCCCGACTAGCGTAAGACCCTCGTGAATTGACGCTTACCAAACACCTTAACACCAAACCACCGCTAATCTTCGTGACATTTTCCTTACTGATAACACACAAGATTTACGATTGCGGCAAGACATTTCTCCGTTGATGTTCAAACATTGCGTTCGCATCGTGACGCTTTTACCCCGACGCGTTTGCACGCACCGATTCCCCTACCTGCCATGCTATTCAATCTCCGTCTACTCCTCGTTGCCACCTTCACCTTATTCACAGCGGCAAACTCATTTGCGGCTCCACGTGAAATCAACGCCATCGCGGCACGTGTTAATGACAGCGTGATTACCGAGTCTGAACTCGACCTCATGATGCTCGGTGCAGAAGCCCAAATGCGTGGTCAATATCGGGGCGAGACACTCGATGAAAAAATCAGTGAAGCCCGCGCCAAGGTCCTTGACGATTTAATCGACCGTGAAGTCATCCTCCACGAGTTTAGTAAACTCGGTGGAGATATCCGTTCGGACTACATCGATGAGGAAATCAAACGCATCATCGAACGCGATTACGACGGTGATCGTGAAAAATTCTTCGACTACCTCAAGAGAGCCAACGTTACCAACCGCAAGTTCCGCGATCTGACTCGCAAACGACTCATTGTTCAAGCCATGCGTGGACGTGTATCACGCCAATCCTCACCAGCCACGCCCTACGAAATTAAGGACGAATATCAAAAAATCGCCAGCGACATGCGAAAAAATGGCTCAGTGAAGATGAGCAAGATTTTCATTCCTCTGACCGCCCTCGACTCCACCAAGACCGAGCAATTAAAAATCGCCAAAGAGGTGCGCCAGAAAGTCGTTAGCGGTGCCGATTTCTCTGAAATGGCAAGGTTCTACTCCCGTGACTCGCGTGCGGAAGATGGGGGGTCATGGCCGGAAATGCCACGCTCCGCCTTGAAAAAAGAATTGGGCGATGTGGCATTCTCGACTCCTGTAGGATCGGTGAGCCCAGTCATCGAAGATGAAACCGGCTATCACATCATTCTCGTCGAAGCCCGTGAGTTTGGTGATGTGCCTCCACTTTCCGAAATTCGCTCAGATGTTGCCAAGCGTGTGGAGCTGAAAAAGCGAGGAGAAGTCTACGAAAAATGGATGGACAGCGTGCGAGAGAAAGCGATCATTCGCAAATACTGAACGGGGTTCAGGAAATAATCGTCAGTTTGTTTGCGGATTTCCCTCCTCATCCACTCGGATTTATAGTAATTGGGAGGTAGCTCGTATGGACACCTCTAATTCTCACGCAAACCCACGCTTCCCAAAACCAAATCTTCCTCTGACCGTCGCCCCCACCGCGATCGCTACTGGAGATTTGCCAACCATCGCCTTCACCATCGGTGATGCCGCAGGGGTCGGACCTGAACTCATCCACGAAGCGATCTCCTCAGGTCTCCTTCCACGTCTCGCTAAATATCGAATTCTCGGCAACACCGACGGTATTCAACCCGGCCAACCGTCGAAAGAATCTGCCATGCGTGGATATAACGCGCTCAACGAAGCGGTCGACTTGCTCCGCTCCGGTGAGATTCAAGGCGTCGTCACCGGCCCCGTCAATAAAGCCGCACTCTACGACGAGGGTTTCGACTTCCCTGGCCAAACCGAGTTCTTCGCGCGCTCCTTCGACATCGATAATTATGCAATGTGCCTGACCGGCCCACACCTCACCGTCGGGTTGGCCACGATTCACCTTCCGATTAAAGACGTGCCCGCAGCACTCACGAAACCAGAGATCGTTCGGGTCGGCAAACTACTTTACGAATTCTGTCTGAAAAAAGGCCACCACTACCCCTTGATTGGTGTAGCAGGATTAAACCCTCACGCAGGCGAAGACGGTCACCTCGGAACCGAGGAACAAGAAATCATCATCCCCGCCGTCGAAGAATTGAATACTCAATTCCCCGGTGTTTTCGATGGCCCACAGGCACCCGACACTCTCTTCTACCACGCCTATCGTCGCGACTTTCACGCCGTCCTCTGCATGTATCATGATCAAGGCTTGATCCCGCTGAAAATGATCGACTTCCGCGAAGGCGTCAACGTCACACTTGGTTTGCCATTCGTGCGCACCAGTCCCGATCACGGCACCGCCTTCGATATCGCCGGCCAAGGCATTGCCCGACCTGACAGCATGATCGCCGCCGCCCGCCTCGCAGCATCATTAGTTGCCACAGAGAAAGCGAATAAAAACCTATTAGGCTGATTGCAAAAGATCGCAGCGATCAAGCCTTGCCTCCTTCACTGATCGCTTCAAGTTGACGTAATGCTCGAAGACGATTTCAACGATATTCTCAGTAAAGCGGCACACGGTTTGTCTCTCGACAATGCCTCGCTCGCAACCGTGACGCAACTCACTGAGCAGCGGATCGAGGCTGCGCTAAAAGGCAAAAACGATGACCCGACCGTCATCTTGTCTTTAGCCTCTGCTCTAGGTCTCGACCCGAATGCGTTACTGAGCATCTCTCGTAACGACTACCGGCCTGTCGCATCGCTCCCATCGGGCGTCGAACAAGTCACCACCAACTACTCCTTTATGCGTGTGCATGCATACGTGGTTTACGATGAAAACAGTAGAGAAGCTGTGATTATCGACAGCGGCGCATCGGCCGAGCCGATTATACAAACACTCGAGAAACTCGCGCTCACTCCTGTGCAGTTTCTCCTCACCCACAATCACCCCGATCACGTCGCAGGCATCGACGGCTTAAGAGAGAAATTCCCAGCCTTGCCCATCGCCTATCCACAAGGTGAGGATTACCAACACGGCACTCCATTCACTCCAGGGACCGACTTCCACCTCGGATCGATCACCCTCAAGACCGTGGCTACACGAGGCCACACCCCAGCCGGAGTAACGTTCATCTGTGAAGGTTTGGAAAAACCCGTCGCCTTCTGTGGCGATGCCATTTTTGCAGGATCTATCGGCGGGCCACGAATCGACTTCCAACAGAGTCTCGGCGATGTCCGCGACAATCTCCTTACTCTTCCAGGCAATACCGTTCTCGCCGCAGGACATGGCCCGCTCACCACCGTCGACCAGGAACTGTCCAACAATCCGTTCTTCGCATCGGCGAGCACATCAGCCGAGCCGTAATTTTGGCCGTTTTTCTGTCGTCCACTGTGAATACGAATCATTGCCTACCGACGCGTTGAACCATTAGCCAGTCATCGCCTATGCTTTGCCTACGATGGTTAAAGCAATCTCACCTACTCACGACAAGCTTGCCTCAGACCCTTTCGCAGAGCGTCCATTCCTTGTCTTCTGGGAAGTGACCCGCGCTTGCGCGCTCGCCTGCAAACACTGCCGCGCCGAGGCCAATCCTCGCCGTTCACCGGACGAACTAGACACTGCCGAATCGCTCAAGTTGATCAAGCAGCTTGGCGAACTCGCACCGCCCATGCTGATCCTCACCGGTGGCGATCCAATGATGCGGCGCGACATCTTCGATCTTATTCGTGCCGCAGATGCAGAAGGGTTGAGGATCGGCCTCAGTCCAGCGGCCACCGCCCGCCTCGACAAAGTCGACTTCCATGAATTGCGCGAAGCCGGTGTGGCTCGCATGTCACTCAGCCTCGACGGTGCGACCAAAGAAACCCATGATGCCTTCCGTAAGGTAGAGGGCACGTTCGATCGCACGATCGATGCCGTTCATCGCGCTCGCGAGGCTGGGATTTCTCTTCAAATCAACACCACCCTCACCCAGTCCAATCTTCAGGAATTCGACGCCTTCCGCGATCTCATGTTTGAACTCCGCCCGGCCATGTGGAGCGTGTTCCTACTCGTCCCCACCGGACGCGCGCAAGCCAGCGAGGTGCCGGAACCTGCCGCCCTCGAGAAGATTTTCGAGCAAATGGCGGACCTCACGGAAACCGCGCCATTCTCGATCAAAACCACCGAGGGACATCATTTCCGCCGAGTGCTCGCCCAACGTGGAAAGCTCGATTCGCGGCAAGGAATGCGCACACCACTCGGCATCCGCGATGGTCGGGGCGTGATGTTTATTTCGCACACCGGTGTGGTCAGCCCATCCGGTTTCCTGCCCTTCGACTGCGGCAATGTCCGCAACACCCACCCCGCAACAATCTACCGCGAACAACCGCTCTTCGTTTCACTCCGCGATTCCAACGCGCTCGGCGGCAAGTGTGGGCGCTGTGAATTCCGCACCATCTGCGGCGGATCGCGCGCACGTGCATTCGGCATCACCGGCGACCCATTCGCCGCAGACCCATCCTGTATCTACCAACCAAGCAACGCATCATGATCAACCTCACACGACTCTGGACAGGCACCGCCCAACCCGCAGACAACCTCCGCTATGGCCAGGGACACCGCGCCGTGAAATCCGCCAATACCCGACGACCCATCGTCGTCTGGAATATCACCCGCACCTGCAACCTGCGCTGCATCCATTGCTATTCCGACTCGAACGCCGCCCGCTATCCTGGTGAACTAACTTGGGAGCAGATGCAAAATGTCGTCAACGACCTCTCCGAATACCAGATCCCGGCCTTGCTGCTCTCCGGTGGTGAACCGATGATTCACAATCGCTTTTTCGACCTCGTCGACTACGCCACTGAGCGCGGTCTCAAGCTGACGATTTCCACCAATGGCACCCTCATCACCCCTAAAAAAGCCGCCCGCCTCAAAGCGGCGAATGTCGCCTACGTCGGAATCTCACTCGATGGAATCGGCGAAGTTCACGATAAGTTCCGCGGCAAGGAAGGCGCCTTCAAAGCTGCGGTCGATGGGTTCCGCCACTGTCACGACGTCGATCAGAAAACCGGTCTTAGACTCACCCTGACCCGCAACAACGTCGACAACATCGAGCGTATTCTAGACTTCATCGAAGAACAGGAAATTCAGCGTGTGTGCTTCTACCATCTCGTTCCCGCAGGACGTGGATGTGAACTCGAAGTTCTCGACAGCATGCGCGCTCGCGGAGCCATCGATACCCTGATCAAACGCGTCGAACACTGGCACTCGCGCGGCATCGATCGCGAAGTACTCACGGTCACCCAACCTGCGGATGGCGCGTATTTGCTCACTCGAATGGAGAACGAATCACATCCCAACCTCGAACAAACACGCGAACTACTCGGGTGGAATGGCGGCGGCGCAAACAGTTCGGGACGCGGCATCGCCAACATCGACACCCAAGGCAACGTCCACCCCGATCAATTCTGGCAAGATATCGGACTCGGTAATGTCAAACAGACGCCTTTCTCGGAAATCTGGGAAGAACAACACGAACCCAGTGCCGCTACCCTGCAAAAAATCCGCTCTGTTGGGCAACTCTCCCTCAATGAACGGCAAACACGCATGACCGGACGCTGCGCCACCTGCAAGTTCTTCAACATCTGTGGTGGTGGGTTCCGCACGCGAGCCGCCTTTGCGAATAACTCAATGTGGGGAAGTGATCCCGGTTGCTATCTCTTCGACGAAGAAATTGCCTGATTTGCTACGTTTGCTGTTTTGACGATGAGGCATAGTCTGTGCGAGCCTCCATCGCCCTCCTATTTTCATAGCTCATGGCCACACTCGTCATCAATAGCGGAAGCTCATCGGTAAAATTCGCCCTCTTCGACACACTCTCAGAAGCGTGTCTTGCCAGTGGCATCGCCGAATGTCTTGGGACGGAAAACGCCACCGGGGAACTCATCGTTCCAGGAGAAAAAAATCGTCCGATCAATCTTCGCAAAGGCGCGACGGCTACCGATGCCATGCACGCCATCGTTGCCGCTCTTCGGCTCTCGCCTGCACTGAAAAATGTGGATGTCACCGCTCTCGGACACCGGGTCGTTCATGGTGGCGAACGTTTCTCTGGACCCGAACTCGTCACCGACGAAGTCATCTCGGGCATCCGCGATCTGTGCTCACTTGCGCCACTACACAACGCCCCCAATGCCAGCGGTATAGAAGCCGCTCAAGCCGTATTCCCCAAGGCCCCAAATATCGTCGTCTTCGACACCGCATTTTATCAAACCATCGCACCAAAGGTTTACCGATACGCCGTTCCCGAAAATCTCTACACCGACCATGCGGTGCGCCGATATGGCTTTCATGGCACCAGCCATCAGTTCGTCTCCACGGAAGCTGTGAAACGCCTGTCGCTCGACCTCAACAATCATCGCCTCCTCAGTGCTCACCTCGGTAACGGATGCTCCGCCACCGCCATCGTCAATGGCAAAGCCGTCGACACCTCGATGGGGATCACACCATTGGAAGGCATGGTGATGGGAACACGTAGCGGCAACGTCGACCCCAACCTCCATGGCTATATCGTCGATCAAACCGGCATGACCTTGAAAGAAGTCACCGAGATGCTGAACAAAGTATCAGGACTCCTCGGGCTAAGCGGCACGTCAAACGACATGCGAACACTGACCGCACATCACCTCAATGGCGACTCCCGAGCAACCTTGGCCATCGAGGTATTTTGCTTCCGTCTCGCCCGCGAACTTGCCGGACTCATGGTCTCGCTCGAAGGCACACCCGATGCCTTGCTTTTCACCGGCGGCATCGGCGAGAACTCTCGTATCGTCCGCGAAATAACCGTCAAACAACTCGCCGCCTTTGGCTTCGCTCTCGACCTCGAGTCCAATTTATCCAATGGTCGGGATCGTGGAGGCGTCATCTCTCCAGACGGTACATCCCCCGCCGTCCTCGTCGTTCCAACCAATGAGGAACTTGCCATCGCCCGCGCGACAAAAGCGATCCTTTCCTAGTTTCCAAAATGCCTCGCCACACCTTCATCACCATTCCCGTCGGAAAAAACACAGGGCTCACGTCGATCAGCATTGGTCTGGTCCGAACCCTCGACCGACTCGGTGTTCCCGTGGGATTTTTCAAAGCACTCGGGCAACCGCATCCGGGCCAAACCTTTGATCGATCCACCGCCTACCTGCGCGAGACATCCACCCTCAACCCACCCGAACCCGTCGCCGCCGACACGGTCAAGGAAGCCATCGCCAACGGTCGAATCGACGACTTGATGGAAGAGGTTGTCAGTCAATTTGAAAAACTTCCGCAAGAGCAAGAAGCCGTGATTGTCGAAGGCATGGTGCCAACAGCCGATCTCCCTTCTGCGCACACCTTGAACGCCTCACTCGCTCGTGCACTCAATGCTGAAGTCGTTCTCGTCACCCGACCGGAAAAGGCCGAAGCAGCATCGATCATTTCCCTCCTCACCGAAGCGCTCAACCGCTTACCAAGCTCACTGCTCGATGTGAAACCTGCCGTCGTGCTCAACCATGTCGATATGGAGGCGCTCGCCGCAGACCTCGGTGTAGAGTCTGGCAACTACATTAGCGTTCTCGACGCCATGCGCACGCGTCTACGCGCTGTCGACGATCGCTTGGATCTCGTCGGTTTAATCGGCTCTGACCCCGACCTCTCCGCCACACGCGTCACTGACATCGCCGGCGAACTTCAAGGAGAAGTCATCATGCCGGGCGATATGGAAGGCCGCCGTGTAAAGGAAATCCGACTCTGCGCACGCACGGTGACCAACCTGCTCCATGTGTTTAAATCCGGTACTCTTGTCGTCACCCCTGCTGACCGATGCGACATCATCGCTGCAGCGGCACTGGCCGCCACCAAATCCATTCAGCTTGCCGGCATCATCTTGACAGGCGACCTCGAGCCCGACCCACGCACCATGAAGTTCTGCCAGGATGCTTTTTTGCTCGACGGGGGCTTACCCATTTTCAAAGTCAGCACCGGATCCTTCGAAACCGCTCGTCACCTCACACTTCTCAACCCCGAAGTTCCCGTCGGCGATGTAAAACGTATTAACCGCGTGATGGACACCGTCGCCCGCGGAATCGACACTACATGGTTGCGCGAACGCTGCGCCAGCAAGGTCGAAAAACGCCTCTCCCCCCCCGCCTTCCGCCACCGCCTCACCAAACTCGCACGCAACACTCCCAAGCGAATCGTCCTCCCCGAAGGCGAAGAACCCAGGACCGTGCTTGCCGCCGTGGAATGCGCCAAACGCGGCATCGCCGAATGCCTTCTTATCGGCGATCCCAAACAGATTGCCGAAGTCGCACGAGTCAACGAGATCACCCTACCTGAAGGAGTCACCGTCGTTCCGCCGGAAAGCATTCTCGCCAACTACGTTGCCCCAATGATGGAGCTCAGAAAACACAAGAACCTTACCCAAGACGGCGCCACAGAAGCCCTGCAAGACAACATCACACTCGCCACCATGATGTTGGCTCAGGATGAAGTGGACGGGCTCGTTTCCGGCGCGACGCACAGCACCGCCAGCACCATCCGGCCAGCACTTCAGTTGATCAAAACCCATCCCGACGCCAAAGCGGTATCCTCGATCTTCTTCATGTGTCTACCCGACCAAGTGCTCGTCTATGGCGATTGTGCGGTAAACCCGGATCCCGATGCCGAACTGCTCGCCGACATCGCCATTCAAAGCGCCGCCTCCGCACGGGCGTTCGGCATCGCCCCCATCGTTGCCATGATCAGCTACTCGACCCACGGGTCAGGCACAGGAAGCAATGTCGATAAAGTCCGCGAGGCCACCGAGATCGCCCGCCAGCGCGACCCTGGACTCCTCATCGACGGCCCGCTGCAATACGACGCCGCGAGCATGCCGGATATCGCCCGCACCAAAGCCCCGGAAAGCCAGGTCGCCGGCCGCGCCAATGTCTTCATTTTCCCCGATCTCAACACAGGCAACACCACCTACAAAGCGGTTCAACGCTCCGCCAACGTCATCTCCATGGGCCCCATGCTCCAAGGCCTGCGCAAACCCGTCAACGACCTCAGCCGCGGCGCCACCGTCGATGACATCATCTACACCATCGCCCTCACCGCCATTCAGGCCCAGGCGGTGAAGTGACGGTAAGTTTTCAGTGGTCAGTTTTCAGTGGCAGGTGCGAGTGCGGGAATAACACAACCATCGCTTCATGAACTTCATGCCCTTCATGGTCAACCTGCCTCCCATTTTTACGCCTTTTGTGCCATTTTGCGGCCCTGAGAGAGAACAAGGAGAGACAACGGTGTCCAAAAGTTGGTTGTTTTTCTGGCTGGATGAGAGAACAAGGAGGATGAGAGAACAAGGACACCCATAATTTAGGGTTGAAAAAGAGAACAAGGACACCCATAGATGAGAGAACAAGGACACCCATGATGAGAGAACAAGGACACCCATAATTTATCCATAATTTAGGGTTGATGATGAGAGAACAAGGACACCCATAATTTAGGGTTGACGAGAATGCGCCAAACGTGTTCAATTGACCACAATGACTGTAGCGAGGTCTTCAATAGTTCCAGAAAGCGGTGTCGGTGTGTTTCATTGCATCTCCCGCTGTGTACGGCGTTCGTGGCTATGCGGCGTTGATCCATACAACAATAAGG
>JAGXGH010000045.1 GCA_024636835.1 Verrucomicrobiales bacterium | reverse complement strand
GGGATTTGGGGTCAGGTAACAAATATCAAATTTCGTTTATCTCGCACCATTTCTTCAAAACCAAGGGATTTGGGGTCAGGTAACAAATATCAAATTTCGTTTATCTCGCACCATTTCTTCAAAACCAAGGCCAAGTTCCTGTGCGGAGTGCGCTCGAAGTATCTCACTCACTGAACAGATACGGAGAGGTCTTAATTGCGAACATCTCCGTGATCCAACGCTGCGAAAGATTAGCTCAGTGTAAATGTCAGACGGCATCACATGATGAAACGCGCCGGGGGAACGCGATACGAACTTGTCTGGCCATGGAAGAAGAGTAAAGGAAGGAGAGGAAGCCGTCAATTTTGATATTTGTTACCTGACCCCAAATTTGGCACCAAATTTCCTTACAACCTACCGGATTGGCAAGACGATGCGACAGGTTTGCGTGCCTGCCTGGACGGCCTGTTTAGGCACACACCCCCTACAGCAGTGATTCTGGGAGATACCGTCCTATTCGCCCCAGTTCAACAACATCTGGCTCGGCAGGGTATCCATGCACCCGAGAAAGTTTCGTTAATCTGCCCAGGTCGCGAGCCTGCTTTTGACTGGTGCGAGCCTACGCTATCTCATTTCCATTGGGACCCAAAGCGGATAATCCGGCGGGTGCGGCGCTGGGCCAGCAACGTAGTCAACGGACAAGAGGATACGCGGCAAGAACTCTTCAATGCTGAGTTCGTCGAAGGCGGAACCATCGGACCAGCACCAGAAAACCTCTCGCCCAAACTCCACATCCCACTCGTAGTGGACTAGACTATCTCTATCCTCTATCATCTTTCTGTCTAAAATCTAAACTCATGCTCCTTCTCTTCGACATCGACCAAACCCTTCTCAACACCGGCGGCGCAGGAATTCGCGCTCTTCATGATGCCTTTGAAGAGGCATTCGATATCGATCGCAATGAGCACCCGGAACTCAACCTCGCCGGAGCTACCGACCTGGGCATTCTCCGTGAATTTAAGTCCGCTCACCGCATCACTTGGGACGATATTCTCGCCGAACGGTTCTTCACCATCTACCTCCGTAATCTCGACGAAGGACTAGCCAATCGCAAAGACGGTCTGGTTCTCCCCGGCATCATTGACTTGCTCGACACCATCTCTGTTGACGAGTCCTTCACCATCGGACTTCTCACCGGAAACCTCAAAATCGGTGCCGAAACCAAAGTCCGACACTTCGGATTGTCCAAATACTTCAATATCGAGCTCGGCGCATACGGAAGCGATCACTGGGACCGCAACGAACTCGGCCCCATCGCTCTCGACCGAGTCGCCACCATCACCGGCAAAAAATTCACCCCGGAGCAAACCGTCGTCATCGGCGACACCCCGAAGGACATCAACTGCGCCAAAGCCTTCGGCGCACGCTGTCTCGCCGTCGGCACTGGTATGTTCACCGCCGAGCAACTCCTGACACACGGAGCCGATCACAGTCTCGAAAACCTCTCCGACACCGCTGCGGTGATTGAATGGATCACCACTCCGTAAACAGGGCCTAACCTGAATGGCGCTGACTTAGGCGGTATTTCGGTAGCTTTAGAGAACCGCTAACACCATTCAAACGGCCGAGACGGGCCGCGCTCCTTGAGGGAAACGCGTCGATGGCGCTTTTAAGTCAGTGCCATTCTGGCCTAATCTCCGAGCAACAATTCAAGCGTTGCATCCACGTTTCGAGCAACGGAATACGGACGGGCATTTTCTATGCATCGCTGAAATATCTCCTGCGACCCTGCGGAGCTGATCCATAAATCCAAACCCGCCCGAATGGCGTCGACATCTCCGGCTTTCACCACTGAGCCATGAACCCTGTCCTCCATCACTTCGTGGAAGCCGTTTGATGTCGTGGTAATCACCGGCAAGCCATGTCGTGCCGCCTCAAGAGTTGCGTTGGAAAACGGATCGTAAAACGTCGGAAGAGCGAACACGTCTGCGGCCATCAAAAGACGCGGAATATCGGACATCGAGCCAAGAAACTTCACGTTCTCCATGTCCCTCCAATGAGATTCAACCCGTCCCTTTCCTGCCACCACGAGCTCCGCATTTTTTTCAGTCATTTTAGAAAACGCATCAATGAGCGGACGAAGTCCTTTGCACTGCCAGCCCGAGCCGACGAACAGAACAAGCGGAAGCCCGTCGGGAAGCCCAAGCTCACGCCTCACTTCAGCACGCACCAGCGCTCGATCCATCTCTTCTGGCAACACCACCGGATCGTAGCCATTGTAGATCAATTCAACTTCACCGGATCTACGATCAGGATAGTAGGCAGCAATCTCATCAGCGACCATTCGCGAGTTCACTACCACTTTGGCACACCGTGACGAATCACTGACCACTGATGCTTCCAGTTCCATCATCGCCCGGTGCTTTCCAGAAAACCCACGCGTCCACGACTTCCAAGTCGGCTCCATCGCTTTCCGCCGTTCCAACCAAGAGCGGTGGACACCATCGCCGACACGGTAAACATCACAGGACCACACGCGCTCCAGACTCAACAAACGATCGCACGCACCCCGTTTCTTTTCTAAATCATCAGCGAACGATCGCGGAGACCCGCCATCCAGCCGTATCACTTCCGCGTCTTCCTTTGCCGTCCAGGAGTCATCGACGAAAAACACAGGCTCGTGACCACGCAGCTTCACACCATCGGCAAACCGACGGAGAAATTTCTCCGCGCCGCCACTGGCTGAGTATCCGCGTCGCACTAGACCGATCTTCATCCCTCACACATAGCGCATTCCCACACATTCTAAAAAGCGCAATTGCGCATCTTCTTCGTGTCTTTTATAAGATGGTGACCCGTGAACCGATTTACTCCAATCTGTGCCGATCTGCGCGCGCCAGCTCCATCTGACGACGCGCTGCCCTCGTCGTTGCTCTACGCAGCCTCGACCGCGCTTGGAGGCCCCGGACTACCAACGACGTCATATGAAACCGCTCGTGCCTCATTCGAGCGTGGATTTCTCGGTGAAGTTGTCTGCAAAGAAAACGCACAAGGACTGATTCCACCCTATAAATTCCGCAGCACACTCGGCCACCCCGCGATGTGGACACGCCCCTTTCTCAGCAGAGACAGCGAAGAAGGACTGCGCAAACTTCTTACGGCAAACATCGCATCAAGCCGCCTACGTTCGGGGAAATTCGATGCCTTCCATAGTTGGTCGGGCGATTGCCTGGAAGCACTGATCACCGCACGCAAACACGGCATTCCCTCGCTTTTGGAAATACCCACCTGGCACCGCAACAAGGGGAAACCCAAACCCTTCGTGACCGCCCAGGAACGAGGCGTCGACTATGGCTTCCGCCATCGCCTCACGATTCCCCGCCAGCACACATTGATGGAATACGAGCTTGCAGACGTCATTCTGGTACCTTCTGCTCGGTCAGCGGAATCGTTCATCGACTCTGGCATTCCCGCCGAGAAACTTTTCCTCATCGGACGTGGCGTGGATGTGGAAAAATTCACCCCAACCACTCCACCCAAAGACGTTTTCCGCCTCGCCTTTCTTGGAGCACTGATCAAAAGAAAAGGTATCCACCATCTACTCAAAGCCTGGTCCGAGCTCAATCTCGCCAACGCGGAACTCCTGCTCATCGGTAATGTGGAACCTGAGATCCAGCCCTATCTCGAAGAGTTCGCCAACGATTCTGTCAAGGTCACCGGATTCGTATCCAACCCTCAGGACTTCCTCGCCAAATCCACCGCCTTCGTCTTTCCTTCAAAACTTGAAGGAGCAGCCAAAGCAACCTTCGAGGCCTCCGCCTGCGCGCTCCCGCTCATTTCGACACGCGAGGCTGGAGACGCCGTCGTCGATGGAACAACCGGCATCACTATTCCGCCAAATGATCCCGAAGCATTGAAATCCGCCATTTTCAGACTCTACAATCACCCCGAAGAAGCGCGCAATATGGGACTAGCAGGACGCGAACACATTCGCGCCAACTTCACTTGGGATCATCATCGCCAGAAACTCCTTCACGCCTATGCCTACGCGCGCGAAGTCGTTCATCAACGTTCCATTCTAAAACAATCAGCCTCGTGAACATTCTCATCCTCCAGCTCAAGAGGATCGGCGACACCATCCTCACTGCTCCAGCTTTGAGTCAGATTAGAGCGACCTTCCCCGAGGCAAAAATCACCCTCGTCCTTCACGGTCCATCCGGGCAACTAGCTGACGCCATCCCGCAGGTAGATGAAGTGATCGTCTACCAAACGAAAAAGACGAACGGCAAGCTATGGGGTAAACTAATGTTCACCCATTGGCACCTTGCTGCAGATTTCACAGGAACAGATCGCTCACTGCTGATGACGATGATTGCTCGCGCCTCACTGAGCTTCACCTACAAGCGCTATCGTAAATCGATCCTTGCGCGCATGATCTACAACGCGCCAGTAACCGCCTCGGCACGCGATCTATCGACGGTCGATTTCCACCTCGCAATGAGCATGCGACTCTCCTCTCGTCCTGCTCCTCTACCAACCGGCCCACACCTTCGTTTTCTCGCAGAGGATTCCACCTCGCTGAATCCACTCCCTAAACGCTACGCCGTCCTGCACCCAGGTACCGCACGCGATGAAAAATACTGGACGACCGATGGCTGGCTCGATGTTGCCACTCATCTTCATCAGTCCCATCAACTCCCCATCGTTGTCACCGGCTCATCCGATCAACGCGAGCAGGATCATCTGAACCCTATCCGCGATGGACTTGACCAACGCGACATCCCCTTCACCGATCTCAGCGGAAAGATCTCGCTCACAGATTCCGCAAGAGCCATCAATAACGCCGAACTGGTCATCACCGTCGACTCGGCAGCCATGCACTTAGCCGCGCAGTTCAGTCGCCCTCAAGTCGGATTATTCGGACCAACCAACCCCTATCACTGGGCACCCACCCACAAAGACGCACGCGTCATCCTTGCTTCGGCACCCGATAAAGTCACCAGTTCCTTTGTACCAAAGCACGACAAAGCGCCGATGGCCGCCATTCCCGCGAGCTCAGTGATCAGCGCCATCGACGATTTACTAAGGGAACAGTAGCTTTACCGCCGCTTCGTCCGCTTCGACTTTCCGCCGCGAGGACGCCCTGTGGGTTTCCCACGAGAAGACTTTCCTTGCGATCCACGTCGATCATTGTCCTGACGTCCCCCTCCGGAAGGGCGTCGCTGACCTGCTGGCGCACTGCGCTTTTCGAGCGGCCCGTGATCGTGCTCTTCGTAGGCCACGATCTGGAAATCGATAAACATATTATCGAAGTCCACTCTGATCGGCTGAACATCCACCTTGTTGCCCACTCGCAAGTCCACACGCGGATTTTGCGACTGCCAGGCTCCCACTTCTCCGGCTAAGAAGAAGTCACCCTCAGGGAACGCAGACACAGGAACCAAGCCTCGAACTTGCTCCGTGATCAATTCGACGAACAAGCCGTTACGCCGCACGTCGTTAATTACTGCCGGGAATGCCTTGGAAGATTTGGTCGCCACCAAGTGCGCAAAATACTCCATCTCCTTGAGACGTTTGGAGTCCATTTCCGCATCGGAAGAAACCCTCTCTGTGCGCGAAATGTTTTCGGCAATCTCCTTCATCCCTTCAAAGGTCGGCGTGCGCATTTTGATCTGTGGCGCATGCAGCGAAAGCTTACACAAGGCACGGTGCACAATCAGATCCGCATATCGCCGGATCGGGCTGGTGAAGTGCGTGTAATTCACCTTCGATAAACCATAGTGACCCAAAGGCTCCACATCGTAGACCGCACGTTTCAAGCTTTTCAGCAGCCCTAGCTTTAGCGAATGTTCTTCGAAGCTGCCTTTGATCATCTTGAGCAATTTCTGCAACTCGGCGCGCACCGACAAATCGCCGACTTTGAACCCATGACTCAAGGCCATTTCACGATACTCCAGCAACTTATCTGCATCCGGCTCTTCGTGAACGCGGAACATCGCCGGCTTACCCGATGTCTTTAGCACACGGGCGACTTGCTCGTTGGCCACCAGCATGAACTCTTCGATCAACTGATGACTCTCGTCATAGTCCACTTTGCGCAATTCTGTCGGCTGCCCCTTGTCATCGAGAATGATCTTCACCTCGGCAAAATCCAGATCGAGTGATCCGTTCTTAAAGCGCTCTTTTCTCAGCTTCGACGCCAAACGCCACGCTTCACGCAACATTTCGGTGATCGGATCGTTGGACTTCTTCGGCTGCTTACCTTCCACAACTGGACGGATTTCTTCCATCGCCTCCTCATAGGTAAAGCGCTTTGCACTGCAAATCACCGCCGAAGCATAGTGTGTCTTTATCGGCTTGCCCGCTGGTGAAAATTCGATCTCTACCAACTGCGTTAGTCGGTCTTCATTCGGGCGTAGCGAGCAAATCCCATTACTCAAACTCTCCGGCAACATCGGGATCACCCTGTCCACCAGATAGGTCGAGTTGCCTCTTTTCGACGCCTCTTTATCCAGCGCGCTGCCCGGCTTCACATAATGCGAAACATCGGCAATGTGAACAGCTAGCTTCCAGCCACCGCCATCCAGCGCCTGGACACTGATCGCGTCATCGAAATCGCGCGCGTCAAATGGATCAATCGTCACCACCAAGCGGTCGCGCCAGTCTTCGCGACCCTGTAAATCGTCGCCACCAACGTGATCACCTACCATCTTGGCTTCGGACTTCACCTCTGACGGGAACTCCAAGGGCAGACCATGGCGGTGAATGATTGATTCGATATCGACGCCTTTCTCTCCCTGCTTACCCAAAATCTTCACAATCCGTCCCACTGGCGGACGGTTCGCTTGATCCCATTTCACCAACTCCACCACGACGATGTCGCCAGCATTCGCTTTTGGGGCCGCACCGCGGGCACCCGAATCCTTGGAATAGGGCAAAATCTCCACCGTCTCCGGGTAGCGCTTGTCGTCCGGCTTCACCGTGAAGAACCCTCCGTGCTTTTTGAATAGTCCAACAATCGGTTTTCCACCACGTGTGATGACTTTCGTCACCTTGCCGTCCACTTCGTCCGGCTTGCGATCACCTGGCTTCTTGGAATGTTTCACCCACTCCGGCACATCGGCGCGGCGCAGCGCGATCTCCACCGTATCGCCGGGCAATGCCGTGCCCGTCAAATGCTGTGACACGAAAATCCGCTCGCCGGGTTGCGCAATCGCCGTGCTTCCCTGGGCACAGGTCTGCAAGGTGACGAAGGCCTTACCACTGCGCAAAAAGTCGATTCGTCCCCGTGCAGTGCCCGGCTTTCCGCCACCGCCCAGCCTATACCGACCTTTTTGCAGCTTTGAAACTGTCCCCTCTTCTTCCAGATCATTCAGCGCCTGACGAAACGTGGCACGCTCTTTCGGGTCGAGTCCCAGCTTCCTTGCCAACTCCGACTTCGTCGACGGTTGGTAGGAATCGCCCTTCATATGACTGAGGACTTGTTGACGCAGTTCTTCACGACGCGATGGCCCGCGTCGTGGATTCGGTTTCGATTTAGATTTACTCACTGGTTCACATCCTTTCACCTTTCGAAAGATTCGGCAATCGTAGGATTGACCGAATCTTCACAAGACGATAAAAGTTGTCGTCCCGTAATCCCATTTGTGTTACATTGTAATCACCAACCCATTTCATTATGATCCCCACATTATACCAACAGCTTCGCTCCAAGCCCGCACGAAAGCGGGGATTCACCCTGATCGAGCTGCTCATCGTCATTACCATCATCGCCATCCTTGCCACCATGATTTTCGTCGGTGGGAGTTTCGCCATTAAGAAAGCGCGAATCACCAAAGCAAAGAACATCGCCGTCGGCATCGCCAATGCATGTCAGAACTTCGAGTCAGAATACAACCGTATGCCCATCCCAGCTGGCAGCTCTGGAGACTGGGAAGGTGTGACCGACGCAACATTTACCGCAACGTTAACCGGTAAAGATTCGACCAAAAACAGAAAAGAAATCGATTTCCTCGATGGTATCGAGGCAGCCTCAGGCAAACCACCGGTTGGCGGCATTGACTATATAACCGATGAAGCCAATCCAGCGATCCTAGACCCTTGGGAAAATTATTTCATCGTTCACCTCGATGGTGACTACGATAAGAAGCTCAAAAACCCCGAAAACACCTCGGAAGAGCTCTTCAACTCAAGAGTCGCAGTCCTGTCCAAAGGAGAGGACAATACAGCTGAGGGGTCCAACCCTGAGGGTTCCGACGCGACGAACGACAACGCCAAGTCCTGGTAATCCCCGAGAAAACTCAGTTTTCACGAAACCCGGCTGTCGCAATGCGTCAGTCGGGTTTTTGCGTTTCAAATTGAAATGACTCACTGACCGGAATGGCGCTCCCTAAAGAACGCCATCAAGGTCTAACAACTCAAGGAGCGCTGGCAGCCTGTCCGCCGTAGCCTTGCGAAGGATGGTCTCGCCCGTATTTGCGATAATCGCAGTGATCTGGCAATCCCGAAAACCGCTTCGGAAGCACCATACCTCACTGATCGCCAATCCTTACATGCTGGAATAGAATCGAGTAAAACCAAGTCAATCCGGAAATTCACACGTAAGATAATCACATAAATCACCGTTACTTGTCAGACTTCTTAAAGCCTGAACATGTCCTCATTACATGAAACGCACTCCACTGATTATTCTCGTTACGATCGTCCTCGCACTTGGCGTCGGGGGGATCGTCGTGGCAAATCTTGATAATAATGAGGCCAGTAAGCTCGTTGATACTCACTTCGGCGAACCGATCTCTTTCGCGAATCAAGTCAGGCCAATTCTCAACAAAAATTGTGTCGCTTGCCATGGTGGGGTGAAGAAAGCAGGAGGCATCTCATTCATCTACCGTGATCTCGCCATCACCACCGCCGAGTCCGGCAAAGCGGTCATCGTCCCCGGTGATCCTGACTCCTCCGAGCTTATCGCAAGAGTCCTCAGCGACGACCCGGACCTGTTGATGCCCCCCGCGGTCCACGGCGCGAGACTCGACGATGAGGAAGTTCAGATCCTTCGCGACTGGATCACCCAAGGCGCGCAATGGGAAGTCCATTGGGCATTCGAACCTCCTGTCACCCCATCGCTTCCACCGACGAATACCTCATGGGGACACAACGCCATCGATCAGTTCGTACTGGCAAAAATGGAAGAACAAGGCCTGAGCCCATCACCCGAAGCCTCTCCCGGCACTCTGCTGCGCCGATTGAAATTCGATGTCCTGGGACTTCCACCAACTCTTGAAGAACTGGATAATTTCGAAAAAGCCTATCTCGAAGACCCAACACTTGCTTGGAACAATGCCATCGACGATTATCTCGCTGATCCCGCCTATGGCGAACGCTGGGCATCCGTGTGGCAAGATCTTGCTCGCTACGCGGATAGTGAGGGGCTCGGAATGGATCGGCGGCGCACTGCATTCCCCTACCGAGATTGGCTCATCCGCGCCTACAACGAGGACATGCCCTTTGATCAATTCACGATCAAACAATTGGCAGGTGATCTGTTGCCAAATAGACAATACGACGACCTCATCGCAACCAATTTCAACCGCCTCTCCCAATCCAACGACGAGGGAGGAACGGACGATGAAGAATTCCGGGTCGCCGCCGTGCTCGACCGCGTGGACACCACATGGCAAGTGTGGCAAGGGCAGACCTTCGGGTGCACCACCTGCCACGACCACCCCTACGACACTTTCGAACACAAAGAATACTACGCATTCGCCGCATTCTTTAATAATGACAGTGACTCTGACTTGTCTGGGCACCAGCCTACCATTCGCGTTCCAAAAAACCACCAAGACTACCCTGAGGCAAAGCAAGGTCTCGACGATCTCAAGCAGTCGGAACTTGCCTTCCTCACTAACGCATGGAAGAAGCGCGACGAATCAGAATGGATCTCATCGCAACTCCTTAGCGTAAAAACCAACAAAGGAAACGCCGAAATTTTCCGCGATAAGGATCAGACCGAAATCAAACCTGTCGGAAATGTCGCGAAGGGAACACACTTTGACATTTCCATTGACCCAAGCGGTGACATTCAAGCGCTCGGCCTCGAAATTCTCCCACCCGATGGCGAGATTGCCGCACACTCTCCAAATCATGGAGCCGTCCTCAGCTATGTTGAACTGCGCATCTCTGAGAACTCAGGAAAGCCTACTCAGGTAGTGCCCATCTCCGTGCTGATTTCAGATAGTCAGGACTACGCCCTGCCGCCACAAGACTCGCTGCAGAAATCCAGCAGATCAGGATGGGGCGCATTCAGTAAAATCAATCGTCCTCGCCGTGCTGTGCTGGTGCCCGAAAAACCCATCTCACTTGTGGACGGCGAAGAACTCACGCTCCATCTCGAGTTCAATCTCGACATCAACGCAGGCACCCCACTCGTCGCGCGCAGAATCCGAATCACCGAGACATCGACTCCATGGGACACATGGCTTAACAGCCCGCAAACTACCGAGCTGTTAAGCGCAACTCGCGAGGCTCAAGCTGCCTATAAAAAAATCGATGGCGTTGAGTTACCCGTGATGAAAGTTCGGGACTCAAAAATCGCTCGCGAGACCAGAGTCTTTGAGCGCGGAAATTGGCTCACCAAGGGCGAACTGATCGAACACCCATCGACACCCGACTCATTCCCCGATCTCAATCCAGCAGATCCATCATCGCCCACCCGCCTCGACATGGCACGATGGCTCGTCTCGAAAGAGAACCCACTCAGCGCACGCGTCGTGGTCAACCGCTACTGGCACCAACTCTTCGGTCGCGGCATCGTCGAAACTCTCGAAGACTTCGGTTCTTCCGGTATTCCTCCCACCCATCAAAAATTACTCGATGACTTAGCGGTCAAGTTTCAGACGGAGATGGCGTGGAGTCGCAAGGCGTTGCTCAAAGAAATCCTTCAATCGGTAACCTATCGCCAGTCCGCTGAAAACGTCGACGCTAACCGCGAGAAAGACCCTCGCAATATTTGGATGTCCTACGGTAATCACCTTAGACTCCCTGCCGAAGCCATTCGAGATACCGGACTAGCCGTCTCGGGGCTTCTCACCCGGCAGCTCTACGGTGCCCCGACCTATCCACCGCTTCAAGCCGGCGTGTGGCAACCATTCGCCAGAGATAAATGGGATACCCCTCCCGTCGGCGATCCTCAACGCTACCGACGATCCATTTACACTTACTGGAAACGTAGTATTCCCTACCCGACATTCGCCTCCTTCGACGCCCCAACCCGTGAACTCTGTTCAAACCGCAGACTCACCAGCAACACACCTATTGCAGCACTCACCACCCTAAACGACGAAGCCTTCGCCGAATTTTCCAGCGCGCTCGCAAAACGCATGCAAAACGAGTTTCCCGGAACTCTCGATGAGAAAATTTCCGCAGGCTATCGGCTCGCCACTTCCACCCGCCCCAGCGATGAGGCATTGTCCTCACTTGGCTCGGCTTACCACGACATCGAGCAATCCTATCAAAACGACCCCGGCTTGTTGGAAGGGTTCGCTGATACACCAAATCAAGCCGCTTTCATCGTCCTCGCATCCATGCTGCTCAATCTCGACGCCGCACTCACCAAGTAATCGCCCACCCTGATGAATATTTTTCAAAAGCTCCACAGCGATCAGCTCGATCTAACCACCAGACGCCACTTCATGCGCGACTGCGCCACCGGTTTAGGCTCACTATGGCTGGGACTACAAGGTCACCAAGCACTGGGCTCACCGCTCTCGATACAACACGATGCCACGGCACCGTTGATGCCCATTGCGCCAAGTTTTGCTCCCAAGGCAAAGCGCATCATCTACTTGCACATGATTGGCGCACCCAGCCAATTTGAGCTCTTCGTCAACAAACCCGAGATGGTGAAGTTCAACAAAAAAGACGTCCCTCAAAGCTACATCGAAGGGGAACGGTTCGCCTTCATCCAGGGCACACCTCAAGTTCTTGGCCCACTCTATAACTTCAAGCAGCACGGCAGCAGTGGCGCCTGGGTTTCTGATCGCATGCCCCATCTGGCAAGCAAAGCAGACGAGCTTTGCTTCATCCATTCGATGCAAACCGATCAGTTCAACCACGGACCGGCTCAACTCAAAATCCTCACCGGCAATCAAGGCCTCGGTCACCCGTCAATCGGAGCATGGGTGACTTATGGCCTTGGAACCGAAAACCAAAACCTGCCCGGCTACATGGTGCTTCTTTCCGGAGGACGCTTACCACGCGTTGGAAAATCCCTTTGGGGGGCAGGATATCTGCCATCCGTTTACCAAGGCGTTCAATGCCGCTCCACAGGCGACCCGATTCTCAACGTTGCCAACCCAAAAGGCGTAAACACCGCAATCAGGCGGCGAGCGCTCGATGGGATCAATCAGGTCAATCAAGCCACCCATCGCGAGGTCGCCGACCCCGAAACACTTGCCCGTATCTCACAATACGAGATGGCATTCCGCAGGCAGTCCTCGGTGCCGGAAGTCATGAACATCGATGACGAGCCTACACATATCCACGAGCTCTACGGCACCCAACCCGGCAAAGAATCATTCGCCAACAACTGCCTGCTCGCCCGCAAGCTCGTCGAAAAAGGCGTCCGATTCGTCCAACTCTTTGACTGGGGGTGGGACTCTCACGGTTCCAACGCCAGCGAAGCGCTTGACCACGGATTCCAAAAAAAGTGCCAGCAAACCGACAAGCCTATCGCTGCTCTTTTAACCGATCTCAAACAACGCGGACTTCTCGACGACACCCTTGTCATTTGGGGCGGAGAATTTGGCCGCACCCCGATGCAGGAAAACCGAGCCGGAAATGCCGGCAACTTCGCAGGAAGAGATCACAATCCCAATGCCTTTACCATGTGGATGGCTGGCGCAGGAGTGAAAAAGGGCATCGCCTACGGAGAAACCGACGAACTAGGATACAAGGTCGTGAAGAACCCCGTCCGCACCTACGACTTGCAGGCCACCATCCTTCACCTGATGGGTTATGATCACAATCGACTCTCAGTGCCCTTCCAAGGCTTGAATCAAAAACTCACCGGAGTGAATAAAGCGAAAGTCATTCACGGCTTACTGGCTTAGATTCTCATTCCAATTTAGAATAAAAATCTGACTTTTCGCCGCGCACAAGTGAATCTCAATCAACCACTTCCACGCCCACTCGCGTCAGATCAATACCAAGATTTGGTATTACTCGCCGTATTCAGCCCACGAACTGCTGGTTTCCCATACACGGATCGTCGCCAACCGCACCTCCGCACGGATCGGATAGACCGCCGTAGCGTTTGACTTCCATTGGTCGAGACGACCAGCGAACTCCTCGAAAATCACCCGTGCCAACACCTCGGTTGTTGGATCTTCGTGATCAAAGCCGATCACTCGATCGCCGTGGCGCTCTTTCATTTCCGCGTAGCTTGGATCCTCCGTGTTCATGCACATCGCATGATCAAAAGTTTCCAGATACTCGCCGATGATTTCCTTCACCGCCTTGAAGTCGCAGACCATTTCATTGTCGTCCAAAGTCGCCGCTTCGAGCACTATCTCCACCTTCCGGGTGTGACCATGGGGGAACCTGCACTTATCCGGGTGCTTACTGAGCATGTGCCCATTCTCGACTTCGATAGATTTACAAACGCGGTAACGCATGATTCACCATACGCCGTGATCACACCGCTGAAAACCTCGGAATGTTACAGAGTGCTTCTTCCATCGCAAGGTGCCGTCATCTCACAAATAGGTCTTATAAGACCTATCTCCAAAAGCACCATTCTCCATCGCGTGCGGCGCAGCCGTTTTACGCGACTCCATTCTCAATACCTTCTACTAATTTGCATACTCCGTCGGATCGTTCACACCCGATTCACGGAAAGCCTCGATACGCTCCACACAGGTCCCGCAAGTTCCGCAGTGAATCTCCCCGCCCTTGTAGCACGACCATGTCGCTGAAAAATCCACACCGAGCTCCGCTCCGCAAGCAGCGATCTCCGTTTTCGTCATCAATATAAACGGGCGTATCACCTCAACATGCGCATACGTCCCCTGACGAATCGCTTCACTCATCGGAGCCATGAACGACTCCCGGCAGTCCGGATAGATCGCGTGATCTCCGGCATGCGCGGCGATCACCACACCTGACGCCCCCACGCTCTCCGCGAACCCAGCAGCAACAGATAACAAGATCCCATTGCGAAACGGCACCACCGTTTGCTTCATACTTTCCTCAGCATAGTGCCCGTCCGGAATTTTTCCTCCGGACTGCAACAGATCCGAAGCAAACAACTCATTCATAAAGGTCAACGACGCCACCTCGTGACGAACACCTAACCGCGCCGCCTGCTTAGCCGCCATCGGCAGCTCTTTGTGGTTGTGTTTTGACCCGTAATCCGCACTCAGCGCCGCTATCACCTCGTAGCTCTTGACCCCCTGATATAAAGCCACCGCGGAATCCATCCCGCCACTCAGCAACACAATCACTTTCCTTTTTTTATCCGTGCTCATCATTCGTCAACTTGGGGGCTATCTGCTTCGCGACCAATCGCGTAGGCCTTGGCATCGCGGTTCCAGACCATCGTCCGCAAAACATGAAACGACAGCACAACGATTGCAATTCCCAACACCACATTCACAATCACCCCCTCACCTCCGGAGCGCATCGTCATCACGACCTCCGCCACCGACAGGGAAAACGCCACCAAGGCCGCCAGCCCCAGCGTCCAGCGCGCTACAGTCGAACAGCGTGATGCCCAAATACCAATGCCTACACCGACTGGCAACCACATCACCACCCGCAACACCTCAGCAGAACCAGTTTCAGAGTTGCCCGACAACACCGCGGAAAGAGCCACACAAACCAACATCAAAA
The DNA here is from genome assembly GCA_024636835.1 of Verrucomicrobiales bacterium. GTDB lineage: Bacteria > Verrucomicrobiota > Verrucomicrobiia > Verrucomicrobiales > SLCJ01 > Sulfuriroseicoccus. Next base: position 33,611 of record JAGXGH010000045.1, on the reverse strand, counting down.
ACCACGCCACAATCCCTCGACGATAGTCCCGTCGACCACACGCCAACGAAATTTCATCCATCGCAGTCTCTCCATCTTGCTCGTCGACCATGGCGAACTATCGCCATGGCTCTGGCGAATCTGCAAGCGGATTTCCTCCTTACTTCATTTCATAAAAAAAACGAAAAAATAACATCTGCATACCAAATGGTTGAATCTATCCACTTGACCAGACGATATTTTCTGCGATTTTCACAACTCAATGGAAATGCGCGGATAGCTCAGTGGTAGAGCGGTTCGTTTACACCGAATTGGTCGGGGGTTCGAGTCCCTCTCCGCGTACCATTGCTACCTTCAAACGATCCCCCGACTAAAAGGAGTCGTTCAAGACCGAGGAAAGATGCGGGGCGAAGAGTTCAGGCTCGAGAAGGAAGGAGTCGTGTCCCTTGTCTGAATGCACGGTGATGTGCATGCAGCTCACATCATTCTCTTTCAGATTATTGACGATCTGTTGCTGCTCTTCAGGGAAGAAGCAAAAATCGGAATCGATGGAGAACACCAGGTAGCGATGACCGTGACGGCGTGCGCCTTCATACATTTCGGCGATCGAATCAGCACCTGACTCAACGACCGGATCGAAGCGCGCCCACATGTCGATAACACGGAGGTAGGTGTTGGCGTCAAAACGCTCGACGAACTTTTTCCCTTGGTAGAGCATGTAGGACTGGAATGGGTCGCGCACTTTAAACCAGGCCAACTGCCCTTCCGGCTGCACAATCTTCCGTCGTGCCCGGCGCTCGATGGCGTCGAGGTGCACGAAGGTCTTGTGAGAAATCATCCGCGCCAAAGCGAGGCCATACTCGGGGCGCTCACCAGAATAGAAATCCCCACCATTAAAATGCGGGTCATTCTCGATTGCCATGATCTGCTCAAAAAGAATCAGTCGGTTCAAAACCGTTGTCTTCCATCCGGTCACCATGGGAATGACGATTTTCACTCGCTCGGGGAACAGACACGCAAAGTTCTGAGCCATCAATCCGCCCACCGAGGGACCGACCACAGCGTGCAAACAATCTACCTTCAAATGATCCAGCAAGCCTGCTGCGGATTTCACCACATCAGACACCGAGAGCTCGGAGAATTTCCCTCCATAGGGCACGCCTGTCTCGGGATTGATCGACGCCGGCCCGGTCGATCCATAGCAGTGCCCAAGGTAGTTCGCACTCACGATGCAGAACTTCGAGGTATCGATCGCCTTCCCTTTGCCAATAAAACCGTCCCACCATCCGAGATGCATTTCCGGCGTCCAGCGCTTTGCCAGCTCGGGGTCGTGATCCGCCGATAATGTCGCATTGTAACCCGCAGCATGGTGCGACCCAGACAAAGCATGAAAGAGTAAAATCACATTACTCCGATCCGCATTCATTTCGCCATACATCTCGTAGGCAATCTCTACCTCCGGCATCTCCGAGCCATCGCTGAACAATAAACCATCACCGCTCGGCCCACGGTAAGTGAAGGAATGTGTTTCCACCACACCGTTCGGCGATGTTGTTGCGACGGAGTCGTCCGATTCAGTAGTCTCTGACAAGTTCTGATCCATGATTCTCGAACATACTATCGACCATACCACAAAGAGAGCAAGAGAGCGTTCATCCAGATCCAAGATGGTAAATGATGCGTAAGTTCTGCAGTGACTACAGCAAACAATCCAGCACTGGGAACATCGGTAACGCTCATTTTCCCGCACCAGCTTTTCTTCAAGCACCCGGGGTTAACTTTCGGGCACCCGATCCAGCTTATCGAAGACTCGCTCTTCTTCGGCGACCCGCAGGTCGAGGCTGTCTTCCACCTACAGAAAATCATCCTGCTACGCGCAAGCATGCGTCACTATCGCGACGAGCTCACTGAAAAAGGACTGGACGTGACGCTGATCTCTTGGAAGGAAAAATGGACCATCGAGAATCATCTTCAAAAACTCGCGAAAGATGGGGTAACAGACCTCCACTTCTGCGACCCGGTTGACTATCTATTGAGCCGTCGAATCGCTCGCGCAGCAAAGCATCATTCATTGCGCCTCCACCAAAGTCCCTCCCCAATGTTTCTCACCCCGAATGACTGGGCGGACGAGTTCTTCGCAAAACGTAAGAAGTCGCCGATCATGGCGGACTTCTACCGTGCACAACGGCAGAGAATGCACCTGCTTATTGATGACGATGGCCAGCCTGCCGGCGGCAAATGGAGCCACGACGAGGCAAACCGCAAGAAGCTACCAAAGAAAGCCACCGTCCCAAAAACGATCAACCTCTCTCCTCCTGATGATATCGAAGCGCTTGTGGCATCGATAAAAAATGATGGCCCGCCGACACGCGGCGAAGCGAATGATTTTTCGTTCCCAACCACCCGCCGCCAAGCTCTCCTCCAGCTCGATGATTTCCTAGAAACCCGCTTTGAAAAATTTGGCGATTACGAAGACGCCATCCACACCGACTATCGCATCCTTCACCACAGCGTCCTCACACCCGCTTTGAACATCGGGCTCATCACACCCGATGAAGTTATCGAGCGAGCACTCATCACGACAAGCAGCAACGGCATACCATTAAACTCCGTCGAAGGCTTCATCCGCCAGGTCATTGGATGGAGGGAATACATGGCACAAATGTATAAACGGCAGGGCACAGAGCAGCGGACATCCAACTTTTGGAACTTCGAAAAACGAGCTATCCCCGATGCCTTCTACACGGGAAAAACGGGCATTCCACCCGTTGACGAAGTCATTCATCGGCTCAACGAGCACGCCTACGCACATCACATCGAGCGCCTCATGGTGTTGGGAAATTTCATGCTACTGTGCCGCATCCACCCAGATGATGTTTACCACTGGTTCATGGAAATGTTCATCGATGCCTACGACTGGGTAATGGTTCCAAATGTTTACGCGATGAGTCAATTTGCCGACGGTGGATCGTTCACCACCAAGCCCTACATTTCTGGATCCAACTACATCCGCAAAATGAGCAACTGGCCGAAAGGCGATTGGTGCGAGACATGGGACGGGCTCTTCTGGACATTCATTGACGACTACCAAGAAGAAATCGCCGCCAACCACAGGATGTCGATGATGGCGGCTACACTTCGCCGGATGTCCGATGAAAAGCGTGCTGTTCACCGCGCCAAAGCTGACGAATTTTTCGCAATGCTTTGGCGCAACTAGTAGACAGAAACCTTCAAAATTGCGATAAAGTCGAACACCGGAGCAAATAGTTCGGCAGTAAACTGTTTTCTTGGCGCTTGATTGTCTGTGGCGTCGTCGATATGACAGACAGCACTAACCATCAACCTAAACAATGATACCCATGAAATTGAATATCAAGAAACTAACCGCCATTCTCGCGGGGGCATTCGCTATCGTCTCGCTCTCCAGTTGCCTGGAACAAGAATCAACCACCAAACTTTCGAAAGACGGAAGTGGCACCATTGTAGAAAACATCAGCTTCGGAGCACAAATGGCAGGCATGATGAAGTCACAGGGTGCAGAAGGAGGTAATGAATTCACCGACGAAGCAACCTATAAAGCCAAGGTTGAAACCATGGGTGAAGGTGTGGAGTTCGTCGGACTCAAACAAAAGGATCTCGATAACGGGGGGATGCAAATCACCGCTACCTACAAGTTCGCTGACATCAACAAGCTCAAGGCTCCGATGAACAACGACGACAGCGCAGAAGATCCCATCACCTTCGAATACGTTGCCGGCGACACCAACAAACTCACCGTCAATATGCCAAAAAAGGCCGGTGCTGAAGTCGCGAAAGAAGGCGCCGAAGAACTCGGTGAAATCGAAGGCCTCGAAGGCGAACTCAAACTCTCCGATGAAGATAAAGCCGCACAGAAGCAGCAGATGAAGATGATGGCAGGTATGATGACAGGTATGCGCATGGCAGCCTTCATCGAAGTCGATGGCGAAGTCACCAAGACCGATGCCGACTTCTCCGAAGGCAACAAAATCACCATCTACGACCTCGAAATCGGCAAAATCTTCGCCAACGAAGAAGCTCTCGATAAACTCGACAGCCCGGACGACATGGGTGATGTTAATACCCTTCGTGAACTCTCGAAAACCATCGAAGGACTCAAGATCGAAGCCGATGACAAAATCGTCGTTGAATTCAAGTAAGTTCTAAGACCAGCTACCTTTACCAATCCGCCACGGCCACCGCCCGTGGCGGATTTTTTTGTGCACGCCATTCCTCAAACGTTTGTTTAAGGGATTATCATTATTCACGCGACCGAAACATAGCTTTGAAACGCTCAGGAAAAACCGCCTTGTAGCCCTTGACCATACAAGGCAAACACCTCATTGTGCCCGCGAAACTAACTAACACAATCTTGGCGTGATAACCCGCCAAGATTGGTTACCTAATACTGTTCGCCAGAGAAACATTATCCCATGCTACTCATCATTATAGGCGCAGTCCTTCTATATTTCGGAGCCGAAGGTTTGGTGAGGGGCAGCGCGAGCCTCGCAACGAGGGTCGGTATCTCTCCGTTGATTGCCGGTTTGACCATAGTCGCTTTTGGAACGAGTGCTCCTGAGTTGAGCGTCAGCGTGTCCTCGGCGCTTGAAGGCCATTCGGACATAGCCCTTGGCAATGTGATCGGTTCAAACATTTTCAATATCGCAGTGATTCTCGGGATAGCCGCCTTGATTCAACCTCTCCAGATCCATTTTGCCGTGATTCGTCGGGACATACCGGTAATGATCGCTACTTCAGTCATTGCTTTTGCATTGATACTTTACGGCAGCTTCTCTCGTCTCGCAGGGCTCGGGTTATTACTAGGGCTTGTTCTCTATCTCTACTTCACGATCCGTTCGGCGAAGAGCGTCACTGGTAACGCAGAAGAAGAATCAATCGAACCCCCACCGCTTTTGTCGAAGAGTTGGGTGATTGATGCGCTGGTTCTTGTTGCTGGACTAGGAGTTTTGCTCGTTGGTTCACGTTTGTTTGTTGATGGTGCAACCTCCTTCGCAAAAACTTTGGGCGTATCTGACGCAGTAATCGGCCTGACTGTCGTGGCAGCTGGGACAAGCCTGCCGGAACTCGCAACAAGTGTCGTAGCAGCTTTCCGTAAGCAGTCTGACATCGCCATCGGCAATGTGGTAGGGTCGAACATTTTCAATGTCTTTTGCATTCTAGGAGTAACAGCAACGGTGACGCCAATCAACGCGTCAGAAATTGGAATGCGTGACGGAACAGTCATGCTTATATTAGGTGTCATTCTGCTCCCGTTTGCGCTCACAGGTCGCAGAATCTCCCGTGGTGAGGGAGCTGTATTTATCGGTATCTATGCTGCCTACCTTTTTCTGCTGTGGCCATAAACTAACGGCGGCGCCGAGGAACTCGTCTTATTAAATGGGAGCCTTCCCCCGACACCACCATTCCTATAACGTTGATAAGAGAACACCTTGCCGAAAAAGACGCCCTGATGCTACGGCATGAGGAGAGAATAGCAGGATTTAACACCTGACACGAATGGCACAGACTTAGGGTCGACGTCGCAACCCTTCGTAAACTCTCGAAAGCCATCGAAGGACTTAAGATCGTAGCCGACGACAAAATCGTCGTTGAGTTCAAGTAAGTTCTAAGACCCGCTACCTTTACCAATCATACCGGCTTCAAATAAAGACATGACTATTCGCCACGCATAAGTGGTTGAAAATCAGCCAATATCACGTTCTCTCGCTTCAGATCTATATCTAGATTTGGTGAATGGTGAAGCGAGAGAGAGTAGCTGATCGGAGGCGGAGGGGATGGAGTGTGGGCGCCTCGCCCACATCGGGTGGTGTGGATAGGATGAAGGTGCTGAGTGAAGGCAGTGCCGTAGTCCTTGTGGGGAGTAATTGGACGGATGCCACTGGGCGGTGTGCAATGAATGTGGGGCGCGAGGCGCACCCTTTCCGACGCTCAATGGCGCAGCGAGAGAACAGCTGATTCGCTGAATCCTATGATTACAGCCCTCTTCTTCGGTAACACTACTGCGAAGAAAATATCATAAATATCGCAACAACAAGGAGAACCAGAAGCACCACGCCCGCGACTTTCCAGTAACTGATCGGGAACTTGGCGGCGGCGCTTCCGGTGTAGGCGTTGACAAGCGCCTGCCACGTTTTCCCTCGATACTGGTAACTGGCAATCCAGACGGGGACGAGGATGTGTTTGAAGGTCAAGCCGGAATACTCGGGGTAAATGCGGAGGTTACGGTAGGTATCGCCTGGCACGTCGCGCGCACACATTCCGCGCAGCATTTCGTTCATCAGCCCACGCCCCATCGACGCAGCAGCAGGGAGTGCGACCTGGTAATGCTCAACCTGCCAACCCGATATATAGCGGGTCTCGTAGGGCACCACCTCGAAAGTGGGGAATGGTTCAATCTTCGGTAGAAGCTGGTCGGTAACCCCTTGCGAACCTTTTACCGTAACATCATCAAACGAGGAATCAATTCTCCCAGACGCTGACCGCCAGCGGGTGTGACGAACTCTTCGCGTCCGCCTTTTCCCCTGCGAGTCGCGATAGGTCTCGGTGGTATAATAGTAGGTTCCCGAATCCGCAGTCCATGGACAGGTAGCACTGGCATCGAAGGTCCAATACGGCAGATACACGCGGTGAAACCGATCCATCATGTTGCGCCGCTTGAGGTCGTTGGGCGCAAACCATCGACCACGAAGAAACTCCTTCACGCGGTGGTAGGCATCCTCCTGCGAAATCCTTCCCGGGAGAATACCCCACGGTTTGATCAAACTACCGATGTCATCGTAGTCGAGCATCTCCGGAGACCCACAGAAATCACAGCGCTGCGAGACGGTCTCGGTCGATCGAACAATCACCGCGTTGCAGTTGCGGCACTGCACGCGACGCGTCGTTTTCACCCATTCGCCGGACTCTTCATCAAGTCGGCCCAGCTCGACGAGGAGGTCGCGTTCCTCCACTGCATTGGGCCGTGGCGGTGGACCTTCGAGTTGGAACTCCGTGCCGCAATACGGGCAACACAGCACCCGCTTCCCTGGGTTCCACTCCGCCTTCCCACCACACTTCGGGCAGGCATGCCGGTCGAGCGATTCCACCGCACGCAAATCACCAGCCTTGCCCGGTAGAGGTGGCGGCACATGACGAGGCTCAACCTTGACTGGCGGCTCCGTGTTTGGAGCCGATACGTCAGGATCAACCATCGTCGTAGTGTCTTCCGATCCTTCTGGTGGCATCACATCACTCCAATTTTCTATCGACAATGAAACGCTAGGCGAAGCGAAGGTTTACCCATTCGCCGCCCAAGGTATCATTCACCATTTTCTCGCTATTCACCAAGAAACGCATCGAGCGCCGATCGCGTGATCCGATAACTCGAACCGATCTGCTTCGCTGCCAGCTTGCCTGACGTAATTTCACTCATCACATCGTCCTCGCTAACACCGAGCATTTGCGCGACCTGTGCAGGGTCAAAGAGCTGAGGAAGCCCTTGTGCCGCCGCGGCCGCTTGAGGACTGGGCGCCGCGCCACCGGCTGCCGGAGCCATGCCGGGCATCACCACACCACCGCCAGCCACACCGGACTGCTTCATCAGTTCTTGGGCGATGGAAAACCCAACCGCCAACTCGGCAGCGGCACCGGCACCACCAGCGCCTCCGCCACCCTCACCGCCAGCAGCCATTCCCTGACCCATCTGATACTTGATGTAAGAATTCAGGTCGCCAATCGCCGACATCGCGGAACGCTTGTCGATCGCTTCTTCCACTTCTGGAGGAACGGAAACATTCTCTACGATGAACGAATCAATCTCGATCCCATACTTCGTGCTCATCACCGGGTTGATGAGCGGCAACAAGGCATCGCCGAGCTCGGTGTAACGGGTTGCGACATCGAGCATCGGCACATTCGATGAAGCCAACGCCTCGGAGAATATGCTCACCACCCGCGAGCGCATCGCGTCTTCGAACTCATTGACGCGGAAATCGTGATCGCTCCCTGCCACTTCGCGAAGGAAGGTTTGCACGTTGGTCACCTTGAAATCATAGGTGCCGAACGCCCGCGCACGGACGATGCCGAAATCGGCGTCGCGCAACATGATGGGGTTGGATGTCCCCCACTTGTTGCCGGTGAACAAGCGTGTATTTACGAAGTAGACATCGGCTTTGAACGGACTCTGAAAACCGTATTTCCATCCCTTCAAACGAGTCAGCACAGGGATGTTCTCCGTCGCCAGCGTGTGCTTGCCAGGGCCAAAGGTATCGCCGAACTGCCCAAGATAAACGAACTGCGCGACCTGGCTCTCGCGAGCAATGAGTTGCGCGCCATTCTTGATCGCCTTGTCATCATCCGGATAGCGCCAGGCAATCGTGTCGCGACTATCGTCCTGCCACTCGATGATCTCGAGTAACTCTCCCTTAATAAAATCCATTAGTGCCATAGTTCTTCGTGGGTTGTTTATTTTTTGCCGAGCTGATCAGCTCTGCTTTCCCCTAGCTAACGAAATGACTGCCCATCGGTGCAAGCCAAAGCGACCGCAAACCCGTTACAATTCCGCGGCTAGTTTATACCTGAAAACAGTGGCATGACCGTTTTGGAGACGCCGAGTCCGGTCATGTTTATAAAGATCAGGATCGAGACGGTCAGGTCATGCCACTCACCCGCTCCGAAACCAACCTGCATCAACGCTCGTAGCTGTTATTAAGAGAAATCCATCGCCACACGGGGATGGCACTTGCCAGATTCGGAGCAAAACGCAAAAGTGTCCATGCGACCCCACTCTATTCAGCCGTTCTCATTTTTATGGAAAAATCAACGCCACCAACCTCCACCCCAATCTACAACCCCAACGCCTGCGCGCTCATGGAGGGGCGACACGGGGACCCCTTCGGCTACCTTGGCATCCATCGTAATGACACCGATGACGGCTTCGTCGTCCGCTCGTGCCGACCCGATGCCAAGTCAATAACCTTGGAAGTGCTCGACCACACGAACAGCGTGGTCCACGCCATAGCAATGGACCACGTCCACCCCGGCGGTGTGTTCGAGAGCACATTCGAATGGCACGACAACGTACCGCCGCGCTACCAGTTTTCGATCGACTTCGGCAAGGGCGAGGCTTGGCGCACCGCCGACCCGTATTCCTTTGGACTTATCCTTGGCGATCAAGATTGTCACTTCTGGGCAGAGGGAAATCACTACATGGCCTATCGCGTGCTCGGCGCGCACCCACGCGAGATCGATGGTATAAAAGGCACTACCTTCGCGCTTTGGGCACCCAACGCTCAGCGCATCAGCGTTGTCGGTGACTTCAACCGCTGGGACGGACGTTGCCACCCCATGCGCAAACGCATCGAAGCCGGAATGTGGGAACTTTTCATCCCCGAGGTCACCATCGGCGATCACTACAAATTTGAAGTCCTCGGACAGAACGGACGACTCGTTCTGAAAACCGATCCCTTCGCGTTCAGCACCCAATGGGGGCAGAAAACCGCCGCCATGGTGCATTCACTCGACCAATACGCTTGGAACGACGAAGACTGGATGAGCAGCCGCGCCACCCGCGACCACTACAAAACGCCGATGTCCACCTATGAAGTGCACCTTGGGTCGTGGTCGCGCATTCCCGATGACGGCAACCGCTGGCTGACCTACAAAGAGCTCGCGGAACAACTTCTCGACCACGTTGAGCGCCTCGGGTTCACGCACATCGAGTTGATGCCGATCACCGAATACCCATTCGACGGGTCCTGGGGGTATCAGGTCACCGGATATTTCTCACCGACCTCTCGCTACGGATCGCCGGATGAGTTCCGCTACCTCGTCGATCAAGCGCACCAGCGAGGCATCGGCATCATCCTCGACTGGGTGCCCGCCCACTTCCCGAAGGACGACCACGGACTCGCCCGATTCGACGGCACCGCACTCTTCGAACACGCCGACCCACGACAGGGCGAGCACATGGATTGGGGAACTTACATCTTCAACTTCGACCGCAACGAAGTGCGTAACTTCCTCATCGCTTCCGCGCTGTTCTGGATGAAGGAATATCACATCGACGGCCTGCGCGTGGACGCCGTTGCCTCACTTCTCTACCTCGACTACTCGCGTGAAGAGGGACAATGGATCCCCAACGAGCATGGCGGGCGAGAGAACCTCGGTGCCATCGCCTTCATGAAGCAGCTCAACGAAGCTGCCTACGGCTACTGCCCGGGCATCACCATGATGGCGGAGGAATCCACCTCATTCGCAGGCGTTTCCAAACCTACCTCAGCCGGCGGCCTTGGATTTGGCTTCAAATGGAACATGGGGTGGATGAACGACACGCTCGCCTACATGGAGCGCGATCCCATTCACCGCCGCTTCCACCACGGCGAGGCCACGTTCTCGATGATCTACGCCTTCGACGAGAACTTCCAACTCGTGCTCAGCCACGACGAAGTCGTCCACGGCAAAGGATCACTGATCGAGAAAATGCCCGGCGACCGTTGGCAGAAATTCGCCAACCTACGGATGCTCTATAGCTGGATGTGGGCACACCCCGGCAAAAAACTCATCTTCATGGGCGACGAAATTGCCCAGTGGGACGAATGGAATGCCAACCGCAGCATCGACTGGCACCTTCGCTTCGGCGAAGAACATAGTGGCATGGAACGGCTGATCACCGACCTCAACAAAATCTACTCAGACATCCCGGCACTTCACCAACTCGACCACGACCCCGCAGGGTTCAGCTGGCTCGACCACGACGATGCCGCACAGTCCATCTTCACCTTCATCCGCCGATCCGAAGACGGCGACACCGTGCTCATCGCCGTCAATGCCACCCCAACTCCGCACCACGCCTATCGCCTGGGTGCACCCATCGCCGGCACCTATCGCGAGATCCTCAATTCAGACAACCAGCGCTACGCCGGATCCGGCTCAGCCAACCCCGGCGACCGCCACACCGAGCCCGTCGCATGGCAAGGCCAGGAGCAAAGTATCATCATCGACGTCCCACCGCTCGGCACCACATTCCTAAGGCTGGCGAGGTAAAACCAACGTCACCGCGCGCAACAATGGGCGAACGTATCGACCGCCATCGCGCGGTGTAGGTTAGACGTGTCGGCTAACACCATACCCTCGGCACAGCCGCACTTTACTCACAAGATCTGACTAAATATCGACTGTCGGATGTCTCGGTGAATTCGACATCAAAGCCAACGATTTATTCTGATCCTGAACGACCTAAGAAAATGAACACTTGGACAATTCTAATCGCTTCCATCCTATTGGGGTCGGCCGCGATCGGGAATGAGCCGAAACTTCCACCTCCCGAGATGGATCTAAAAGAAGAGTGGACGACACTTGAGAAGAAGAACTACAGCAATTGGAAAATCGAAGAATTCGTCCGTTGGGGTAGCGGAGCAGACGGAGGGTCAATCGCATTCGACTTTCTCACAACCAACGGCATCAAGTTCGATGTTTTGGTTGCAAATCCAGCCTACTGGACCGCAGAAGACAAAGAAAAGAAGCGCCAGGTTATCTATTTGATAGAGTCTGGTCGATTTTATCTGCTAAAATCAGGTTCTGAACATGAAAAGCACTTGCTCAAAATGCTCAAACAGATCTTTCAAAACTTGAAAGATGACGGGGACATATCAAGGCCAATCATGAAGGCTCTGGTTGATACGATTGAGACCCGCAAGACAGTAACAAACGAGTGGCCAACAGAACATACCTCACCTTAACCAAGAAAATGATGAATAGCGCTCAGTCAGTGCATCATCCTACTCGTAGGGCTTCGCCATCGCGTCCAAAAAAGCACACCAAAATCTACAAAGCCAAGCTGAAGCCGGTAAATCTCTTGGTGGTGCTTGGCTACTCCGTATTACCTACCCTGACGGCGATCAAACTTCTGCCCTCAGTTGATTGGCGATATCTTCTAGGCGGGCTCGTCTTGATCTGGATAACCACATGGTATCTTTACGCCTCAGACAAGAAGAGCGCCAAGTCCGAAAACTGGCGAATCTCCGAGAACACTCTTCACTTCTTCGAATTGATAGGTGGATGGCCCGCCGGCTATCTTGCTCAGCAACGACTCAGACATAAAACCCGCAAGACTTCCTACCAGCTCACCTTCTGGACCATCGGCATTTTCCATCAAGCCCTGTGTTTCATTTATCTCTCCGACCCAAAGGTGATCACCGACATCCTCCGAACGGCAAATTAATACTAGGAATCTAGTAGCCCATGCGTATTTTACGCGGTGTAGGTTAGACGTGTCGGCTAACACCATACCCCCCCCGGCACCGCCGCACTTCACCTCCCTCAATTGTCACCTCCATCAATGGCTTCCGTAGCATTAAACCCTATCCCAATCAGTTACCGGGCAAAGCCCGACCAGTGCCGTTAGCCGACACGTCTAACCTACAACATACTGAGAGCCGCCGCACAGCTGACGGCTTGACTGCACCGAGCCTAGCACTCATCCTCAATCGAACTCGCACTTTAGCATCAGCAATCTCGCCCATATCAGAACCGCATAATCGTTCTGTCCGGAAGTGAAAACACTAGGTAAACCATCCTCCACAGAATCCACCAGAATGAACGTATTCGTCTTCAAACCTTCCAACAAAAACATCGGAAAGTTTACCGTTGATTCATTGGACGATGTGCCCGTTGAATTTCAAAAGTTCACAGTGGAAAATGAGGTGAGTCCTTACGATTACTTGGAGTGCTCAGGCGAAACATGGACGGTTGTTCAAAGTGATGAGGGATTGGCTCTTGAAATAGGTCGTATCCAACCAACTCATGAGCGAGCCACTGAGACTACTATTTTATCAACGCCATCCCATCGTTATAAAAACGCCTACGCCAAAGCGAAGGCTATCGATGATGTAGGATTTACCATCAAGACGCTGGCGATTGCTCTTGGCATGATCATCGTGTTTGGCGGACTGATCATCTCCATCGAGGAAGGACTCTCGTTTTTCGTTTGGAGCCTAGTTTCAGGAGCAGCCACAGCAATTCCGTTTTATATCCTTGGAATCATCATTTCCGCCCAAGGCCAGATCCTCAAGGCGACTCTAGACACAGCCGTGAACACTTCACCATTCTTGGCAGATGACGAAAAAGCCAACGCGATGTCTCTGCGTCGATAACTCAGTAATCGTAGATCAAGAGACACTGCGCGCTGTAGATGAGACGTGTCGGCTCAATCAAAAATCCACCAGGTTTCGCCCGCATTCTATGTCGGCGGCCGACAAGCCCTCCCTACAGCGCAAGCGGACGGCGACCATTGCTTCGAGTCACGCCGCCCATCATTGCTGTCACCATCGACAAGCACCACAACCGAGCGATTCCGATCCGTCCGTATCTCGTCGCCTCCAATCAGGAAGCGGGCACCGCTCGCAGCCCAGACGGTCCCGAGTTCAGCCAATCCTGGACCCGTGGCGAACGCCAGCAACCCGAATCCTGTTACAGTGGTGAGACCATAAAACACAGCCGCCTTGCCGGTGCCCCAGCATTTAATGCTTGACCAAAAAAACTCAATAACAAGACTGGTGCTAAGTTCAGAGGCATTTTCAGCAAAAAAAATCACGCGGAATTCACCATGAAACATCCTGTTTTACTTTCCTATTTTTCACTTCTTCTTGGAGTGAGTGCTGCCAGTGCGGCTTCACTTGTATCGTCAAATTTCACGAGCGTTGGCCTGACAAGTTCTCAAAATATTGATGTGACTGGTGCTGATGTGGTTGATTGGGGCTATTACACCAGCCCTCCTGGTGAAACCCAGGCACGCAGTGATTTCTTCTCCAATCCAGTACTCGACAACAGCAAGGCTGTCTCCGGCATCGGTGCGGTGACTATCGTTCCGGGCGCAATCTCGAATGCCACCTCGAATCCTGTCGATCCGGTCGCCAAATTTTCGGTAACGTATGATGATGGCAATAGTCCACTCGCCGGTACAGCAAACATCGGGGCGGGTTTGGGAGCTTGGGCTGGAGGCGAAGACAATGCGGCTACCTTTACCTTTAACGACCTACTTGCAGGGACCCACACGGTGCGTATCTTCGTGGGGCACACCTCCAACGACCGCATTTTCGACATGGACTACTCCGTCACTGCCACAGACGGCAATTTTTCGGGCAATACAGTTTCCAACTCGATCAGCACGGGCGATCTCAATTCCACTTATGAGATCGTATTCACGACCACCGATGCAAATGCCGACCTTGTTCTGCAATTCAATTCAACGAGTGGCGGTTCCGGCTCCGGCTGGATCGGGGGTTATGTAGTGGAAACCGTGCCCGAACCCTCCACAGCTCTACTTGGTGGCTTCGGCGCTCTCTTGCTCCTTCGCCGCCGCCGCGCCTAATACCATTTCGTCGAGAGGGTATTAGTGCATGAAGCTTGGATATACCCCTTTTCCCTCAGTCCGCCTCGGTCATCTGCCCAAGGCGGATTTTTCCTGGAAGAAAAAATCAAGATAGGAATGCTGACGGGTGGTTATACCATGTGCAGAGTTCGGCTGAACGACTACTAAAGTTAAGCAGGAAGCGGGCACAGCCCTTGCATTCCTGCCACCATAGACAACCACGGCAACCGAGTGATCCCCATCCGTCCCTAGCGTGTCGGCTCCAATCAGGAAGCGGGCACTGCCCTTGTCATCGTGCTACCTTAAGCATCCACGGCAACCGAGCGATATCCATCCGTCCCTAGCGTGTCGGCTCCAATCAGGAAGCGGGCACCGCTCTTGTCATCGTGCTACCTTAAGCATCCACGGCAACCGAGCGATATCCATCCGTCCCTAGCGTGTCGGCTCCAATCAGGAAGCGGGCACTGCTCTTGTCATCGTGCTACCTTAAGCATCCACGGCAACCGAGCGATATCCATCCGTCCCTAGCGTGTCGGCTCCAATCAGGAAGCGGGCACTGCCCGCCCTGCCCGCATCGCCTGGCGGCGCCAACCGGGGAGGAGAAACACGGCGACGGACATCATGGTGAGGATGCCCGCAGCGCAGACGCTGCCTAGTTGGGCGAGTCCTGGATCTGTAGCGAAGGCGAGGGAGCCGAATCCTGTCGCTGTGGTGAGCCCACAGAACACCACCGCCTTGCCGGTGCCACGCCAGTATTGTGCTTCGTCGTTGTCGTAACGACGCAACGCCAGCACGACGTGGATCACGAAGTCGAGACCGGTGCCGAGCAACACAGGCACTGCTGCCAGCGATTGGAAATTCCAACTCTGACCGGTGAGTGCCATCCATGCATTCAGTAACACGCCGGCAACAATAATCGCTGTAGCCGAGAGCAGCACATCCTTCACGTTGCGGAAGACCACAATAAGCATCACACACAAAACACCGACCAGCGGAAGCAGCACATAGGTCGCGTCGTGGATCAACAACTGACGGATCGTCACGCGTAGCGACTGCCATGCGGCAACATGCGCGTGCTCGGTATTCAACACATTGATCTCGTGGAAATCGTTCGCCTTCGCCGCTTCGTAGTCCTTGGGCGTGACCAAACTAAGGGCTGCGTAGGCACCATCCTCAAACACAATAAACCGCCGCATCGCATCCTTCGCGCCGAGTGTAACAGGGACGAAAAGCTCATCATCAGATTCCGCCCACCCTTTCCAACTCGCGATCACTTTGCGCGCCAACACCAGTGCGTCATCGGAAAACCCCATCTCATCAGCGTCCGCCTCGGCGGCATCCCATTGTGCAAGCACCTTACCAAGCAGCGCTAAGTTCGCTTGTTGGTTCTGTCGGTCGGGCCACAGCGCGGACGGCACCACCGAATCGGCGAGAACACCCTCCTCTTCGAGCCTCATTGCCGTAGTTTCGAGCTCCTTCAGACTCGCTCCGGTCTCCTCCATCGACTCCGAATCGACCACCACGGGCAGGTGACTCGGCGACCAACTCCCGACTCGTTCGCGGATCTGGAGAAATGCCTCCATGCTCTCCAGCGGCATGCTTTCCATCGATCGCAGCCGGTAATCAACACTCGGCATCCCCAGCCACATCAGCACCGTGATCGCGACTACAGCAATACCTCCCGTCACCCATCGTCCACCGTGAATCACCGAACGAACCACTGCCGGTGTTTGTTTAAAATGCTCGTCATCCTTACTTTTCGAGCGAGACGCCATTCTCCTACTGATCCAGCAAATCGCATCCGCATAGACAGTGAGCATGATCAACGCACCGGCAATGATTCCCGCGGCCACCAGCGTCCCCAACTGTGCCACACCCGGGAACTGTGAAAAATTCAACGCGACAAACACCGCAGCCGTTGTCCCAGCAGCCCAGAGAATCGACGGCATCAGCGCCTTACGGATCGACCGCACATCGCCGTGAAACGTCCGCTCATATTGCGAAATCAGCACGCCGTAATCCGCTGCCAAACCGACCAAAATCGCCGCGAAGCCGATGCTCATGATGTTGAGGTGACCGTAGATCATCCCACCGACCGCCAGCGTCAAACCGAACACCACACCCAGCGCGAGCGACAGCACCAAGAGCGGCATCACCCGCCGTTGCATGATCCAGAACAACAACACAACAATAGCAATCGTCCACCCCATGCTGCTCGACATGTCATTCTCCATCATGCTGGAAATCTCCACCACATAGGGAGGCTCACCGGTGTAGCCGACCATCACATCATCCCAACCATTTTCAGCACAGATCGCATCCACCGCCGCCTTCACTTCACCGAGCCAAACCTTCATCTCGGGGTAACCGTCGAACTTTCGCGGCAGCTCGGCGAAGGCCACGCGGAACGTGCCATCTTCCGAAGAAAACTGATCACCTCCCGCGCCGTCGCCTTTCAGCAAATCTCTCACGAAGGGATGTCGCAGCATACCGTAAGGATCGTATTGCAATGCGAAACTCTCAGGATCAGCCGTCATCATCGGCTCCGCCAGACGCTCCAATTGC
The DNA here is from genome assembly GCA_024636835.1 of Verrucomicrobiales bacterium. GTDB lineage: Bacteria > Verrucomicrobiota > Verrucomicrobiia > Verrucomicrobiales > SLCJ01 > Sulfuriroseicoccus. Next base: position 16,681 of record JAGXGH010000045.1, on the reverse strand, counting down.
CCCGCCAATCGTTCGTCACGCGACTCCTTTGTCAGCATACCTTCCGCCCAGTTCGCGAACACCTTGGGCTCGCTGTTCAGCCACAAATACGCCATGATTTCCGCACCGGCATCGGCATCTTCTTCCACCTCGGTGCGCCAGCGCGTGTGCCCGATCAAGCCACCCTCTTGCAATTCAGCGATGGTCTTTTCCACCGCCGCCTCAGTCCGTCCGGCATCCGGAGAGGAAAATGTCACCACCAATTTGTTCGGTGAGGAAAAATGCTCACGATACGCCTTCAGCGCCTTCACATTGTCGAGCGACTTCGGGAGCACATCGAGAATCTCCACATTGAACGAAATCCGCGACACCCCGAAGACAATCGCCGCGACGACGATCGGGGCTAGGATAAGATAAATCGATCGGCGGCTCACTGGATAAAGGCGGGAAAATTGTCCTTGATTGATAAAATAGACTATCGCAGCAATACGAGCGTTATCGGCCTAAGGCAATATCTGCTTAAAGACTATTAGCGACTACTTCTTACCTGACCGCTTTGGGATACTTTTCTGACGAGATTTTAAAAAAAAATCTCTCTTGACCCATTGAACGTCGTATGTTTACTCGAAAATAATCTTGGCGTGTCATACACTCACATGACGACGACATCAGAAATCAACCCTCCCAAAACATGATTATTACTCATAAGCATTTGACTCTCGCCGTTACAGGACTTGCGCTAGCCGCGACATCCGCCAACGCGGCAACGACGTTTCTCACCAATAACACCGCCGGCAAGGTTCTTGCCTCCAACGAAGGAGATGCAGGAGCTGGTCTAACTACCGGAGGGGCAGATGATGGAAACAATAATGGTCTGGACCAAGACACCGCCGGTGCCAGCACGGCTTTGACATTGAGCGCCGACGATGGTAGCGGAACGATCATTATCACCACGAGTGATGTCTCTGGTAGCAACAAATTAGTCATGGACGGGGACTCCATGGGCCACGGTAACGATAAGTGGGGCAATAGCCAGAACTGGACATTTTCCTTGGATCAAACCATCAGTTTCGATGCACTCACTTTCAAAACAATCAACGAAGACATGACTCTTCATTCCGCAGCGTGGAAAGACGATGGCGCCACGTCAGGCACGAATTGGACTTTCGCGAGTGACGGCACGCTAGGCACGTTTACCTTCGATGGCACTAGTGACTTCACCGGTAATGGGTTTTCCAACGTTGCGGCAGGCACAGCCATCACTTTTGGTTTCTTGGGATCAGCAGGTGGCGGTGAAGAACTGACGAGCTTCACCATTAACGTCATCCCTGAGCCATCCTCCGCGCTGCTCGGCGGCCTCGGCCTTCTCGCTCTGCTGCGCCGCAGACGTGGATAAAACCCGCATCCATACAAACCGAATTTCTCACCACCCCGGACCGGAAACGGCCGGGGTGTTTTTTTACCTTCGACTTCCGTACTATCTGAGCTGCAGGCAGAGTATTCGACAAGTTCCACGGGTTGACTTTTCCGGCGTTTCGCATCAATAGATGAGCTTGCCCGCTTCTGTGATGCACGAGTCCAATTTCAATACCACCATCAAGCGCGTCACGCTGAAATTCGGCGCGGACGCAACGAGCTTCGCTCCATCGGACGGCGGCGAAGCTCTCAGCGTGAATTTAGCCATCCCTGTCGTCGGTGATTCGATGGCTGAAGAAATCATCGCCACCAGCGAGTCAGGCACACCTCTCCTCCCCTCCGGCGACCCACGCATCAAACTGCTCAACCTCGGCGACCAACGCATTGCCGTCGCGGTTGCACCGATTAAAGACGGCTTGGCCGACGCCACCGAGTCACTCTTCAAGCGACTGTTCCAGCTTTTCGACGGCCGGCAGGTTTACCGCTTCTGGAACTACGTGCCCGACATCAACGACGTCCACGACGAACAAGAAAACTACTGGCGGTTCAACGCCGGCCGTCACACTGCCTACCGCGCTCACTACGGTGATGACTGCGAAGCGATGATGCCTGCCGCGTCGGCTGTTGGATGCTCCGGCGACGCCTTGGTGGTCGTTGCCATTGGTGGCACACACCCCGTCACCCACTTCGAAAACCCGCGCCAAGTCCCCAGTTACCGCTACCCGCAAACCTACGGACCAAAACCACCAAGCTTTGCACGCGGCACCGTGGTGTGGACAGATCACGATCAAACCACACCCCATTCGGTGATTCTTTCCGGCACGTCGAGCATTGTCGGGCACCAGACCGTCGGGCACGAATCCATCACCAATCAGATCGCCGTCACCATCGAGAACATGCGTATCGTTATCGATCAGATGCACATCGCCTCCGGTTCCAAGAAATCCGCGACCTTACCGGATCACGCCGAGTTTAAAATTTACCTCCGCCATCCCGAACATGCCGACGAAGCACTCGCCGCACTAAGGGCAGCGTTCGCCGTTGACCCATCCCGCGTGGTCATTCTAGAATCCGACATCTGCCGACCTGACCTCGACGTCGAAATGGAAGGCCGCTGGTAAACCGCTGACTATTAATCCGCAAAAAAGGCGGAATGATTATTTACCATGAAGGGCATGATGAGCATTAAGCTCGGGTTGTGCTGTTTTTTCACAAGAAGGGCAGGAAGACAAGAAGGCTGAACCGCGAACCGGAATGCAATGGAGATGGCCCTTAGGCAATTTATCGAATTTTGCGAATTGTTTCGGGACCGCGATGTTCTCGCGCGGAACTCAGAGGCGATGTGAGTTTGTTGAGACAGGATGAACAAGATTATATGGATTGAAGAATTGTTAGCTAAAAGCCTGCGCATTTCATTATCCAGCCACAGCGTAGCACAAGCCCGCTCACGGCGATTAAAACTGGAAATAAATAAACTCCGAGGTTGCCGGCGCACGCAGTGAAAATATCGCCCAGGCCAGTATGAATAACATCACACCGCGCACCACCACCGGCATCCAACCCTTGGATGCCAAATCCCGCAATGTCCCCCAAATCGGTCTATTGCCGAGGAACGCATGAAGCCACAGTGGCAGCGCAAGCAACTGGGCATGCACAGCAAAATACAGCCCCATTTCCCAATCCTCCACTGGAACTCCGAATGGACTCAAACTCAGATACCGAAGAAGATACTCCGAATTTTGCTCGCGGAATAGCAGCCAGCCAATGTGGATCAACACAAACGTGACCAACCATCCGATAAGCGACTGCCACCAGCGAGATGGTGACTCTTCTCCACCACGATAGTATTTCCACAGGTGTTGCCCTGCCACCAAAGCCCCGTGGAAAACTCCCCACACCACGAAATTCCAATTACTGCCGTGCCACAATCCCGAGATCGCGAAGGTGAACATCAGATTGAGCGCCACACGCCAAGGCCCACGACGCGAGCCGCCGAGCGGGACGTAGACGTAATCCCTAAACCACGTCGACAGGGATATATGCCATCTCCGCCAGAATTCCACCGGAGATCGCGCACAATATGGATGGCGAAAGTTTTCCATCAAATCAAACCCCATCAGTTTCGCCGTGCCGCGGGCAATATCCGTATAGGCACTAAAATCCGCGAGAATTTGCACACCAAAGGCAACCACACCACCCCACACCATGGGGAAGCTCGCATCCTGAATGGAAAACACCCGGTTCACCAACAATGCCGCCCCATCCGCTATCACCAGCTTCTTGAACATACCCCATACAATCAAAGTCAATCCGTCCGAGATCTCGCAGAATTTGGCTTTCCGCTTGGATTGGATTTGCCCGAGTAAATGCGACGCGCGCTCAATCGGACCCGCCACCAATTGAGGGAAAAAGGACACGAAGAGCGCGTAATCCATCAAATTCTTGCACACCGGATCACGCCCGCGGAAAACATCGACGACATAGGAGGCGCTTTGAAAAGTATAGAATGAGATCCCCACCGGCAACAACACATCGATGACTGGACGCGGAATGTGCCACCCGACCGCATCAAATGCCGCCCAGGCGGCTTCCGTGAAGAAATTGAAGTATTTGAACCAACATAGAATCGAAAAGGTCACCAACAGACTGCATGTCATTATTCGCTTTCTGCCTCGCACCCCGCGGGGCCGTGAAGCGATCATCCTCGCCGCTGTGAAATCCACTAGTGTCGTCACCGCGATCAGCAAGCAATACCACGGATGCACCCAACCATAGAACACATAGCTTGCCACCAAAAGCATTCCATTCTGGGCACGTGTTGGAAGTCGCCAGTAGACCAGCAACACGACGACAAGAAAAACGAGGTATTCCAGGCTATGAAAAATCATTGCTCGAGATGAGGAAGGAGTTGCGACCAAAACCAACGCGTGAACGCGGGTCGGACATTTCTACTGATATGGTCGCCGTCCGCGTAATCCTCGACCGTGAACTCCGTTGATGCGTTTTCATCGAGAAACAACACATCCCGCTCACCCAACCACTCATTGAGATCTCTCAGGTATCGCTCCAGACTCTCGGAACTCGCACGCAGCCCCGAGTCCATGTCAGGCCGTCTTTTCACCCTATAGACAATCAATCGCACACCATTCTCTTTTGCCAGGCGCACCATATCAGGCAACAGGGAATTCTTCAATGCCCGAGAAAACTCAGCCGGGTTTGTGTAGCCATTCATGGTCACCTCATTCTGGCTTTCGATTTCATCCCCCAGATCATCCGGCACATCACTGCGCAGATTCTCCATCGAAAAGCGCCTGTTCATCGCTTCGCGTCGCTCATCCTTGTCCGATGAAATCTTCGTCAGATCCATCGCAAGACTTTCGATCTGGTCCACACCCTCTCCATCCGCTTCTTTCAACACATCTTTCAGTTCCGCAAAATCATCCTTTAAGCCCGGCTCCTCACCAGTGGCGAACAACTTTGTGACCAGAGGGTCTTCATCTCCCGCCATCATTCCCCGCGCAAACGCCTCACCGGTTTCATTGAACCGAAATCCCGGCCAAGTCAGGAATCGATCACGAAAAAAGATCACCATCACTCTCGGAGGCTCCTCGGATTGCGCCACCTCCTTCATCGTCAGATACCAGACAGGACTAAAGGTATTCCCCTCGGTCAACGCCTCCGCGTGAAAAGAACCGGAAATCTCGCGCAACAGCTTTTTGTCCACCCGGGAATTCAGCATCGAGTTTCCTATCAAAACCACCCCCGGGCTACTCCGCATACGCTTGCGCACCACCTCCATTTGTTCCTCACCCTTCTCGAATGACTCTTGCAAAACCTCGTCCGGTTCACTGCCAATACTGCTCGTAGCCAACATACGCGGCAGCACCGACACCGTCACACCCGCCACAACAAACAATATCAAGACCAAAGGCACCAGCCAGTGACCACCACCCGACACTTCAGCTGATTTATGTGCTTTCCGTCTCACTGTTATAATCACTGATTCAATGTCGATCGGGAAGCAAACGAATTTCACCAAACACAACAGGATTAATATAGCGCCTCCGTCTTCCTTATCCGCAATACCCGGTTTTCTCAGTTAATATTTGTAGGCGGTCGCAAAGTTCACGCCACTTGCTCAGCCACTAATCCAAGCGATTGACACAATCATATACAATTTTCTATCCGCGCAAAATGCCGCCACCCTTCCTACTCCCCACCTCGCCCTCCACTCTCCAGATATCAGATAGCAAAGGGCGCAAGCCCCACCCGTGGCAGTGGCATCTTGCCGCCTTGCCAAGCCCCTCCCGTGGCGGTGGCATCCTGCCACCAAGCCATTCCCCATTCCGAGTTTACAGATGACAAGGGAAGCTGGGCGACCCTCGTTCGGCGCTTGCAAAGCGTCCGCTACAGCTCTCCATTTTCCATCGCGTGCGGCGCAGCCGTTTTACGCGACTCCATTCTCCATCGCACTCCCATGAAACTCTTCACCTACCTAATCGCCAGCTTTCTCGTCATCGCCGCGGCTGTCTACTTCTGGCCACAGCCCAAGCTCGTCGAAGGCGCGCCCGTCCGTGAGTTCGTCATCCAGCTCATCGAAACCGATTCCTCACCAGTCAGCGAGGAAACGATCAAGTCACAGATAAAGATAATCCGCCAGCGTTTGCTCGATGCGGAAATTACCAACGAAGTAGAACCCATTCCAAACACCAAACAGATCATCATCCGCGTCGCAGACGCCGACACCGCCGCTCATGAGGCAGTGAGAAAACTGATTAGCCGCCCGGGAATCCTCGCCTTCCATCTTGTCCATCCAAACAGCGATCGACTTGCCGATGCCGTTGTCGCCGGAGACGAATACGTAGCCGGCTACCAAGTGCGAACGCTCGACAATCTCGACGAAAACGGCGCGGTTAGCTCCACCACGAACCTCCTCATCACTCGCTACCCCGACATGGATGGTTCGTCCATCAAATCGGCGAATGGCGGCAACATTCCTGGACAAGGAGCCATGATTTTCCTCAACTTCGACAAAGTTGGGACTCAAAAATTCTACGAGCTCACTCGCGACAACGTCGGATCTCGACTCGCCATCGTCATCGACGACAAAGTCCTCTCCGCACCAAGCCTAATGAGCCCCATCGCAGGAGGTAGCGCGCAGATCAGCGGCTTGGCAAGCGAAGCCGAAGCCCGCTCCCTCGCCAACGCCCTCGAAAGCCCACTCCGACACCCGATGAAACTCACCGAAGAGCGCACCACCACTCCTGAGTCATAACTGTAGCAGCGGACTGCCACCAGCCTAGTGAGCACAGCCCCCGTGGTGTCGGCATCCTGCCGACGCGCCATTGCCCAACCACCATTTGGTGTATAGTCTCCTCCCAGGTAAAGTTCCGAACCACTATTTTCCATCGCGTGCGGCGCAGCCGTTTTACGCGACTCCCAGTCTTCCCTCTACCCCATGTTCACCCTTCACCATCGCGACAGCACATCGAACGCCCGGCGCGGCACGCTCACCACTCCACACGGTGAGATCCAAACGCCCATCTTCATGCCCGTCGGCACGCAGGGCACGGTGAAGACCCTCCACCCGGACGATCTGTTGTCCATCGATGCGCAGATCATCCTCGGCAACACCTACCACCTTTACCTCAGGCCTGGGTTGGAAGTGATCGAGACCTTCGGCGGCTTGCATAATTTCATGCAATGGCAGCGCCCCATCCTCACCGATTCCGGTGGGTTCCAGGTCTGGTCGCTCGCCAAGCTACGCAAGATTTCCGAGGAAGGGGTGAACTTTCAGAACCACCTCAACGGTGCCGCCACCTTTCTCTCGCCCGAGGTATCGATGGAAATCCAAGCCACTCTTGGATCCGACATCGCCATGCTCTTCGACGAGTGCCCACCCTACCCGTGCGACCGCAACTACGCCGAAGAGAGCACCGATCTCACCTCGCGTTGGGCGAAACGTTGTAAAGAATGGGTGCAAAACAACAAACCCGAAGCCACCGACGGCGGCAGCCAACTTCACTTCGGAATCGTCCAAGGATCCGTTTACGCCGACCTGCGCGAGCGCTCGGCACGCGCACTCGTCGACCTCGACTTCGATGGCTACGCAGTCGGTGGAGTCAGCGTTGGCGAGCCGGAAGAAGAAATGTTCCGCGCCATCGAGAATGCCGTCCCCTTCCTCCCGGATGACCGCCCACGCTATGCCATGGGACTTGGAACTCCCCCACAACTGCTCGAAATGATCGGCCGCGGTGTGGATATGTTCGACTGCGTCATGCCTACCCGTGTGGCGCGCAACGGCATGGCGTTCACCTTCGACGGCCCGATGAATTTCAAGAACGCCCGCTACGAGAAAGACACCTCACCACTCCACACCGACACGCATCCCAGTATTCTCCCGTTTTCGAGAGCGTATATTCGCCACCTTATCAAGGCTGGAGAAATCCTAGGATTACGGTTGCTTTCCCTCCATAATCTGCATTTCTTTCTGACGCTCATGGAACAAACACGATCCGCCATCGAGGCTGACCGCTTTTCCGAGTTTAAAGATCAATTCATCGCTCGCTACAAAGCTCATAACATCTAAGGTGCCTCATCCGTTTTTCGATAAATTACGAACTATCAATCCGTAACAGCAAAGCAACTTACATTCACCCCGTGGTGTCGGCATCTTGTCGACACAGCAATCACACTTTCCAAATAATCCAATGACCAACCTCATCACCATCCTCGCTCAAGCAGAAGACCAAGCACCAGGCTTCAATCCTCAGTCCCTCATCATGATCGGACTGATGTTCGTCATCTTCTACGTGCTATTGATCCGTCCGCAGCGCAAACGCCAGAAGGAACTCGAAGCCAAGGTCAAGTCACTCAAGACCGGCATGCAGGTCGTTACCATCGGCGGCATGCACGGCATCGCAACCAACGTGAAAGAGCGCACCGTCACCGTGAAAATCGCCGACAATGTGAAAGTTGAGTTCGAAAAATCCGCCATCGCCAATGTCATCCCCAAGGGCACTGACAAAGAAAAAGACGCGACCGTCGTTGACGAACAGCCCAAGAAGTAAACGGACCCCGCTACCCGCTTTCGCTATCTCCACGCACATTTCCCCCTAGTTCTTATGATCATCTTCTTCTGCGCGCTCCTGATCCTTATGGCGTTCTTCTGGTATTTCGCCACGGACAACCCACTCACCAAGACTTGGTTGGGCACACTCATCACGGTCGCCCTCGTCGCGTTCTGTTTGTTCGGTGCCGTGCCACCGTCGGAGAAATTGAAAAAAGGCATCGACCTCGCTGGTGGTAGCTCATTCGTCCTCGAAATCCGCCCGCCCGCAGGCAAGGAACTCTCCAACACCGCAATCACGCGCGCCAAAGAAGTCATCCGCGACCGACTCAACGCACTCGGCACCGCTGACCTTCAAATCGTCGAACGCAGTGACAACCAACTCGTCGTTCAGATGCCCGGCATCGAGCCGGGAGAGCGCGACAAAATCCGTCAGACCTTGGAAAAAGCGGCGCAGCTCAACTTCCACCTCGTTCACCCGCAAAACGATCAACTTGCCCAAGCCGTCGCCGACGGTGACGAATACATCGCCGGCTACGAGTTAAAGATGATGAAGAACCTCGACAAAAATGGCGAAGTCGAGTCCGAGTCCCCACTTCTCATCACCCGCTACCCAGACCTTTCCGGAACCTATGTAAAAAGCGCAAACGGTGGATTTGTCCCTGGTCAAGGCGCTATGGTTTTCCTCGCCTTCACCAACGAAGGCACCGAGAAGTTCTTCAACCTGACTCGCGACAACGTCGGCGAACGCCTTGCCATCGTCGTTGATGGTGAAGTCATCTCCGCACCAAGCCTGCGCACCGCCATCGCCGGTGGCAGCGCACAAATCGACGGTATGGCGAGCGAAAAAGAAGCCCGCGACCTCGCCTCCAACCTAGAAAACCCATTGGAAGAGCCCATGGAAATCGTCGACGAGCGCTCGGTGTCACCAACTCTCGGTGCCGACTCCGTCCGCCAGGGAATCTACGCAGGATTAGCCGGACTGGCGCTCACCCTCGTATTCGTCGCCCTCTACTACCGCCTGCCGGGCCTCATCGCCATCTTCGGCCTCGCTGTGAACATCATCATCCTCTTCGGTGTGATGGGCATGTTCCAGTTCGCCTTCACCATGCCGGGTATCGCAGGTATCGTCCTCACCATCGGTATGGCGGTCGACGCCAACGTCCTCATCTACGAGCGATTAAAAGAAGAGCGCGCCGCAGGAAAATCCATCGGGGCTGCCATCGACGCCGCCTACGAGAAAGCCTTCTCCGCGATCTTTGACGCCAACCTCACCACACTCATCACCGCGGGCCTGCTCTACTTCATGGCAACCGACGCCGTGCGTGGATTCGCCATCACCCTCATCGTTGGTATCCTTGCCTCGCTGTTCGCCTCACTCGTCGTGACCCGCGTGTGTTTCCGTTGGTTGATGACCGCCAACCTGCTGGAGAAACTCAGCATCGGCAGCAAAATCCGCATTCCACAATTCGACTTCATGGGCAAGCGCAAGGTCGCCCTGTTCGTCTCGATCACCGCGATCGTCATATGCTTCGCCGAATTTGCCTACGAAGGTGAAGACGCTCTCGGCATCGACTTCAAAGGTGGTGACGAAATCGAATTTAAACTTCCTGCTGGCAAAGACGTCACCGTCGACCAAGTACAAGCCTCCGCAGCAAAGCTCGGTATCGCTGTCCAACCACAGCATCAAGATGATGCAGGCGGCAGTGGCACCTTCATCACCATCCGCGGACCAGAAGGCACCGCCATCAGTTCTTTCGACGACGAAGGAAACATCGTCCAGAAAGGCATCGTCGATCAGCTTCGCGAAGACATTCCCGCACTCGGTGAAAAGACCGCCGAAGGCGGATACGCCATCACAGAGAGCGTCCAGAGCGTCGGACCATCAATGGGGAAAGCATTACTCACCGAGTCTGCCCTTGCGCTCGGCATCGGTCTCCTCGCCATCATGATCTTCATCAGCGTTCGTTACGAGTTCTCATTCGCGGTTGGTGCACTCTTCGCACTGGTTCACGACATGATCATCGCCGCCGGTATTGCCGTGTTGCTCAATATCGAAATGTCCGTCATTCAGGTCGGTGCTTTCCTCACCATCGCCGGTTACTCGATCAACGACACCATCGTCGTGTTTGACCGCGTGCGTGAAACCCTCGCCCTCAAAAAAGGAAACGTCCGCGACATCGTCAACGTCGCGCTCAACGCCACGCTCAGCCGGACATTACTCACATCGGGAACCACCATGGCCACCTTGTTGACTCTGTCGATCTTTGGCGGCCCAGCCATGCGTGGATTCTCGATGACCATCCTTATAGGTATGATTATCGGAACCTACTCATCGGTGTTCGTCGCTGCTCCAGTCACCGTCTGGTGGTCCAATATGCGCGGTAAGAGCCTTCGTCGTCAGGTGCTCGACACCGAAGCCGCAAAGGCCGCTGCTCTGGCAGCTCCGCAGCAGTAATCAATGGCATTGGACAATTTGACAAATTCCCCTTGACCAAAACTGGAACCGCTCTTAGGTTCCGCCCCTTCTCAAAAGAAAAAACATTTCCGACCGCTCTGCAAACAGACGGTCAAACCAGTAAAATATCATGCCACAAGTCGAAGTTAAAAAAGGCGAGCCGGTTGACCGCGCTCTCAAGCGTCTCAAGAACACCATGGAATCCGAAGGCATCCTTGAGGAAGTTCGTCGTTTGCGTGCATTCGAAACACCAACTCAAAGAACCTTGCGCAAAGCCCGTGCAAACGCCAAGCGCGCCAAGATCCGTTGGAAGTTCTCCATGAGCGACGTGAAAAAGTCCGACGCCTAATTCGTCAGCCGACTACAATCCATTTACCAATAACCCCGAGCGCTCGTCGCCGGGGTTATTTTTTTGCCCCGATCCAATCGGCATCACGGCGAGAGTGAAGACAATATTTGTGTCCTCATCTCCGGCTGCCGGACGACTGATCATACTTATTAGTCAAGCAAACCGAACTAAAATATCGCTCTAAGAAAACTGCATTCGAATCCCGCGAACCTTGACAACATCTGCCCTGACGCTCACGCTTGACCAGAATCACGACCCTGATATCAGCAATCCCGCCAATATCAGAATCGTATATTAATACTGGTCTCGGCGAAAAAATGCGACGACTGATAATCACATTGATAACTATATTCCTGGCAGGCTGTCATTCGCCTGACACACTGGCAGATAGAGTTCTGACGAAGGCAACCGAACTTCCGAAAGATGTCTTTGTGCTCGAGACGGATCAAGTTGTGGTTATACGTCAGGCTGGAGAGGATCCACGCACAATGATTGTTTCCAATATGGATGGGGTGCTCACTGCACTCCAACTTGAATCAGGTGGGAGCACTCCACGTATGTTGGAATTGAAATCTGAAAGAGAAGCTGAAATAACGATCTCTAATTATGTAGATGAGCCGACGTGGTTCATTAGCGATCTTAACGGAGATGGTATTCCGGATCGAAAGATTGAAAACGGCAAATTATACGTTCTCGATGAAATCATCTGGAGGGAGTTTAAACGTAAGAAATCAGCCGAACAAGACGTCGCATCAGACCGCTGACAGCGCTTGTGTTTTTGGATGTTTTTTGTAGTCTCATAGTGTTCAACCGCTTCGGAGCTGATGGGTAATTCGAGTCAGCGGCGGTGGCCTTCAACGTTCGCTCCACAAAACAGACCACCACCCATGAAAGCCGCTCCTTCCAAGCCACTCCACTGCGCACTTCTTCTCGCCACCTCCCTGCTGATGACTCACCCGCTTTCGGCGGAACCGCCGGTGAAGGTTTACGTGTTGACCGGTCAGTCCAACATGCAGGGCAAGGGTGCGATTGAGGGTGAAGCCGGCAACTCGCTGCGCCACATGGTCAAGAATGATCCCAAGAAGGAGTTTCAGATGTTCGTGAATGAAAAGGGCGAGTGGGCGGAGCGTGAGGATGTCTGGATCCATTACGATTTGTACCCTTTCCAAGGACTCAGACATGGCCCCTTGAAGCCGGGCTACGGTGCCGCGCCCGGTCAGATTGGCCCGGAATTCGGTTTTGGGCATGCGATGGGAGAGGCGATCGACGGAAAGGTGCTTCTGATCAAGGCCGCGTGGGGAGGCAAAAGCATCGGGCACAATTTTCTCCCGCCCAGCGTTGGCAAATATCCAACTCCTGCCGATCCCGAACTGGATCCCGGATACTTCTATCAGAGGACGCTTCAGCTCGTTGACGAGGTGACGGGGCGAATGAAAGAATTTTTCCCCGACTATGAGGGGCAGGGTGTGGAGCTCGCCGGCATTTGCTGGCATCAGGGATGGAATGACCAATACGGCGGCTTGGATGCGAAGTACGAGACCAATCTCGCCGCCTTCATCAAGGACATCCGCAGCGTCGAACACGGCCTCGGCGTGCCTGATCTGCCCTTCGTCATTGCCACCAGCGGGATGATCAACCCGGAGTCTCCTGTCGTGCAGGGACAGATCGCGATCGACGATACCAAGAAGTATCCGGAGTTCGTCGGCAACGTGGCCGTCATCGACACCCACCAGCCTTACGGCCCCGACAAGATGACCTTCAAGTTCGACGACAACGGCGTGACCGAGAAGGTCAGCTACCACTGGAACAACAACGCTCGCAGCTACGTGAACATCGGCCTCGCGATGGCCGCTGAGATGCGCAAGCTCAAGCAACCCAAGTCGCCCGCCCGCTTCCGCGCTTTCGGCAGCGAGCAGGGAGTCGAATTGCTTTGGCAGATCGGCACGGAAAAACCCGAGGGCATCGAGATCCTGCGCAATGGGGAGCGCCTGGACACCAAACTTTTGCCGACCCAGACCGCCTTTACCGACACCACTGCGCTTCCCGGCGCCAACCGCTACGAGCTCATCCTCGACATGCCTTCCGGCAAGGTGAAGCTCAACGCCGCCTGCGACACTTCGGCCACCAACCTGGACGGTTACCGCAGCCTGGGTGGCGTGATGCTCGGCTGGAAAGCCCGCGGCAAGTACGAGGCATTCCGTATTTCCCGTGAAGGCAAGATGATCGCCGAGGCGGTTCCCGCCGACGCCCGCAGCTTCGAAGACAAGACTGCCCCAGCCAAGGGCAAGGTGACCTATTCCATCCAGCCGACCACAGGCAAGGTGACCCCGGCCGAGCTGACGGTGAATCTGGGTCCCGCCGATCCGGGTGGCGCGCTGGTTTACGAGCCGTTTGACTACCCCGCCAGCGCCGAATCGCCGCAGAGCCTTTTGGGCAAAACAGGACCTTGGGGCACGACGGGTGAGTACGTTGCTCTGAACGAGAAGCCCAAGCATTTCCCCAGGGTCGTTGCCGGAGGCTTGAGTCATGGCGCGCTGCCGGTGACAGGCAATTGCGCCCAGGCGAACCATGGGATCAAGGGGTGTGCCATCGATCTGGATGGCAGCGTCAAGAAGGCCGGCCTGCTGGAAGACGGCACCACCCTTTGGATCAGCTTTCTCTACCAAATCCACCAGACACGCGGACAAGGTGCGCGTGTCTCACTCCAGTCGGCTGATGGCAAAGAGGCCATCGGATTCGACCATAAAGGCGTCACCAATACCTTCATCATTCACGACGGCGCCGAGAAAAGCCGGCTTTTGGTCAAAGGGGTGAGGGCGGACACCACCTACTATTTCGTTGGTAAAATCACCTGGGGCAAGGATGGGGAGCCCGACCAGTTGTTGCCTTACCATGTGCAGGAAGACCTGAAGCTGCCCGAAAAGCCTGGCCGCGTTTTCAAGGAGCCCTTCAACATCGACCAATCCAAGCTGACTCGATTGGTACTGGAAGGCGGGGCAACATCCAATGTGGACGAGATCCGAGTCGGGCCATCCTTCGAATCGGTGGTCGGCGGCGGCACCAAGTGAGATACGCAATCACATGCCAAATACCAGCGAACAAGGCGTCGCTCTCAACACCTGACCGCGCCCGTGTTTTCGTATCGCTTTTCATGATTCCAACCTTTAACCTGTCATCGACGGGTGCCTCCCAGTCAGGGTTGTGTGCGCTTTAACGTCGCTATGAAAAAATGAGACGTGTGCCATGTGCCAAATGTGGAGCGATGATTCTGGAGCAAACAGAAAGTCGGAATGGCGGCGTGTGTGAGCCTTGTGCGCAGAGAATCCGTAACAGAGAATCGTTTGGAACATTCAATTATGGCTTCAGGGTTCTTATTAATATAATTATCTTTCCATTCAGGCTGATTTGGGCAGTGATCATCGCCACTCTCGCCATTCTATTTAATTGTCTTCCGAAGCGTGGTTAGTAACGTCCGTGTTGGGCCTCAGCATCATTCCGAAAGCAACTTGCGAAGTGAAAACAAACGACCGCAGATCCATAAGAAAAAGCGAAGCCGCGCCATGACAACCCCTACCAGCCGCCGAGTTTCAATGACTTTCCGTAACCACAACCTCAACCCCGCGTTCGACGCTCGCCTCCGCCGGTAGGGCGCATGCGCTCTAACGTTCGCCATAAACTCGATGCTTAGAAGAACCCTGCGCAGACTAGCATGTCTCGGTGTGGCAATCGTTACTCTAGCCGCTTTGATCGTGATAGCGGTTTCCTGGAACCACTTTTATCCACGCAATGCGACACCGGTTGTGGGGCCTAAAGGAGGGGAGAATCGAGCGTTCATTGAGAATCAATCATTTGGAGACCTTACGTTTGTGCTCTGCGTGTCAGACTGGCCTCATACTTTCACAAGGCCGGCCTCTCTGGCATGCGTCATGTATTCTGAAGGCTCCGATAGTCGAGTCTTCTGGAGCGCGGACGGGAGCGTTCTGACCGTGCGTGAGGGTTCCAATAAAGCATCTTGGAACTTCACCATTGCCTACGATTACGACCACCACGAGACCCTGCGCTACGACTCAGCAAGAATCTCTGCCTTGCTTGCCTCGCGGGGCGG
Source organism: Verrucomicrobiales bacterium (assembly GCA_024636835.1). Lineage (GTDB taxonomy): Bacteria > Verrucomicrobiota > Verrucomicrobiia > Verrucomicrobiales > SLCJ01 > Sulfuriroseicoccus. The sequence goes on along the minus strand of JAGXGH010000045.1, from coordinate 1,305 downwards.
GATCGGCCCAGAGCAGACCCAATATCCCGACGGCAAGGGAGACTACTAACCGTGCAAGCGAAACAGAAACCAAGGCGAAGATGCTGCTGGCAATCCGCTACCCGCTGAGTAGTTTCATTCTGTGATTTTCAGAACCTTTAACCCCTTCGTCGAGCTGGCGCTTCCGGTAGCGGATTCCAGAACATAGACGTTCTCTCCAATTGAAACATATTGCCGTTTTCCTTTGCTCAATAGCCATTCTGTTCTCTTCAGAACTGCGTGCAGAAAGAACTATTGTGCAAATATTTCTTCCTGTAAGCCTTGCGGGCACCGATTTAGATGCAGATCCGTTAGCATCAGGTGAGAGTATGGGAGCGCTGATTCTTGCCCGCCCAGCACTAATTGGTGGCGCGTACCCTGAAGGTTTAATTGCCGCAATTTGTCGTCCGCTGCAATTAGGCGGAGGTAATAATAATTTTCCCGATGAAAGCAATCTCTTGGTACGAATTGGTGCTGAAATTTCGGCAGCACATGGGATCCAGAAAGAGCCACATCAAATTACAGTGGATTTCACTAAGGTTAACCGAAAAGAGAATTCAGATTCTTCCATTTCGCAAGCTTTGAGGCTGACGGCAGAATGTCTGAAAAGGACCATAGCTCAAAATAAGAGCGGCAGAGAATTTCAGATCGCTTGGCTTGTCCCGGTAGACTTTCCAATCAAAGGATTAGATCTGCCAGGCAAGCTTCACGCCAATGGAGAATCGAGTAGGTGAGGGGTTCCAACCCTTCACTCACACAAACAGTGCCATTCAGGCCAAATACCTTATGTTGGGGAATTCCCGACTTACCATGCGCTTCATCCCTTCCTACCGATTGCCCATTGCTTCCTGCCCCAAAAACTCCGTGAACAAAATCGCTTGCGTTACTTCGAGGAGAAGGCAACAATACACTAGAAGATAGCGGAGCCCGTCACGAGGTCGATGGTCACCTGCTTCTCTCGTCGCCTGATGCGGGTTCACTCCCGCCGCGCGACTTCCCCACTTCAGACACGCAGATTCGTGTCACAACAAGCGGGGCTACGATTCCCCTTCCTTATCTATCGGTCCCATCTCGTGGAGATCGAAGTGACATCAAGTCTCCAGACTAGCCAACTCCCCCAGCTCCCGCCGGAAATCTCATTTCCTATCCGTAGCTCAATCATGGTTCACCTCCGTGAACGGCGCAACAAGCGCACAAATCCTTTCCCTCATGCCTCCTTCTAAAAGCGACTCAAACCCTCCTTCAGGAGAAACCCCAATGCTACCTTCCATGGAATCTTCAGGTGAT
>JAGXGH010000044.1 GCA_024636835.1 Verrucomicrobiales bacterium | reverse complement strand
GCTGAAGCCAAGACGATCGAAGAGCGAGTGATGCCAGGTCTTGTTCGTGCGCGTTATCTTAGCATGTCCGGCGATACGGAAGGCGCGACCGCGCTTTTGAAGACACTCGCCACGGATGCCGACACATCGGATGATGAGCAATTCAAAAGCCAGGTAAAACCAATTCTTGAGAAGGCCGTCGCAGCATCTGAAGCTGGTACGTTGGGTGCGATCAGCTCAATGATGCGCTAGTTCTTGACGATAAATCCTTTTACCAAGACGCCCGCTGCTCAGATGAGAAGCGGGCGTTTTTTCGTTTGTCTACCAACGCTAACCAATGATGCGCTCTAGTGCCTCTTGGGAAATCTCACGATAGGCACGGATGGAAGAGTCGACCATCCGTTCGAGTTGAACGTGCACCGTGGCGCGATCTTCTGCGGAGGCGAATTCCATGCCGATTAAGGCACGACCGACTCGTTCACCTGAGTAGGCGTAGTTAAAGTAGCACAGGTTCGCTTTTTCCTTCACCTCTTCCATGAAGGCAAGAAATGCTCCAGGGCGCTCTGGGAATTCGATGTGAATGAACAATGGGTGAGTGAACAAGTGTGGGCTGTAGTTGATGATCCGGAAGTCGACGTCCTCGCTCGCGGTGACATCAGAGTGTTCGATTTTCAGCGAGGAAAAATAGTCGTCCATCTCGGTGAAATCTTGCGCTGAGCCTGTAAGGCCAATGACTGGGTAAGAGATGCCTTTTCCGGTCTTGCCGTGCTGCACATCGATGATGTTGATGTTCTTGGGAAGGCCTCGCAATAGATCAACAAGCGATCCTCGTTGCTCGGTCATCGGGAAGCGAATTGACCGTCTGCCTTCTGGCCCCACGCCGCCATGGCGCGCGATGAAGGCCAACTGTGAGAAGTCCATGTTGGCTCCACAAAGAATAACCAGCACGCGATCGTCGGCAGTGAATTCGCCACGGCGTTTCACGGCGGCGGCCAGTCCCATGGCTCCAGCGGGTTCGGGGATGGCGCGATTCGCTTCCCAGAGAAGACGTGTTGCATTGCACACCTCGTCGTTGGTGACGGTCATGAATTCGTCGATGAACTCGCTACACAGCTGGAAGGTGAGATCGCCGGCACGCCGCACAGCCGTGCCGTCACAGAACACATCGACATAGGAGAGGTCGGTCGGTCCGCCATTCTCGATGGCCGCTTTCATCGATGCTTGGTCGACGCCCTCGACACCGATGGTCTTGATGTCCGGGTAGAATCGCTTTAGCCACGCCGAAGTCGCGGCCGCCATGCCGCCGCCGCCAATTTGCAAAAATACATGGGTGAAGGGTCCTTCGCCGGACATGACGATTTCATCGGCAAGGGTGCCTTGCCCGCCCATGACTTGGACGTCGTCATAAGGGTGGATGAATGTCATGCCCTGCGACTTCGCCAGTTCTTTGGCGGCGATTCCTGCATCGTCGTAGCTGTCGCCGAATAGACGGATCTCCACGTGGTCACCACCGTGCATCGCTACGGCACGCTGCTTCATCGCAGGCGTTGAGCGCGGCATGAAAATAATTGCCTTGGTTCCCAATACGCGTGCACCAATTGCCACACCTTGTGCATGGTTTCCCGCTGACGCAGCGACGACGCCACGGTCCAGCTCGGCCTTGCTCAACAGCGCCATGCGGTTGTATGAACCGCGCCATTTGTAGGCCTTGATCGGGCCGAGATCCTCGCGTTTGCAGAAAACCTTCGCAGCAATCCCCGGGATGGATAATTCCTGCAATGGTGTCGGTTGGCCTACAGCGTAGACCCGCTGGCGGGCCATGAGCACTTCTTCGTAAAGTTGATCAGCAAGATCTGACATAATGGAACCACGATAGATCAACTCAGCGTTTTGTCATGCCGAATGCTAATCGAGGTATCATCGCTACTTGTCGAGAGCTGACGAGTGGGTATGTTTTACGCCCATGACGGAATCCAATTCTCAAACTCCAGTCAAACCAAACGGTGACGACAAGTCGATGCATGAGGCGGTACATTTCGACGCGCCAAAGCCTGACCCCGGCTTCGGGTGGATTGCCTTCAAGCAATACTGGGTGGAGATGTGGACGGGGACATTGTGGTTTTTCCGCACACACTGGATCACCGTCACCATCCTTACGGCGTTCGTCCTCACATGGTGTTATTATGCGGTGCTCCCATACGACCGTGAATGGCTCGACTTTTACCGCGCACTCGGTGGAGGGAAAAAAAGCACGACAATGGATATCGCCAACTTTATCGGCGATTCCGGCGACCTCGCTCAATACAACATCATCGTCACCGCCGGTCTGTGGTTTTTTGGACGTTGGTTGAAGAAGAAAAATTGGCAACGCGTTGCCGTCGCGACCTTCATGTCATGCCTGCTTGCCGGTCTATTCTGCAATATTTTCCGCCCGACACTCGGCCGTCCGCGCCCGAGTGCTCAAGTGCGTGAACATTTGGAAGATCGCTTCTACGGGCCGCAGACGAAGTCGCATTTTCATGGGTTTCCTTCAGGGCATACCGCGACGGCTTTCGGCACTGCGGTGCCCGTGGCGATCTGCATTCCGAGCGTCGGCGTGCCAGTGCTCGCGTATGCCGGATCGATGGCTTGGGCTCGCATGTATCAAGAACAACACCATCCCACCGATGTGATCGTAGGTGGGTTCATTGGCACCATGTTCGGCATCGCCGGAGCGATGACTGTCCGTCGCCGCAATCGCCGCGATGGTCTGCTACCTGTGCGGGAGTTTGAGGAATAATGGCAGCCTTAGGTGTTGAGTAAGTTCCACGCGCTTACCAAAGCGCGTAAGCCGGCCATCTCGATGGATGGGTCAACGCCCGCACCCCACACGATGGTATCGTCATCACTGCGAAGCTGCACGTAGGCTGCCGAGTCCGCATCAGATCCGCCGCGCACCGCATGTGAGCGATAATCGGTCACGCTGAAATTCTTCATCCCTGAATCACTGAGTGCCTGAACGAATGCATTGATCGGGCCGTTGCCGAGTCCCGCGATCACCTTTTTCTCACCATTCACCAGCACCTCAGCGCGGCATCCGACTTGGCCGCGCTCACCGGCGTGGTGGTCGAGTTCGTAGTCCAGCAAGGCCAACGGTTCGCTGAGGTTGGCAAAGTATTTGTAGAACGCATCGCGGATCTCATCGATCGACAATTCGCGCCCCAGCTGATCTGCCAAATCGTAAATCTGACGTCCAACCAGTGGGTGCATGGTCTTTGGCAGTTCGAGCCCGTGCTCGCGATCCAGCACGTAGGCGACGCCGCCTTTACCAGACTGTGAGTTGATGCGAATGATCGCTTCGTAGGACCGCCCGATGTCTTGCGGGTCGATGGTCAGGTAAGGGACACCCCAATGGATGACTTCCGAAGCGTCACGCGTGTCTTCCTGGCGCCGGTCGAAGCCCTTCTTGATGGCGTCCTGATGGGAACCCGAGAATGCGGTGAACACTAACTCACCCGCGTAGGGATGGCGATCGTGAACGGTCATCCGCGTCGTGCGTTCATAGACAGTGCGCAAGCTGGGCACGTCACTGAAGTCGAGCCCGGTATCGATTCCGTGGCTGTTCATGTTTAGTGCCACAGTCACAATATCCAGGTTGCCCGTGCGCTCGCCATTGCCGAAAAGCGTGCCTTCCACACGATCAGCGCCAGCCAACAAACCAAGCTCGGTAGCCGCTACGCCAGTGCCGCGATCATTGTGCGTGTGCAGCGAGATGATCACGCTATCGCGGTTTTTCACCTTCGTGCAGAACCACTCAATTTGGTCAGCGTGAACGTTGGGTGTCGTCCACTCCACGGTTGCCGGTAGATTTAAAATCAGCTTCCGTTCAGGGGTGGGTTGCCACACATCCATCACCGCCTCACAGATCTCGAGCGCATAGTCCATCTCGGTGTCGGAGAAGGACTCAGGCGAATACTGCATCACGATCTCCGAACCAGCGGCTTCCGCTTCCTTCGCCAACTCCGTCACGAATTCCGCACCCTTCACTGCGATCTTGCGGATATCATCTTGGGTCGCATTACCGAATGTCACGCGACGTTGCAGCGGTGAGGTGGAATTATAAAGGTGCACCACCGCGCGCTTCACACCGGTCAGCGCTTCGAATGAGCGACGGATTAAGTGCTCGCGTGCCTGAACCAAAACCTGCACGGTCACATCATCGGGGATGCGGTTTTCCTCCACCAAACGGCGCAGGAAATTGAACTCAGTTTCCGATGCGGATGGGAACCCAACTTCGATTTCTTTGAAACCAACACCCACGAGGAGGTCAAACATCGCCAGTTTTTCCTCGATGTTCATCGGCACGGGTAGTGCCTGATTGCCATCGCGAAGGTCCACAGAGCACCAGATCGGAGCTTCGGTGATTTCCCGATCCGGCCACTGCCTATTCGGCAGGTCGACCTTTGGGAACAGACGGTATTTGCTAATTGCTTCGGGTTTCATCTCAATGTCTTTGGAAGACAAGAAACCTAACCGCTCAGCGATCATTGCCAAGTGCCTTATTCTCTAATCCTCCACCTTCTCTTTCAACACCGCTTCACCCAACAGATCCATCACTGCAATAATGCCTTTAAGCCGCTGCTCAGCATCGACGACCAAGCACTTGTAACGTCCGAAGCGGATCATCCGTCCCAAGGCCTCCTCGACACTGTCCTGATCACTACAGGTGGGCAGATGCATCGGGTCAATCATGGAAAGCTTGGTGTCATTGGTCACGCCATCGCGCTTGATGAAGTCGAATAGGTCTTCGCGACTGAGAACACCGGCCAGTTTCCCGTCGCCGCTAACCAGCGGGTAGGTGCTGAATCGTCTCTCGGTAAAGAGTTCAATGGCATCTCCCACGCAGCCTTCGCAATCGATGGTCGCAATGTCCGTTCGCATCACATCGCATACGGGCAGTTTAAGTAGGTCGGCATTCAGCCGTTCGACGACCGACTCGATTTCGGCCTCCGCCGAAACTTGGGCTGTCGTCTTTGCGAGCACTCGGCGGAAGCGTCGGCTCGTTTGGATAAAGGGGAGAACAGCGGCTCCACTGAGCGAAAACAATTCCGACTGACCCTCTGATACCGCATTGTAAAGATACCCTCCTCCGTGAACCAGCGCGCGCTCACCAAAGTAATCGCCTTCCTCAATAGTTCGGACGACGCGGCCTTCCGCATTCTCTAGGTTGATCTGACCCTTCTGAACAACGTAGAGCGAAAATGCCGGTTCCCCCATGTTGAAAAGAATATCATCCGGCTCCAGATGGACCTGTTGATAAAGTTTCGTGTAGCGCGGGTTCAGCAGATTGATGTCCCTGGGAAAGAAAATATCGAGTGTCCAGTCGATCATCACGCGCAGTTTGCGGTCAATGCCAGGCAGCTTGGACAAATAGATCGTCCGCCACATAAACCACGCGATGATGCCGGAAAATTGCACCCCCATGATGCTCGCCACCGCACACTGGTGGCCAATGGATGCCAACTCACCAAGCCCGGTAAATTTAAACTCCTTGAGCGAATGTCCCTTCATGGTTTTGCCAATATTCTCGGCGAGACAAAGGCCTTGGCGCATCGCAAACTGAGCCGTCTGTGGACAAGCTCCATCCTCCTCGTTGGCGATGGGGACCGACGCGCAATCACCGGCCGCCCAGATATTTTCAAACCCTTCAACCCGAAGCATGGTGTCGGTCTTGACGCGATAGTTGTCATGAGGAAGACCTTGCTCGTCACAAAGCTGACGGATGATTCTGTTAGGCGCGGTGCCCACGGTGGAGACCACGGTGGAGGTCTCAATCTCTTCTCCTGATTGAAGGTAAACCTTCGTCGATGTGACGGCACGCACCCGCTCCTCGATTAAGATCTCAAGACCCCGTTCGCGGAGCTTCTTCATCGCGTAGTGACTCAAGGATTCGCCGAGCGTATGAAGGATTCGGTCACGACTGTGAATCAACACCACTCGGATTTCCGACTTATCGATGTTCGTGTAGAACTTCACGGTTTCGAGAAGAAGGTCGAGCATCTCCCCGGCAGTCTCGACACCTGAATATCCACCACCAACGACCGTAAAAGTCAGCAAGCGCCGCCGGACCTCGGGACGATGCTCGGAATTTGCCTCTTCAATCCGGGAAATCACCGTGGCCCTCAAAACCATCGCATCACCGACGTTTTGCATCAACAGAGCGTGCTCCGGCATGCCGGGAACACGGCTCAAATCGATCTCCGCCCCCAGGCCGAGAACAAGATGTTTGAACTCAAGTATGACTCCGGTTGAAAACTTGCCCGTGTCGATATGAACCTCGCGCTTCTTCAGATCGACGGATTCGACCTGTCCCCGATAGACGCGAAGGCCACGGCATAGCTGACGGATGGGGTTGACCACGTGACGGGGCTGGATCGATGCTCCTGCGACCTCGGCAAGCATCGGTTGAAAGACCATGTAATTCTGATCCGAAACGATCGCCGCTTGTTTAGCATCCAAGCCCGCGGACTTGAGCACCTTTGCCATGTGTCGGCCACAATAAACCCCAGCGAAGCCACCTCCAAGGATCGCAACTTCAATAGGTATACGATAGGGATCTAGTCCGATTTGCTCATTTTCGTCAGAGTTTGGCATTATGGAATAGCCTAGAAGCTAGTCCCATGCCGGAATAAACCTCATTTCTTTCATAAGCGAAGAATTGCCTACTCTCAGCACTCAGCCCCTAGTCATCCGACGACTGTGTGCTCACATCACCGGAAAGAATTCAACGATTACGCGGATCACTTCCAGTAATTGATTCAACCGTAAGTTTGGTCTTGGACAGTCCAATGCTTTCATCCATAAATTTGCTGAAAGCTGGATAGCCCGTTTTGCTGCCTACAAACCAAATCCCAAAACAAGTTATCCGGCCCCCTCGGTTTTTACCTACAAAACCGGACCCCGCGGTTAATAAAACGTTCTCCAAGAAAACATCCTGTGATAACCCGTGACGAAAATGGACGTGTCTCGTTCGGCCGCTTTGACTACTTCGTCCAGTTTCTCATCATCGTATCGCTAGTCGATTTTGCAGCCGAAACTCTTCCCGACCTAAGCCAACAAACACGAGACATCCTCTATGGAGTCGAGGTATTCACGGTCATCGTCTTCACGATTGAATGGATTGTCCGAGCTTTGTTTGCTCGACCCTCGAAGTCCTACATTTTCTCCTTCTTTGGTATCATCGACTTGATTGCTATTCTCCCGTTTTATATCTCTACTGGCATTGATCTGCGTTCGATTCGGGCATTTCGACTGCTTCGGCTTTTTCGCCTTCTCAAGTTGGCTCGTTACAGCAGGGCGATGCAGCGTTACCACAGAGCCTTCATCATCGCCAAAGAGGAGCTGATATTGTTCGGGTTCACGGCTCTTATTCTGTTTTACCTTGCTTCGGTTGGGATTTACTACTTTGAGCGCGATGCGCAGCCAGAGGTATTCAAGTCCGTGTTCCACTGCTTCTGGTGGGCTGTCACGACTCTCACAACGGTTGGATATGGGGATGCCTATCCCATCACCCTAGGGGGCAAGATTTTCACGTTCTTTGTGCTGATGATAGGTCTTGGCTTTGTAGCCGTTCCTACCGGCCTTTTCGCGTCGGCGCTATCATCCGCAAGAAAGGAAGAGGGAGAACACCTATTAAGCCCGGATAAGCAAGAGACAAAATGACTCCGGAGGCGTTTTTTTAACTGCCTTAACAGGAGACTTGGGCGATGGCTCTCTGCTTGATTTCAGTGGATACGGCTCGGAGTTCGAGACTCCGTCCATGATTCGGGACAGTCCCCGCAATTGTAAAATTGCGCGCTTGAGGGAAAATGTGAGCTAGCGGGGACTGACCCCTTAGGCTGACCCCTTGGGGCGTGGGGACGTGTCGGCTCACTCCATACCTTCGTTATGGGCGACTGGAAATTCGTAAGAAAAACCGACAATGGCACGTATCCGAAGGTAGATGAAAAACCTGATCATTGCGCTCCTCTCGTTGACCACTTCCGGAGTCCTCATGGCTGACACGGCCATCCTTTCCCCGAAAATCTGGGACGACGGCCCAGCGACCAAATGGGATCTCGCCTATCCGGTCGGCAACGGTCGCCTCGGGGCGATGCCATGGGGGACTTTCCCGCAGGAAAAGATTCTGATCAACGAGGAGACGATCTGGGAGAACAAGGTGGAAATGAAGACTGGCGAGCACGCTGCCAAGCACCTTGAAATCGTCCGCGACCTCATTGCCAAGGGAGATTACCTGGCCGCCGATAACTACTTCGAAAAAAACCTCCAGGACGGAGGGCGACCCAATAGCTATCAACTCGCAGGTTGGCTCAACATCGACTACCCAGCGGATGCGGAACTCAAGTCCACCTACCGTGAACTCGACCTCGCCACCGGCATCGCCACCAACCGTTACACTCTCGCCGATGGCAACGTGATCACCCAACAGGTGGTCGCCAGCACTCCGGACGATGTGATCGCCATCCACATCACCTCCAAAAATCCGCTATCGATAGCCGTCCATTACCAACCCGAGCTCAAGGGCTGCGAGGTGGTAACCGAAAAGGGCCAACTCGTGCTCACCGGCGCAGCCAGCGGACCGATGGGAACCCTCTTCACCAGCCGAGTGATGGCAATCTCCGACGGCAAATTGTCCGCATCAGAGAGCACACTCGCCGTCTCCGACACCAAATACACCACGCTTTACCTCACCGTGGCCACCAACGTCGACCGCCAGCAACCCGGTAAACCACTCCCCGATGGCTGGGAGAAGAAAGCACTCGATGATCTCAATGCCGTCGGCAAACGCTCCTACGACGTCCTTTGCAAGGACGCGGTTACAGACCACCAACAGTATTTCAGCCGTGTCGATGCCGACTTCGGCACCACCGCAGCGGACATCCTCAAACTGCCAACCGACGATCGTCTGAAGCGCATCCAACAGGGTGCCCACGACGATCCCGACCTTTTTGAAACCTACTTCCAGTTCGGTCGCTACCTGCTGATCGCCTCGTCCCGCCCCGGCACCTTCCCGGCCAATCTCCAGGGACTTTGGAATTCCCACCCGAAGGCCCCGTGGGGTTCCGACTACCATCTCAACATCAACCTCCAGATGAACTACTGGTTGGCGGAAACCACCAACCTAGCGGAAATGCATGGTCCGCTGTTCCATCTGATCGACACCTATCAGGACCGCGGTCGCGAGATGGCCAAGCGCATGGGCATGGACGGATGGTGCATGGGGCACGCCACCGACCTCTGGGGCTACGCCAAACCGATGGCAAACAAGGCCCGCTGGGGCGGCTCGTTCTTCAGCGCCCAGTGGCTCACCTTCCACATCATGGAGCACTACCGCTTCAATCTCGACAAAGCCTTCCTCGCAAAGAACTGGGATACCCTCACAGCCTCCACCAAGTTTGCCAAATCCTGGCTGACACCCGGTCCTGACGGCAAGCTCATCTCGCGCATCGGTGCCTCACCGGAGAACCAATTTCTCTACCAGGATAAAGACGGGAAAACAGTCACTGCCTCACTTTCATCCGGCGTCACCTTCGATCAGTTCATGATCGTGCAGGTCTTCAACGATTACCTCGAAGCCTCCGAGGTGCTGGGCAAATCCGACGATCCATTCGTTCAGGAAATCAAAGCCACCATCCCCAAGGTCTACCAACCGCACATTGGCAAAGACGGTCGCTTGATGGAATGGCTCCATCCCTTCGGCGAACGCGAACCGGGTCACCGCCACATGTCCCACGTCATCGGTGCCTACCCCGGCAATCAAATCAATCTCGAAACTGATCCGAAAATGCGCTCGGCAGTGGTCAAGTCCATCGAAGGCCGCCTCTCACACGGCGGAGCCGCCACTGGCTGGAGCCGGGCATGGATCATCGGCATGTTCGCCCGCTTGTCCGATGGACCCGAAGCCTACTCGAACCTCCACACTATCCTGGTGAGATCCACTCTTCCCAACCTCTGGGACAGCCACCCGCCCTTCCAGATCGATGGCAACTTCGGCGCCAGCGCCGCCGTCGCCGAAATGCTACTCCACAGCCACAATGGAGAAATCAAACTGCTACCCGCGTTACCGACTGACCACTGGCCCACAGGCCACATCACCGGACTCCGCGCCCGCGGTGATTTCACCGTCGATATCCACTGGAAGGACGGCAAACTCACCAAAGCCATCATCACCCCGGGCCCCAAAGCAACCGATAAGGTAAAGGTGGTCTATCAAGGGAAAACCATCGAAGTGAAATTCACAGAAGGCAAAGCCACCACCGTCACCGCTGACTCTTTCTGAAATCCAAATTACCTAAATTGCTCCTGTGGATTATAGGTGTCCTAATTCATTCTCTACTGAATAATCGCTTAAAACAGCGCCATTCTTGTCAGCTTCCATAATCTTATCTGCGTAAATCCGTGGTTCTAATCTTCAACTGGCTCGAATCAATCGCTCACTCGGCATTTCGCTACCACCTCATCCCAGGTGAAATCTTCTCGTAGCATCCTTGCGAGCCATGAATCGACGGCGGGAAGTTTTTTTGCTGTGGCGAATCTTCCTGGGCGTGTGATGCGGGTGAAGAGGACGCGTTCGCATTCGCCGCGAAGTACGGATTTCGTTCCGTAGCCGCCGGGTTGGTTGCTGGACCAGAAACGGACGGTTTCGGCATCGTGACCTAGATAGACGACAAGGTGGCCGCGTTCGCTGCCACCGATGCGATCCGTCCACCAGATTTTCAGGAAGTCACCGGGCTTGGCCTCATCCCAAGACGTGAAGTTTTTCCCCGCACCGAGATCCGCCACCAGCTTCGCGGCGCCCGGACCGTTCGCGTTCCAGCGACCAAAAACGCCGTGTCCGTCCTGCTGGTCGATCTCCGGCAGCAGTGATTCAGTACCGTTGCCCAAGGCTTTGAGCAAGACCAGATAGGTTGCGCCGGAGCAGAAGCTTGGTTTGGCGAGGTTTGCGTTCACATGGATTTCTCCGTCGGTGATGACGCAGGCTTCGTGGACGAGATTCTTGGTCGGGTCGCTGCCATCGTATCCGCCACCGGTGGGCATGTTCCGCACGGCGGCGAGGACCTTGGAGTTAAAGTCTGGATAGCTAGCCGTTGGCACGCTGGCGCAACCGGATGCGAGAACTCCGACGAAAAGTAGGAGAGTTTGTTTGAGGGGCATGTTGCTGGAAAAATTATAGCATATAGACTTCAAGACGTATTGATCGCCATGAAGAATAAAAGCTAATTCACCCAAATTTCTCCGGTGAGTGATGGGTGTCCTAATTCTTTCTCCTAATTCTTTCCCTTACTTCAAACGTTCTGTAAAAAAGAAAATGAATCGAATTCTCCAAGCAGCTGACTTCGCCGCGAAGAAGCACAGAAGACAAAAAAGTGATAAAGCTGAAGGCTCCCCATACATCAACCATCCGATAGAGGTGGCGTTTCACCTTTCCACCGTTGGTGGAGTTGAGGATGAGAACATTTTGATCGCGGCATTACTTCACGACACGATAGAAGATACACAAACAACGCGTGATGAGATCGTCGCAGTGTTTGGGGAAGCGGTTGCAGCCTTGGTTATCGAATGTTCCGACGACATGAGTCTCCACAAGCCGGAAAGGAAGCGATTGCAAGTCGTGAGTGCCCCCAAGAAAAGCTATGGAGCGAAAATGATCAAGATCGCTGACAAGACCTGTAACCTTCGCGCAATCCTCTCTGCCTCGCCTGAAGATTGGCCCCATGAACGCCAATATGACTACTTCGTCTGGGCAGAGAAAGTAGTCGCCGGACTACTGGGACAAGGGACAAAACAAGGCGCTAGACTATGCCGTGAAGCAAGTATTGAGCGAAGGCTTGAGCAAACTGAACAAAAGCGCCCCCTAAATTGCTCCTGTGAATTCCGGGTGTCCTGAATTGTTTCGTCCTAATTTCTTTCGATATACTTGACCAACAAAAATGAGAGTTTTCAGAGATGTGAAATAATGTCCTACGCCCGCTCTAACGTTGGGCAAAAATGTAGGATTGCGCCAGCAACCGGTACAGTTTAGCCTACCATTATGAGCACGCTTGCTGAAATTGAGGCCACGGCCATGACACTGACGGATCAGCAGAGGGCCACTTTGGCGTCACACCTGTTGCAATCATTACCTGCTGTTTTGCATGAAGAGGACGATGGACTTGCCGAGGCTCTGCGCCGCGATGCAGAATTGGACGCTGATCCAAGCATGGGGATGACCCTCCAGGAGTTGAAGCAATCACTTGGGCGATAATGGCTTCAGAAGTCATTTTCCATAGTCTGGTTCAGCGAGATGTAGACGGTGTAATACGGTTCTACACAGACCAAGCCGGAGACCACCTTGCGGATCGTTTTTTCGAGTTGTTTCTCCATACTGTCGACAAAGCACTCAACAACCCCGAGCACTTTCACCCATTGGTTGGAGTGATTCGCCGAGCAAATATACCTGGTTTTCCCTACCATTTTTTGTATCGCAAGATCCCTTTCGGTATTCGAGTCTTGGTCATGAGACACGACAAACGACATCCAAGTTTTGGAATCCGAAGACGATAAAAAAGATGATCTAGGACACCCAGAGTTGACGGCGCTCGGTGTAATGCTTCGACCTTCACAGGCACAGCGCGTTGATTGGGGATTGGCTTGCAGAATGATCGAAACGTCGCAAAAAAAATCATGGGTGTCCTGATTTGTTCTCGTTTGCCTCCCACCTGATCGCGTGGGGCGCAGCCATTATACGCGACCGAACAATAACGTGGCCGTGGCTTCCAGCCTCGTAGCCAAGAATATCAAACATAAAAATCAAGAACTGCCATTTTACCCAAGCCGTGAGGTGGCGAACATTAAAGTTTGCGATGGCGAGGTCTGTGCTCGAGGTGGGGCGGTTGGTGGGGCGGTTGGTGGGGCGCGGATTGCGGATTGCGGAACTGCTTTCAGTAAAGAGAAATTAGAAAAACATGGAAAATTGGACTGACCCTTTTGATTATGCCTTCATCAAACTAGAAGTGACCAAGGCACAGAGACAGTTCGAAGCACCTCGTGTCCAGCAATTGGAAGCAGATCTCTAATTCCTTTGACAGCATGTGTACTGCCATGTTTAGCTGAATACATGATACGGTCACAGATAAAACTCGCCCTCTTAGGAATCCTGGTCTGCGCCGGTCCAGCCATAGGGGTAGTTATCCAAGGTGAAGGGTCAACGAACGAATATGATCGCTTTTCCAGCGGCTACCCGAGCAGTCCTGTCGAAAACACAAATTTTTTCCTAAATCCCGATGATTTTCACGGGGTAGGATGGAATAATGCGAACTCCAATCAGAG
>JAGXGH010000043.1 GCA_024636835.1 Verrucomicrobiales bacterium | reverse complement strand
GTGTATAAGAGACAGAGCCTCCGGTGCCGCGGACGGCTGTCCAGGATCCACCGAGGCCGCCTGCCCATTTGGAAAGGTAGGCGTTCTCTGCGATGCCGCGCTGCATGATGGACTCGATGCTGTCGTCGACTTTGTAGAGGTAGCAGGAGGAGAGCTGGCTGTGAAGGGTGCCGGCGTTGAAGAGTGTGGGGGTGGAGGAACAGAAGCGGCGGCCTTTGTAGAGGCTGTAAAGCTTGATGGCCCAGTCTTCGCGGTTCTCCGGCTCGGCGTGGAAGAGTCCCATGGAAACGCGCATCCAGAAGAATTGCGGGGTTTCGAGGCGGCGCTGCTCTTTGCCGGTTTTATCGACGACGAGGTAGCGGTCGTAGAGGGTCTGTATGCCGAGGTAGTCGAAGTCGAGGTCGGCGGAGGGATCGAGGCAGTCGCCGAGTTTTTCTAGGTCGTATTCGAGTAGCTTGGGGCTGAGGCGTTGGATCTTTACGCCGTATTCGAGGTAGGATTTGAACGCGGCTTTGTGCGCGGGGCGGAGGCCTTCGATACCGTCTTTGGAGATGTCCCATCCGAGCACTTCTTCGTAGATGTAGGTGAGGAGAATGCGGCCGGCGAAGTGCGCCATGTCGGCATCGCGCTCCATCAGTGCTTTGGCGTTGAGAACGACGGTGCGCTGTAGGTTTTTGCGGGTGATCTCTGCGCTGAGTGAGCGGCGGAGTTCGCGCTCGAGTCGCTGCTCGTCGTAGGTGAGGTTGAGTCCGATGCAGGCGAACTGTATGCGCTTGCGGAGGTCGACACCATCCCAGAATGCGGAGGTGCCGTCTTCTTCGCGGACGACGATCATGCTCTCCTGTTCGGTCTCCGGCTGGGCGTCGGCTTCGTGGTCGCGCTGGTCGGAGCGGTGTGCACGGTAAAGGATGTAGGTCTCGGCGACTTTGAAGTGTCCGTGGCGCATAAGTTCTTCCTGAACCATGTCCTGGACGTCTTCGATGTGGACGAAGGCTTGGTCGAGGAGACGGACGCGACCGGTGACGGCGGCGGCAACTACTGCGGCACCATCGGCATCGAGCTTGAGGGAGAGGAAGGATTTACGCACGGCGATCTCGATCTTGCCTTCGTTCCAAGGGACGACGTTGCCGTTGCGGCGGATGAGACGGACGGTGATGGGCTCGGCATCGGAAGCACGGACCTCGATGGTATCGCCACGCTCGATGGAGCGGCGGAAGACGAGGGATTTGGCGACGTCGTGGGCGTCGTTTTCGATGAGTGCTTTTTCGATGAGAAGGTAGAGGTCGTTCTCGGAAAGGCGCAGGGCGCGGCCTTCGCGGACTTGATCCATGAGGCGCTTGGCGACGGTGTGCGCGACGGATGCGACGAACCCACGGTTCTCTTCGTTGAAGATATCGTCTTCTTCGCGGGAGAGGAGGAGATCGGTGAGGGCGGACCCGATGGTGTCGGCGACGTCGTCGAGCGCGAATGCGGTGTCTTCGCCACCACGGGTGACTTTGATTTCAGGGTGGGACTCGGTGCCTTGGACACCGAGGGAATCACGCCATGCGTAGCCTGGCTTTTGGTCGCGTGGGGTGGAGACGAGGCGCTTGAGCGCGATGTCTTGTTCGAGGGATTCGTGGAGAGTGGGTTTGCGGCTGATCATGGTGGTGGGTAGCTTGAGGAGTTTGTGGGGCGGCGGAGGTGGCGGGTTGTTTGCGGGTCGCTGGGCTGGCGGGAGGTGGTCAATGGTCAAAGGACATTGGTCAATGGGTGGGATGCGGAGTGGGTTGGGCGGCCTGCGGGTGGGAGATTTGGTGTTGCGGGCGGTGTTGGCTTGGCCAGGATTTTAGGGGATGTGGGGGACCCAGGGCGTTGCCCTGGGCTGAGATATGTCACCCCGTTGGGGTATTGGGAGTGCGGCTGCGGGCGGGGGGATTTAGTAGCGTGTAGCAGGTAGGAAGTAGCTAGGGGGAGTGCGCCCGCATTCGCGGGACGGGGTGGTGGGAGCTGCCGCTCTTAAGAGCCTGGAAGGCCCTTTTACGGGTTGTGTTGAAGAGGCTGGAAGGGTTGTTTTCTGGTGTCTTTACCTATTGACCATTGGCTTTTGACTATTGACGAAGGCGTTGATCGCAGGGGTGGTGATTGCTACGTTTAAGGGTTCTACAAATCGTCGTCATCCACCGTATCCAACGACGACGCCTTCTGATACTCTGTGACGCGGCCTTCGAAGAAGTTTTGTTCTTTGCGGAGGTCCATCATTTCGGCGAGCCATGGGAGTGGGTTTTCGATGGGCTCGGGGGAGAGTGGTTTTAGGCCGCAGGACTCAAGGCGGCGGTCGGCGATGTAGTCGATGTAGGTGAGGAATTCCGCCGAGGTGAGTCCGACGGAGTCGAGGGGGAGGCAGTCTTTGATGAACTCTTTTTCGAGGGCGATGCCTGATGCCATGGTTTGGCGGAGGTCCTCTTTGAAGTCATCGGTCCAGATGTCCGGGTTCTCGTTGACGAGATCCATGAGAAGGTTACGGAGGAGTTCGATGTGGTTGGATTCGTCGCGCAGGGTGTAGCGGAACATTTGACCGATACCTGGGAATTTACCTTGGCGTGAAAGTGAGAGGATCATGCCGAAAAGACCGTAGAACTGGGTGCCCTCCATGACTTGACCGAAGAGGAAGATGTTCTTGGCGAGGTCTTGTTTGCTCGACGTGACGGTGAGGTCGATGTCGCGGCGCATGGCGCGCGAGTTGCTGACGACGAAGGTGTTCTTCTGTTTGACGGTGGGGACGTCTTCGAAGATGGACTCGCACTCGTGTGGGTTGAGACCGAGAGAGGAAATCATATACACGAGGGAGTCTGCGTGGATGTTTTCTTCGTGGGCGTGACGGCCGAGAACGAGCTTGAGCTCGGGAGCGGTGACGACTTCGCGGACGACGTGGAGAATGTTGTCACCGACGATGCCTTCGGCGGCGGAGAAGTAGCCGATACCCATTTTGATGATCCAGCGCTCGATGTCGTTGATGCTCTTGGTGTCGCGCCACTGCTCGATGTCCTTTTGCATCGGGACGTCTTCAGGCTCCCAGTGGTTGGCCTTCATGGTCTTGTAGAGATCGTAGGCCCACTGATACTTGAGTGGGAGGATGTTGAAGAACATCGTGTCGCGGCCGTTGATGACTTTCTTTTCAGCGAAGGCTCGCTCTGCTTTCTCTTGGTCGAGTTCGAAGGTGCGGGATCCAAGGGTAACGGTGATGGTATTCGACATAAGTTTCGGGAGAATTGGTAGGATTTGAGCTTGTTGGCGTTTTAAACGCTGTAAATATGGGGTGAAGCGCCGAAAATCGGAGCGTTCTACCTGACGAGCAGGTCACTCAAAATGCACCAAAATCGCTATATGCAGCGCTCTTGGCATCAGAGCGACCACAACATATTGTGCTTCGCGGGCTTGGGCAATACTTTTTGACAAGAAAATCACCGCAACCGTATCTATGCTGCGAATGGCCTTGATAATCACTGATTTGAGCAAAATTGACGGGGGTTTTGGTGCGCCGTCAGCCCTTGAGTGATCGTTCTACGCGAGATGCCCCTATTGTCAGAATTTTGAAAAAATCACACAAGATGTGGTGATTTGTCGCGTTTCCTCTGTGGTGCATAGACAGATTCTGTCTCTGCGCGTAAAAACCTGTGAACGGAATCGCTGATAATCAACGTTTCTGGCAGGTTGTTTTTGCTTTAATATTTACAAGCTTATGTGCTTGTGGCATCACTCGGACAATGACTCTTTTACCTATGAACAAACACTCAATCTTCATCGCGATGGGCTGCGCTACGGCGGGCATGTTGATGGTTTCCTGCCAAAACTCCAAAGGCTTGGGGTCGGCGACACCTGACGGTGGATATCCCTTCGACGAAAACGGCAATTACATCGAGAGCGCTGCTGATGGTGGTTCCGGGTGGACGAACACGGATACTTCTGTGGCATCGGTGCCTGAGTATGAGCCGACTCCGGAAGTGAGTTCGAACACCGGATACGCGGCAGTCGATAGAATACCGGCAGAGCCGAGCTATACGCCTCCCGCACCGACGCGTCCGACCGCGAGTTCAACGAGTTATACGGTGAAACGTGGTGACAGTTTGTGGGCGATCAGTCGGCAGTTTGGCACCAGTGTCGGTTCGATTCAGAGCGCGAACGGTCTGAGAGGGTCGGAAATTCGCATTGGTCAGACCTTGTCGATTCCCGGGGGATCGGGTGGAGGCTCAGCTGCTGTGACGACGTCGAGCGGTAGCGGTGCGTCGGCATCAGGAACGACACACACGGTGCGATCGGGCGAGACGTTGTGGGGAATTAGCCGCAAGTATGGAGTGACGGTTACAGCGCTGAAAAGTGCCAATGGGATGAGCAGTGATGTTTTGAGTGTGGGTAAGACTTTGCGGATTCCTTAGGGCTTTTTAGTAGAAGGTATAGAGTATAAAGTAGTAAGGGAAGTGCGTCCCGCGTTGGCGGGGCGGGGTGGTGGAGATGGATGGTGGTTTGGTGGTTTGGTGGTCGCTGGGTGGCGAAGCTGGCTTGTTTACTAGTTTTCAGTTTTCAGATGGATGAAAGCGGAGCGGTAGGGAGTTTTAGGAGCGGCCTGCGGGTGGGGGAATTGGTGTTGCGGACGGTGTTGGCTTGGCCTGGATTTGGTTGTTGGAAGAACCCAGGGCGATGCCCTGGGCTGAGGTGTTTAACCCCGTTGGGGTTTTGGGAGTGCGCCCCGCGTTGGCGGGACGGGGTGGTGGCGGCTGTCGCCGTGCCGAGCTGGTGCTCAGCGTTCCTTGGGAGGGATTTTAGTAGAAGGTATAGGGTATAAAGTAGGGAGGGGGGGGCGCCCGCATTGGCGGGCCGGAAGGACTTGTGACCAGACTGGGCGTCTCCGAGATGGTCACGTCACGGTTGGCTTGTGGCGCTTCGAGGTTGGTGCGCCGTCTTTTACTTCCGCCTGACACCTGATGCCTGATGCCCAGTGCCCAGTGCCCAGTGCCCAGGGAATGGCTTGGTGGCAGGATGCCACCGCCACGGGTCGGGCTTGCGCCCAGTGCCTGACTCCTGACTCTTTCTTGAACCGTCGTTTGACATTTTGGGAAAAGGATGGAACCTCACGGCGTCCGGTTTGCAGGCTACCATGCCCTTGCGATTCAAGGGAAAAGCGTGCGGGAAATGCCCGATGCTCCTACGGCGTCCGTTCCCAAATTTGATTTAGTCATTCACCGTTATGTCGTCCATTCCTATCCGTAACCTCGCCATCATCGCCCACGTTGACCATGGCAAGACCACCCTCGTTGACCAATTGCTCCAGGCAGGCGGGACTTATCGTGAAAACCAGGCGACCCAAGAGCGCGCTATGGATTCGATGGATCTTGAGAAGGAAAAAGGGATTACGATTAAGGCGAAAAACACCGCGATTCTTTGGAACGACTACACGATCAACATTGTGGATACCCCAGGCCACGCCGATTTCGGTGCTGAAGTGGAGCGTGTGATGAAGATGGTGGATGGTGTGTTGCTGGTTGTTGATGCATCCGGTGGCCCACAGGCTCAGACCCGTTTTGTTCTCCGTAAGGCTCTCCAGCAAGGACTGAAGCCGATTGTGGTGATCAACAAGATTGACCGTCCGCTTTCCGATCCGATGAAAGTTCACGACATGGTTCTTGAGCTCTTCCTCGATCTCGATGCTTCTGAAGATCAGTTCAACGCACCATTCGTTTACGGATCTGCGCGTGACGGTTACTTCATGAACAGCCCGGACGATGAGCGTAAGGACTGCGTTCCTTTGATTGAGCAGATCATTAAATATGTGCCGGCTCCCGATGCGGACCCGGATGGTGATTTCCACATGCTGGTTTCGAACATCGAGTGGGATGACTACGTCGGTCGTGTTGCAATCGGCAAGGTGCTCGGTGGTTCGGTGAAAAAGGGTGACAACATCACGCTTCTCCGTCGCGACGGCACCAAGGTGACTTCCAAGGTGATGAAGACCTTCACCTACTCCGGCCTTGCAACCACGGACTCCGAAGGTTGTGGCGCTGGTGGTATTGTTGGAATCGCTGCCGGTATCGAAGACATTAATATCGGTGAAACTCTCGCCGCTAAACCTGATATGGAAGCGCTGCCGTTCATGGATATCGATCCACCAACAGTTTCGATGCAGTTTTCCATCAACGACGGCCCCTTGGCTGGTCGCGAAGGCAAACACGTGACATCGCGTGCGATCCGCGATCGCTTGATGCGTGAGTTGAAGACCAACATCTCGATTGAGGTGAGCGACACCGACCTTTCCGGTGTGTTTGACGTTTCCGCTCGTGGCGCGATGCAGATCGCGGTGCTTGTCGAGCAGATGCGTCGTGAAGGTTTCGAAGTGCTGGTTTCGCGTCCTACGGTGATTTACAAGCGTGACGACAACGGCAAACTTCTCGAACCCTACGAGACTTTGTACATCGAAGCACCGGGCGATTATGCGCAGGGTGTGTTGAAGCTTTTGGTCAACCGTAAAGGGGTGATGTCGAACATGGAGACAGAGGCCAGTGGACGCACTCTGATTACGGCGCGTATTCCTACCCGCGGTATCATCGGCCTTGAGACCGAATTGGTGAACCTCACCTCCGGTCACGGGATTATGAGTCACTTGTTCGAAGACTACGACGAACATGCTGGTGAGATCGTCAACCGCACCACGGGAACATTGGTTTCCATGGATCAAGGCACGGCGACACCTTACTCCTTGCAGCTTCTCGAAGAGCGCGGTGTTCTTTTCGTCGGCCCTGGCGATGCGATTTACGGCGGTATGTTGGTCGGTGAAAACCCACGGGTTGGCGACCTTCCGGTCAACCCTGTGAAGGAAAAACACCTCGACAACATGCGTTCTGCCGGTAAGGACAAAACTTCGAAACTGACTCCTGCACGCGTGTTTTCTCTCGAGCGTGCGATTGAATACATCGACGTCGATGAGCTAGTGGAAGCCACACCGAAGAGCATCCGTCTGCGCAAGCGCGTTCTCGATGCAAACGCCCGCAAGCGTGCGGCGAAAGCATCGAAGGCGTAGGTTAGAAAATAGATCGCGTTGCTAATAGAGAATAGAGGTTGCGGGGCTGGTGACGGCCCTGGGCCGGTGGAGTGTCTCTTCGGAGTCACTTGCCTTGGGCGATATGCGTGGAAGGTTAATGCTATGACCGTTTTTTGTGCCGTTTCTGACTCACCATTCACGCATCCAGCGTCGATTGCGACGCTGGTGCTGATTGTGATTTGGCTTCCGCTGCTGCTTTTGGCGGCGACGCGGATTACGAAATGTGCACCGCCAGAGAAGATGGTGTTTTGGATGTTCTCTTTGGTCGTTTTCCCGCTGGTCGGGGCGATCGTTGCGCTTGTGGTTTTGCGCGAGAAGAAAGGGTGAACGATCGGGTTGTAGGAACGCAAAGAGTTGCTGTCCCGTTGTGAATGGAAGGTGGTTAGGAGTTCGCTGGGCGGGGGAACGTTTGCTAGTTTTCAGTGTTCAGTTTTCAGATGGATGAAAGCGGAGCGGTAGGGGGGGTGGGAGCGGCATGCGGGTAGTTGATTTGGTGCTTGTCACTATCAGTCGCGTCTGCGAACAACTGAGGTGGTTTTTTCAGGTTCCAAGTGATTGTTCCAATTGCTTGGGTTTGCCTGAGATGGAATCCACAAACAGACCGATGTGCATGAAGAAAAAAGATGATCTGATGGTTAGGCGCGTGGCTTGTGTTTCGTTGATGGGCGCTTTGTTCTTTCTTTGCTCTTGTGGGGGAAATAAAAGCGAGGAGGAGAAGGATTCGGGTTCAGAAGAGATCCGATCCAACGAAATACAACGCTCCTCGGAAGAGGTTCAAAAAGTCGACCCTCAAACATCTGTAGATGAGTCGTCGTCTACTCCATCAAGTGCAGAATCAGAAGCCGACAAGATCCCGGAGATTACCTTTGTCCAAGCGGGCTTGGTTCAATTAAAGGATGGCGGCATAGTCCATGGCGCATTGGTACCAATTGGTGATTCAAGCGAGGGTGATTCCGTTTCCGCGACAAACACATCCCTTTATTTGATATGTGTCGCTCCAGTCGGTCAGGATAGGGTGAATTTCTATCGTAGCATCGATCAAAAAGTTCAAAGGTCTGAGGCGACACTTGCCGTTCGGCTTCCTTCAGGTTTTTCGATATATCGATTTCCCTACTCCCGCAATATCGAGTTGAGTGAGCTCACTGACGGATCTGCGTCGCCACGAGTATCAGCCGTTCGCTTTAGTGCTGAGCAGGATGAACAGCGGAATGAGAGTGATGCAAATCTCGACGAGAGACTCTCAGAGCTGCGTCTGAAAGAGGAGGAATTGAATCAAAAAATGCGTGAGATAAGGACTTTCGGTAGCCAACGGAGACCGAGGAGTCGGGAGGAGTCTATGGAGCAACGCAGTATACATGCGCAGTTGTATAAAGAGATGCAGGAGGTGAGATTACAGATGAGGAATCTTCAGCGAGGTCCTGCACTTTCATACCTCAAGTCTCTTGAAGGCAAGAAAGTTGCATTCGCAGCTTCACTGGACGAACTGGAACAGAAAGCTGATGACATCGAGAATACCTTGCTCGTGTCGGATGAAGGATCCGTTATCGCGATTCGGCACGAGGGTCAGTGGCTGAATCTGAAACAGGAAATTGACAAGGTTCTGGAGACGTCTGCAGAGGTTGCCCTTGAAGTTACGGGAAGCCAGAAGAGTGTTTCAGTTTCCTGTCAGGTGTTTTGGCAGATTCCTGACATTATGTCCGAGGGAGTTCAAATGGTGGCAGCCACCACCTACGAGCTCGAATCCCTCGAGGGTTCATCAATTGAGGAACGTATGCGTAAGGCGGAAAGGATTGAAGTGGCGAAATCCTCATCAATGATCAGAGCGCAGCGTCATAACATTCCATGGTCAGGCAGCCAGACGGATCTTTGGGTCAGATTATACAAGGAAAGCGATGGTTATCAGAAGCCGTTTCTAAGTGAGAAGATCCAACTCTCCTATCTGAAGGGTTTGGAATGTGAATGGGCCGAGCCACCCAGCGATAATATCAGGCTGCCGGAACGTCAGCCTGACAACCCGGTCGACTTTGTCAAAGACAGACTAAAGCTGGATCTTGCCGGTAATGTTTGTGATTTGGTGACGGTGGGAGACGGCTCAATACTGATGGTGGAAATTGATCAATCGCCATACTGGTTGCCATTGGATTTAAGAACTTTGGAGTTCGGGACGGCTCCATGGAAAGTGGATAAGGATACTCTTTTGGCGGCGCAAGGCGGCAAGGTTTACCTTCTTTATCCTGAGAACCATATGCTGGAAATTTGGGATGTGGATTCGATGAAGAGGGTCGATGTGCATGTCCTCCAACTTGAAGGCACGCCGGTTTCCATGGATGCACCTCTATTGAATCCTGATGGGAATCTGATGGTCGCCACAGATAAACAAGTTGTCTGTGTTGATCCGGTCGATTTTGAGATTGTGAGCAATAATATGGATCTCAGCGCAATTTATGATCCGGTGAAAGAAGAGCGTGTCTCGCTGCCCTCTTATAAGCCGGATAGTCTGCGGTTACGATCCGGCCATGACGGGAGAATCTACACCCTGGATGGTGAATTGAGCTCCGGGCAAAAGGAAACGGGACAGATTATTCAGATAGAGTTCGACCCACAAGGAATTGCATCGATTAGCAAAGTGAGCAGGCAATGCATATCGCCCAAGCAAAGATGCCTGGAAACCGGGTTTCCCGACCATGGTGGTAGCAAGCTGTTGGTCAGAGTGAAAGAGTCTTACGGTAACAAGTTTCCTTCTCCTCCGAATTTCCTGATGTTTCTTGCCGATGGTCGCGCCACTCTTGCCACGTTGAACGACTTGCCTGTTAGCGTGGATTATCCGGGAGTGGCTGACAGCATATTGCCATACGATAGAGCCTTGTATGTGGATACAAAGCACAGCGTGGCTCTTCTTCCCGATGGAGATAGCATTCATATACTCAAATACCAAGAGCTTGAGGACAATCCTGCAACGCCGAAGTATTATTACGCGGAAGATCCCCTTGAGATACACCTTCCGGCAGGCACCGGGCATACGGTGACGGCAAATGTTGAGGGCGAAGCGAATATTGAAGATGGAGTTCTGCGGTGGACAGCCAAACCCGGTGAACGTGTCTCCCGAGTGAATTTGAAGCTAAGCTGGACCGGTGAGCTAGGTAGTGAAATTCAGGATGATTTCCAATTTTCAATCAGGGGCTCCAATAGCAAACCTGAAGTTGTTTCCGCAGATGGCTCCAAGAGTATACCTTTGAAATTGAGCGGCATGATTCAGTCCGGCTCCCAGGTCATTGGCCTTGCTGGATCAGGCAATGTGGTGCTGCTGTCAAAATCTTACAATGATCATGAGGCATGGAGTCTGCACACATTTGAGCGTCTTGTGGATATACAGGATGAGAGAGGGCACTTTTTCGGAGATGCCAACCGCGTCTATTTGAAAGAGAATAACGGGAAGGCTCTGGCATCGTATGACTTGAGAACGGGTGAGCGATTAAAAGAGATGTCGTTCGGCCAAACGGATACTTCCTTCACCGGTTTGATGGCCATAGGCACCGGCTATGCTGACACTCGTCCCGTGGTGGCGCTTGAACGCGAGGGTAATAAGTTTTTTCTAGAACTCATCGATCGCGATTCGCTGAATCCCACCATGATGAGTTTTTCCGAGAATATCTACCAGTTGGTGCATTCGGTCAGTGGGTTACTGGCTTCCGATCCGGCTGGCAATATACTGTGGTCCAATCAAACTGCGTTCTTTCGCAAGGGCAAGGATCTTTCGATAACCAAATATGCGCACTATCTCAGAGATGGGCGCCCTGACGCGTCGGGCAGGTTCATCGTCGGTTCAGATGAAATACTGGATATAGGTGTAGAACCAGCCAAGCTTATCGAATTGGAAGAACTGACGGGGGAGCCCAATAAAGGTAACCTCATGATGGATATGTCCGGTAAATACCTGATGTGGTACATCTATGAAGATGGGGTCCACACATGGTCAATCCGAGAAATCGGAAATCCAAAGAAAGAATTGTTCAAGATGAACATCGTCATGCCTTCGAGCCAATTTTCAGCCCACCTGATTAGTGATACAAATAAACTACTGATGAGGATCGGCGACGGCCACAACACATGGGGGGTTTTTGACTTTGACGTTGAAGAGTTGATCAGACAGCTCGCCCCATAATCATCCATCAGATAACAGCCAATGAGATTTTTTCGTCCAATCTTTTATACTCTCGGAGCCTGCTTGCTTGGGGTTTCTGCAAGCCGTGGCGAGGATGCCACCGCCATCTTTAAAAAGCTTGAGCCTACAGTGGTGTCAATTTCTGATGCCGAGGGTGTTGGCAGTGGCGTGGTTCTTACGGCGGATGGTTTGATATTGACCAATTATCACGTTGCCAGCAGTCCGCTGCCCATGACGGTCGAAGCCTTGGTGAGGGAGGACGGTAATGTCGTGCGCAAAAAGTTTAACGACGCCAAGTTGATAAAGGCTCATAAGAGTAACGACTTGGCCTTGGTGAAAGTGGATGCCAAGGGAGTCGAGTTCATCCCATCCAAACTGTCAAAAAACGACGGGGATATCAAGGCTGGTGCGACCTGTTATGTGATCGGATTTCCATACGTTCCGGATCAGGATAAGCCTGTCATTAGCATCAGCAAGGGAATCATCAATACCCCCAAGCGAATTGTGGGAGGTGATCCATATATTCAGCTCGACGCCGCCATCAATCCCGGAAATTCCGGCGGAGCCTTGGTGACCAGTGAAGGCCTTCTCATTGGAGTGCCGACCCTCCGTATTGAGGGGGCTGATAGCATTGGAATGGCTGCGCCAGTGACTTCTCTAACGATGGAGCAATTCATTGATCCGCGCCAAAAAAAGGGAAATGTGGAGGAGGCCCGGCGATTGGCGCGCTTAGCTGATAGGATCTATCTCAATGATATGCTCTCGCTGAGGCTTAATGATGAAGATGTGTTCATCGCGGCATTTTTACAGCGCCAGGCGGTGGCGGCCGATCCCAATAACCCTGAGTGGTCATTTGGTTTGGCGAGACTCTATTCCCGGCTCAACGAACTCGAGCTAGCCAAGGCATACTCGGAGAGCGTGGTAAGAATGACTCCGGAAAGTCTCAATGCCCGCATGCTACTGGCGAATATTCTGTTGGCCATGAACGACAAAGTCGAGGCTGTTAAGCATAAGCTTCATTGTCTTTCTCTGATGGATCAGTTTCAAAAGCCGGAGCTACGCAACGAGTTTATCTCAGGTTTGGCCAAGGATTTGTCCGATGTTGGAGATCATGCGAGATCCATCTACATGGTGTCGTGGGGCAGAGCTCTTGCCGGTGAGATCCAGTTTACGGCAAGCCAACGTATGGCCACTCAACTCGCGGCTAATGTGATGCCTGCCTCGGTCATCAAGGAGGTCATGGAAAAGACCGATGGGTTCAGTGTGGAGGACATGGACCGTTTCGCTGCTAAGGTCAAAACGGCAAATCCTCCAGTGCCCGATAGAGGGGTGGATGCTTCCGATCTTCTCCAGAGCCCCTCAGTCGGGGAACCTTCGTCGTTCTCGGCGGCGATGGATTTCCCTGCCGAAGTCGATGCGGTGCTTAAAGACGCTCCTTCGGGGGTTAGCTATGATGCAGCTGGAAAGAAGCTGGTATGGACACCTGTTCCTTTTTCCAAAACAGAGCAGGTGAGAGTTCTCTTTGAGCTCACAGGTCCCGATGGTGAACATGAATACGAGGTGCGTGTCATGACCAGAGACTGAGGTTGGTCATTATTTTCAAAGGGAATGCTGCGCGAGAAGAAAGGGTGATAAGCCTTGTCACGCTTTTTCAGGGTAGATAGATGTGATTGCTTATGAAGCGATGGTTTGGATTTTTGGCACTGTTGGTGATGTTTTCCGGATGTTCCGGCGATAGCAAAACTTCAGCCGATTTGGGGTGGGATCAGATGTTCCCGCCATCGGAGTTTTTTGGCGAAGATTGCGTCCTGGACAAATCGATGTGCGATAGGGGAGTGATCGAAATTTCCGAGGGAACTTTTGATTCTGAGAAGGGCAAGCTGGGGTGGAGTCTCATGGCTAACTATAAAAAGCCATCGGTGAATTTGCATGTGATGCGATGTGCGACGGGTGAAGGGTGAACGATCGGGGTTACGGGGATGGAAGCTTGTGTCGGCCGTTAGGGATGAGAGCTGGTCGCTGGACGGCGGGAGAATGTTTGCTAGTTTTCAGTGTTCAGTTTTCAGATGGATGATAGCGGGGCGGTGGTTTTGGGAGCGGCCTGCGGGTGGGGGATTTGGTGTTACGGGCGGTGTTGGCTTGGTTTTGGTAGGAAGAACCCAGGGCGTTGCTCCGGGCTGGTGGGTGATGCCCCGTTGGGGCTGGATTATGGAGAGCCATGCTTCCAGCTGGCTGCGAAGGGTCTGGGTTGTTCGTTCACCACCCGAGCCACCTAGAAAGATGGCTCTCCATATTGCCGCCTGATGCGCCGCCCAGTGCCGAGTACCGAGACGATTTCCGATATCATTGATACGAAGAATTCGAGCATTGATGATTCCGATATGGCGTGGACGTGGAATTTGGCTATGCTCCCAACGTGCATCCAAGTCTTTTTCCACTCCTCGGTTTTCTTGTTGGTTCCATCCCGTTTGGCTTCCTGATTGCGAAGTCGCAGGGGATAGATATTCGTCAGCATGGGTCTGGCAACATCGGAGCCACCAATGTGTTGCGTATTGTCGGTAAGAAATTCGGCATCGCCTGCTTTGTGTTGGATTTCCTGAAGGGTTTGCTCCCTGCGGTGGCCGCGTATCAGTTGATCAATGCGGATTTGCCGAATGCGGGGATGTGGCAGGTAGCGACCGGTCTGGCGACGATTCTCGGGCACAACTACACGCCGTGGCTGGGATTCAAGGGCGGAAAAGGGATTGCCACATCCGCCGGGGTGCTGCTCGCTCTGCTACCTGTTGAATTGGGGATCGGTCTGCTGGCATGGGTCGCGCTGTTTTACACGACGCGCTATGTTTCCCTGGCATCGATTGGTGCGGCCTTGGCGATTCCTATTGCAGTGCTTGCGCAATCGCTGATCACTGGAGAATGGAGGCCTGCGCATTTGGTCTTCGCTGTGTTGGTGGGGTTTCTGGCGACATGGCGCCATCGCTCGAACATCCGTAGCCTGCTGGCGGGAACCGAGCATAAGTTTGTGAAGAAGGGTGGGTAGTTATTGGTTATTGGAGACTCGTGGTTGATGAGGTTTTGGCGGACATTGTTGAGTTCAAATACAAGAGATGGGAGATTTGATATGAGTGAAAATTCGATAAAAACAGCGGTCGTTGGAGCGGGATCCTGGGGGACGGCGCTGGCTATGGTGTTGGCGAAAGGTGGGCATGATCCACTGTTGTGGTGTCGGTCGGCGGACTTGTCGGCGCAGATTAATGCGGATCACGCGACGCCCTATTTGCCGGGGGTGAGGCTTCCTGTAAACCTGAGTGCGACGAGCTGCTTGGAGGATTTGAGCGATGCGCGGGTGATCTTGGTGGTAACGCCGTCGAAAGCGATGGCTGAGGTGGCGACGAACCTGGCGAAGGCGGGGATTCATGATGAGGCGGTTTTGTTGTCGTGTACCAAGGGAATCGAGTTGGAAACCGGTCGACGGATGAGCCAGATCCTTGCTGACGCTTTCTCGAATCATTCTATCGGTGTTTTATCCGGTCCGAACCATGCCGAAGAAGTGAGTCGCGAACTTCCGACGGCGACTACGATTGCGGCTGATGATGAAGCAATCGCGAAGCGGCTCCAGGAATTGTTCACTTTGCCGTGGTTCCGCAGTTACACCACGACAGATGTGGCGGGTGTTGAGCTCGGTGGGGCGATCAAAAACGTGTTCGCGATTGCCGGCGGAATTGTTGAGGGCATGAGGCTGGGTGACAATGCCAAGGCGGCACTAGTGACACGAGGGTTGGCTGAATTGGCTCGTCTGGGAGTGGCGCTTGGAGGTGATGCTGGGACGTTTCAAGGATTGTCGGGAGTCGGCGACTTGGTGGTGACCTGCTATTCAGAACTTTCGCGCAATCACCGTGTCGGTCGCGGTTTGGGCGAGGGAAAAACTCTGGATGATGTGGTGGCGAGCATGGGGCAGAGCGTGGCGGAGGGCGTGCCGAATACACGGTCTATTTATTGCGAGGCGCGTCGGCTCGAAGTGCCGACACCGATTATTGATCAAGTTTATGCGGTGCTTTATGAAGAGAAACCGCCTGCGGCGGCGCTTGCTGATCTGTTCACCCGTGATCCTCGTCCAGAGGTTGACGGTGATGCGATGTCGCGTTGATTGAACAAATGCTTCGCGATCAGTGACCAAACGTGAGACAACCCTATTACATGATTCTTCGACTACTAACAGCTTCCCTTGCCGCGCTCAGTGTTTTTGCGCCACTGATCACCAGTCAAGCGGGTGTGGCCTCCAAATCAAAGTGGGAACGGGAGTTTAAATTTGGGAGGAACGATGCGTTGGCGATCCAAGTCTTTCGAATTAAAGATGGTAAGCCCGCAATTATTGCCGACGACACTTTCAAGCTGACTGGTAGTGGGTACACGACGGTAGCTGGTCGTCGGGTGAAGCTCGGCGGGCTGAATATGTTCTCCGCTTTGGCATCGCTTGAAGGCGCGTTTCGTCGTGATTCGTTCACGCTTGGACTCGAGACCAAGGCACAGATTTCGAAGCAAAACGGTCGTGAAATTGTCTTCATTTACGGCGAGGTGCTTCGCCCTGGGATAGTGACGATTGAAGATGACGCAACGGTGGCCGATCTTATTGAAGCCGCTGGTGGGTTAAAGAAATCTGCGAATTTGGAGCGAGTTACGGTCATTCAGAACGGCATCACGATGCCTGTCGATTCCCCCAATGTGGCGGATACCAAAGTAAAGGCGGGAGCAGTAGTGAAAATATCACGTGGATTAATGAGAAGCGGATCAGCGAAGCGAAGGTTCGAACAGATTGGGAGCGATGATCCTAAGGACGAATAATCATATTTCTATTCGAAAGCGGCATAAGCGCGATTAATCGTCGAATGGAGTGGTGGGGGGCGGAATCACTTCCTGGCCATCGACAGAGAGGAATGCGGCCCATTGCCCGCTGTCTGTTTTGCCAAAGTCCAGAGTTCCACGAATTCGCAGCCAAAGAGGTTGTTGCTGCTCTCCGGCTTCATTCATCGCAGTGAGTAATTCATCTGGAATCATTGGTGCATATCGGGCGTCGATGCCTACGGCGCGGGCATCTGCCGCGCAGCACATGACGAGTAGATCGTAGAGACGGATCACAGCTTCGCCGCCTGGACGTTGGGTTGCCATCGATTCAAGTTCGATCATGACGCCGCTGAGAGCATCGCGATCTTCTTCATAGAGTGCGCTGAAGAAAATCTGATCGAGACCGAGGCGGTAGTAGCCATCTTCATTCTGTGAAGCATTTTCCAGGAGCGATGCCCCGCCAGCGAGTGGAAGGCCGGTGGCGAGGGAAGCGGCATCGTCAAAGAGTCCCTTTCGTGCTGCGGAGTCCGTGCTGTAGCGATGCGTGGTGTGTGCTAGTCCCCAAGCCATTGGTGCCATCGCGATGATCCAAACGAGCCAAGCGCCGCGCCCTGCGATGCCGATGGTTCCAGATTCTGTCCTGGACTCTCCTGTGGTGGTGGCGCGGGCGAACCAGAGGTGAAAAATTCCGACAACGATCAGACCAACGGCGCCCCAGAGGAGATACGGACGAAAGTCTTCGCGGAGGTAGTGAACGATCAATCCACTACCGTGATAGTAGAGCATAATGAGGCCGGTGATAATGAGAATCACGCTTTCTGACACGCGCTGCCAGATCATTCCCGGAGTGGCGTCGGGAATGGGTGGCTCGGTTTTTGATGATGGCTGGTTGCTCATGAGGAGAAGAAGGTTTTCAGTTGTAGGTAGCTTTCCCACGTCCATCCGTGCCAGTTCCAAGTCAGCGCCCAAATGATGAGGAATAGGAAGACGGCAAGCGCGGCGACGAACCATCCGCGGAAGATCGTCATGTAGAGGAACACGAGTTTAATGTCCATCATCGGGCCGAACACCAGGAAGCCAAGTTTCGGTCCGTAGGAGAAGTTGTATTGCGCGATGATGAGTGCATCGGTGGTCGAGCACAGTGATGAGACGAAAGCGAACAACATGAGCACCGGAGTGGCGAGGCCGGGGTGTTGAGCGAGCTCTTCCAGCGACTGGCTGAGGTGGGATTCTTTTAGCGCGGCGGTGAGCAGGACGCCTATGGAGAAGAACAGTAAGGTCTCCATGAAGTCGCGAACGGAGACGCGCATGGCGGTGAGGATACGCCCACCTTCGGCAGCGGTCGCTCCGTGATCGGCGGCGGTGGCTTGTATGGATTCGTCGTTAGATCCAAACCACCCACGTGATGAGGCCGTCAATACATCAGTGAGTAGTCTCGGGCGAAGGAAGTGCTGGGGGCGAAGCGCGAGGAGCAGCCAACCAAGGAATACCGTGACGCCGAAGGTGAGAAGAAAGCGCGAGCCAACGACAAACATCGGGTCGGGGCGGATGAACGCTTTGTAGGTATTGAAGAGTGAGACGGGATTGATCGCCGGGGCAGCGAGCATGTAAACGACGGCGCACGAGACAGGTAAGCCTTTGCGGATCAGTCGTCGCATGACGGGGACGGTGGTGCATTCGCAGACCGGAATGATCAGTCCGAGTACACCACAGAAAATCACCGCGAGGAATTTGTTCTTGGGTAGCAGGCGCTCGATGGTGCGGCCTGGTAGGTAGACATCGATGAACCCGGAGAGCATCGTTCCGAGCAGAATAAATGGCACTCCCTCAAACAGAATGCTGAGGTAGGTGAGTGCGAGATCGCTTTTGAGGGCGGAGTCCATCGGGTAGAAGTTGAAGCAATTCTGTGGAAAGTCGAAAGCAGAAATGGGCAAACTACTTTACCTTGAGGCACGTAAGCTCTATTGACGGAGTGCGGCAAAGTAAAATACTTCTGCCGACCGTGAATTCAAAATTCAACCAACAGAAAATATACATATGGCCTACCAACTTCCCGACCTCGGATATTCCAACGACGCTCTTGAACCGCATATCGATGCGAAGACGATGGAGATTCACCACGACAAGCATCACAATGCCTACGTCACCAAAGTAAATGCAGCTATCGAAGGCACCGACCTCGGCAGCAAGAGTATCGAAGAGCTTGTCGCCAGCCTTTCCGAAGTGCCTGATGCAAAGCGCGGCGCTGTGCGTAACAACGGTGGCGGCCATGCAAACCACTCATTGTTCTGGAAAGTCATCGCACCTGGCGGTGCGACCTCACCGTCCGGCGAACTGGCCGAGGCGATTGATTCCACCTTTGGCTCACTCGATGCCTTTAAGGAAGAGTTCGCGAACGCAGGGGCAACACAGTTCGGCTCAGGCTGGGCTTGGCTTGTGGTAAAAGACGGCAAGCTCGCTGTTTGCTCGACCCCAAACCAGGACACCCCGCTAATGGGTGAAGAAATCGCTGGTTGCAGCGGTACGCCGATTCTCGGACTCGACGTCTGGGAGCACGCTTACTACCTGAACTATCAGAACCGTCGCCCGGATTACATTTCCGCGTTTTGGAATGTAGTGAACTGGGACGTCGTCGCAGCGAATTACGCGGCTGCGAAGTAAGTTCGATCCGTCTCTTTTTCAACGCTCCGCACCCTCCTGGGTGTGGAGCGTTTTTTTATGCGCAATGAGTTGGATGTCGGTGTTTGAAAAAACGCCGCTACAGAGAAGCAAGGGTTTTTATGAATTGATGCACCAAAAACTGGGTCTGCTCCTGTGTGTCAGAAAACAGATGGATTGAAAATATAATCGTTTTTTTTCTAAGACATCAGAGCTTTGAGGGGTTTATTTTCTGTTGGCCCCTCTCTAAAAGTGTTTGGCTGATTAATTTTCAATCTATACCCCTTTAATTAAAACCCATGACACAGATACCTTCTAAAAAAATATATGACTGCGCTCCCTCCGAGTGTGCTGATTGGGGTGGTAAAAAGGCAGAGTATAGTGATTGCGGGCGGCGTTATGCGCATAATCGCATACAAGAGAGGATATCCGCGATGCCACGCGCTGTGTTAGCCTTTGTCGTAATGAACTTTGGTTTTCCTCTGTGGGGAGGTGTGGAGAATCATGAGGACTCCATATCTATCGGAGAATGTGCTAACGATGAGTCAGCCATCGCGCTTATTGATGTGAGATGTAGTGAAATAAATGATGATGATGATAAGGGAACGGAGCTCGAAATGCCTCCAATCTGGAAAGGTCGATGCGATCTTGAAGAACGAATGAAGCGTCTCAATGAAATGGGGGGAAGTAAGGAATGTGAAACTGCCGTGATAAAGTCTCTTGGTTGGCTTCAAGAACAACAGAACGCAGATGGTTCCTGGGGAGACAAATATCAATGTGCAATGACGGGCATGGCGGTTCTGGCATATCTCGGGCATTGTGAAACACCACATTCAAAGCAATTTGGAGATACTGTGCTCAAGGCTATTGTTTACTTGATTAATGTTGGTATGCAGGGCGATGGAGTAATTGCGCTTGATAAAGCGAATCATACTTGGGTTTTCGAGCATGCCATCGCCACATATGCGCTTGCGGAGACTTATGCGTTTTACGTGGAGCTGAATGTTGATATTCCTAATCTTGCAAAAATCACCAAAATAGCCGGAGAAATTGTTATGGATGGCCAGGCGGACAGCGGCGGTTGGAATTATAAATACAATAATCACGAACAAAACGGAGATAACTCAGTCGGGTTCTGGCAGATTCAAGCGATGAGGGCATGTATGCACACTGGGCTATGGTCTGAAGGCAAGTTCCGCATGCCTTCGCGCAAGGCGGCCATGTTTCTTGAGGAGATGCAGTGTGATGATGGATCCATCGGCTACCGCAATACTCATTTGAATAAAAGTCCGCAACTGACTGGCGGTGCCATACTCGCGCTTCAAATGTTGGGACAAGGCAATTCCAGTGCGGCCAGAAAGGCGATCAGATATTTTAGAAAGAACAACGAGTTCAAATGGGGCACTCCTTCAGCCGACCTTTATTACCACTATTATAATGCTCAGGCGATGATGAACGTGGGTGGAAGCAAGTGGGAAAAATATCGCAGGACATTCGAATCTGAGCTTTTGGAAGCTCAGCATGATTATGGATATTGGAGCCAGAAATCAAGTCACGGGGCAATCAATGATCACATGGCAACGTGCTTTGCCACGTTGATGCTTGAGGTATATTACCGCTTTCCTTCGAATGACGAATTATGATTTTGAGTAGTATCCGCATTTGAATCGATGGCAAGATCTGTTGAAGCGTGTAACGCATTCTTCTCTTTAGGTGTTTTATTGAAAACTGCCGGTACGGAGAAAGCACTCTGCAAGTTTCATCACAGGTTTGCGGCGCATCATCATTGGATGGGTGTAGTGAACGACGGTGTGGTCGGTCATACCTTCGACCTTCGAGCCCTCGACCGATACCTTGCCGTCGTCTGGTCCTGGAATCATCGAGCTGTTGATCCAATTGATCGATCGGTCGCCAGCGATGATGCCTAGAGGAAAATCAACGGGGCCAAGGGTGGCCGGTATCCCATCGGTGCGTAGTTGTCGGCCGGCCGGGCCGTTGATCGAGCCGAACAAGGACCAGTGCCCGATTTTATCGACGACTTCGCTACCGCCGTTCGGTGGTCCAAGCATGACGACCCGCCCGAGGTTATCAGGTTTGGTCTCTTTGAGATAGGCGCGAACGAGGATCCCACCCATCGAGTGAGTGATGAAGTGTAATTTGTCCGCCGAGGTGATTTCAGGCGACGCCATCAAGGGCGCAATAGAGAGGTCGACGATTTTTTCGACGGTGTGATGACGCGATGGGTAGTCGTGGTTGACGACCGTGTAACCTTGCGCCCGGAGGTGATCCGCCATGGGTTCCATCGATCTGGCGCTGCGGGCAAGACCGTGCAGAAGAACCACTGTTTCACCATTTGGTGCAGAGGGTTGCTTGGTGGATTGACAGCTGGACAAGATGGCCACCAGACAAAGTAGAGCGTGTTTGGTGACTTTCAATGTGCGCTACTCGACAGTGATGCGGCGGGCGTCGTCGTCCGCGGCGTGGATTTCTCCGATGATTGAGGATGAAAGGGCATCGTGGTCGCGGAGGATATTCAGGACATTCTCGAGGTGAGCAGGAGGCACGCAGAGCAATAGTCCGCCGCTGGTTTGGGCATCGGCGAGGAGGACTTTAAAGCGCTCGTTCACGCCATCGGCAAATGTGGTGAACGTTTCGGCAACTTCGAGGTTGGCTTTTGTCCCGCCTGGCACGCAGTCGGCATCGATCCATTCGAGCACTTCTGGAGCGATTACGGGAACCATGGAAGAATTCACCACCGCGCGCACGTTGCTGGTTTTGCAAATGTTTCCGAGGTGGCCGAGAAGACCGAATCCGGTAACATCGGTTGCCGCGCGGCAAAGTCCCTGCTCGGCGATGGCGGTGCCAGGTGTGTTCAAGGTCGACATGACTTTGACGCTGGCGGAGATCACTTCATCGCTGGCGAGTCCGCGTTTGATGGCGGTGGAGATGATGCCCGATCCAATAGGTTTGGTGAGAACGAGCACCTCACCAGGAGACGCGCCACCGTTCGACATCATGCGCTGCGGGTGAACGAGTCCTGTCACCGAAAGTCCGTAGAGTGGTTCAGGGTTTTTTACCGTGTGACCGCCGACCATCGCGCATTGGGCTTCTGCGACCTTATCGGCGCCACCCTTGAGGATTTCGTTAATGGTCTCGAGCGAGAGGTGCTCCGTTGGCACCGCCATAATGTTCATGGCGGTGATCGGACGCCCGCCCATTGCGTAAACGTCCGAGAGTGAATTTGTCGCAGCGATCTGCCCGTAGAGGAAGGGATCGTCGACGATGGGTGTGAAGAAATCGAGCGTTTGAACCAGCGCCAAGTCATCAGTGAGCCTGTACACCGCGGAATCATCCGAGGTGGCGGACCCAATGAGAACGTTTGGGTCATCGAATTGTTTGAGTCCACGCAGAACCTGCGTGAGATCGGCTTGGCCGAGTTTCGATGCTCATCCCGCGCAGGATGAAAGCGCGGTGAGTTTGGTTATTTCTTCTCGGGTCATGAGTGGGTTAGTGTAAAAAGTGAAGCATTGGCGGAGAGGGAAGGAATCGAACCAACCTAACCCCGATTAGAGGTCACAACGGTTTTGAAGACCGCGGGGGCCACCAGACACCCATCACTCCCCAATGCTTGCACTGATACGTCTCCTCTGGTGGGAGGGTGACATTGTGAGTGAAGCGTCACTGAAATCATTCGTCAATCTCTCTGAATCAAAATTTTTTCCACGTGTGATGAAGGAGTTTTTCGTTGCGGGAATGGCGCGGGGGATGGAAGGTTCGGATATGGCAGGAAAGTTGAAGTTTGGCATTCTCGATCGCTACATCGGCGGGCAAATTCTCTTTGCTTCGGTATTTGGCGTGGTGGTGCTGTGCTTCGTCCTCGTGCTGGGGAATATTTTTAAGGAGATGTTACCTCGGCTGGTGGAGAGCCAGGTTTCTGCTGGTTACTTCTTTAAGTTCATCCTTTATGTGATGCCCTTCTCTTTGGTGTTTACGATACCTTGGGGGTTTCTTACGGCGGTGTTGTTGGTTTTTGGGAGAATCTCAGCGGACAATGAATTGGTGAGTATGCGGATGGCGGGGATTTCCACGACGCGCTTGTGTTTCCCCGTGCTTGTTATTGGTGCGGTGTTTTCTGGTATTTGTTTGTGGATCAATGTGTCCATCGCGCCGAAAGCGAAAAATGAGATTGAGCAAATGTTCGTCGATATGGCGACGCGTAATGCGAAGGCGATTCTGGTGCCCGACCAAATGATCACCGCATTTCCTGACAATATTATTTACTTCGAAGAGGGCGATGACTCCAACATGAGTCAGTTATCGCTTTACCAGCTCAATGGAAACCGTGAGGTGGCTCGTTTCGTGCATGCGAAGAATGGAGCGTTCACGATGGAAGAGGTGAAAGTCGAAGGTCAGGAGCGCGGGGAGTTTGAGTCGTTTCTGCACATGGAGAATTCCTACATGGCGTCGCGCGAGAAAAACACCGATGAGTTTGGGATCCAGACTTGGGGGCTGACATGGATCCGTGATACAACCTTGCCTGCCATTGACCTTAGCGCACTAGATAACCGTCGATTGAAGTCTGGAATGCTGACCAATGCGGAGCTGCACGATTACCTCGATGGTGATTTGAAGCCTAAGGATGAAGACGGGAATTTTCGCGATCTGGAGCGCAACGAACGTAATAAGTTCCGAGCCGAGATCAGTAAGCGTTGGTCATTCTCCCTCGCGTGCGTGACTTTTGGTTTGATGGGGATTCCGCTCGGAATTACTGCGCAGCGTCGTGAGACATCGATCGGATTTGTGCTCAGTCTTGGTGTGGCGTGTGCCTATTTCTTTTTTATCATCATCGGCGATACTTTCGCGTCGAAAGGCAGCGTATTGCCGCATGTTTTGATGTGGTTGCCTAATGTCTTGTTCCTCGGGCTTGGCTTTCATCTTTTTCGCCGATTGGCTAATCGCTAGGATGGGCATAAAAAAACGCCCAGTGAGCATTGCTACACTGGGCGTTCATGGAATGAGTTTTGAATTACTTGGTCGGTGTGACGTTGATCGGCGCAGTCTGCGGAGATGGAGCTACAACAGGTGCGTCGGGCAGATTTGGAAGTCGCTTTGAGACTCCTGTTCCACAGCAGGATGAAAGTGTTAGCAGGGTTGCGGCGGCGAGGGAGAGAGTAATCAATGTTTTCATAGGATTTGTGCAAGACTTTACTAGGCGAAAATCGCTTTGTCAGTAATTTCTGCATACTTTTCTGCGGAAAAAAACCATGGATGAACGTGGGCGCAAAAATGCCCCGACTACCTTACGGTAAATCGGGGCATCGAAGATGTTGATCAGGAAGAACGATTATTCATTGTTCGTCTCATCTTCTACGGCGTCACTGATTTCCTCGGCGGCGTGGCTCACGGCATCAGCGGCCTCTTCAATAGCATCGCTGGTGGCGTCAGCAGCCTCTTCAGCAGCTTCTTCAGTAGCTTCTGCGGCTTCCTCAGCGGCATCTTCAGCTTCTTCAGCGGCATCTTCAGCTTCTTCAGTGGTTTCCTCAACCGCTTCTTTCATGTCGTCGCCGGTTTTATCGGCTTCGGGCTCTGTTTTTTTACCGCAGGAAACGAGACCCAATGAGAGTGACGATGCTGCAGCGAATGTAAGTAATGTTTTGATTTTCATAATGTGTTGATTGGGTTTTGAACTCTCATGGTAACAAATCTCACGAGAACTCCAATAACTATTACGAATGGAAGGCGTGTTCCGATTATCCCTTGTTCCGTTTGCGCACTGCGGTAGCGAGTCCGTCGAACATCTCAATGGTCGTATCCCAGTTGACGCAGGCGTCTGTGACGCTGACTCCGTGTTGGAGCTGGTCTTTGGGAGCGAGCTTCTGGTTGCCCTCTGCGAGGTTGCTTTCGATCATTATTGATGAGATTGAGCGCGATCCTGCGGCGATCTGCTTAGCGATATCGGCGGCGACGCCCGGTTGGTTGCGGTAGTCTTTGTTGCTGTTGCCATGTGAGCAATCGACCATCACATGCGGAGGTAGGTTGTTTTTGGTGAGTTCCGCGCAGGCTGTGGAAATGCTGTCGCTATTGTAGTTTGGTCCGGAGCTGGCACCGCGCAGAATCACATGGCAGGCGTCGTTGCCTTTAGTGTGAACGATGGCGGCGACTCCGTGTTTGGTGACGGAGAGGAAGTGGTGATGTCCTGCTGCGGCACCGATGGCGTCGATGGCGATTTGCAGGCTGCCGCCAGTGCCGTTTTTGAATCCGACGGGCATGGACAAGCCGGATGCGAGTTGGCGGTGGACTTGGCTCTCGGTGGTGCGCGCTCCTATGG
>JAGXGH010000042.1 GCA_024636835.1 Verrucomicrobiales bacterium | reverse complement strand
GGGCAATGTTGAGCAACCTGCGGGAGGCGCGAGCTGGCTTTTCGGTGGTCGCCGAGAAAAAGCCGGGACGCAATGAGCCCTGCCCCTGCGGTAGCGGGAAGAAGTACAAGAAGTGCTGCGGAAAATGAGCGGGCGGGCGGTGAGTGGATAATCAGTAATGATAGCGGCAGAGCATGATAATCAATCGCTCCTCGTGAACGTGGTAGACGAGTCGGTGTTCGCCTGTAATGCGCCGTGACCACCATCCGGCTAAGTTTGCTTTGAGTGGCTCCGGTTTGCCGATGCCATCGAAGGGTGAGCGCAGGGTATCGTTGATAAGAAGATTGATGCGTTTGAGTGTCTTCTTATCAGTTTGTTGCCAATAGAGATAGTCTTCCCAGCCGGTGGGCAGCCATGATAGCTCCATTATTCGGCAAGGGCATGTGAGGAGTAATTATCACTGTCAAAATCAGCGAGTCCACGGCGGATGCGTTCCGCGTTCGCCGGAGAGGACAGCAGGTGCAGGGTTTCCTCCATGCTCTCGTATTCCTCCATTGAGAGAACCACGACCGACCCGTGGCCATTGCGGGTGATCGTGATGGGTTCACGATTATCCGTCGCCTGCTTCATGACTGAAGCAAGATTGTTGCGGGCGTTGGTATAACTAAATGTGGTCATAATGACGACTTATTGTTCATGTCCAGAATATTGGCACTTAGGGAGAGAGTCAATCTCTGTGTTCTCTATCAGTGTGTGAATAGTGGGTGTCCCAAATCAGACTTCTCCCAAATCAGACTTCCACATGGAAGGTGAACGGGAGGGATGCTTTTCAAGCGTCCGTGACTTTGTGCGACGTGTGAGAAGATGGTCGGCACCGGAATGGTGTGCTACGTTGAAGGAAAGTTACGGACGAGGTGGAACTCATCCCTCCCTGTGAAGATGGGGGGTTGATTCGGCTGGATGTGGGGATACGGTTCGCGGCAGGTGCGTTTAAGCATTCGAGACAGCGCTTGCGACGAGCCTGCATAGGTGCTGCTACCGTTTCTCAGGTGATTTCGCTGCCGCGTTCACCAAAAAATTCTGTTTTCTCAATTTTCTATCCTTGACCACTTCAGCCATCACAAGATCGGTTCCCGCCGCAGCTTCCCGTGAGATTTCACGTCGCCGAACCTTTGCGATCATCTCCCACCCGGATGCGGGGAAGACGACTCTGACCGAAAAGCTCCTTCTCTACGGGGGCGCGATCGGGTTGGCTGGCAGCGTCACATCCAAAAGAGAGCAACAGTCCACGTCCAGTGACTGGATGGCGATGGAGAAAGAGCGGGGGATTTCAGTTTCCTCGACGGTGCTCCAATTTGAATACCAGGGGTGCTGCGTCAACCTGCTGGATACTCCGGGTCACCACGATTTCTCCGAGGATACTTACCGCGTTCTTTCGGCGGTTGATGCCGCCGTGATGGTGATCGACGCCGGTAAGGGTATTCAGGCGCAGACCTTAAAACTGTTCGAAGTGTGTCGTCGGCGAGGTGTTCCGATTTTCGTGTTTGTTAATAAAATGGACCGCCCTTCGCGTCCGCCTTTAGAGCTGATCGACGAGTTGGAAAAAGTCCTCAAGTTGGCTCCAGCTCCGGTTAACTGGCCGCTAGGCGACGGCCCTCGTTTCCGTGGGGTTTACGATCGCTTAAAGGACGAAGTGAATCTTTTTGAGAAAACCGTGCGTGGAGCGTTTAAAGCGCCGCTCGAAGTCGCTGGTATCGAGGATGAAAAAGTTCGCGAGGCTTTAGGTGATGAGCTCTACGAAACCGTTACCTCGGAAGTTGAACTTCTCGACGGTCTTACCGAGCCACTCGACATTGAGCGGGTTCTCGCTGGCGAGCAGATGCCGATTTATTTCGGAAGTGCGATGAACAATTTCGGTGTTCAGAACATGTTGGAGAGTTTCCTGGAGTTGGCTCCGGCTCCAACCGGTCGCGTCAATGCCAGCGAGGATGTAATGATCGATCCACGGAAAGAGGACTTCTCGGGGTTCGTTTTCAAAATCCAAGCAAACATGAACCCACGCCACCGCGACCGCGCGGTGTTTGTTCGGATTGTTTCCGGGGTTTTCGAACGGGACATGCAGGTTACGGATCAACGCACAGGGAAAAAGGTGAGACTGGCGAATGCTCAAAAGCTCTTTGGTCAGGATCGCGAAACTCTCGATACCGCTTACGCTGGAGATATTCTTGCTCTCGTCGGGAACTACAATTTCCTCATCGGGGACACTCTGACGAGTGATCCGACGGTCACCTATAACGAGATGCCGCGCTTCACCCCTGAGTGCTTCACTTACATCCTCAACACCGACACCGCTAACGTCAAACGCTACCGATCGGGTATGGAGCAGCTGATGAAAGAAGGCGTGGCACAAGCTTACCATGTTCACGGAAGCACTCAAGCCGTTCCCTTGTTGGGCGCTGTTGGTCCTCTGCAGTTTGAAGTGTTGCAAGCGCGTCTCGTCTCAGAATATCAGGTGGAAACCCGACTTGAGGCTCCGAACTGGAACTGTGTCCAGTGGTTTGAGGAGAAAGTGCCCGTTAAATCAAGAGGCGAACGCGAAGCACCTAAGGTGACACTTCCTTCGGGGTGCGTCATCGCACGAGATCAGGACGGCCAATGGGTTGTCTTGTTGCCCGCCCAATACTTGGTCAGTCTTCTCCACGACCGAAACGACCATCTGATCTTCCGCGATAGTGCGTAGGGGATTCAGTAGTGACATCGGTTGTGAAGGAGCTGATGTGCTGCATAGGCAGGTCCAGCGGGGTGCCGTCGGTCATTTTTTCGACGGCTAGAAGATTATCGGAGGCGATGGTGTATTCGGGATCGAGATCGAGGGCTTTGTTTAGGTGGTAGAGTGCGTTGGTTTTGTCACCGAGCATGGCGTAGCAGAGGGCGAGGTTACCGTGAGATTGAACGTGTTTTTTGTCGGTTTCCAGGACGCTATGAAACCCATCGATGGCGGCCTTGTAGTTGCCGTTTTCCAGTTGGGAATGGGCTTGGTCAAATGTTTCCAGGTTGGCTAGGAACTGTTCCATGGTGAGCCCCTGTTTGGCTAGATGAGCGCTGATATTCTTGAGGAACTTGCGGGTATTTGATGCGATAGGTGAGTCGACTGGGCTGAGCTGGACTGCTTTTTGAGCTGCGGTGATGGAGAGATGAAAATCCTCGGTTTCGCGACAAACGGTGCTGAGGTTTTGCCATGCCTCGACGAAGTAGGGAAAGATTTTTGTGGCTTTTTTGAAGTGAATGACGGCTTCTGGAAAGTTCTTGTTGATGAGATGTAGGCAGCCTATGCCGTAGTGCACAGAGTGGTTTTCGGGGTGGGATTGAAGCAGTGGCAGAAGGAGTTCTTCGGCGCGAGAGGACATTGATTGTTCGAGAAAGATCAGTGCTCTGTCCACTGCGTCTTCGACTTCTGGAATTTGTGGAGCGAGTTGGTGGAGGGTGCCGGAGTTGATCATTTTCTGAAGTTTGTGTTTTTCCACTTCTTGAAAATGGTGGCACTCCGAGCAGGTTTCAGTAGAGCGAAGGGTGGCGCAGCACTTTTGGCAGATGAGGGCTCCGCCTTTGAGAAGGCAGTCGCGCTTGCCTTTGACGCGCGTGCAGATTGGGCATTTGGTATTCATGCTTGAAGTGGCTGCGGGGTGTTAGGTGTTAGGGTGCAGTCAGAGGGATTTTAGACAGGTAGGGTCTGTTTGCAGTCTGGGTAACCGGTGCATCCCCAGAATTGCGAGCCTTGGTTGGGGCCGGTTTTGGCGGTGCGGATGGCCATGGGCTTGCCGCAGGCCTGGCAATGGGGGGCGCTTTCTTTTTGATCGGACGGATTCGTCGGATCTGTCTGATCCTGATTTTTCCGATCTTGATTGCGCTTCGCGATGCGGGCGGTGGCTAGGGTTTCTCGGTAGCCGCCACCCTCAACGAAGGCTTGCTCCATGGCGATGAGCTGCTGGTCTAAGAGGTAATTTGCCTGATGGATCAGGCAGATGATGGCGTTGGCCCGGGTGTCGGGGTCTTCGTGCTCCAGCCAGGGGCGGTAGAGAGCGTAGCGTGCGCGGTCTCCTTGATCGGTGGGGAGGGTTAGATCAGATGGATCGGTCCGATCGGACGGATCTTGTTTTTGGCACTGGTGTGCTAGAGCGCGC
Organism: Verrucomicrobiales bacterium; assembly: GCA_024636835.1. Classification (GTDB taxonomy): domain Bacteria; phylum Verrucomicrobiota; class Verrucomicrobiia; order Verrucomicrobiales; family SLCJ01; genus Sulfuriroseicoccus. The sequence goes on along the minus strand of JAGXGH010000042.1, from coordinate 936 downwards.
ACTTGGGATGCTTCTGGGGCATCTTTTGGCCAGAGAGGGAGGTTGTGCTGGCGGAGGGAATCCTCAAAATCGAGCAGAAGCTCCTCTTGGGAGGCGCGTGCTACGTTGGTGAGCTTTAGCTCGGAGTGGGTGGAGGTCGACCCGGCGCGGTTGCCTTCCGCGATGTTCTGCCTGCCGCTCCGTGCGGCTTGCACCATCTGATCGGTGGTGCGGGAGTATGGATCGATGAATTTTTTACAGAAGGCTACCGTGGCATCGTAGATGAGTGTGGTGGTCTGGAATGATGCGAGTTTGCGGTAACCTCCGGTTGGACGGAGTTTTTTCATTTAGACTGGTTGTAGATCGGTCGGATCAGTCTGATTGGACGGATCTTTTGCTGAAGTGTAGCCATTTTCCTCGGCGTATTTTCTAACGTCGGCGGTGATCTTCATGCTGCAGAAGGTGGGTCCGCACATTGAGCAGAAGTGGGCGGTTTTGGCGCCTTCTGCTGGGAGGGTTTCGTCGTGGAAGGCGATGGCACGGGCGGGGTCTAGACCGAGGGCGAATTGATCGCGCCAGCGGAACTCGAAGCGAGCTTTGGAGATGGCGTTGTCGCGTTCTTGGGCGGCGGGGTGACCTTTGGCGAGGTCGGCGGCGTGGGCGGCGATCTTGTAGGTGATGACCCCTTCGCGGACGTCGTCTCTATTCGGTAGGCCAAGGTGTTCTTTTGGCGTGACGTAGCAGAGCATGGCGCAGCCATACCAGCCGATATTGGCGGCTCCTATGCCACTAGTAATATGATCGTAGCCGGGTGCGATGTCTGTGGTGAGCGGCCCAAGTGTGTAGAAGGGCGCTTCGTGACACCACTCGATCTGCTTCTCCATGTTCTCCTGGATCAGGTGCATGGGGACGTGGCCGGGGCCCTCGTTCATGACCTGGACGCCCTTGGCCCAGGCG
>JAGXGH010000041.1 GCA_024636835.1 Verrucomicrobiales bacterium | reverse complement strand
GGTAGCAGGTAGCAGGTAGCTAGTAGCGGGTAGCAGGTAGCTAGTAGCGGGTAGCAAAGAGCAGGTAAGAGCCAGCGCCAGCGATGTAGGTTAGATGTGTCGGCTAACACCTGAATCTTCGGGCACAGCCCGCTAACTCCCCTCCCTCCAGCGCGACACGACCGTCACTGCCCTTCTCGCCCAAAAGCTGCGCGAACCCAGCTCCCACTGGGAGGGATGTTTTTCACACCGTCCCTGATCTTCCTTCCGCGTCACCGATCGCGTGGGGCGCAGCCCCTATACGCGACCGCACAACATTCCGGCACCGAAACCACCACCCCAATCGCGTGCCCCGATTCATCGGGGTTATACGACACCGCACAAAATCACGGACGCGTGAAACGCATCCCTCCCTCAATCGTGGCACGACCGTCCCGGTCGTTCTCTCCCTCGGGCAAAGCCGCACTTCTATTGCAGCCACCTCTCACTCCTCAATCTCCACTATGCCAACAGCTTCCATCATCCAACGCACATCGCTTGGCAACTTCCCACCGTCATCGACCCCATCGGGACCAGACGAATAAACCAACAACCGCCCCGCATCGTCCCGCGTCATCTTCAATCGAAAACCATCGAAAGGATCATTGGGAACCTCATCCAAAAACTCCGGCACCAGATCCGCTAACTTCGCTGGATCACCACCATGCTCTAATCGGTATCGTGCTATCGCAACAGTCATTCGGGCAAGTTCCCATCTAACTATCTCTCCGCGCACATCCATGTAGCTAACCGTCCAAGAGGCATCTGGATCCACAAAGCATTCCATCGGCCCTGCCCTCCCAGCCGGAAAACTCTTCGCGTAACTCGCAACAAGACAATCCGTCATATCTGATAGCTCGCTAGCTCCAGAGGTCTCGAAATCGTCCACGGCTCTGAGATTTATCTCTGTTTTTATTCGCTTATTTCTGGCAATAAACCCTGGATTACGCACAGCCGATCGTAACAACCAAATCTTCCACGCAGGCGACTTTCCGTATGTCTCAGACCAAGCCGATTTCGCAGTCTCCGCGTAGAAATCCAATACCGCCAAAGACCCGGCATTCTCTCCCTTGATTATTTCTGGTGCGGCTCCCGCCCAATCAATTCGATCATTCAAGTCATCTTGAAGCAACATCAACTGTTCATTAGTCAAATCGGTAGAAACCACCAAAGACCATACTGCATTTAGATAGCTCCTGCTGCCACGGATTGCGTTCAGCCATCCCAACATGCTCTTTTCCGTCATCGTCCATGACAAGGCTTTGTGGAGATTTCGCGATGCCTGGACAGCTCCATCCGTATCGCCAACCGCAGCCAATATTGCAGTCTTGTGATAATAAAACTCCACAAGCGAATACGCATGGCCAGCACAATTCGACCATATCAACTCATCAGAATAGTTACTCCGTCGCTCCAACAATGGACGTTTCATTAATTCGTCCAATCGCGAATTTTCAGCACTCTTTCCTTCCATTGATTGGAGAATTCTCCGAGCGGCTTCCGCATTCGTCATCTCACCGCCCTCCTCATCCCGCGCAATATACACCGTCAAGCCATTCTCAGGATCGGGATGCCCCCAGCCAAGTACGAACCACGAGGGCGTATCCATCGGCGGCCCGGCAACCTCTCCATAGAGTTCCGTAGTCAGATCGGGCTTGATAACTCCCGTATACACTGGCTCACCCGCGATTTCGGCAAACCATTCATCGTCGAGGACTGAATCCCCAAATTCTGCTTCAGGTGATCGAAAATCTCCTACATCCAGCGAATACCCTTTCCCTTCCCATTTTACTCTCGTCTGCTCCCAAAGCCGTACTTCATTCCAACTCCACCAGCAAAGATACCCCCCACCAAAAATGAGCAACCCCAGCGGCAACCAACACGTCAAAATCACCAACCACGTCCGCCACCAAGGCTTTTTAAGTCCCTTCGCGCCCACATCATCCATCGGACTCATCCCCTTCATGTTCTTGACGCCATTCATCTTAAGACTCAAGCCTTAGTCATAGGTGCATTAGGAGCAAGCCCTAAGCGAGGAGCGTCAAGATTCATCCGAATCCTATTTTTGCGCCTCTTGTTCCTTTTTGCGGCCCAAAAAACACATCCCATGCGCAACCCTTCTTGTTCTTCCAGCCCTTCTGGTTAAAAATCACAACCCATGCTTCATGTCCCTCATGCCCTTGATGGTAAAAAAAAACTACCCCACCTCCTGCGGCGAACATATTCTCCGAACACACTCATCCCACGTTTCCTGCCCACTAAGTATATCAATCTGAATCCGCAGATAGTAGATCGGAATATCCGTCCGCAACAGCTCCGGAAACCGCACGGCATCCTTCTCCGTCGTCAACACCATATCCATGTCGCTATCCACCGCCACATCGATGAAATCCTGAATCTCTCGCTCATCGAACCAATGGTGATCGGCGAATCTTGCCACCGGCCCCAGATTCGCGCCGAGACGTTTCAAGCCGTTCTCGAAACTCTCCGGCTGAGCGATCCCACTCATCGCCGCCACATACTTCCCTTTTAGTAGTTCAAGCGGTTCCTTCTCACCAGTCACCACGTTGTACAGATATTGCGGACGGTGCGTGCACTCGATGATCTCCACATTCGGATTGTGCTGACGAATGCGCTCGATCAACTCGGCATTCTCATCGCGGACGCCGGTGCACTTGGTAATAAACACATAGCTCGCCCGCTTCACATTCTCCGGAGGCTCGCGCAATGTCCCGCGCGGCAACATATACTCGTTACCGAACGGCGCATTCTTATCGATCAACACAATATCCACGCGGTGGCGCATTTTCAGATACTGCAAACCATCGTCGAGAATCAGCGTGTCCGCACCAAACTCGCGAATCGCATAAACCCCGCCCTTCACGCGGTTTTTATCCACGACCACAGGGATGTCGGGCAAATTTTTTGCCAGCATGAATGGCTCATCCCCCGACTCCAGCGACGGCAACAGAACATTTTTCCCGTCGGAAACCACGCGCGGTGGGGGTTCATCCGCAAACGGGATCTCGTCATCGCGACGTCGACTCCGCACCTTCTTCTTGCTGGCCTTGCTCTTATATCCGCGACTGAGAATCACCACATTGCGACCGGCATCCTTCAGCTCCCTGGCAAAATGCTCCACCACCGGTGTCTTCCCCGTTCCTCCGACAGACAAATTGCCGATACTAATCACCATACACCCGAGATTAGCCTCATGAAGCACCCGCTGACGATACATCGCCAGGCGCGACCACACCAACCCACGATAGATAAAGGACAGACCATGGAGCACGACTCTCAACAAGCGCGCTTTCATTCGCTTGTCCCGCCCCAGAATCACATCCAGGCCGTATTGCTCGAGTTGGTCCAAATTCTCCTTCATTCAGTGAAGATCATTCATATCACCCAACAAAAAACTGTCGATGAAGAATCCCAACCCTTTGATATCAAATCTTGGTATTTATCTGACGCGTCGCGTAGAACCGCTGCGCGGCACGCGATTGAAAAGTGGTTGTTTAGTTGATTGATCGTGAGCTACCTGTGCGCGGCGAATAGTCATATTTTCATCCAATCGCGTGCGGCGCAGCCGTTTTACGCGACGACCTAAAACATAAATCCTAACCACCTAAAACATTACTCCGTATAAAGAACACGCGCACCTTCGTTGTCCGCGCATACTACCTTGATCTCAGCATCGCGCACTTTCGGATGCGCCAGACGCATCGCTTCGCCGATCTTCCGACCGTCGCCACGAACGGTAAGACAGCAAACGGTCGAACCAGAGCCGGATAAGAATCCACCAATCGCACCAACCGCTTTTCCGGCATCGATGATTTCCTGAAGCCCCGGCACCAAGTGTTGGCGGTAAGGCTGGTGGAGATAATCGTCAAAATTACCGCGCAACTGATGATACTGCTTGGTCGCAATCGCTGCGGTGATCTTGCACGCGTTGCCGGTATTCGTCACCGCATCCTTGTGGGAAATTTCTTTCGGCATCAACTTCCGCGCTTCTTCAGTGAGCACTTCAAAGTCTGGGATCAGAAGAACGAACTGCAGCGTGTCGTCCACGTCGAAGCGGTAGTAGTCGAACTTTTCATCCGCCACGACAAACCCACCGAAGGTCGCTGGCCCGGCGTTATCTGGATGGCCTTCAAGAGCCGAACAGATTTCAAACAAGGCCTGCTGGTTAAGCGGCGAACCATTCAAGGCATTAATGCCCGTCAAAATCCCCAAACGCAGCGTTACAGAACTACCCAGACCGCGAGAGATCGGCGCATCACCTTCGATCGACCACGAAAAAGCAAAGGCCTCAGAACGCGCACGCTCGAAATAAGCATCGGTCGCTTCCTTCACCATCGGATGCGCCGGATGAATCATTTCCTTCGCTCCTTCCTCGCGCGAAACGGTTACGCGGTTATAAAGTTGCAGGGCAAGCCCTAGACAATCGTAGCCCGGCCCGAGGTTACTCGTGCTGGCGGGAACTTGAACAACTGCTTTTTGAAGTGGCATGAAGGTGGAAATCGTTGAGGTTAACAGAAGGAACGTCCAACATGCCCATGAATCAGCAATGCGCAACGCCCCTCGTCACATAAACACCAGCAACAGACACAAACCCCACCCGTGGCGGGGGCATCCTGCCCCCAAACCAATCCCCATCGCGTGCGGCGCAGCCGTTTTACGCGACTTTATACCTTCTACTCTATACTAAACATGCCCTACCAACGAATCAACGACCGCACTGTAGACCAACTCCGTGAAATCACATTCCAACCTGGCTTCGCCCCGCACGCCCTCGGATCGGTGCTCGCATCCTTCGGCGATACCCGCGTCATCTGCGCGGTATCCATCCAAGACCGCGTCCCCGGGTGGATGAAGTATCAAAAAGTCTCCGGCGGTTGGCTCACCGCGGAATACTCGATGCTCCCCTACTCCACGCTCGACCGCAAAGACCGCGACATCTCACGCGGCAAACAAGATGGGCGATCCATCGAAATCCAACGCCTCATCGGTCGTGCCATGCGCGCCGTGGTCGACCTGCAAGCACTCGGACCACGCACCATCTGGATCGACTGCGACGTCCTCCAAGCCGACGGCGGAACGCGAACAACCTCCATCACCGGCGCCTGCGTGGCCGTTGGTATCGCCGTGGAAAAACTGCTCGCCCAAGGAAAGCTCAAGAAGAACCCGATGAAGAAACTCGTCTCCGCCGTGTCGTGCGGCGTCGTTGACGGCACCCCGCTCCTCGATCTCAACTACGTCGAGGACAAAGACGCCACCGTCGACTTCAACGTCGTCATGACCGAGGACCTCGAGTTCGTCGAACTTCAAGGCAGTGGCGAAGAAGCCACCTTCAGCGGCACCCAACTCACCGACATGCTCGAACTCGCCAAAGCCGGAGTGAAGACCATCACCCAACTCCAGCGCGACGCCATCGCCGCCGCCCGCGAACCCGCCGCCGAACCCAATCTCGACGACCTCGCCAAGCACTTTGGGAAATAGATGCCAGCAGTTTATTGAGACAGGATTTAGAGGATTTAGATTCCAAGATAAAGAGGCTCAGCCTCTCACAAATATGTAGGTTAGACGTGTCGGCTAACACCACTCCCCCGGCACAGCCGCACTCCAAAAAAATCACAAACAATCCTGTAAATCCTGTCCACCCCCCGTCACGTGAACAACAGTCCAACTTCTCTCGAAACCAATCCCAAGAAGGACGCGGTGAAGAAAGGATGCATGGTACCACTACTGGGTTTCCTCATTGCCATCTTCACGTTCGCCCTCTGTTTCGGCTTCGAAATCTCAGACGGAAAAATTTTGACCGCCTTGGAGAATGCTGTCGCAGTGCTACTTTTTCCTCCTTACTCCTTTGGAATTGTCGCAATTTCCTCACTATGCTCACTGCTTATCTTTGGGCTCACCCTCGTATTTCGCACTCGCAATCTTCTGGTAGGCATTTCGCTTCTTGCGATCATTCTGATTACATACACAGCGCTATCATCGAGACCATCAGCTCGCTTTCGAAAATTCGTCGACCAGTCAGCACCGGCCAACATCACAATCATTGACCACGAAGTGATGACTTCTTTCAGTGATGGCACATGGCGAACATTCGTTTGGCAACAAACGAGCGACTACACCGTCGAAGATCTAGTAAAATCGACCGGACTAAGTCCCGACGAAAACACCCCTGGAAATTTCCCCTTCTTTACAATTTTCGAAGAACTGCCGCCTTTCAACGAGCTTAAATATTATTCCAAACCTGGGGTAGGCGTCGCCTACCATGCGAAATCCAACACAGGATACGCAGTCTGTCATTAGACACCTGACATCCCTTGGCCCACATGACCCTACAGATTTCACCACAAATATGTAGGTTAGACGTGTCGGCTAACACCTCCCCCCGGCAAAGCCGCACACCCAAAAATCCAAAATAATCCTGCAAATTCCGTGCTTTCCGTGTCTTCCGTGGACAATTTCTACCCGTGAACCCCATCGCCCACATCTCCACACCCTATGCCGAGAAATTCGGCACCCCAAGGCAACCCGGGCTCGTCGCGGAGGCGCAGGGCGTTATCACCTTTAAACCAGAATTCCGCAACGCCGACGCACTACGTGGACTCGAATCTGCCTCCCATCTCTGGTTGATCTTTCTTTTCGATCGCAACCCCGCCGACAAAGCCTGGACACCCACCGTCCGCCCACCACGCCTCGGTGGAAACAAACGCCTTGGTGTATTCGCCACCCGCTCACCGTTTCGCCCGAACCCAATCGGACTCAGCGCCGCGAAAATTGAGCGCATCGAACTCGACGGACCAAACGGTCCACAGATCCACGTTTCGGGCATCGACCTCGTCAACGGCACGCCGATTCTCGACATCAAACCCTACCTTCCCTACACCGACGCCATCGACGACGCGACGAACGACACTTTCGCCGCAGCCCCAACCCCGCTCGACCTCCCCATCGAGATTAGCGACGAGGATTCCGCGCAATTACTCGCGAAAAACCCATCACTCGCGCAGCTGATCGAGCACACACTTCGCCTCGACCCCCGACCGTCCTACCACGACGATCCTGATCACACCTACGGCATGACCCTCGCCGACCACAAAATCCGCTTCCGCATCACGACTGACTCCATCATCATCGAATCCGTCATCAAGAAGTCGCCACAATAGGAAGTCAAAAGGGGTCAAACGCGAATGGTACTGTTTTAAGCGTACCGTCGGTGCTTTTCCGTCCGGAGAACCGACACTTCTGTCGGTTTGGCGGAAGGTGTGTATGGCAAGAGTGACGCCGCCCCCCCAGAGAATGTAGAAGGCATGATCGACAGAGTGTCGAGCACCGCGAGTCATGCATCACCGCCCCCACAGAACCGACACTTCTCTCGGTTCTGTGCGAAGTCACTTCGCTTTTACCCACACGCTCTCCGACTAAATCACCACCCCAATGGACAGGAGTGTCCATTCCCCATACGCCCCCAAATCACGTCAGCTCTCCAATCCGAGCGTGGCATCCTCGCCCGTTTGAGCAGTGTTCGCGGTTCTCTAAAACACCGATCTACCGCTTAAAACAGTACCATTCGGGTCAAACGCAAAATATAAAGATTTTCCCCGATTGAGTACGGTGATCCGCAAAGGTTTGGTTCAAGCATTCATGATTTCTGATCGCTATCCTTCAATACATCGCGTAATTGTTGGATGAGCTTTTGCACTTCACCGAGGATTTCGGCGATTTCGCGGCGGGTGGTGATGCGCCATGCGGCCGGGGCGAGGTTTTCCTCGTCGGCGGAATCCATCGCACGCAGGGCGTCGCGCAAACAGTCGCGGGACTTTTTCAGCCGCACCAAGGGATCGCCGGCGAAACAGGCGTCGGGCGGCCAGGGTTCTTCGCGGTCATGCCCGAGTGCGCCGCCGATTTTGACGGACGCGAGTTGCACGCCCCATTCGATTTCGCGGAGCGGGTGCTCGGCGCTGTCATCCTCCGTGACCCAGGCTGAGATTTCGTCATGGAGTTTGTGGGAGAAATCCATCGCGCGGTCGAGCAGTTCGGGACGCTGTGGTTTGGTTCTTTCCTTCCACGCGTCGGCCTCCATTTCCTGCATGGCTTCAGCAGCGGCGGCGTTCATTTCCTCGATCCATTGCTCTCGCTCTGCCTCTTGTTCGGGAGTGAGTTCCGGTTCCGGAGGGATGCCCGATTCGCGGCGCAGACGTTCGCGTTCCTCGCTGTAAATCTGATCGAAGTCCATCTCGTCCCTACCCTCACGATCCAAGCGGGCGGTGACGCGGTTGATGAGGCGGTTCATCCATTCGGTCTCGGCATCGGCTTTGGCTTCGGCCTCGCTTTGAGGCGCGTCGTCATCCACGTCGGGATCAAAGTCCGGCGCACCGAGGCGGTTCATGAAATCGGTCAGGGCCTCGGCGTTACGGATACGCTGTGCATCTTCCTCGGCTGCATCGATCATCCACGTAGGTTCGGCATCGATTTCCAACTCGAAATTTCCCGCCTCGATGACCACGCGCCCGTTGGTTTGACTGAACCATTCGAGGTAAAGGCTGTTCGCCCAGTGCCACGGGAACGGGCGGCGTTCTTCTAAGCATTTCATCAATTCCTCTTCGGAACAATCGGGAATCTTAACCTTGCGTGAGGCGGTGATGTCACCAACGGCTCCTTGTTGTTGTGTAGCGAAGTTATCGATCGGCACCGACTTGGGATGCGGGTTGCGGAAAACGAGCGTGTGTCCAACGAGATCCGCCCACGGATTGCCGCTGAGGTCGAGTTCCAGCGGCTGATCGCGATCCACCAACCAGATACGTCCGGTGACGCGTCCTTTGTTGCGGTTGTCGAGTTCGCCCCGGATCACTTGTTCATCTATTCGCCATGCCATACGGGAAACTTAGGAAACAACACGCGATCCGCCAAGCAGGGATAGCATGATGCGCAGGGAAGGCGGGAATAGTGTGATGACCGCGATGTTAAAGATATTTATCAATGCGGCATTTGACCCTATCCTCGCCGAGCAACATCGCCCGGATAAATGACTTCACGTCGGTTGTCTTGCATCATGACGTGGTAGAATACTCTGAGATAATCGCACGCCCCTTTGTGACAATTTCGCCGACTAACCCCTTCATGCCCGACGCCCAAGAAACCCTCCGCAAGTATTTCGGTCACAACGCATTTCGCGACGGCCAGGAATCCGTGATCGACGGCCTGCTCGACAGTCGATCGATGCTCGCCGTTTTCCCAACAGGTGGCGGAAAATCCCTCTGTTACCAGCTTCCTGCCCTGCATCTCAAAGGGCTCACCCTAGTCATCTCGCCACTTATCGCCTTGATGAAGGATCAGGTCGATGCCTTGCAATCAAAAGGTATCGCCGCCGCGCGACTCGACTCCACCCTCAGCACCGAAGACTATCAAGCCGTCATGAATCAACTGCGCGCAGGAACGCTCAAACTCCTCTATATCGCGCCGGAACGCATTGCTTCCGAAGCCTTCCGCAAGCAGCTCAAAACCCTGAACATCGATCTCGTCGCCATCGACGAAGCGCACTGCATCTCGGAATGGGGGCACAACTTCCGACCGGACTACCTCAAGCTCGCCAAGCTCTGTCGCACGCTTCGGGTGCCGCGCGTTCTGTGTCTCACCGCCACGGCCACGCCATCGGTTTCACGCGATATCCGCAAAGCCTTTCGCATCAAAAAAGCCGATCACATTCAGCGATCCTTCCACCGCTCCAACCTCCACCTCAGCGTCACACCCATCGCAGCAAGCGAGCGTATTGACCACCTCCACCAAAGACTCTGCGACACCATCGGTTCCGCCATCGTTTACGTCACCCTCCAACACACCGCAGAATCCGTAGCCACAGAGCTCAACAAACGCGGGCATTCCGTACGCGCCTACCACGCCGGACTCCCGGATGAGGTGCGAAGCTCCGCCCAGGAAGCGTTCATGACGGGAACAACGAGGATCATCGTAGCCACCATCGCGTTCGGCATGGGCATCGATAAAGCAGACATCCGTAATGTCTTCCACTACAACCTGCCGAAATCGCTCGAAAACTACTCACAGGAAATCGGTCGTGCCGGACGCGACGGCGCACCGTCCACCTGCGAACTTCTCGCCTGCGGAGATGATCTCATTCCGTTGGAAAACTTCATCTATGGCGACACCCCGTCCACCAGTGCCGTGCACAGCCTCGTCGACCGCATTCTACGGCTAGGCGATGAGTTTTCCGTATCGATTTACGACCTCTCCACCGCCAGCGACGTGCGACCACTCGTCGTCACTACCTTGCTTACCTACCTCGAGCTCGAAGGCATCATCATCGCCACTCGAAAATTCCATCTTACCTTCCAAGCAAAGCTTCTCCGCGAGTTCGATCAAATCCTCTCCGGCTACGATGCACGCCGTAAGTCGCTACTTCGTAAAGTATTCGAAGCCGCAGATACCGCACGCTACTGGAAAACCTTTACCATCGACGAGATCGCCGTCGAAACCTGCATTCCACGCGACAAAATCACCTCCGCACTGAACCACCTCGAAGAAGCTGGTGATCTCGTTCTCAAGCGTTCTGGTGTGCAACAAGGGTATCGAATCCAGACCCATGACTTCGACCTAAAGTCCATCTACGCCGCACTATCCCAGCGCTTCCAACAACGCGAAGAAGCAGACCTCGCCCGACTCGCCAGCGTCGTCCAACTTGCCGAGTCAAAGCGCTGCCTCACTCGCTCGATCTGCCTCCACTTCGGCGAGAAACTACCCACCCCATGCCGACACTGCGACCGCTGCCAAGGCATCGGACCAAAACGTATCCCCCGCACCAGGCTTCGCGCCATCACCGATGACCAGCGCACCCGCATCCGCGCACTGATCGACGAAAACCACGCGCCGCTGCAAACACCGCGGCAACTCGCACGATTCCTCTGCGGCATCCGCAGCCCAGCCACCACACGCCGCAAAAAGGGTCACCTCACCCTCTCCTACCACGACGACTTCGCGATGCTCGACAGCCACCCCTTCACCGACATCCTCATCACCACCGAAACGATGATGGAGTAGCCTCTCCGGTTGCAACAGCTTTAACAAATCTGCATTGACCAGTGGCATCCGATTAATGAACACTACACCAATGAAAAACCGTCTTTTCCCCTGTTTAGTGGTAGGACTGATCCTGACTTCATTCACATTCGGTGAGGATACTCAAAAACCGACGACGAAAGAACTCATAGCAGAGCTTGAAAACATGACGACCGTTCTCAAAGAGGTCATCGATCTGGAATCAGCTCGCACTGCAGGCAACAAATTAAGCGAATGGCAACAAAGTTCATTCATGAGCACAGACCCGCAACTGAGAGAGCACATCCAAAAGATGCTCAATGCTGATGAGGATCTGAGCGAGGCCTTTGTCGCGAATATGCAAGAGATGCAGCGTATTGAAACACTTGGCAAACAAATCCACTCGGAAGTCATCGTGTTCTTGACCGGAGAAAAAAAGGTCGACTTTGCTGCACAGATTGAAAAAACCACTGCGATAATCAACCAAATCAAAACTGACGATGACCTCGACAGGCTCGGGCCGGACCTAACACTATCCTGGAAACCGATCGCGAATATGATGATGCAGGATCTTGAGGCAGCGATGGAGTTCCTTCAGAACAATCCGGCTTTGCAAACTGCCTTAGCCAATCACCAAGTGGTGGTTGAACGTATCAATACAGAGTCTCCCGAGCTCGCGCAAAAGGTCCGCGCGGCGATGCTTGGGGAAGAGTTGCTGGCTAAGCTGGAAAAAATACAGCTCGATGCGGCAAATCAATTGGATGATAAAAAAGCCAGGTTAGCTGTCGTTTCCGTCAATGCCGCTATACGCAACATGCATGATGACAATAACGCGCACCTTCTAACATCATCCCTCAACGGAGCGGACGCCATCATGCGTACCGACAAGAAACTAACGGACGTGATCGTCGGCAACGACAGAGAAAATAATCCAAGCGGAAAAAACTACCTTGGACCGCATGAACTAAAAAATGACGCGGTGGTCGATCCTTGGGGAAACCCACTACGCGTGATCATCGATACCAATGGTGATGGCATGGTGCAGGAGCCTGCTGAATACGGTGGCAGAATGATGAAAGACAAGTCACTCGTTGATTCCGCCGGGGCGGATGGTGACTTCAAGACCATAGAAGACAATTGGTGCAGTTGGGAAGTGAGACAGTAACGGAGCTTATACCATTCAACTTAAAATCTAACTGATCGCCGAGCACAAACAGCTCACGATCAAGTCAGGTAGTTAGCCGACCATTCGCGTCAGATCATTACTAAAATTCCTTATCAATCAATCTTAACAAGCTCCGGGGTGTCCGTGGTTTCCTTGAGATACTTGATCGTTTCCCGCACATACTCCGCCTTGCGCTTGCTGAGGTGCGCGGGGAAGTAATGCGGAATCCCGGCATCAAATTCGGCAGCGAGCTTTTCGAGTGTGGGAATCGTGCGCTTGGCGTGGGTTCCGTAGGTTCTCAAAAACTCCAGCAGTACCGGCGTGCGTTTCTCACTGCCCCAGTGATTCTGATTGGTTAGCCAAGACATGCAGGCGTCGATGCCCGATTCGATCCTGCGGTCAGCCAGCATCTTGAGACCTTCCATTCGACTCTGATTAGCGAACATGATGCCGCTGGGTGAAGGTTCGACCACCGAGCGACGAATGTCCGGCATCAGTGATTTGATTTCCTCCTCGCTGAGCAGCGGGTAAATTTTGATCACGCTGCCACGCGCTCTCCCATCCTCGTTGAGCAAGCCAATGCGAACCGCACTGAGCAGTTTTTCACGGTCCACACCTTCGATCGAATCAGCGAGTAACTGACCGAATAGCGCAAAGCTCAGGTAACGTCGCTCCATGCCTCGAGGGTCGTCGGCATCAGGCTCGCCAATGAGCATGTCGAGCAGATCTGGAATGGCGGGGCGTGCAGCTTCACCAATCGCAGACAGGGCGTCCGCAGCATTAATACGCAGCCACATGTCATCGGCCTTGAGGGTATCGCGTAGTTTAGGAACGGCTGGTGCGGCTCTTTTCTCGAACTGTTCCAGTGCCTGACAGGCGCCGAGCCTCACATCCAGCGAAGGGTCGTCGAGCAGCGCGATGATGGGGTCCACGGCTACCGTTTTCTTGCGCGCCAGTGCGGTGGCGGCACGTTCGCGCACGATGGGCGACCAACTGCCGAGTCGTTCGAAAAGCGTATCTTCAGGCAGGCTGTCATAGAAGCTGTATTTGTCACCCTGGCTCCAGCCGCGTCCATCATCAATGATGGCTAAGGCCTGCTCCGCATCAAGCTGGGGAGTGGTCGCAGCCTTGCGGCCAGTCATCACCAAGGTCTTAAGCGGCATAGCGTAAGCTAACAAGTAGGCTCCTGTGGGATCCCAACCCGCAGTGTGATCAGGCTTTGCCTGAGGCGGCCCAAGGTGGCTGAAGGTACCGTCATAGGTGCGGGCGAGATCGAAATACCAGGAGCCGAACTCCTTCATCCAGGCACCGGTGGCCTGTGGTCCTGACTGGTTCACACCGGGCATCGCCCAGGTCATGTTCCAGAAGTTACCGGTATGTCCGGTGTCGCGTTCGGCACCGTGGGAGGCAAGGCTCATACGTGAGAAGTATTCCGCCCCCTTCTCCTCTTCGAGCAGGTTAAAGAGGACTGCCGCCATGCCGCACTTGCCATTGTCCTCGTGGGACTGAATCCACGGATGGTGATCGCCGTAGGGTACTGCTCCTTTACCGATATAGAAGCGCAGAAGTTTCGCACTCCGCTCAATGGCTTCGGGAATCTCCTTGTCCTTCACACCGGCCTGGCGCGCCAGCTCGAGCGAGATGGTTAACGGCACGCCGGGGGCGTTCATCATTCCATAACCGACCAAACGGCCGTCCTTGCCGGCGAACTTGTGTCCCCAAGAGCCGACGATGCTCTGGCCCTTGGCCGCTTCCATGGCAAGGCGACGGAGGCCCGGCATGACCGACTGGTCGCCTGTCACCATCACATACTCGGCGAGAAAGTTGATTACGTAGCCGTAATACCAGACGCTGAACTGCTCCACCGAGTAGTTGGATGCCCATTCGGCTTCCTTCTTGAGGATGGGCAGGTATTTCTCATTGCCGCTGGCGAGCAGCGCCAAGGCGTTAAGCGAACGCGAGATGGGGTTGTCTTTGTAGCCAGGGGCTGCGACTTTCTTAGCCAAGACCTCGCAACCCTGCTCAAGAATGCGCTTCGACTTGGGGCAGTCGTAGGGGGCGGTGGCGCTGTAGCTGCCCAGCACGGGAAGGTTTACGGTAACGGTATCCGATTTACCGTCGCGCCAACGCAGCAGTTGCAGCTTTCCGGCACCCTCCTCAGTCTCAGCGACGGTGAGCGCTTTGCCAATGGCCGTGCGAGCATCAAAAGCGAAGGGCTTGGTGCCGATGCCAAGAATGACATCTTCGGCCTGCAAGACGCCGTCGGCCGGCGAACCCTTAGCGACTTTGGTGATCAAAATCTGGCGGGCTTGGTTGGTCGCCATGTCGTGGGTATACATCCAGCCACGGGCTCCCGTTGCGCCTAGGTTCCAATCTTTAGTGGCTCCCTCAGGGATCTTCTCTCCCTTGGTAAAATCCGGATTTTTGATAGCCCCCTTGGCCGCCAAAGCGTGAGAGCATGTGCCCCAGGCGAGCACAAGCGCAAGCATGGGAATATAAGAAAAGAAACGATTTTTCATAAGCGGGAGTCGGGATGGATTCGAAAAATTCACCGAAGGACGCGGTGCATTCCAAGGTAACGACGATACAACGCATTACCTTTCGAGCTTTCGTCAGTGAGTTCCTACGGTTTGTTGCCTCAAAAACAAAAGAATTTCATCGGCTAGTGTAGTCAAAAGACTGCGGAGCCTGCCAAAACCATAGGTCGAATAGGTCCTATATGACCTAGAGCTACACCAACCAAACCCGCCTCACCCCTCCGGCAGGACATCTCCATAAATCCCTGGATCACTCCCAGGAATCTCTATAGCGCCGACCGTCTTCTCATAGAACTCGCGCGGTCCGACGCCGCCGATCACCGCGTAGGCGTAGCCTTCATCGCGCATCGCTTCCAGCGCTCTGACGAGCACCGCTTTCCCAAGCCCGAGCCCTCGCGCATTCTCGCTGACTCCCATAGGCCCGAAAAAACCTTTCATCGTCGTCCCGTAACACGAGAATCCAATAATCTGTTTCTCACGTGTCGCGATGAAACACGACACCGGCTCGCGGCAACACGCCACTTCGACTTCGCTCTTCCATTTCGGGCTGAAGTTCTTCAACGCCCACTCGCCGACCTGGTGTTTTTCGAACGCTCGCGCCCGACGCAAAACCACGCCTTGCTCCTGCAACGACGCATAAAGCTCCGAGCAATCCGGCAAATCATAAAGGCGCACCAACATGTCAATCATGTCGCCAAGCTAAGCCCCAAAACCTCAGCATGAAAAGCACAATTCCAGGGGGCAGGTAGCAGGCGACAGGCGCAAGCCCCACCCGTGGCGGTGGCATCCTGCCACCAAGCCATCACCCCTTCGAGATTCATTGGCGATGGCGGAAACTAATCGACCTTCTGACTGCGCCCAACCAATAACCATTCTCTCCATTCCCTATCCCCCAGCCCGCACCCTCTTTCCATTAATCAACTTCAACAACTCTGCCGTCGCCTCGGCATCGCACAACGCGCGGTGGTGCTGGTCCAGGGAAATACCGAACTCCGCACACAAGCGCGATAACTTGTAGCTCTCGAGCCCCGGATAATACTTCCGCATCGCCACCACGGTGCACAGCGTCGGACAGCGAAACGCCTCCCCCATCCGGCGAAACTCCTGACGCAGAAACCCGTAGTCAAACTTGGCATTGTGAGCGACAAACACCGCACCACCGACAAACTCGCGGAACTTCTCCGCGACCTCCGCAAACACCGGTGCCTCCGCCACCATCTCATCACTGATTCCCGTCAGCGATGTAATCATCCGCGGAATACGCCGCTCGGGATTCACCAATGTCTGGTAGCGCTCCACCATCTCACCACCGCGCATCTTTACCGCCGCGACTTCGGTGATTCGATGATGCTCAGCCCGCCCTCCCGTGGTCTCAATGTCCACCACCACATACTCTTGCATGGGGTCGACGCACCATTGAACGCGCACCACCCCCACATCAAAACCGGCATTCTCCAGCGCGACCAATTGCGCCAACTGATTACGCCGCAACTGATCGCCCTCACCCTTCACCTCGACGAAGCGAATCGCCCCATCAGCGACCAACATCAAATCGGGGAAACCGCTTCGATTCACTAAAGGCTCATCCAAGATCCTGCGTAAAATTTGAACTACCGCCCTTGGTGGCGCCAACTCCAGAAAACGCTTCACCGCCAGACCATCCTCGGGCGTTAGCAAGAAACGCCCATCACTCGCCGCAAGTTTAGTCATTGCCGCGTCTACCACCGCCATCGCAGAGCCATCCAAAACGCGAGCCAACTTCACTTCTATCGCAATCCGTTGAGTCATCGCGAAGCTCCCATCGATCCATTGAGTCGGACGCGGGTCGAATGGGTTCGGAGTCACCCCTCCCTCACCATCGAAAATCTCCTCCCAAAACAGCGCGTGAAAAAGCAGCGACCACAATTGGTTCTCTGTCCGATATGCCACCATCCCCACACTACGATAATGCTCTACCGCAGCATTTTCCGCACTGTCCCGGAATGCCTCGTCCATCTCGATGACCGGCGATGCCCGCAACATCTCCGTCAGTTTTGAGCGCTTGTTTCCACCGAACTTCCGCGCATGAAAATCCTCCGCGAACAACAACTCATCGTCACTCGACGGGTCGGCAACAATTTCATCCAACAACGCCGCAGCCGCTTCACGTTCGCCCGCCGACATGAGAATTCGACAGCGACGCTCCCGCGCCGGATGAACATCGGAAAACGAATACACCTCACCCGCCAGATCCGTCGATCCGCCACGTTCCAGACCCATTCCCAGCTTTGCGATCGTCCGATGAAAACGTCGATCCACCTCGTCGCCACCGCCCCTCGGCCAGTCGCAGCATTGCCTCGCTAGCTCCTCCAGTTCACCCACCTCACACTCGTCGATGCGCTCGCGTAGCACTGAGTAAAAGAACGCCGCTCGCGCAGTAGCCGCATCGGAAAATCTCGGTTTATATCCACTTTCCTCGCCGCGGGTTTTCACAATCCCCAGATCCCGCATCGCAAACACCTGCATCCCACTCCGTCGATGACCGAAGTAGAGGAACTGAATATAATCAAAAACCTCATGCCCGCGCTGCACCACCACTTCCGGCAAGCTTCCAGAAGCGACAATCTGCGCAAACGCCACCCGCTCCACACCCTCCCGCACCACATCCTTTTTCGGTCGCGATGCCAAACCCTCAACGCCACACTTGCCCAGCACTGCCAATAACTCCGCCTTCGTTAAGGTTGTGATAACCTCTGCATAGTGGGTCTCTTGGGGCGCCTGAACAAACCCACTTCTCGCCAGCTCATCGAGCGCAGCTTCCGTATTCGTGATCTCCGCATAGGCGAACTTTTCCGGACGAAACGCAATCCCCCGGCGATTACTCATCCGCACGTGCAAGCCCTGCGCTTCACGGCTTAATCCCCGAAACCGTTCGATATATGCCCTCTCATTCTCACCCAGTAATTCACGACAATGCCCTTCGACGAACTCCAGCATTTCGTTGAAATGATCGAGGTAATAAAAAGCATCAAGAGTTGGAAAAGTTCTCGGCATAGACAGGCAGATTCTCTCAATTTAAACCACCAAAATTCACTGGTCTATCGAACAGTTTAGCGATCAGGTAGCGATGTTAGATGATATTTTCTCACAAGTCATTTTTGGAGAGCCACGCTGCCAGCCGGCTGCGCAGGGCTTAGGTTGTCCCTAACCCACTCAAGCCACCTAGAAGGATAGCTCTCCACATATCAGAGCGCCATCGGCGCGATTCCCTCAAGAAGCGCGAATAGCCTGCCCTCAGTCGCTTAGCGAAGGGGGGCTCGCCTGTTTGTGTGGTCTTCGAGGTTCTCTAAAACTACCGAATAATTGTAGGTTAGACGTGTCGGCTAACACCCTCCCCCCGGCGCAGCCGCACTTCCAAAAATCCCGTCAATCCTGTCCAGATACACAAGCACTTCCACTACCCTCCACAAAAACAAACTCGCATAATCCATCAGAAGCCCTAGAAAACTCACATGGACATTTTTCCCTTTCTTGCGGAAGCCGCAGCGAGTGCCGACGGCGAAACGATAGGTAACCTGATCGGTGTGTTGTTGCTTCTTCTCGGTCTCGAACTGGTGCTAGGGGTGGATAACATTCTGGTCATCTCCATCATGGTTTCTCGGCTGCCCGAGGAGCAGCAGAACCTCGCACGCAACATCGGCCTCGTGCTCGCCCTCGTTGCACGAATCGGCCTCCTCTTCGCCGTCACGTGGCTGCTCAAACTGAGCACTCCCATTGGCGAGGACGTCCCATGGATAGGCGCACAAAGCTGGCTCTATTATTTAGCGGAAATGTCGCCAAAAGATCTCATTCTCTTCGCCGGTGGAGCCTTCCTCCTCTACAAAGCAGTGAAGGAAATCCACCACGTCGTCGAGTTTCACGAAGAGACCGCAGGGCCGAACAAAACTTACAACGCTTTCGGCGCAGCGATCACGCAGATCGTCATTCTCGACATTGTCTTCTCGCTGGATTCCGTTATTACAGCGGTAGGAATGACCACCCACCTTGGCGTCATCATCACTGCCGTCATATTGGCATTCGGCGTGGTCATGGCATTCGCTAAATCCATCGGCGACTTCATCCTCGCCCACCCTGCGTTGAAAATCCTCGCGCTGAGTTTTCTCGTTACTATTGGTATTACCATCATCATGGAAGCCTTTCACCAGCATGTGCCAAAAGGTTACATCTACCTGCCAATGAGCTTCGCTCTAGGTGTCGAGATGCTCCAAATGCGCTACTCGAAAAACCGCCACACCAAACCTGACGCCGAGTAACTACACACTCTCCATGAGCACCG
Organism: Verrucomicrobiales bacterium; assembly: GCA_024636835.1. Taxonomy (GTDB): domain Bacteria; phylum Verrucomicrobiota; class Verrucomicrobiia; order Verrucomicrobiales; family SLCJ01; genus Sulfuriroseicoccus. The sequence goes on along the minus strand of JAGXGH010000041.1, from coordinate 12,140 downwards.
GTCAACAACCCCAGACACCGACCGGCAACACCACACCGGAGAACACTCCGCAGCCCAACACCGGCGGCATCTTCGCGGCATTCGCCGCGTTCACCGCTTGGGGTGTGCTCACGGCGTATTGGAAGTCTGTCGGGCATCTTCCCGCCGCCGCCGTGGTCTGTCATCGGCTGTTCTGGTCGCTGCTTTTCCTCTGGATTATCCTTCCAATGCGGGGACGTTGGGGCGACTATTTGGCAGCATTCAAATCGCCACGCATTCTCGGCGTCCACCTCATCTCCGGACTACTGATCGGATCCAACTGGTTCATCTTCATTTGGGCGACACTCAACGGACGCATCGTCGAGTCGGCGCTAGGGTATTTCCTTTCGCCGCTAGCGATCGTCGGGATCGGAGCGCTCGTTTTTAAAGAACCGCTCAACCGCACCCAACTCATCGCCATCGTGCTCGCTGCGATCGGTGTTCTCATCCAACTGCCTTTGCTCAATCACTTTCCTTGGGTAGCGATCACCCTCGCCCTGACCTTCGCTCTCTACGGCATGGTGCGAAAAAAATCACCACTGGGATCACTGACCGGTCTGGCGGTGGAAACGACCTACTTTTTCATCCCATGCATCATTTGGCTAAGCATGATCGATCGCGGTGGGTGGAGTGAAATCACCTTTGCCGACCCCACCACATCGACATTGCTCATCTTGTCAGGAATCGTGACTGCGCTCCCTCTGTTGTGGTTCGCTTACGCCACCCGTAACGTGCGATACAGCACCATAGGCATCATCCAATATCTCGCCCCCAGCCTGCAGTTTCTTCTCGGCGTTTTTGTTTACGGAGAAGAAATGCCACCCGCCCGACTCGCCACCTTCATCTTCATATGGGTTGCATCCTCGCTCTACGTTGTTGGGATGAAAAAGAAAACCGCGATAGCGTAAACGCATCGGCAATGCCTACACCAATGTAGGTTAGACGTAGAAAGACACACCACGTCTGGCCTTTACTCCACTTACTCGTCGCGTTGCTTGGCGATCTCGACGAGCTTACGCAACTCGGCACGATAACCATGCGGATCGTTCTCACCGATCTCCTTGGTCAACTGCTCGACTAAGATCCAATCCGCATCGCCGATGTAATCAGAGTCGCGCAATTTCATTCCAAATAGCGCCACCCCGGCAGCGAACTTGAAGTCGACTGGCGCCTCGGATAGCACGACAGGATCACCAGCCAGCGGGAACTTTTGCAGCTCACTTTTATTTCCTTCCGGAGTCTTGTGACGAAGCCGAACGGTCAGCCAGTTTGGACTGGTTTTTGGATTTAGCGGAATTGCTTGCTCTGGAACAACTGGCTGTTTGTATTCCGATGGCGTCACTAGCCCGACATCAGGCATACGCACCCCATGTGGCACCACCTCGTAGAGAGCCGTGACCGTGTGGCCCGCGCCTATATCACCGGCGTCCACCTTATCGTTGTTAAAGTCCTCATCACGGAGGCGACGGTTGGAGTAACCGATGAGACGATAGGCCTGCACTTTGGCAGGGTTGAAGTCGACTTGGATCTTCACATCCTTGGCAATCGTCACGAGTGTGCCTGTGAGGTTTTGAAGAAACACCTTCCGGCCCTCGCGTTCACTATCGATATAGTAGTAGTTACCATTTCCATCGTTGGTGATGGATTCCATCATCGCGTCGTTAAGATTACCTCCACCGAATCCAAGCACACTCAAAAACACCTTGGACTTGGCATTCTTTTTCACCAAATCAACAAGCTCACCTTGACCAGTCACACCGACATTGAAGTCACCATCGCTGGCGAGGATCACACGGTTCACACCACCTTCGATAAACTGCTCGGTAGCGGTCTTATAGGCGAGTTTGATTCCAGCGCCACCATTCGTCGACCCACCGGCATTCAGTTTATCAAGGGCGAGTCGAACCTTCTCGCGCCCCTCTTCGTTCACCTGGGTAGGTGCCAGTGCCAAGCCCTCAGCCCCGGCATAAACGACGATACTGACTTTATCGCGAGCATCGAGTTCTTCCAAAAGCGTCATCAGCGATTGGCGAAGTAGCGGTAATTTGTTCACCGACGACATCGAGCCGGATACATCGATAAGGAAGACCAAATTCGACACGGGACGTTCAGCCTTGGACATATCCTTGCCTTGAATTCCAATCCGCACCAGATGGTGAACCGAATTCCACGGGCACTCCATCAAATCGGACTGCACCGCAAAGGGCTGACCGTCGGGCTGTGGATAGTCGTAGTCGAAGTAGTTGATCATCTCTTCGATTCGAACGGCATCCGGCTGGACATTTCCGCCTTCGGTAAGGATTCGGCGCAAGTTCGTATAGCTCGCCGTATCCACATCGATGGAGAATGTCGACAATGGGTTTTTCGTCGCTGATGTCCATGCTTGACCAGTGAGCTGGCCATAGCGTTCACGGTCGAGATCCCGTGCACTGATATCCGCACCAGCGCGAGATGGCAATCCAAAACCGCCCCGACTGTCTCCGCTACCAGCCCCAGAAGCCCCAAAGCCCATACCGAGGTGGGCGGATGTGCCAGCGTCTATCGAATCGGTCTCCAAAGGAACGTCGGGGACAAACACTGCTGATTCGGGAACTGCGGCAGCGAGCAGTTTCGGGCTTTGTGATGGCGATGTTGGTTTTCTTTGCAAAGCCTCGTCCTTCACCTTTGGACGCTCTGCACCCACGTCTTCCGCAGGAGCGAGTCTCATGGCCACCGGCGGCGCTTCCTCTCTTAGTGGTTCCGGAGCACTAAGCGGCTTAGAAGGCATCACGTCATCGACCATCGCCTGATCGGCTGCACTCAGTTGCTGTTCAGCAATCACTGGCGCACCAGGTTGCATTTTCTCATAGATCGCGAGCCCAGCAATCCCTGCCACCGAGAGGAAAAGAATCGCCGCCGCAACCCTCGGCAATAAACGCCCACTCGAAGGTGCGTCTTCTTGCTCTTCACTAGAATCGATCGCCGCCTCAATAGCAGCGATTGCGCGGTCCCGCTGTTCTTCATCACTTGCGTGCTCACGTAGCAGCGCGTCCATTAATTTGTCTTTAGGGTCAGTCATGGTCTGAAAATGTTTAGAATTAGGCAGTTTGTGCGTGGTCCTGATCGAGGCATTCGCGCAAGGCGCATCGAGCGCGTTCCAGCCTCTTGCGCACCGTTGCGGCGTTCACTTCAAGGTTTTTCGCGACGCCTTCGCCATCCAAGCCGTCGTAATAAAATGCCTTCACGGCAGCGGCGAGAGTTTCCGGCAATCGCTTCATGCAGATTTCGAGTCGATCGAAAACCTGCCCCTTACCGTCCTGACGCGCTTCCTCCCACTGAATCAACTCGGCCTCCATAATTTCCAAATCGGCGTCCGTCACCTCGCGATTACGTCCTGTCTTGCGACAGTGATCTTTCCATTTGTTGCGAATAATTCCGCGCATCCACGTGCCAAAATCTCGGGTCACATCGAAACGGCCAAGACTCTTCCATGCTGCGACAAAGGCGTCCTGCACCAAATCCGCGGCGGTAGATTCATCAAAAACCAATGCACGTGCATAGACCATGAGAGGTCGATGGTGTTCGCGAACGAGGATGGAAAAAGTTCGTCGATCCATTGGATCGGGCGGGGATTGAGTAGATTTCACAGGAATAGCGGCTTGCATGGTTTTCGATGGGTTCACCAGCAGTTCGCCGACCGATCGAAAGATGTGACATCAAACTTGAAGGAATTTCTTCATAAAGGCGATCCGATCCTGCAAATCCGCATTTCGTCACTTATTCGGTTTCGAATAAATACATGACTTTTTGCCGCGCACAGGTAGCTCACGATCAATCAACTAAACATCCACTTGTCAATCGCGTGCTGCGCAGCGGTTCTACGCGACGCGTCAGATCAAAACCAAGATTTGGTATTATTTCTCATTGATTTTTTAAGACCAACGCATCAACAATACGCGGATCTTTTATGAGCCAGTTCATCCAAACACCGCCGCCCCAATACAGCCACCAAACACCGCCTCCGATTCAGCCTAAGCGCCACGGTCTAGCGCTTCCCGTTTTCCTACTGGGATTGATTGGACTGTTGTTTTTCCCGCTCGCTTTTATTGCACTCGTTCTCGGCGTCGTTTGCCTAATCGGCATCAAAAGCTCACGCGGACTTAAGACCGGCAAAGGCCTGGCAATCACCGGCACGGCACTCGCTGTTATTTCGTTGGCTATTGTCGCATTCATCGCACAAAACGTTGCCGATGCAGAACCTCTTGCCACTGGCAAAGCGGTCACCCCGGAAGCAACGCTGGCTATTGCGGAAGCCAATATCATGACCGCAAACAAAGGCGTTGCCTATTCAAATTCACAAGAAGGACTGGCGATGGCGAAGCGATTTTCCGAGCTCTTTAAGGACTTTTCCGAGGAGGCCACTGACGCCCTTTCCGAAAGGCACGAATTCGTCACTCACTGCCAAATCCATGATGATTCGGTGGCATTCCTTGTTCATGTTCCAAAACTCAGAAAGTTTGATAAGGAAAGCAAAGAGCGTTTTTGTGAAACGGCTTGGCAACTTGCCGGCCTAGTGCTGACCGAAAGCCAAGCGGTTCCTGTCGGCACCGATCTCGCAGTCGGTGTGAAAGGAAACCTTCTCTACCAAAACATCTACTTCGGAAAATTTGAGATACCGATTGAAGAGGAGCCACAAGGCGTCGAAGCGATGAACAAAGACCAAGCCAAGCTAGAGAAATTCTTCAAAGGCATTCCTTTGGAAGAAGACATCGAATCGGACGAATCTATCATCGACGTGGATAGTGAAGCAGCTTAATCAACATAAATTATGATCATCTGGGGAAGTAAAGGAATCACAGGGACGACCGATCGAGGAACATTCAACTGCCCGGTCTGCGTGTCGCAGCAACGCTTCGAACAGAAGCGTGTCAGACGGTTCTTCACTCTCTATTTCATCCCCATCTTCCCTACCAGCACGCTCGGTGAGTATGTCGAGTGCGCCCACTGTCAGGGAACATTTGATACCGCCATTCGAAGCTACGATCCGTCCCAACAAATGCTTCAAGCAGAGGCATTGTTCATGACCGCAGTCAAAAGCATCATGATTCATATCTGCATCGCAGACGGCGATGTAGATCCCGATGAGGTCATGCAGATCCAGGCGATCTACGAGCAACTCACAAATACACAAATCAGCGACACCGATCTCATCGAAGAGATTCAGGCAACCCAAGAAAGCTCAACTTCACTGTTCGAACTTCTTGATCATCTCGTTGGACAACTCAACGACCATGCCAAGGAGACTGCCGTCACCGCAGCCTACATGATCGCCGCAGCCGACGGACATGTCGACGACTCGGAGATCGAATTAATCCAACAAATCGGCCAACGCCTCGGCATGACACCCGCTCACCTCAATGGAGTCATCGCCAGCGTCCAGCAGCCGGCGCCGCCAGAACTTCCATAAGCTTCCAGCTACTCGGCAAGCCACTGCGCCACATCGGCCGCGAAGTAGGTGAGTATGATACTCGCGCCAGCCCGCTTAATCGCGATCAAGGACTCCAGCACGGCGGCTTTTTCGTCGATCCATCCGCTTGCCGATGCCGATTTGAGCATCAAATACTCACCGCTCACCTGATAGGCAGCCACGGGTAACACTGTCGCCTCACGCACTGCGGCGATCACATCGAGATACGCTCCAGCGGGTTTCACCATCACCATATCAGCACCCTCTTCCTCATCCAGGACCACTTCACGAAGTGCCTCGCGAATATTCCCTGGATCCATTTGGTAGGTCTTTTTATCGCCATCCTTCGGCGCGGAATCCAAGGCTCCACGGAATGGACCATAGAACGCCGAAGCGTACTTAGCAGAATACGAAAGAATCGACACGTCCTCGAATCCCTCGTCGTCGAGTTCGGCGCGGATTTCACCCACTCGCCCGTCCATCATATCGCTCGGTGAAACGATATCCGCTCCAGCTCTGGCGTGGCAAAGAGCCTGGTCACAAAGCACCTCAACCGTTTCGTCATTGAGCACAAGAATTCTCCCATCATCCTGTCGCTCAACGATGCCGTCATGACCATCGGAGCTGTAAGGGTCGAGCGCCACATCGGTAATCACGCACATCTCGGGAACAGCCGATTTGATCGCCCGAATCGCGCGCGGGACGAGCCCCTCTGGATTCGCCGATTCCTCGCCGGTCGGTGACTTCAATTGATCGGCAATTTTAGGAAACAGCACCACCGCGTGAATTCCCAGCTTAGAAACACGCGTCACCTCTGTGACCAATCCATCGAGCGACCAACGAGTGCAACCGGGCATCGAGTCGATCGCCACATCTTCATCGTCGTCGTGGAAAAACAGCGGCAACACAAGATCCGAAGGCGACAAAGTGGTTTCGGCGACCAAGCTGCGAACAGCGGCGGACTTTCGGTTACGGCGTGGGCGATGACTAATATTCATGGAAGAAAAATGCGAGTGGTTGCGTTAAATAATCGCAGCTATACTCATAGCAGAGTGGCACCGATCATCCAACCACAGATCAACTAACCCGCACCTTTAAAACGGCGTGAAAAAACCCACGATTCTCACCATCCTCGTCCTCATCACTCTTGCGGGCGTCACGAAACCGCTTACTGCTCAAGACGAAGCCGACCCGTACCAAGCCGCGATCCAGTCGGAGAACCGCAGACTGCGCGAGGAGAATTTCAAACTCAGGCAAAAGATTGCCAACGAGGAACTGGAGAAACGCATCGCCAAGAAGCACACAAAAGCCCAAGCAACGGTAACCAACGAGGAAGAACTCATTGCAGACCGCAGCCAAGAGGCGGATCGCGACGCAAACAAACTTTACGCAGAACATTTCGCCGCCTCACAAGGGGTGGGTAAGGTGCCGGATATCGCCGAAGAGGATAGCAAAAAGGCAAAATGGTCGGGGCAACTCGCGCTCGGTGGAAACGCTACCGGCGGAAATGTCGACGGATATCGAGTCAATACCGACGCCCGGTTAATCCGTAAAAACGATGGGCACCGCACCACCCTCACCGCGAACGGCGATTACGCAGAAACGGAGACCACCACCACTGCCCAGCAATTCAACACCAATGCTGAGGATCGTCACGACCTCAGCAAAAAGTCATTTGCCAAAGCCGACTTGGGCTATCTTCACAACGACCTCCTCGGCATCAAGCACCAGACACGAGCTGCTTTAGGCGCGGGTTACTACTTTGCCAAAACGGAAAAGACCGAATGGACAGTCGATGCTGGCCCCGCGTACGTTTACGAAAATCGCGAAAATCTAGAATCTTCCCATAGCGCCAACGCCCGCCTTGGCCATGAAATCAAACACTCCATCACCGATGACCTTCGCCTTTTTCAAAATGGTGAAGTCCTCACCGCGCTCACTAATATTGACGAGTGGCGCTACAACACCGAAGCAGGAATAGAGACCGATATCTCAGACCACATGAGTCTCAGACTCTCTGGTCGCAACCGCTTCCAAAGCGAAGTCGCCGAAGACCGTGAGAACAACGACTTCAGTATCGGCGCATCGTTGGTGTTTAAGCTCGACTAAATCACACTATTTAAGTTCTCACTTCCAAATGATTCCCTCTTTTCGCTGGTTCGGCCCGACCGACCTCGTCACCCTAAAGCACATTCGACAAGCTGGCGTCCATGGAGTGATTACTGCCTTACACGACCACAGATGCGGTGACCTCTGGTCACGCGAAGCCATTGCTGCTCACCGTCAGCTGGTGGAGGCAGCCGGAATGAAATGGCACGTCGTCGAGAGCCTCCCAGTTCACGAATCGATTAAGCAAGGATCCGCCGAACGCGACACCTATATCACGCGTTATATCGAGTCGCTGCGTAATCTAGCAGCTGAAGGTATGGATGTGATTTGCTACAATTTCATGCTAGTCACCGACATGACGCGCACGCAATTTGCCCACCCACTGGAGGATGGCTCAACCGTACTTCTCTGCGATGGCGCAGCTCTCGCCGCCTTCGAAAAACATGTCCTCGAACTCGATCAACTAGAAACCCGCTACAGCAGTGAAGAACTCGCTGCCGGTGACTTACTCTGGTCCGAACTCGATGCAGCCAAACGCGAAGAACTCACCAGCACCGTGTTGCTTGGGCTTCCTGGCACCGTCGACGACTTGACCCCGGATGGGTTTAAAGAACATCTCACCGCCTACGATGGCATCGATGCCGACAAGCTCCGCGAAAACCTCGTCTACTTTCTTAATGCAGTCACTCCAGTGGCGGAAGAGGTCGGCATTAAGATGGCAATCCATCCCGACGACCCGCCACGACCACTTTACGGTCTACCCCGCATCCTTTCAACCGGCGACGACTTTCAAGCCATCGTCGACGCCGTGCCGTCGAAGGCAAACGGTCTCACCTTTTGCTCGGGCTCATTCGGTGGAAGACTCGACAACAATCCTGTCGATATTTTCCGCCGATTCGCAGACCGCATTCCCTTCGCGCACTTCCGTAATGTTCGCTTCCTCAACGAATCGACCAATACATTCTGCGAATCCCCGCACCTCGATGGACGAGTCGATATGATCGAACTCGTGTCCGCACTTGTCGATGAAGAGGCGCGTCGCGCAGCCGCTGGACACGAGTGCCCGAAAATCCCGGTCCGCCCCGATCACGGGCGCGAACTCATCGATGACGCACGTAAATCCAGCTACGCCGGCTACTCCTATCAAGGACGCGCCATCGCCCTTGCCGAACTCCTTGCCGTCGAGATGACGCTGACACGATAATACCGTGCAATTCGACTTGGTATCACTTCATCACCTTGCGCAGCCATTTGAGTTTGCCTTTATAAGGAGGCAACATCGCAAAAGGATCGAACTTCCACAGCCAACGACGAACAACAGCGCGTTGATAGGTGAATGCCCGGAAGCCGTGTTCGCCGCGATATCGACCGTGGCCGCTCTCCCCCACCCCGCCAAACGGAAGCTTCAGGTTACTGGATTGCTTCATCGTATCGTTGACACAAACACCACCCGAAGGAACCTCCTCGATGATTCGCTGAATAAAGCTTTTGTTCGCGGAAAACACATACACCGCCAGCGGCGCTCCATGTCCACGAAGCTCCTTGATCAACTCGTCCACATCGGAAAACGTCACCACTGGCAGGATCGCACCGAAAACTTCCTCAAGCATCACCGCATCATCCCACTGCGCATCCGGTAAAATCGTAGGCGCGAGCTTCCACTCCTCAGGATCATCCTCTCCCTGACGAATCACCCGACCGGAAACGAGTGTCGTCAACCTCTCGTAGCTCTCGCGGTTCACCGCATGCGCCATTCCCTCGTTCCACGGAACCTCGGCGAACACTCGCTCACACGCCTCAATAAATTTCTCCTTTACCCGCTCATCAACCGCCACGAAATCCGGCGCAAAGCAGGTTTGCCCTCCATTGAAAAATTTGCCCGCCAGCAAACGCTTCGCTGCCACATCGAGGTCAGCCGACGCATCAATGACACATGGACATTTCCCTCCAAGCTCAAGCACGGCCGGAATCAGTTGCTTCGCCGCTTTCTCCGCGACGATTCGTCCAACCTTGGTGCTACCGGTGAAAAAAATGAAATCGAACGACTGGTCGAGAAGCGCCGACGAAATATCGGCATCCCCCGTCACCACCGACACCAATTCCGGGGCAAAACAGCGCCCGACAAACTCCACCAACCAGGCCTCGGTGGCGGTGGAGATTTCCGAAGGCTTGAGCACCACGGTGTTTCCCGCTGCGATAGCAGCTATCACCGGACTCAAAGCGAGCTGAACCGGGTAATTCCAGGGAGCGATCACCAAAGTCACTCCAAAGGGATCTCGATGAATCTCGCTACGCCCCGGCAGGAAATACATCGGGGTCCCGACTTTTTGCGGCTTCGCCCAACGGCGCAATTTCTTCCGCATCAACCTCGCCTCCTCAAGCAAGAAAAAATACTCGGAGACAAAGGCTTCCACCTCAGGCTTCCCAAGATCCTCGGCAAGTGCAGCCAGCAGTGAGTCTTGAGAACGCACCAACTCGTCCTCAAAGCGTTTCAACGTAGCCTCGCGAAACGCTAGTGAGCGCGTTTCTCCACGCTGGAAAAAATCGCGTTGAGCGGCAACAATCGTGTCAATGTCTTGGGTTTCAATCGTAATGGGCATGATGAGTGTGAATCTAGCCGAACCTACTACGCCAGCCGAAGGCTCTAGGCGCACGACAACTGTTCCCACTTCAACAAGTGCGAATACCAGAGTCAATGTTGTGGGATCCGGTCTGGGAGGTTTGTCTGCGGCGATCTCATTGAAAGCCGCCGGCTACGATGTGGCGATTTTCGAGAAAAACGAACGCATCGGCGGCAAGCTCAATGTCATGGTAAAGGAGGGTTACACCTTCGACCTCGGGCCATCGATCTTCACGCTCCCTAAATTCTTCGAAGATCTATTCGCTCGTGCTGGTCGAAAAATGAGCGACTACGTCGAGCTCGATGCCGTCACCCCACACTGGCGGAACATCTTCGAAAACGACCCCACCATCGATCTATACCAAGAGCCTGATCTGATGAAAGCCGAACTGGCAAAACTCGGTGGCGATACCGAATCCCACTGGCGTGAGTTCAACGGCTTCCTCGAATACGCACGGGCACAATACGCCATCGTCGATGAAGGCTACTTCGATAAAGGGCTCGATAATCTTTGGGAATTCATCAAGCACTACAACTTCAAACTGCTGAGCGGAAAGATCGATTACCGCAACTCGATGGCGGACACCATTGCCGAGCATTTCAGCGATCCACGCCTGCGTCAGATTTTCGAATACTTCATCAAATACGTCGGATCCTCAGCGCTCGCCTCTCCCGGCTACATGAACTTGATGCCCGTCATTCAGTTCGACTATGGACTCTGGTATGTGCGCGGTGGCATGTATCAACTAGCGATTGGCCTCGGAAAACTCATCGACGAACTCGGAATTGAAGTGCACCTCAATGCTGACGTTCAGAAGATCACCAAAAACGGATCCTCCGTCACCGGCATCGAACTCGCCGACGGTCGTCAATTTCCCGCCGATATCGTGGTCAGCAACATGGAGGTGATTCCCACCTACAAACATCTCCTCAACGAACCACAGAAGTTCACCAAAAAACTCGAACGCTTCGCCCCCGCGTGCTCCGGCATCGTGCTCCATCTCGGCACTGACAAAGTCTTCCCCCAACTCGCTCATCACAATTTCTTCTACTCGGAAAACCAACACAAACACTTCCAAACCGTCTTCGAAAAAGGCCAACTTCCCGACGACCCAACCATCTACGTCGTCGCACCCACTCGCACCGACCCCACCAAAGCCCCCGCCGGATGCGACAACATCAAGATCCTTCCTCACATCCCACCACTGAAAGAGGGATCAGGCATCACCCACGATGACTACGTCGCCCTCAAGGATCGCTGCATCGACAAGATGGAGCGCTGTGGTCTCGCCGGTCTCCGCGACAGCATCGTCGTCGAAGATTTACTCACACCCGTCGATATCGAGCGCATGTATCGATCCAACAAGGGCAGCATCTACGGCGTCGTCACCGATTGGAAACTCAACTATGGGTTCAAAGCTCCGAAAACGAGCACCAAATACAACAACCTCTACTTCACCGGCGGCAGCACCAACCCCGGCGGCGGCATGCCCATGGTCATCCTCTCCGGACAAAAAGTCGCCGACCGCATCATCAAGCGCCATCCGGTGAGCTAGTCGCCTCTCCCCGTGACCGTGGCTTCCAGCCGCGTTGCCAACAACGTCAAAATAGTTGATCCGCCTTTTTTAACCCAGGATGATGATTCTATTACCAGAAGGGACTGATACCAAAACTTGGTATTAGCCGATGACCTCTGGCCAGTCGGTGTGGAAAAACTCACCGCGCGGTTTATCAGTGCGTTCATAAGTATGAGCACCGAAGAAGTCGCGTTGAGCTTGAAGCAAATTCGCTGACAGACGCTCACTACGATAGCTATCGTAGTAGCCGAGGCTGGCACTGAACGCCGGAACCGGAATACCGTTGGTAATCGCCATGGCAACCACTTCACGCCAGTTCTGCTGAGTGCCGTTGAGAAGATCTTTGAAGAATGGAGCCAACATCAGATTG
>JAGXGH010000040.1 GCA_024636835.1 Verrucomicrobiales bacterium | reverse complement strand
TCAGATGTGTATAAGAGACAGGTGTTGATTGGGCGCGTTCCTTTCGAGGTGGTTGGTAGACTCAAAAACTATGAGATGGAAGGCAGTAGCCGGATTGGTAGCAGTGGTGGTGGCAACGCATTACGCTGGAAGAATCGCGGTGTTTTTATTCCCATTACCACCATGCAGAAGCGCTTTCCCTTGGAAGACGAAAGTGCGCCCGGCGGGGTGGATTCGATCTCGGTGCGTTTGTTGAACTTAGACCAGATGAACGATGTTGTTGCCCAGATTAACAATGCGCTCACCGCGAGTCATGGTGGGATTTTAGATTTCGAAGTGACGACCAATGAGGAAGGGGTGGCGCAGGTTCGCGAGCAGCGGAAGACTTACTACACAGCGATGGGGGGAGTGGCTGGAATCTCATTGGTCGTTGGTGGTATTGGGATTATGAACGTGATGTTGGCGTCGATTTCGGAGCGAATCCGCGAGATCGGAATCCGAAAGGCGGTGGGTGCGACCAATGCGAATGTTTTCCTGCAGGTTTTAGCGGAGGCTGTGACCTTGAGTCTGTTAGGAGGATTGATAGGAATGCTGACTAGTGTGCTATGTGTTGACTTGCTTGCAGGCTTGTTGGAGAACTCGCCACTGGAGCCGAGCGTTTCGGCAGAGGCCCTCACCGTTGGGTTTGTATTCAGTGTGGTTGTCGGCGTGGCTTCCGGACTCTATCCAGCAATCAAAGCAGCGCGGCTTGACCCTATTGACGCGCTCCGCTACGAGTAAGGAAGAATTCTTTGCGACCTGTGCTTGCCCCGCCCCCTCTTCATCGCTAGTTTTGCGAATCATCTACACATGTCATGAGCGATTGGTTACTACTTAAATGCCCGAGTTGCGGCAATCTATTTCGAGTTCCTATGAACTCGGGGAAGGATAGTGCCGAGTGCTCTATGTGCCATCAGTTGGTCCACTTCGATCCATCAGATAAGGATGAAGGTGCCGAGGCTGATGAGTTATCATCGCCGACAAATGTTGATGATGATTTCATTGAAATCGATGAGGAAGTTGCTGCCGATGAGCCGTCAGTAGATGAGCAAGAGAGTGACGAGCTTGTGACCGACGATGAAGCTCATCCCAAACCTGCAAATGCACCTCTCGAAGAAGAGGAACCGGCTCCGCGAACGTTGAAAAGATCGACCGTTGCCATTTCCTCAGGTTCCGAAGCGCTGAGTGAGACGGCCACACCTTCGCAAAGCGGGGAGGAAAAGTTTCGTAAAATGGATGAAGCCCCTCGTAAGAGGAGTTCCAGTAGTAGGCGCAGTTCGCGTTCTTCAAAACAGCGACGGGTGAAAAACACCGTCTCAAGGCGCGATGAATTTGGATGGGAGTCAGATAGCCGTCAACGCCATCGTTCCGACCGGACGACGATACTTTTCGTTAGTAGTGCTGTCATCGCGATGGTTGTACTGATGGTGTTTCTGCTTACTCGTGCTCAAAGCGGAAACTCAGAGTCCGAGTCGGCAAAGCTCGAGCGTCAGGAGCAGGAGGAAATGCTCTCACAGCAGGCATCGGCAATGAAGGGTTTTTTGGGAGATGGCAAAGCTAATGCCAACGTTCGTCCTCGCTGGCAGGCGGAGTTTAATAACTCGCCTGACCGCTTTATACGAAAGTTGCGGCCGATCATTGAAGGCTTCCTTAAAGCGGAGAATTGGGAAGATCGCCTGCGCTTCTGTGCGGATGCAGAAACGGTGCGCCCACTGATGGAGGATTACTACAAGGATAATGACGATGGTCCAATCGGCTATCAGGAGGTTTTTTATGGCGGGTCCGTAAGTGTTGGAGAATTCTTTATCACGGCGAACCTATTGATGGATGATTATTCTGATCGAGGTTTTGTGATGCTTCGTGACGATGACGGGTCTTGGAGTGTGGATTGGGAAAGCTTTGTTGGTTACTCAACGATGAGTATGGCCGAGTTCAAAAAAGTCCGCCCTACAGAGCCACAACTGTTCCGCTTAACGATTAAACGTCCTAGTTCGGGTTATTATAATTACGAGTTTTCCGACGAAAAAAGTTGGGATGGCTATCTCCTCGCTGGCCGTAATACTGAAGAGATTCTCTATGCCTACGTAAAGAAATTCAGTGAAAGCGCTTCGGACCTGAATGAAATTTTTTCCATGAAGCGAGAGGCTGCAATCACTTTGATGATCCGCTTTCCCGAGGATGCGCCGTCGGCCAATCAAGTGGAGGTTGTCAAGGTGATCGGCGAAGGGTGGGTGCCGACGATATTACGGAAATCTGATGCCGAAGAGCGTTAGAATGGGTGTTATAGTGGACACGAATCATGGTGAATTCTTCCAGCGCTAGCGCAAACGACAAGGCCCTTAAGGTAAATCTTGATCCGACGAAATATGGCACGTTCGCGGAGATTGGTGCCGGACAGGAAACGGCGAACAATTTCTTCTACGCTGGAGCCAGCGCGGGGACGATCGCTAAGACGATCTCTGCCTATGACATGACCATGAGTGATGCCATCTACGGCAGAACGACTCGATATGTCTCGCGCGGGCGTTTAAAGCACATGCTCGATCATGAGTATGAGATTCTCATCCGCCGCCTGGCTCCAAAGCGTGGTGAGGATACTTGTTTTTTCTCCTATGCCAATACAGTGCGTGCACGCGGGTATAAAGACACGGGCGAATGTCATGGGTGGATGGGTATTCGTCTTCAGTTGCGACCGAACGGCCCACCAAACGATATCGTGCTACACGTGCGAATGCTCGATCACACGAATATCCAACAGCAGCATGCATTGGGTATTGTTGGGGTGAACTTGATCCATGCGGCACTGTTCTACGATGGCGATTTAGAGAGCTTTGTAGTGTCCCTTTTCGATTTCCTGACTACGGATCGCATCGAGATTGATATGCTGAAGTTCGAAGGGGCGGACTTTGCTGATATCGATAACCGCCTGTGCAGCTTGCTCCTCGTGCAGCATGGCCTCGCTCAAGCAGCGATGTTCTCAGCGACCGGCGAGGTACTCCAACCGGCGGAGTGCTTCTACAAACGTCCGCTTGTTGTGCTCCGTGGTGACTTCCAGCCTCCGTCCGTTGTGCACCTCGATATGCTCAAACAGTCAAGCGAACGAATGCGCGAGGGTGTCGACGAGGACAAGCGTGACCAGGTGGTGGAGATCACCGAGATCACGATGCATAACCTTTTGCGGTCGGGCAATGTCGACCACCGAGACTTTATCTCACGAGCTGATATGCTGCAGGCGATTGGCAAGAACGTGCTGATATCCAAGTTCGCGGAATTTCATCGCTTAGCTGGGTATCTCTCGCGTTACACCGATCAGCCGATTGGCGTTCTTGTCGGCCTTCCTTTGTTTGAGGAGCTTTTTGACGAGCGCTGGTATGAAGGGCTTGATGGTGGTATACTTGAGGGTTTTGGCCGATTGTTCAAACACCGGGTAAAGCTGCATGTCTATCCGACGAAGGAGACCTGCGATTCGTCAGTTCGCCGCATCGATTCCGTGCACGTGCCCGATCATCTGGAGCATCTCTTTCAGTATATTCTGACCAACGGCTTGGTCGAGGAACTCAACAGTGGTGTGGAAGAGGATCTTCATGTTACCCCTGGCGATATCCGCCGAATGATTCTTGCTGGTGATCAGAACTGGGTAAAATATGTCCCCGCCGAGTTACCGGATCGTCTGATGTGCTCGGTGAAGTAGCTGGGGTTAGGGCTGTCTAATCTTTTAGATAGAATTCGATCCTCGTCACTACGCGGACATTCTTCTCTAGCTTGCTGGTGTCGCCACTGTTCTCACCGACGTCAACGACGATGAATCCGCCTTGGGTGGCGCTACGGATTCGACCAACTTTTGCGCCGGCGTTCTCAGCGAACTCATTGGCGGCGATACGGGCGTTGCGTGCGGCTTCGCTTAGCATCTCAGGCTTGATCTCATTGAGTTTCGTGAAGTGATACGATGGAGAAGGATTGGTGATGTCGATTCCCTGAGCGATGAGTTTGTTGACGGACAGGCGGATCTTTGGAATGAGGGAAACATTATTGGACTCCACGCTGAGCGATCCGCTCACCCAGTGGCTTTCGTCGACAACGATTTGCTCTTGGTTGCGGTATTCTCTATTACCGTAGTCGAGGATGCCTAGCTGGATCTCGTCTTCGGTGAGTCCCTCCTTGAGGAGTAGTTCTTTGATGAGTTTTTGTTGGTTCTCAGCCTCAGTGTAGAGAGCACTCAGCTCGTCTCGAGACTTGCCGGTGACTTTGAAATAAACCGACCAAGTCACGCTGTCGGCACTGACCCTTCGTTCGGCTAAGCCTTTGGCCTCGGCTGTGTTGATAGCGATTTTTGAATTGGAAATTGTTTGGCTCGCGAAGTAACCGGCAGCGGCAATTCCAAGGGCCAGGACTACCGCGGGGAGTAGGGAGATGGCCGATTTCGGAGTAGTGCTCATGTGCGTATTACGCACTCTTAATGAACAACTTGTCGAGGATTATCACGCGTCGTCTACTCACTAAATTCAATGACGCGAAATGCTCACGCGAGATTCCGCAGCTCTTGAACTTTTTCGAACAAGGCGTCGAGGATGGTTACGTCGGGGAAGAGTTCGTCCGGACCGCCGGCGTGGAGTTGTGAGAATGGTGGTTCGTAGAGTGCGTCTGGTTCAACAATTCCGTTCTTGGTCAGCTGGTCGATGATCAGTTCGATGAACCGGATCTGGGGCGCGGCAAGCGAGGTGTTCTCAAGGAATTTGGAGAAATGCCTTTGCGCGGCAATGCGATCCATACCCACGCAACTGCGGATGAAATCAATCAGGTTGGGCGTCCTTGTCCGTTCAAGCAGTTTGGGCAGAAGTTCTGTCCCGTGTTCTTCGCCGAGCGTAATGAGCAACTGCTCCAGTTGTTCCACATCTTGGGGAGTCAGCGGCTTTCCTTGTCGCAGTTTCTGGATTTCAATCCGTTCGAGGCTTGCAGCGAGAGTTGCTCGAACTTTCTTCTCGTATTGCGCACTGGTCATCGTGGGGAGATCGATGACATCGCCCTCGCGTATGCCGAGAATCTCGTCTTTCAGATTAGTGTAAACGGGTGGGGCGTAGTGAGTGTCGATCAAGTGAACGAGTTCCCGTAGCTTCACCCGGACATCCTCCAGAATATCCAAGGTGATGTCCTCCCAGAACTCCTGCGTTTGCATCGACTGGATCAGAATCAGATGTTGGTGAACGGCGGGAATGTTCGCCTTCTCTTCCAGAGCCGACGCGAGTTCGGTCAGGGATTTGGACAAACGAATCACCCCTCTCGTGTCACCCGTTGCGATAGCGATCTGTAAATTGATAATGGTCAGATCGAACTGACGTGCCTCGATGTTTTCGCTCTCCAAGCCGTCGGGTAGCGTAGCGATCTCTGAGAACAGAAGGCTTAGCTCATCCTCGGACAACCTTCCCCGTTCCCAGGTCTTGTCGCTCTGGAACTTCTCGACAATTTGCAACTTCATCCGCACTTGAAAGTGATCGGGGTTCATCGAAGCCACGTGTTCGCGCAATATCTGGAAGAGGGAATTGTTGGTTGTCTGCTGTCCTGTTTCCTTTTGCACTTGAGTCAGCGCGAGGAGTGACACGCGCTGACGGAAGAGACGGACTGACAATGATTCGCTTCCACTGCCGGCGACACCATCGGGGTTCTCGTCGAAGTAATCGAAGTTTCCGCACAGATCGAGGACACGGAAGTCCGTTTTGTGATCGCCGGGGCCGTGAAGATCCGAGCAAAGCCGGGTTCCTCTTCCGATCATTTGCCAGAATTTAATCTTCGAGTAGATCGGTTTGAAAAACACCAGGTTCGCGACTTCCGGAACGTCAATGCCCGTATCCATCATGTCCACTGAGATGGCGATGTGTGGGTCACTGTCCGGAAGTGAAAACGCATCGATCAGTGACTGCGGATACTTGGCATAGTTATCGATGATCCGTGCAAAGTGCCCCTTTTTGTCAGGGTAATGATGATTAAACCGTTCCTCAATGAACAGCGCATGCTTGTGGTTCTTGGCGAAGATGATGGTCTTTGCCAAGCGATCGCCGCCATCCACTTTGTGCCCGTGTTCGAAAAGCAGCTCAAACATCTTATCCGCTGTATCGTTATTGAAGAACCACTTGTTTACCGCGCCGGAAGAGACGCCTTCGGAGTTCACCACATCCTCCACATGATCACCCCAGTCGATGGACTCCCAGGTTTCCTTGTCCTCCTCGGAGAGGTCGTCGTATTTTACCCCGTCGCGAGGGAACTTCATGTCCGCGCGGATGGATTTTGGTGGCACTAAAAATTCATCGGAAACCGCCTGCTCCAACTCATACGCATCTGTGGGGACACCCGGTTCCAGATCGAAAAGCTCGTAAGTGTTCTTATCCACCTCTTCCCGAGGGGTTGCGGTAAGGCCGACGAGCAGCGAATCGAAATACTCGAAGATCGAACGATATTTCTGGTAGATCGAGCGGTGAGCTTCATCAATAACGATGATGTCGAAATGTCCGGGCGAGAAGCGTGCGACACCGTTCTTGTTGTCATCAATGAGCCCCATCATCGTAGGATAGGTGCACACACTGACTCGACTGGATTTTTGCTTTTCCGTAACCAGGTTAACCGGTGAGCATTCAGGTAGATGCTGTTTAAAGGCTTTTACCGCTTGGTTGACCAGTGACACCCGATCCGCTAGGAACAGTGCGTTCTTCACCCAGTTACAGCGTTGCAACAGATCGACCAGTGCGATGGCCATGCGCGTTTTACCGGTTCCTGTGGCCATCACCAGCAAGGTCTTGCGACGCTTCTTGGTGAATACCTCGCCGATACTGGCTATCGCCCGGTGTTGGTAATAGCGCTCCACTATCTTCGTATTCATCTTTGAGTGGCTGAGCGCCAGTCGGGTCTTGCGCCGGTTGATCAGGCGCTCCATTTCACTGTGCTTGTAGAATCCTGCAACCTGACGTGGCGGATAGTCGCAGTCAGCCCATAGCCAATTGGTATATCCGTTGGTGTAGAAGATCAGGGGGCGTTGACCGCTCTCCTTCTCCAAGCTATCGGCATAGAGCTTTGCCTGCTGCTTGCCCACTTGTGGGTCTACCGATGCTTTCTTCGCTTCCACCACAGCGAGTGGTTTACCGTTCTCTCCCCATAGCACGTAATCGACGAATCCCACGCCTTTGGTGTTCGGCATATCCGAGACTTGATATTCGCTGACATTCGGCCCATTGGGATCCCATCCGCAGCGACGCAATTCGGCATCAATGAGGTGTTTGCGGGTTTCTGCTTCCGAATAGTCGTGGGAATCGGTTACCTGCTCATTCGCCGCTTTTGCCTCTGCGAGATCCTTGCGCGATTGTTCGAGCTCCGCATTCAACGCATCGACTTTGGATAGCGTCTCCTTGAGTTCGTCAGCCGACTTTGTGAGTTCGTCTTCCTGCTTCTTTAACTTTGCCTTATCGGCGGGCGCGGCAGTTTTAGACGGAAAGGGAACGAGCGTCTTATCAAATGTAGTGTGGTCGAGCGATTGTGCACCCTTGCGGGTATAGGTTCTGGCGACCCAGTAAAGCAGGTGATGAAGTTCCTCCACCATTTGTAGAGCAGTCAACTGATAGACCGGCCTGCTGCCGTGCACCGCGAGGTTGCCGTTTCTCTGGATCAGTTTTGCTTTATTGAAAATAGCTTCCGGCAGAAAGTTCTGAAAGCTTGGCTCATGCAATAGTGCACCTAGTGATTGCTCATAGGGCAGGTTGAGCTTCGCGTTTACCTTGTATAGCCAGCGCACCGTGAGTTCCAGAGCGCGGCGGCAGTGGAAACATGCGCCGTGAGGGTCCGGATACACCGCACGTTCCGCCAGCTTCGCCGCAGCTGCGAGTTCGGCGAACTCGGAGTTAAGGAAGTCGAAGTTGGATACGGATGCCATGGAATAATCTGCTACTTTCAGCAAGGTAGACAGCCGTAATGTTAGGGGCTAGAAAATAATTGTCATCCGACGAATGGGAGAACCTCTGGTTTGGGATCAGAGGTTCATGTTTCATGATTCGAAATTAGCGGAAAACCCCACGCCCTGCAAGAGATCGAGGTGATTGGCTGGATGCGCGTCCATAAGGATGGCGAACCGCTACCAACGCAATAGTTCCGACTCCTCGGCGAGAACCATCGCCGCTGTTTTCCGCTCGGAAGTCTGAAGCTCAGCGTCGTTATTCATCGACCAATTACAGATATTGGCATGCCGATTTGGAGGTTCCTTTGATTTGATGGCAAGTCTGGCATCGCCGACAACCGAAGCCGGGAAGATTGCTGCTCCGTTCTTGGACCGTTCTCCAATGTGTTCAACGGCGATGCTCCGGATTTCGTGGGTTTGCAATGAGTCCACGCGAAATGTCGAAGTGTCGTTGTCGGGTGCTGGTAGAAAAGCGTTGTGCTTAATTCGCCCGGTGGTTTTGACCACGTAGTTCGACTGCCGTATAAAACGAGCGATGCTTTCTTCGTCGCCGATCTCAGATGGAAGTCCGGAGGGGAGACTCATTGCTATCAGGAGAGAATGTCCCGGATCGTCGCCGGAATGACAGTGGGGATGTGATCCTCGTTGAAGCGGTAGGCACCGTTAACTACGTCAGTGCCTTGGATAGCTGCGAACGCTAGACGGTCAGTTTCGTGAATGCTTACCGACACGATTCTTCGATACCCTCCATACCATTCGAGAGAGACTGCGCCGTTGTCAGGTTCGGGCGCAAATTCCGGATCGGGAATGTCAGTGGGAAGAGCTTCGAGAAAAGCTTTGACCTTTTGAATGACGAGCGAAGAAACGGCGGGGGCTCTATCGCCGTCCCAGCCATCTTCAAGGCATTCATCTTGCATTTCGGCAAGTGCCCCAAACGCTTGATGTCTGCGTGTATCGAGGGAAACCGGCTGACGCGAATACTTCTGGAACTCAGCTGTCTGTGTGCGCAAATATCTACCACTCTCAGAGACCGAGGTGTTGTGACGTTGCGAGCCCGAAAGGAGCGCGGCTCCTGCGACGACTACGGCTATTGAAACAGGTTCTGGCATTGCTCAGTGAGTGTAGAATTATAAATCTCGTTTTTCAAGCCTCGTAAAAGGTCAATCTTCCCTAAGATTTTCTCCAGTGGGGCAGGTTCTTCGCTGGTGGTGATGAAAGCTTCGATGTCAACGATGACCGGGACCGCATCGGGAGTCGGATTTTCCGTGGCGAGGGTCAACTGTGCTTGGGCACCGCTCTGCGAGCACTGAAATCGTAGGCTCTGGAAGATTCCGACAAGTTGAAGGTTGCCACTTGGGATATGGGCTGGCGTTACCGTGAAGTATTCTCGGAGCATCGCTGGATTTTCAGGGCTGTTCGGGAGGAGGATGCGATTGATGTAGCGCATGCTGATCCGTTTGAGAACTGCCGGTTGAACAATCTTACGATAGATGTCCCAGGTTCTTCCAATTTCGGGCAGGTAATCATCGAGGCGATTATAAGGTTCCAGACGGTTAAAGCTGAACCCAGCGTTTCTGAATTGAATCAATTGGGTTTTGTCTGCGGAGACACATTGGTAGGCGGCAATGTTGTTGGCAACGCGGTGTTCCGTGCCCTCTCTATTCTGCGTGAGCGTCAGTTCCTGTAGTCGAACTTCTTTGAACTCGGGATACTTATCTGCAGTGGCTTCCCGGATAGTTTCGCTTAGCTGGGTGAGGGACGTGCCAGGTGGCAGTTCGCAATCGAAGTCAATGACAGCCTCGATGATGGGAGGATGATAAGTAGAGCGGGTGTCGGAAGATGATGCAGCCATCGGGTCTTGGTTTATGAAAGGATGCTGCGTTCTACAATGACAAAATTGGAGTCCCACTGTTATCGCTCCATTAATTTGGGCGCGCCGGACAGGGGCGCAGATCTAGATCGTCATGAACTCGTCCGACCATACGTTTACTTTGACGGGGCCTTTGAACCCTGCTTTCGCCGCGATTATCGCGTTTACAAACGCCGCTAGTTCACCGAGCTTGAAGAGTGGTTCGATGGGCTGGTCCTCCTTCATGGAGAAATTTCCATGAGCTACCGGATGGCGGAGATCATTGAAGTTGGTTCTTTGCTGTTCCAGCCAGTCAGTCTTGCCGGGGAAGAGTGGGCCGAACGTATCCATCCATTCCTGTCGTCGTGTCCTGTAGCCAAACTTCCAGTTGCCCAGGAACTGCCGCAGGCTGTCTACGTGGGGCTTGTGGTCGGGCGATGAGAATTGCTTCGATAGTTCCCTGCTCCATGACTTCAAGGACTGCTTGATCTCAAGGAACGACTCCGGCTCTTTCTCGTTGTTGTAGTCGGGCTTGAAGAGCGTGAACAGGCTTTCCACTACACCGCATATCATGGCTTGTTGGGCGGGGAAAGGGGTATTGGGGCTATCGGCACTACGAAAAATCCAAAGCGCTTCGCAGACGGTTTGATGTTGATCTTCAGGCAGAGAGGCGAGCCATTCGCCGATGCTGCGAATAAGGCTTACGGGAACTTCCTGCTTAGGTTTGAAATGCGCTTTTCCCAGAGGACACATGGAATCCTGCCAGTGACTTTTGGCATGGAGTTCGTGGTTCACGATACGCCCGTCTTCGCATGTCAGCTCGTAGGCTGGCCAAGGTTGGAAGGCGAGAGTAAAGGCGACAGCTTCTCGCAGCGCCCACCAGCGGGAGTTGCTGTCGTCCAATGTGGCAGATTCGACTTTGAACCCCAACATGAGATGATCACTCCATTGCCGGATCGAAAACTCACCGTCCCAAATCGTGCCATTGAGTAGTCGGCCTGCATTCTCTGTCCAGCCTCCCCAAAAGGGATCCTCAACCTTGCTGTTGATAGCGGCGTTGACGTAGTAAAGCTCCGCCCGGGGAAAGATGGCGAGGTGTTCGTAGCCGAAGTTCTCCGACGGTTCAGCTATCGGAGGAGGTTGGTTGTTCAGCTTGGCAAGTCGCTCACGGGTCTCCTGATAGGTGGAATTCTCCGACCCTGAAGCTGGAATCTCGACCGTCTGGAATCCGGTGATGGCTCGACTGTGGCTGACCTCCGCACTGTAGAATGCCGGACGGGAAGTAGGCGGGTAGATGGATGGGAACTTCACTTTGAAGCGTCCGTTCAGCACGCCCGTTCCAATAATTGCATCGTCCGGAGTAAGTTCGCGTTTCTTGGTGAAGTGGCGGTCGATGTCTTCACCAGTAGGGTCGTGGAGGGTAAGTTTGAACTTTCCGTCCAATGATTCGCGAGTCAGGAATGCCGGATACGCATGGTCGCCGTCGTCCGCGTGAAGCAGGAAGTTGAAAATGGGCACGTTCAACTTCCCGGAGAGCATGGGAATGAGAAGATGCTCTTTGACTTCAGAGGGGATGAACATGATGTGCTATCGAATTACTTACTTCAAAGCTCTTCTTGAATGCCTGGTCTTGCCATTCGGTTGCTTGAGAATTGGGAGGTTGTCGGGAATATCCATCATGCATGCTCTTATAGGCAGAGCTTGTTGTGATATGTTAAGTAGATCCCTGCGATTTTATGCCCATCCACGCTTCTGATCTTCGCGGGATCAATTTTCATCGCAGCATAGTCTAACTTCACGTGACAGGTTGGACAGACACAAATGAGATTGGTTTCTTTGTCTGGGCCATTGTGAGGCTTGCCCAAGGGTTTTAAGTGGTGGGCTTCTGAGTAATACTGTCCAGCTCTCAACGTAACTCGGACATTGCAAACCTGACAGGTATGCTCGTGCAAGGCTTTAACTTTTCTTACGATAGCCGTATCTCTGATAATCCTTGAGACGGTAGTCTTCATACGCCCCGGCAGGTCATCCGCATCAAGATCTATTGAAGGGAATACTGGCGAGTCTTCCTTTTGTGAACCTATGAATGGAGACCAGTCGAATGTGAGCGACTTCCTAACTTCTTCGAGCCACCAATCCTCGTCGAATCGTTCTATTCCTTGAACTTTCCTTGTGAAGCCTTCCCCAGGCCTATGACTATATTTGTTGACTATCAGTCCTGTAATTCTTGGTAAAGAGGGGTCGGCAAGCGTCCAATCATTCAAATCATCCAGTCCGTGCCTACGAAGATGCCTTCCTACTTGAACGATCTTGTTTGGGGCGTCGGCAACCAACCGTCTATACAGAACTTCATAGGTAGGAAATGAACTTGGATCTTCCACCTTCGAATCTTGGTGGCTGACGTGCTTCAGGATTTCTTCCAGAAGGAGGCGTCCTTTGGGTGAGAGGGGCGCAACTGACCTAGGATTGGGGTGGCGCAATATCGATGTTATAGTGACTTTAAAATCGGCCTCTACCAACTCGGCATATCGCCTAAATGCGTTTCTTGTAGTAGCCTTGTATATAGTGGATTTCTCGCGGGTTTCTGAATCTTCCAGTTTCTTCATTAGAGTCGCGACTGACGATTGATTCGGCAATAATTGTGGAGTAATCGCTTCGCCAAGAATCTCAGATGCCCTGCGAAGGTGTGTCGAATACTGTTTGTAAGATATGTAGCCTAACTCCTGAAGATAGGCTTCAAACTCTTTAACTCGTTCAACTGTGCGCATGATTCTTGGAGGTGGATAATCTGAGGGTGGTAAAGACGATGGACTGAGAACACCAACCATTATCATGATCAAAGGCTATTCATCATCCAAAAACTCATGGCGACCAGCACGGAGAAGGTTTTCCTTGGCCAGCTCTGCGTTTGCGTAAATATCTGGATCTTTGCTATTGAATCCGGCTTTCAGGATAGCCCTAACGTCATCTGGCCGGAAGTATATTCCCTTACCATCGGCGGCCGACTCGGTGAGTTTGGCGAGGCACTCCACAACTTTAGCGGTCTGGACATCCAATAGTCCACGCAACGTTTCTAGATCCAAGGTGATTTTGATGTCAGAGGCTTGTGTGATATCTAGGATTTCCAGGTAACAATCCAATCTCCACTCAGCATCAAAACATTTAGCCCTGAACCAGAAGGTGAACTCACTCAGTTCCTGAGGCTCTGAAGCTCCAAGTCTCCATTCGAAGAAGTTCTTAGCCTTTTCCGTCAATTCTGGGTCTAAATCGGGTCTGCTGTTGTTGAAGGAACGCCCGACGTGATTGAAAAGGGTGGCCCAATAATTCCGATCTGCCGAAGTCTGATTGTAATACCTTTCAAGCAGACTGTCTTCTCCGTTCAGCGGAAATACGTCCCATAAATAGTAGGTGAATAGCTGTTGACCCAAGGACTCAATCAATTTGCTCGAATTGTTTTCTCCTGAAGATTCAAAGATCTGATCAAGGGCAAATACAAAATCATCATGTAGGGCTTCATACACAGGAATGAACGGACGCGAGTATTGTAACAGGCAGCCAAAAGCCTCTCTCCATGCTGGAAGATTCTCCTGAGGGAAAAAATAACCCTTATTCTCCGTGGCCCATTGGGGATCGAAACTAAATATCCCAACATATCGTGACGCTAATATGGAATACTCCGGAAGGGTCAGCGGATACTTTGTATCATCTGCAAAGCGTTCTTCGAGGATTCTCATCACCTCGGGAACTTGTGCTTCCTCATTGTTGCGGCGCACCCAATGCCCAAACACTACTAATGTCTCCAGTGCTCGGCTCCGTGTGATGTTTATGGCCTCGGTTAATTGGTCATTACGGTTAAGGATAACTGGGTGGTTTTCGTCTAGCTGATAACTAAACTGGGTGCAAAGCAATTCTAGGAGCTTAGCTATATCCTCTCGTGCCGTTGGTGGCACACCGTGATCTTCACTTAGGCACGCCTCGATAAAGTCTCCAACAGCTCTGCGAGAGCTACTCCAATCAGGATTTTCCATGGATTCCTCTTGGGGTCTTATGTCGCCCGACATTGCATCCTCGGAGTGTGTCAAAACCCACCCGCAGAAATCGAAGTATCGATCAAGCTGTTCATAATTCCCTCCCTTAACGTGTGACTTGATAGCTTCAACGATAGACCGAACATAAACGGGGCGGCCAATACGATCTCGGTTCTCAATCCAGAAATTTAATCGGTCCGCATTAGGAATGATTTCTTCGGTGAAGATCTTACGAAACACATGCGCTAGAGCATTAAAGGTAATTTCAGTAAAGTCGTCATCATGAAGATACTCACATTTATCCCACTCATTGATGAACCGCAAAAGCTCTTCGTCCGATTTGCTGGCAAGCCCTGCAGCATCAATCGGGCTTTTTTCGGATACAGACCCAGATTTAACCTCTCCATAGGGCGCGTAACTGTCATCCTCCAAGGAATCATCCTTAAACTCATTGGACAATTCTTGGTAGTATTCGGCATCCTCGCCGATGAGTATTGGTTCAAAAGGTCTTAATTGCTTTCGGTGAAAATAGTGTCTCCGCTGCTGATACTTTTCATCGGTGTAGTCAGCACCAAGCCATTCGCGAAATTCTGCCTGCGGAGGGCCACTCTTTATTGATTTAACGATGGCTGAAAGTTCGTCTTTGCTCAGTAGTTTGTGATCGAATTTCAGACATGCATTGCGGATCATTTGCTGCATCTCATAGTGGATATCCCGATTGTTATAACCTTCATGCCCTAGAATGAACTCTCTGATCCACGGCAACACCTGTTTCGTGGGAAAGTTGGCGTAGAGGTGTTGCCGCAAACGTTTGAACAACAGCCATTGGGAGTTTCGTAAGGCCTGGTCCAATGGTTCAATCATTTCGGGGGAGGCCTCGTAAACCTTTTCGCATGCATCGGTCAATGTTTTGACCAACATCTGCTTCTCATCTCCATAACTCCGAGTGACCTCGTCTAATCTGGGGCACCAGATCTCAGAAAGATCCTGACCATTACTAGATGCCCTGTCCTCATCATGCGCACGGAGCCGGAGCAGACTAGTAGTGGCATCGATCATGATGCGCGCTACTTGATACGGTTCTTTTTCAGCAAGAGGGTAAACACCATCCCTAAGAACTTCCTGATATACCCATGAATCGAATTTTGGTTGGGGCTCTAGAGAGGTTCCCCAAGCATCTTTGTCAGATTTGCGAAGAAGTTGCTTCTCTCGGGTTTGAGGGTCAGGCCTATATTCAACTATCTTGAGTAGTAGTGATTCAGAAAAGTCAGTAAGTTCACCTGAGAACAAGAACGGCATCTTGAGAAGTCCGACCAGCCTATCACGATCCCATGAAGCGTGATCCACATAAGCTAGTATGTGGTCTTTCAGCCTCAGGGTAACTTCTGGCTTATTGGCTTTCAGCACAATATCCACAATACCCTCTAAGACTCTGGAGTTATCTGATACCGGTAGGGTTTCCACTACGTTCAGAACTTCATCGGGTATTTTGTCGTAAACCCGAATCAGGTATAGCAAGGGAGGCCACCAATATGATCTCCGCTGACCTTCAATATCATCTTCAGCCTTAGGAGGATTCTTGAAGTAGCCGCTATCTTTTAATGGCTTGAACCAAATCTTATCGGCGGCATGGCCGAAAAAGTAGTCGTAATTTGTTCCACGGGCTTCTAGCAATCCCATGACTCTCTGAACTTCGATTTGCGTAGCATCATCGCCGCGCTTCAGGATGGCTTTTAGTTCCGTCAGGTCTTCAGTGGTGATCGGCTTGGTTGGGTCAAGCGGTTCGATACTGATGCTGTCGCTAGATAGTTCTGGCTCGAAGGCAGCCACGTAGTCCTTTAAATCATTAAAGTGCTGAATGTATCGCAGCAGATTGCAGGCTGTCTTAAAATCACCGTCTGCACTAATTACAGCAATATTGGAACCGTTCTCGCGATGATATCTTTTTAAGACACTCAGAATAAAGGCATCAGGGAATTCCTTTGGTTTAGATGCTGAGAATGGTGGTAGCACACTAAAGTATTGATCTACAACTGCCTCGATATCATCGAGCAACGGTAGTGCCTCCACAGTGAAGTGTTCTTTGAATTCATTCCATCGAGATACAAAGCCTTCGTAGGTTTTCGAACTGAGTTCATCCTTGCTCGGTAGTTTCTCAACGTCAGGTGTGCATTTTTGATATTCCTTATGAGCGCCGGACAATTTTGTTGCCAATTTATCCGACTTGCCGAGATACTGCCGAAGTAATTCTCGTTCCATGACAGCAGGAATGAGTAATCGGATCCCGCCCTTCATGAAAGTGTCTTTCAGCGAGTTAAAGCCTTTGGTGTCTAGTCTAAATCCGTTTCTATTGAAGACTTCGGTATCGATATAGAGTGCTGTCGGGACATGTCTCATTGCTATGAATATTTACAGCCCCCCGCTGAAGGCGCGGTGTTGGAGGGAGGCGAAGAGGGCGTCTAGTTCGGCGAGATGGGCGCGATGTCGGGCCTTTTGGGCTTCGATGGTCTCGACGATCGTGGCGAAGCGTTGTTGTAGCGGGAGTGGTGGCGTAACTGTAGGAATACTGTTGCAATTTGTTTTGTTAAGATATGGAAGCGTCGTTTTTGTCGCCCTCGCTATCATCCAGTTCTTGCGGAATGGGAGACAGTAAGTAAGGAATTCTGGTATCAAAGACGAACCGCAGAGGTAGGCGTGTAACTGTTGATTCATGACTAGATCTCGGCCAGTTATTGAACAAATACCTAGATCTCCGACGCAACTCATTATCACGCTGTTGGTGGGGATGATTTTGGCTTTAACTTTTTGGATCTCTGCCGAGGTTAATCCGATATTCGCCTTGGATTGAAAGGTGAACCCTTTTTCTATGAGGTCATTTGTTGTAACCCAAGGGATAGAACCTGTGAAGGATTTTGGTTTGTCTCTGCCCGGAACGATACATGTAGTGACTTCGCCGACAGTAGATTCATTCCACCCCTTCGGATTGGTGACGGGGTCGCCGAAGAGGTCTAGGAAGGTGGATTGGATGAGGGCGTCGAGTTCGGCGATGGTTTGGCGTCGCTTGGCGCGGAGGGCGTCCGCAGCGTCGAGGATGGCGGCGATGCGCTTCTGCTCGGCTAGGGGCGGGAGGGGGATTTGGATTTGTTTGAGCTTTGCCTTGTTCAAGGTCTTTCCCATTGCGGCTTTATCAGAATTCTCGATTAGATCTATGGTGTTCAGTGCCCAGTAGAGGTAATCAATATCTAAGCGATCTGGATCTATTATTGGCAGAGCCGCGATAGCTTCGTTCGTAAACATCGGGCGAGCGGTTATGCCAACTTTACCAATGCTTAGCTTGTAGCTCAGTAAGAGTGTCCCTTTCGAAACTAATTTTATACCGCTGGCTTTGATGCCGTCCTTCGTAATCTTCTCCTTGGTCCGATCCAAGATCCTCCCTTGATTCATATCGGCAATAGAGAGCCATGAAGAGTCCCCCTTCCAGAAGCTTGGGTTGGCTCGTGATGGGGTCTTGCCGATGTTTATTTCGCAGAGGCTTTCTAAACTCTCTGTTGGATATGCATATTGAATTGGCATCAGATAAGTCTTTCTAGTTCTCTGATTCCCTTGGTGATCTCCGACTCTAGCGCGTCGAGTCGAGCTAAAATCTCCTTCGGCGTATCATGCTCTACCTCGTCGTATTCCACTTCCTTGTAGCGGTTGATCGAGAGGTCATAGCCGTTAGCTGCGATGTCTGCCTTGGGCACGAGGAAGCTGGAGTCGGTGCGCTTGCGGTTCGACTCGGCGGCGAGGTTTTGCCAGCGGCTGAGGATGTCGGGGAGGTCGGATTTTTCTGGCTGTGGATTGCGTTTGTCGTCGAGCGAGAAGCCGTCCTGCTTCATGTCGTAGAACCAAACATGGTCGGTGCCGCCGGAGTTGGTTTTGGTGAAGAAAAGGATGGCGGTGGAGACGCCGGCGTAGGGCTTGAACACACCGCTGGGCATGGAGATGATGGCATCGAGCTTTTGGTCCTCGACCAGGGTGCGTCGGAGTTCCTGGTGTGCCTTGGATGATCCGAAGAGAACGCCATCCGGAACGATGACAGCGGCGCGTCCGCCGGTCTTGAGGAGTCGGAGGAAGAGAGCGAGGAATAGCAGCTCGGTCTTCTTGGTCTTGACGATCTGGAGCAGGTCCTTGGCGGTGGATTCGTAATCGAGGCTGCCGGCGAAGGGTGGGTTGGCAAGGATGAGGGAGAACTTTTCCGTATCGCCGGCATGGGCTTCCTCCAGTGAGTCCTTGTAGCGGACGTCCGGGTTCTCGATGCCGTGGAGGAGCATGTTCATGCTGCCGATGCGGAGCATGGTGGTATCGAAGTCGTAGCCGTGGAAGGTTTCCTCGGAGAAGCGTTTGCGGGTGGTGGCGTCCTTGAAGACCTCGGTGCCGTGCTGGTTGGCGAGGTATTCGGCGGAGGCAACGAGGAACCCGCAGGTGCCGCAGGCGGGGTCGCAGATGGTGTCCTTCGGTGAGGGAGCGGTCATGTCCACCATCAGCTTGATGATATGGCGCGGGGTGCGGAACTGACCGTTCTGCCCGGCGGAGGCGATCTTGCCGAGCATGTATTCGTAAAGGTCGCCCTTGGTGTCCTGGTCGTGCATCTCGATGGCGTCGAGCTGGTCGACGACGCTGGCAATGAGACGCGGTGACGGGAACATGAAAAGCGCGTCCTTCATGTGGTGGGCGAAGGTGGAGTCCTCGTCGCTGCCGTCCGGGGCGGTAGATTTCCCGAGCTTCTTGATGAAGGGGAAGGCGTGGTCTTTCACCAACTCGAAGAGTGGCTCGGGCGCGAGGTCGCGGAAACGGGACCAGCGTATGTCCTGCTGGTCGTCTGCGAAGATGGGGTTTTCGATGGCCTGTCCGAGGCGGTTTGCCTTGCGCTCGCGCAGGGTGTGGATTTCATCGAGACGCTTGATGAAGAGCAGGTAAGTGAGTTGCTCGATGACAGTGAGCGGGTTGGCAATGCCGCCCGCCCACATGGCATCCCAGATGCGGTCGACTTTGGATTTGAGTTCTCCGGTGATCATGAAGGTGTGTTGAGGAAATGAGTAGAGTAATACCAAATCTTGGTATTGATCTGACGCGAGTGGGAGATGAATCGGGTGATAGTGAGTTGTTTGTGCGCGGCGAAATGTCAGGGTTTAATCAGAAATCGTTATAATAGACGGGGTGGGACAAGGATAGGGGGAGTGTGCGAAAGAGCAAATGCGGCAGGGGCGGGGGCTGCTGGTTTCGTAGAGGTTTATTTTGTGGCACATCACCCTGCCACTTTCTCCCGAAAGTAGCTACGTTTGTGAAAACGTGGCGCTGTGTATTCACTTGCTGAACTCAATGACGCGGAATGCTTCGTGGGCTTCGCGCGCGGGTGCGTTGGCAGATCTGCTGAACTTCACACCGTGTCCGACGAGCCAGTCGGACTGGCGGGTGTCGTGATCCACGCTGAAGCCAAGGGATTCCCCCCACTTCCGGATATCGGTAAAATTTACGTCGCAGGTGATGTCTTGCTGCCCGAGTCGGGTGAATATCGCTGGCCCGGTGAGGCGCTCATGGCGGAAGTAAGCGCGCAGTGTGCCATCCGTGGCGCGATGGTAGAGTTCGGGGAATGTGTCGCCGTAGTCGATCCACAACACTTTGCTGTTTGGTTGGCAGAGGGTGGACCATTGTTGCCACCAGTCTCGAAAGGTGACGTGAAGCTCTATACGTTGGCGATAGGGTGGTTTGTCATCTGGCCAAGCGGATGGTGAAAGTGCGGAAAATTCAGAGCTAGGAAAATCGAGGAGTTCCTCGGGATTCGGGATGACGCGAGCTACTTCTGCGATTCCGCCGTTTTCCGGATTTCTTTGCAGACAAACTTCCGACCAACATTGGCGGCTCTCGTGCCACATCAAGACGACGGGAGCGAAGGCATCGATCAGTTCGTTGCCGAAAATGAACGCAGGGCGGTCGATGGCTTTGAGTGCATCGGCGACGGAACTATGCCATGTGACGGGTGCGGCGAATGTGCCACGAAGGTTTTTCCGCTGCACTTCGATGAGCGGCTTCGAGGTGTCGACGATGTGATAACGAAGCCCTGATAAAAGCCGTTTTCCGACGTTGAAGGATTTGAGAATTTTCTTGGCCAATGCGCCGCTTCCTGCTCCGACTTCGATAATGTCTCGTAGCCCGGACTCGCTGATGGCGGTGGCGATTCCCTTAGCGAGATCGTTGTTCGCGGTGGCGAAGGTGGAGAAGTCGCCAGATCGGCCTACGGTTGGAATACGAGATCCGTAGTAGCCAACGTCCTCATCGTGGAGCGCGGTAAAGATGAAATCCTCAAGCGCCACGGTGTTGCCATGCTCGGCGAACATTTGGTCAACCGCTTGACGCGTTGAAATCATGGTTTTGGTAGTAGGCGACGGCACAATTGCCTATGAAGGTGCGAAGAAAGGGCTGCCGTCGGCAAGGTAATTTCTAACGATTCGTCTCCAGCGCTATTTTGCGCTCGATTTTGCGAGTGTTTCGCATCCGCGGATGTCGAGTTTGCCGGACGCGAGGACAGGGACTTCTTCGACCGGAACCAAGGTTTTTGGAATCCACAGGGACGGTACTTCCATCTCTAGCAGTCGATAGCGGAGGGCGATTAGTTCCTGTTCGGGCGATCCTTTCGAGACGGTGGAAAGTAGGATGAGTTGCTCTCC
Source organism: Verrucomicrobiales bacterium (assembly GCA_024636835.1). Taxonomy (GTDB): domain Bacteria; phylum Verrucomicrobiota; class Verrucomicrobiia; order Verrucomicrobiales; family SLCJ01; genus Sulfuriroseicoccus. The sequence goes on along the minus strand of JAGXGH010000040.1, from coordinate 11,168 downwards.
TTTTTGTTCGTCGGGCAGTCCGGTAATCACTACGCAGCGTTCGTCGTGATCTTGCAGGTTGAGAGCTTGGACGATGTATTCTTCGACTCGCTCGTGGGGGACCATTTCACCGCCAATTTTCGAAAATCGCGACAGGCGGCCTTCGATGTAGAGGAATCCATCCTGGTCGACGCGGCCGATATCCCCAGTGCGGAACCACCCGTCTTCGAAGATGTCTTTATTGAGGTCTTCTCGACCGAGATAGCCGCTAAAGACGTTGGCGCCACGGAACCAAATGATGCCGGATTCATCGATGCCGATGGGTTCTTCGGTGGTGGGGTTGGTGATGCGAATGGCAAGGCCGGGAACGAGGTTGCCGACGGATCCTGCGCGAGAGGAGGGGATGACTGGTAGGTCGGATTGATCTGTGTCGGGCCGGGGATCCGGGAGGTTGAAGTTGGTGACGGGTGAGGTTTCAGTTAGACCATAACCTTCGAGTACCTGATGTCCGAAGCGCTTCTCAAACTCCTCGCGCAGGGACTGCGGGAGTTTCTCGGCACCGGTGACGACGAGTTTGAGTGAACTGAGCTGCTCTGGTGTGGCGCGCTTGAGATAGCCACGCAGGAAGGTCGGCGTGGCGATCATCAGGCTGACCTCGTGTTGCGCGATCAGTTCGGCAAGCTTTTTGGTCTCTACTGGAGATGGGAAAGTCACCAGCGAGAGGCCCTCGATGATCGGATACCAAAGGGTGACAGTGCACCCAAAGCTGTGAAAGAGCGGCAGGCAGCCCAGCACTGAGTCGTCTCCGTGGAGGTCGAGACGTGCGCCAAACTGGGCGACGTTGGCGAGGATGTTCGTGTGGGTTAACGCGACGCCTTTTGGCTCGCCGGAGCTGCCGCTGGTAAAGAGCAACACGGCCTCGCGATCGCCGCCGCTTTTTGGAAGTCCGATACGACTGGCGATCATCCCAGCTGACATGAATTTGGTCGCAAGCACCCAACGGATGATGCTGCCTTTGAGGGATGGAAGCACGCGCTCGAGGAAAACGAGATGGCGGGTCGGTGGCCAGGGGAAGGACTGCATCTTACGGACGAACTTATCGACGGTGATGAACCTGTCGATGTCGCTCTGTTTGATGGCGGATTGTACGGCGGCGGCACCTGCGGTGAAGTTGATGTTCACAGGGATTTTGCCGGCAAAGATCACAGCAAGGTTGGCGATGAGTCCGGCGCGACCTGGAGGAAGGATGATGCCGACACGCTTTTTGCTGGTTTCTTTCTTGAGCGCTCCTGCGAAGGCGAGCGAAACAGCAAGCACGCGGCCATAGTTCATTTCGGATCCGTCGAGACCGTCGATGATCCCTGCGGTTGAGGCGTGGCGTTTCAGGCCGTCGATGAGTACGCGGCCCAAGTGTTGCTTGAGAAGAGGACGTTTGTTGAAGGCCTGCTCTGCGCAGATGTAGGTCTGTTCGAGGCAGCCCGCTGGTGTGGCTTTTTTGCCTGAAATTGCTGAGCCGATCTGAATGGTCGCGTCAGGGTAGGCCTCTGAGGATTCAGTCGTCAGCGTGGTGTCGCGCGGGGTGTCGACAAATACCTGAACGATCGTCGCATCGAGTTGGCAGATGGAGACAAGCGATGCCGAACGAGCGCCCTGTGTGGTGCCCCGGCGTGCGAGGGTTTTCCCGGGGACGAAGATGGCGAGTCCGCCCGCGTCGAGGTGGGTGTGAAGCTTGTCTTGGTCTTCGGTGTGAAATTCTTCGCCAGGGGTGAAGGTGATCGATTCGGTATTCGATAGATGCGCTTGAGTCAGACCGTCGTAAATACCGTCGCTCTCGACGAGCAGCAGCAGGTTTCTTCCCGCCAGGGATTGCTCGATGTGCAGGAGGTGGCTGAAGTCCAAACGGTTCGGAACCAAGATGGCTCCGGTGGTGGGAATGGTTTCGAATCCGATAGTGTCGATCTGGCTCATGTCGTGTGAAGAATGAGCTTGGATCGCGCATCCAGCAACATTGATCTTTCGAATATAGCTATTGATTCTGCCTCATTAATGATCTGAGGCATCGCCCGCGCCTGATGGGATGTGGATATTTTCGACCATTTCCTGGATGTGTTCTGGCGGTGGTGGGGTGAAGGCAGAAACGGCGAATGCGACGACGAAGTTGATGATCATGCCCACGAACCCAATGCCTTCAGGTGAGATGCCGAGGAGGTATTGGCTCGGCGTTCCACCGAGGAACTGGAAGTAGACGATATATAGGGCAGTGAAAGAAATGCCGGTCAGCATACCTGCGATGGCACCGTGCTTGTTCATTCGGCTTGAGAAAATGCCCATGATCAAGGTTGGAAAGAAGGACGATGCGGCGAGGCCGAAGGCGAAGGCGACGGTTTTTGCGATGAAGGCGGATGGCGGGTTGATGCCGAAATACGTCGCCACGCCGAGGGCGAGGAAGGAGGCGACGCGCGCGTAGGTGACTTCCTCTTTGTCGCTGAGATCGGGTTTGACGATCTTTTTCATCAGGTCGTGCGAGACCGAAGTCGAAAGCACGAGGAGAAGTCCTGCGGCGGTGGAGAGTGCAGCGGCGATGCAACCAGCCATCAATAGAGCGATCACCCATTTCGGTAGCCTGGCCATGGAAGGGTTTGCCATCACCATGATATCAGTGCCGAAGTAAAGTTCGTTGGGGTTGGAAGTGTCGCCCTTGAGTGAGAGCAAGCGTTCGCCGTGCTTACCGATGCGCTGATCCTCCGGTGCATCGGCTGGCGGGTAGGCGGGTTTGTCGTTGTCTGAGATAAAGACATTGTTGTTTTTCTTCTCTGCGCTGGAGGTGGCGGGGCCATGGATATTGATGATGCCGTCATCGTTTTTATCGACCCATGCCATTTGACCGGTGGCTTCGTATTCGGAAAGCCATTCCGGTGCTTCGGAGTATGCTGTATTGTTGAGTTTCTCAATGAGATTGACGCGGGAGAAGGCGCCGATAGTGGGCGCGGTGAGGTAGATAATCGCGATGAATATCAAGGTCCAGCAGGCGGACTTGCGTACGGCGCGGACGTTCTTCACGGTGAAGAAACGGACGATGACGTGGGGTAGTCCGGCGGTGCCGCACATCAGTGCGGCGGTGATACAAAACATATCGATGGTCGATAGTGAGCCATCGGTGTATTTGGAGAATCCTATTTCGGTATTGATGTTGTTGAGCTTGTCGAGGAAGGGTATGGGTTCGCCGCCGCCCTGGGTGTAATTTCCGATTAGACCAAGCTGAGGGATGAAGTTGTTGGTGAGCACGATGGCGATGTAGATCGCGGGAATGGTGTAGGCAAAGGCCATGACGCAATATTGTGCGACTTGGGTGTAGGTAATGCCTTTCATGCCTCCAAGGCCGGCATAGAAGAATACGATCGAGGCACCGATGACCACACCGAGCGGGATGCCAATGCCGAAGAGTTGCGAGAAGACAACGCCAACACCGCGCATTTGTCCCATGATATAGGTCATGCAGATGAAGATGGCGCAGAGAACGGCGACGAAACGCGCGAGTTTCGAGTAATAGCGGTCGCCGATGAAATCAGGAACGGTGGCTTTGCCGAATTTACGAAGGAAGGGAACCATCAGCACGGTGAGCAAGACGAAGCCGCCTGTCCACCCCATGAGGAAGCGCGACCCGTCATAGCCGGAAGAGGCAACGGCTCCTGCCATGGAGATGAAGGTAGCGGCTGACATCCAGTCGGCTGCGGTTGCCATGCCGTTGGCAAGAGGCGAGACGCCTCCGCCTGCGGTGTAGTATTCTTTCGTTGACGATGCGCGTGAGCGAACAGCGATAACGATATAGATGGCAAAGGAAATGCCGATGAAGAGAAAGTTGTAGTATGACTGGGACATATGGGAAGTAGCTGGGAGCTAGTAGCAGGTAGTAAGGGGGGGCGGAGAAGAGACAGGAATCAGGCTTGTTCGGAGTAGCCGTACTTTTTATCCAGTCGATTCATCAATGCTGCGTAGGTGATGAGGATCAGCACGAAACCAATGATGGCACCCTGTTGTGCCATCCAGAATCCAAAGGGGGCATGTCCCACAGTTGGAAAGTTGTCGTCGAGCCAGGTCCGAAACACGACTCCACAGCCTAACGAAATGAGTAGCCAGAAGGCGAGTAGGGAGAAGGTGATGCGTAACGATGCGGTGCGGTATTTACGTGGGCGTTCGATTTTCATAGGGTGAGGTAACTGGGGTAGCCCACAGTCATAGAGAAGGATTGAGGGTGATGGCAAGGGAGGAATGCAGAGTTGTATTAGAATGAATACTCATATGCAAAGCCGAAGAGGAGCTGGATGAGTGGCTGAATAACGTCGCTTGTGTTCAGGCACGGTTAAATTGTGATTGAGGTAAGGCGGTGCATCATCGCCATTGAGAGGTGTTGGTTTAATGAGGGGTGCGAGGCGCACCCCCTCCGATGATGAATATTGTATTGATGGAGTTGGTGACCGGAGCCTTCAGCGATGGAGTGTGGGCGCCCTCGCCCACATCGGGTGGTGTTTGGCGATTCAAGAGTGCAACAAAACGCCTGACATCAAGTTTTACGAATGAGGCGCTTGATAGATCACATGATGCGCCATATCTGGCCGTTTGATATGGAGGCTAGGGCTATGAACGTCAGATGGTTATATCAAGTTATTCAACTAGATGCCTGACATCAAGTGGCTTGTGAGCATGCGGTGGCTGTGGTGTTGTTGCGCCGACTCGCTTGGTGTTATTCGAACTCCAAGCCGGCAGAAAATTCATCAAACTGCCTTTTCAACGCGTCGTTGAGGAGGTTTTTCTCCTTTGCTGCAGCGAGCCATGCTTCTGCGGCGGCTTGGCATTGTTTGAGCAGGTTTTCAGATCCTTGCCGATCTTTCCAAAGTGACGGTGGATAGCGCTTCATGAAATTGACCAATTGCTCGTTGCTGAGCTTTGTTGTGTTGGCGCGGGAAAATGATGCAGGCATGACTTTGTCGAGTTCTGCCTGGCTGACGTTCGGGAGTTGTGGTGTTCTTTCACTGTTCTGTTGAGTGGCGACCTTGCCAGCGCCATCTGGAAGGTTGTGCCATTGACTGCTGATCTCTACGGGCGTGCCATCGGCTCCGCCCGGCAGGCCAGTTGCGATTTGAAAGCACTGGCGGGCAAGTTCCCAGACGCCAGGAGATGCCCTGTGCGCTACATCAGGCCAGGTGTCGCCGATGTAGGTGAATTTTTTGGAGTCGATTTCATCGCGAAACTCCTTATACCAGTCCAAGCGACCGAGCGGTGAGTCACCGGTGGATAATCCGGTGTCCTTTTCACCGCAGGAGATGGCGAAGGGGATGCCTTTTGCGCGACTACTAATCTTGCCGTAGTTGCGTGTCGCCCAAGATCCGCCGGAATGAGCCGACACCCCGCAGACGTATTTGGGGTTTTCCATGGTGAAACGATGGACGAACTGACTGCCGCCGGAGAACCCATGAAGGAACATTTTCTCTGCCAGTTTGTATTCCTCGCCCAACTCCTCGAAGAGCTTGATCAACTTCTCGGCGTGCACGCCATTGCCCATTTGGTAGTAAGGCATGCCGGGCTCGGTAGGCTTCAAGATGAATGACGGGCCGATGACAATGACGTCATCGCGTTTCGCCCACGATGCCATGCCCGCCGCGCCTTTTCCGCCGCCTCCCGCGCCATGCACGCCGACGACGAGTTGATAGGTTTTTTGAGGGTCGATCTCGTCGGGAAGATAGACGTAGCAATCCATCCCCTGGCTATCCTTGATGACTTTTTCCGCCGCGTGGGTAAATCCAAGGCATACGACGGCAAGTGTGCAGAAAAGCAGCAGGGATTTCATGGTAGTAGAGGGTGTGGATTAATTTTCTCCGTCACTGGCGGCGGCCTGTTCCTTTTTCAGGTTTTCTTCGTTCCACTGGTAGCGCTCTTTGCGATCTTTTTTCTGGGCGTCGGTTTCGAAGTAGATGTCGCTGAGCTTGCCATCATCGAAGAGATAGTCGCCGAGGACTTCGCCGCTTTCGTCCCATTGCATGAAGCGTTTGTTCCACTGCTTGTGGTCTGCTGCCCAGATACCGTTCGTGCTGGGGAAACCGTTTTCATGGAATCGAACGTGAGGACCGATAAACTGCTCAGCCGCGGGGTCGGTCTCGTTCTGGTAGAATGAAATCATCTTCACCAAACCAGAGTCGTAGCGAATAAGAACGTAGCGTGCTACGCCCTCGTGATAGCCATACTCGCGCGAGATCATCCCGTTCTTGCGGTAGTGCGCTTCTGGTCCGGATTTGAGTCCGTCGACGTAGGTGGTGGCCGTTTCCACCTTTTCCGCATCGCTGGAATAGTATTCGAGATGTTCTCCCGAGAACGGTTTGTCACTGTCTTTCGCAAATGCTACACCATCGCGAATTTCGAGTTCCACCACAGGGTTTAGCGAATTTGAGGAACCCTCGGTGGTCCAGCCTTCAGGTGGCTTGCAAGCGGTGAAGGAAAGGGTGACAAAAAGAGTGAGGGAAATTGGAAAGAGGCGCTTCATATCGAGGACAAGAATGCCTCTCCCTGTGCAAATTGCAAGTCTTCCAAACTAGACTTCCGCTCATGTATTTCTGAGAACAAGAACGATAAAGAATCCTACAAGCATAAGGATCCGCAGGAGTGTGCCTTCTGTCTGGAATTTGAGCCATTTGAAGAGCGGACTTGGAAAGCGATTATTCGTCCACGCGCTCCCAGCGGATGACCTTTCCGTCGCGGATGAATGCCTTGGCCTCGGTCTGGAAGGTGCCGAACATGGTTTTTACATCGTAGACGGCGGCACCGATTTGGAAGACGGTTTGTCCCGCCTTCTCGAATCCAAGCTTGCGGTAGGTAGTGATGTCGCTTGGCGCGAGTCCAGCGAGTTCGCCACTGGCGATACTGGCTTTCATGATGTCGATTTCGTCATTGGATGCCGCGCTGGTTGGCTGGCGCACTTCGGCTTTCTCCGCTTCGGTGATGCTTACCTCTGAGGCAATACGTGAGCGCTCAGCATCGCGTTGTGCATCGACGCGAGAGCGTATCCCCGCCACCAAATTGTCATAGGTTTCGGTGACGCGCTCTTTAAAGTCGGTTTCGGCCATAGCCACGAGTGCTTCGTTTTGACTGCCAGGCGCCATGGCTACGCGTAATTGCCCACTGCTGTTGGTGCCAAGGGTATAGACATCGGAGTCGGCGGGTTTGGTAACCGATCCGCTGGTGCCGAGTTGGAATTTCAGATCGTTCTTCAAGGTGACCTGTTTAGGGAGCGCGCGTTCGGGAACGGCCGTCCAGTTTGCAGTGATTTCTTCGAGCGATTTGATATTCGGATATGGGAAACGTTGCTCCAGGGAGGTGCTGTCCGTCGTTGTGGTGTCCACAACAGTAGGAGGCGTCGGTCGTTCTGGGCGCTGGGTGGTGGTATCCGTCGTCACAGCCGTGGATGTGCCATCTTCGCTGTCTGAGGGATCTACGATTTCATCCGATGTGCTGGAGGCGGTCTTTCCTGCCCACCCAAGGTGTTCAGAAAGTGATGGGTAGATCGCGTATCCGAGTGCGAAGAGGACGATGATGAAGAAAATTTTTCCGAAGGCTTTCATGACAGAGTTGGAACGCTTGGCGAATTGTCGCCGTTAATCAAGGGGATTGTCACCGCTTTGAACGTCTCAGGGCGAGAAGTTTTGGAGGTTTTTTTCACAGAACTTCATCTGCGACGTCTTTTTGCCCGTCAATTCCTGGTATTAGGTGTGCACAGGCTTCTTCTACGGACTCATCACCCTGCCACTTTCTTCCGAAAGTAGCTACGTTTATGAAAACGTGGTGAGGTGATGTGCTCGTGGGCAAGGACGCGTTTGATGAACGAAGCGATTATCGTGTAGGAGGAAGCACGACGACCAAGTCGCTTGCGCAGAATGCCTCGAGCATGGAGACGCGTTTTTTTTCATGCCCCGCACCCCAAGAATCGCTGTAGATGATTTCCTTGGTTTTTGAATTGTAACCAACGATGAGGCGCATGTGTCCGCCGGCGGCCTGGTTTCCATCGCCTTCTTTGAAGAGTCCGAGCTGAAGTGCCCAGCAAACAGGAATGCCTTGATCGATGTATTCGCCGATCTTGGATTGGAACAAGGAAAACTTCGTGTCATCGGCCATGCTTTCGCAGAACACTTCCCAATCGGCCTGACTCCTGAACCCGTAGGTCGGGAGGTAGACTCCGCCGCGCATACTGTCGGGGAAATCATCTTTCACATCGGCTTTCTTTGCCGCTCGGTTGTAACGCTTCACATCGCGGAGGTAGTCGCGCATTCCGAGTTCGTAATCTCGGTAGCTGGTGGTTTTTTCGGTAATGTTTCTAGGGTATTCGTAGAGCACCAGTGTGCGGGTGTTTAACTCGCCAACCGTGCCCTTGAGCGCATCATACATCTCGTTGGGTGACGTGCCATTTCTGTCGGATTTGAAAAGTTGAGCGAGTTCATTTTGATCAATATCGCGACCATAATAACGCATCACGCGTTCGATGGTGGCGTTGACGCAGTATCCTTTAGCACCTTGGTCGACCATCGGTATTCCGTTGATGATGATATCGCCGTTATCAAGCTGTGTGGTGTTTTGGCGGAGGGATGAGCGGTTCGCGGTTTCTCCGCGACTCGGGCGGGCATTGCGAGGAGACAGAGAAATCCGTACGAATTCCGCAGTGTTCGACCCTTTGTTATAACTCGCTTCCAAAGTGAATTTTGTGGCATCGCTAGTCCATGTCCACGAGTTTGTGTCGACGAGAGCCGTGTTTTCGTCGTCGAGAGCGCGGGTTGGGAAGTGTGTTGACAATCGTCCTTTCCATTCATTCACCAAACTATCGAACCCTTGCTTGTTTAGTGGGTCGTGATCACCTTTGTTGAAGAGGTTGATATTGACTGAAGATATCTCCCCGTCCCTCTCGCGGACATTGGTTTCTCCGAGTGCATAACCTAATAAAGTTAAAGTTCCATCGGGAGCTCTCAATCCGGTTTTCGCGCTGGAAAGCCATGAGAATTGGTGTTTTGGCAGGGCTGTCCGAAAGGTGGCTATCGACATTCCCCAGAGATTCTCGCTGAAGAGCGCTTTGTCGATGGGTTGCGGGTCAATGGCCACGTATTTGCCGTCGACTTGCACAAGTTTAGCGTCGTCTTGTGCCGTGGCGGGGAGCGCTGAAAGGCTTGCGACCAGCGTGAGCGTTAGAGCAATGAAGGTCGAGGACTGAGAGATGTTGGATGACATAAGCTTGTTATCGGATCGGAGTGGGTGCGTAGGACTATTGAAAGGCTCTCCGTTGTTGTAAAGCCTTCCTTGGCTTTTTTGACTGACTAGGAAAAGTCAAACCAATCGAAAACGGATGACAAATCTTTATGATGGAACAGTGTGAACACACGATTCAGATATTGGCTGGATTGCCGAGATCTCTGAGCGTTATTTTTGGATGAGAATGGGGTAGAGAGCTTGTTGAGTCAAGGGTATGGGAGGACTTCCTACCCCGCGAAAAGAGCCGAAAGGATTTCTCCCTTCGGCTCTTTGAAGTCTTGGTGCTTATGTTATCGACCGCGTCCGCCCGGAGGAGGGCCGCCGCCACCGCCGCCGCCGCCGCCGCCGCCGCCAGGGCCGGTGAGTCCGGTTTCTTCGGAAGAAAGTTCGCCGTCGTTGTCGGTGTCTAGTCCGAGTAGCGCGGTGCTCGCATTGGCAAGCTCTGCGGCTGAAATGTCGCCGCTGGCATCAGCGTCGATGGCATCCATGAGCTTGGTAGGTCTCGGTGGAGGTGGTGGGTTGTCTCCTTTGTCGTCCTCCGCTTCACGCCGCTCACGGCGGGAGCGCCCGTCGAGTTCCTCTTTGCTGAGTGCTCCGTCTTTGTCTTTGTCCAAGCGAGAAAGACGGCTCGTCGCCTGTTTAATCTCACTGGATGAGAGCTCTCGGTCTTTGTTGCGATCGAGTGACTTCACAAGTGGGCTTGGCTCAGGTGGTGGGCCTCCGCCGGGACCTTGAGCGAACGCTGGAACCGCACCGAGTGCGAAAAGGCAGGTGATGATGGATCGATGATTCATAGATTTTGTGGGGTTAAGTTTTGTTTCAGATCCCCAGTATGCACAGCCGAGATGAACGGGAGATGAATCGGCGTGAAAACTATTGGCCTGCGTCACCGACGGTAGGAAGGAGGATCTTGAATGTGCTGCCGCTGCTGGGTTCGGACTTTACGCTGAGGGTTCCTCCGTGAGCGGTAATGATGGCGTGGGTGATGGAGAGTCCGATACCGGTGCCGCTTTCAGAGGTCACGGTGCGTGCTTGGTCGGCGCGATAAAAGCGCTCGAAAACGTGTGGTAAATCTTCGGGCGCGATTCCCTCGCCGGTGTCGCTGATGGTGATTTCGATATCGGTTGGATTCTTTTTAAGACGGACGGTGATCGCTCCACCCTGATTGTTGTATTTTACCGCATTGCTGAGCAGATTGATGATTGCTCGCATGATGCGTGGGGCGTCGATGGAGTATGTGCAGTTCTCAAACTCCGTGGTGATACTGATTTCCCGTTTGTCGGCGAGTGGTCGGATTAGATCGATGGCGGATTCCACGAGGGGCACGAGTTCGGTGTTGGCCAGATTCAGTTGCGTCGCCGGCGAGTCGAGAGTTGAGAGTTCGAGAAGGCTGTCGACGAGTCCTTTCATGTGCTCTGCGGAGTTTTGGCAGGATTCGAGTATGGCACGGTAGGTATCTGGGTCGCGTTCTCTGAGTAGTGCGAACTGAGTCTTCGCGAGGATGACTGAAATCGGGGTGCGCATCTCGTGCGAGGCGTCGGCGGTGAAGCGGGTTTGTCGATCGAAGGACTCGCCAACTTTCGAAAACGTGTCGTTGAGATCTGCAGAGAGTTTACCGAGTTCGCTGGTGGTGTCGTTGATGGTAACGCGCGCTGCATGATCGCCGTTCGCAAACCGATGGGCGCTTTTACGAATCCGGTTGATGGGCTTGAGCGAGCGCCCTGTGATGAATGATCCGACGAGGAATCCAGCGGCGACGATGGCGCAGCCTGTGAGTGTCAGTGTGATGCTCAGATCGTGCAATTCGCTTTCGATCGGAGCGATGGACTTGCCAATCACGATAGCGCCGCCCCGTCGCGTCTTGTAGACGGCCTCTCGGTAGCCGTTGTGTGTGCGTGTTTCAATGT
>JAGXGH010000039.1 GCA_024636835.1 Verrucomicrobiales bacterium | reverse complement strand
TCGTCGGCAGCGTCAGATGTGTATAAGAGACAGTTACCAAAGAGATTGATACCGTTTTTTACGCCGACTCCGGAATCGCACTGTGACAGTGTGGTGGAGGGAAGGCGGATCAGGCGAATGCCGCGATGAGCGGTGGCAGTGCCGAACCCAACGGCATCGAGAAATGCTCCACCTCCGAGACAGAGGACATACGAGTGTCTGTCGATGTGGTGGGTGTTTACCAAGCGGTGGATTTGATCCACGAGTTCGGTAGAGTTTTTTGCGTTCTCTCCTCCGTTCAGAGTGAGAACGGTGGTGTGTTTCGTCAGATTGGCGAGATAGGATTGTGCCTCAGCGACGAGTTGAGGATTACTTGCCGCAACCTCTTGCTCGATTACGCAGAGAATGCGTTTCGATGCAATATCCTCCGCGTCGATCGCCTCGCGGAGCGTTTGGTTTTTCGCACGGAAAATGTCTCGCGTGAAGAACACGCGGTGACGGAATGTCAACGGAATGGAAAACTCAAGCATTGGGAAAAATCGAGGCCTAGGTAGGCGGATGTGTAACGCCTTTAACGTATGAGACCACGTAAAGTAGAGCGGAAATCTTCCGCTTAATGCTCGGATTCTTCTTTGTCGGGTTTGTGCGAGCCGTTGGCGCTACTGTGCATTTCTAATGCTGGGGCTTCGATGGTGCTGCTGCCACGGAAGATTTTACGGACGAATCCAACCACACCGCTTTCGGCTTCTTGTTGCTCGGCTTCGGATTCGGCAAGTGCAGACTGCCATGCTGGACCAAAGCCTGGTGCGCGACCGTTCATTTTTGAGATGGCGCGTTCGTAAACTTCGAACTGACGGAGTTCTTGGCGTCCCGCTTTTTGGCGAAGGCTGGAGTTTTCGATGCGTAGGTTTTCGTTGACCTTTTTTAGATCTTCCGCTTCGCGCTCGAGCTTGTCATTGCCCTTCGAGGTGATTTTCATCTGGGTGTGAAGGTGCTCTTGCAAACGGTCGAGTTCTTTACGCAATGCGCCGAGCTCGCCTTCCTTTTGTCGACGCATTCCGCGCGCGCTCATGATTCCGCGGAACCACACTAAGGATGTGATGATGAGTCCGACGAAAAGTCCGACGGCGATACCTGGGGAAAACTGTGCCCAATCAATATTTTCAAACATGGCTTTGTGACTATACGGCAGAGATCAAGCGACGGAAAGCAGGGATTTTCTTGATATTTTTGTGAATGGAGAATGGAGAATGGAGAATGGAGAATGGAGAATGGAGAATGGACAGGGTAGGGGACAAGTGTCACGGCGCACCCCGTGGCATGATCCGTCCCGGTCATGACTCCAAGCCTCGGCGCAGCCGCACTCCCCTCGCTACTTTATACTCTATACCTTCTACTCTCTACTTCTAGCGCCCGCCACTCCCTCACTTTCTTACGGATTCCGCTTGTCTCGCAATGGAACTCTCTAACATGAACGAGCCTCTCTACACCTCGGTGAAGCCGCAGAAAATGTAGCTTAGACGTGTCGGCTAACACCTCATATCCGGCACAGCCGCACTTCATTCTCACCACCCTCCGGCGCTTACAAAGCCGCCGCTACAGAAAATCAGATGCCCACGCTAACTCCTTCTTGTCCTTCTAGCCCTTCTGTTGAAAAAAAATCGGATTGGGTAGCAGGTAGCAAGGGAATTGCGGGCTGCGCCCGAGGTGTGACTGTTGGCCGACACGTCCAACCTACATTTGCATCTGCTCCTTCTTGTCCTTCTAGCCCTTCTTGTGAAAAATCAGCACAACCCAAGCTTCATGGTCTTCATGACCTTCATGGTTAAAGTTTCTCTGTGTCTCCTTTTATCGGCTCTCCAATGAGGAGCTTAGTCGGCGACGAATTTGTGGATGACGCCGGTGGAATGGTCGGTGAGATAGAGTTCGTTGTCGCTATCGGTGCCGAAGCTGGATACTTGCTTGACCGGTGGTTTGGCGTCGCTGAGAACTTGATTGAGATTGACGAGCTCGCCGGCTTTTCCCTGGTTCTCTTTAAATGCCCACATGTGGGGTTTGTTGTAGTCGGCGAAAATATAGAATCCCTGCATGGATGCAATGGACCCGCGGTAGACGTAGCCACCGGTGACGGAGAATCCACCCAGAGGCGAATTATCGTGAGGGTATTCATAGATAGGATCGATGGCTCCCTTTGGCTTTGATCCGCCAATCTCAGGCTTGGGTGTGGCGATAGATCCTTCGCGCAAACGCCAACCGAAGTTCATTCCTTTTCCTTTGCCAGCAGGCACAAAGTTAATCTCCTCAAGCTTGTTTTGCCCGACATCGGCGATCCAGAAATCCTTGGTCTCAGAATCCCATGAACAACGCCATGGGTTACGCAGTCCACTCATCCAGATTTCGTCGCCGTATGGGTTGTCGCTGGGGACGGTGTAGCCTTCGTCGCCACTGACGTCGATTCGCAGCATCTTACCGAGGAGTGTCTTCATGTCCTGGCCTGCGTCTTTTGGGTCGTTGGCGGCTCCGCCGTCGCCCATGCCGACGTAGAGCATATTGTCAGGGCCGAAGTCGATATACCCACCGTTATGGTTACCGAAGGGTTGGGTGATCTTGAGAAGAATCTCAGCACTCGATGGCACGGCTTTGAGTGGGTTACCTTGCTCAGTGGCGAAACGAATTATCTCAGTGTCGCCGTCGTTGTTGGTGAGGTTGAGATAGAATAATCCGCTCTCGGCAAAGTCGGGTGCGAATGCCATCCCAAGGAGCCCACGTTCATTGGCGCTGATCTTTGTTTTGCGAGTTAGGTCGAGAAAGGTGGAAACTTTATCACCGCTCGCTTTATCGATGACAGTGATACGTCCTTCCTGCTCCATCACCCAAAGGTGTTTGTCCTCTTGAGCTGGGCATCCCACCCAAATAGGTCTCTTGAATCCCTTGGCGAGAGGCTCAAGGCGCACCCCGGCATTTAGCGAGATACAGAGGGCGGAGAAGAGGGAGAGGAGGGCGAGGTTTTTCATAGAGAGATAGAGGAGTGAAGCTACGAAGGAATATAACGTGTTGAGGGGCATGGAAGGTTTCAATGAATCCATTGTATTACACATTTTTAACGACAAAAAACCCCGCGTCCCAAAAGGGATCGCGGGGTTTTGAAAAACTGAAGTAGATCTATCGGCGACGGCGCAGAAACAGGGCTCCAATACCGACTAGCCCGAGAAGAGCTGCGGATGGTTCTGGGATGACTGTGAAATTAGCGCTGAAGTCTGATACTGACGGGGTGTTAGGAGTTGTAGGGAATGCTACATCTGTAAGGCGCTCAGAGTCGTAATAAGCAACATCAGCACTACCAGCGTCTGACGGTAGTGTCATAGCATTTGTAGAGTAATCGGGTGTGCTAGATTGAAACATACCATAACTGTCTCCTGCAACGATTTCACCTCCAATTGATGTATGGTTAACGAACCAGTATATACCCCAGATACTTGAGGCCGGCGCACTACCCAGTCTGGTGTCGCTCCCTGTGAAGTTGTTTCCACTGGCACCCGACACAAGACCATTAGCAAATCCTTGAGCGCCGCCAAACGTAACGGACGATGTTGTTTGTCCGATCTCAAATATGCGGCTGCCGTTAGCAGCGTCCTCACCCACATTTAGGGTGGCTCCCAAAAGATCAGTCGCCGAAGGAAGCTCGTTAGCGCTATTAGCGGCAAAAAGCGCATAGACTGTATTAACGGCAACTTCATTTTCACCAGCATCACGTAATGAGCCGAATTCATATTGAATATTGATTGCAGCAGTTGCGATCCCTGATGTTGCAATCAAAGGTAAAAGAAGATACTTGATAAATTTCATTGAGAATTAATGGCTCGAGTAAGATGTATAATGTAGTTATGTGGTAGCGCTTAAAATACGAGTGCTGATTAGTAGGCTGCTGTATTAACCCATTCGTCAGGATTACCGTCGCTCTTGGCTTTTCTAATCATAAATCCGGACCCTGCAGGGATAATGTCGTTGTCTGCTGGAGTGTTGCCAGATACATTCATCCATTGGCTAGTCCCACTATTGTAATAGTAGATAGTCGAGGCTGGTTTATTAGTAAGAGCAACGGCGTTGTCGTATACATATAATTGATCCTTGCGGAAGAGCAATGACGTGTTGGGGCTGGCAATAAATCCTCCAGAGCCGATCAGATTAAGTTCGCTGAGTTTAACATCGACTGGTCTCGGTACGGAAATCCTGACATCTTGAGGGCCAGATGATGAAGTTTTCAATGGGATAGAGATCGCATTCATTGAAACTTCCCCAATACATGTATAGTTAGTTGCCTTTGTTACTGATGCTGGATGACGGATAATCAGTTGACCGTCTGGAAATATTAGAAATGAACCCGGATTCGGCGTTCCGTCAGTTGATACCCACGCTGATCCTGTAATATAAAAGATTTTAGAGGCCGGTAAATTATATCCTACGCTTGAAACGTCTGGAAGCAGAACTTGGGTTTTACGAAATAGTAGAGAAGTGTTCGTGCTCGCCACAATCGCATGCCCATTAGGCACGTTACTACCATCCCATGCTGTCGTGGCACCGGCAGGTGGGAAGAGATCGTTGAGCGTCCAGTATTTGGCGATTATAAAAGTGTCCGCGCTAGCACCCGAAGAGACGACACCCGTAAGGTTGCCGCCATTGAGGTCGATGGTCACTGAGGTGCCGCTATTGGCGCCGATGGTGAAGTATTGACCGTTTTTGGTGCCGGAGGTGAATTGGAGGTAGTGGGAGAAGGCGAGTGCGTCAACGGTGCCGGATGGTGCCGCAGAGAGAGTCAATGTAGCAGTGTCGCTAGGGACATCAAATGTTGGTGTTCCGTTCAGCGCGCCTTTGATGGATCCGGACTGGCGGAGAGGCACACCGACAATGGTGTCGGAGTTCGCTAGGCATGGTATGGTGTTGTAACCAACAGTGTCGCTCACCGCGGCGGATGCGGGCAGCGCGCAAGCTGCTCCTAAAACGGCGAGGGTGAATATTTTGAGAGTAGGGGCTTTCATGGATTCAATGAGGAGGGTTAGTGACTATCTGTAAGGTTATCTTTGCGCGGAGTCAATGTCGAACACACTGGGCATGCAATCCGTTTACGCCGCTGATTCTTGCTTATGAGAGTAAATCGAACTTAAATTATTCAATTTTGTTTCAGAGAACAAGCTTTCTTGAGCTTTTTTATGAGATTTTTTTGTTCTGCGCTTGGGGAGAAAGGGCTTCCTCTCCCTGCTTGGCTTGGGTGAGTGGATTTAAAGGGCTATTTTGGACAGAATATACGGGGGGGAGCGTCAGCGCTGTTTGTGTGGGTTTTGGACGCGATTAACAGGATTTTCGGGATTCTGTTTGGTGTCGTGAATGCGGTTTGAGTGGAAGGAAGGCGGCTTGGTCGCTGAATGAAATGATTGGCGGATATGGACATATGCCCCGCTATCTTTCAGTTTATCTCAACTAGATCGTGCGGCATGATTTTCAATAATAACCCAACGCAGGGATTATGCCAAAAGGCTCTATTTTAAGCGCTTTTTCGATTATTTTTAGAGAAGCATGAACATCGTCTGAAACGAATGAAGCCATGTCTTGGTATTGATTTGACGCCAGAGGGTGCGGAGTTGGTTGCTCGACAGCTCCGTGTGCGTGGTGAATCGTCCTCTGTTTATGCGAAAGCGGTATGAGAAGGACCTGCGTTCCTTGAATAATTCACCCAATAGCCATTCAATATCTGGAGAGCCATCCTTCCAGGTGGCTTGGGTGGGCAAGGAATAAGCAAGCGCTAGGAAGCCAGCCGGAAGCGTGGCTCTCCATAGTTAATTGTTTGCCCAGTAGATTTACACAACCGTAAGCGCCACTAAAATATCCGTGTCGCTCCTCCGCAAGACTTCGGTAGGCAGGCTGTTAGCGCCTCTTGAGCATGATGTCGAAATTGGCGATTCCCCCGAACTGGTAGCAGGAGGGAGATTTGAACTCCCGACCAATGGCTTATGAGTCCACTGCTCTACCCCTGAGCTATCCTGCCAGTTCGATCCGCCGAATTTGGCGGGGCTATCTCCATACATCGGGATGATTTGGAGTCAATGAGAAAATGGTGTTTAGTTTTCAGTGTTCAGTTTTCAGTAACCAGTGGGTGATGAACGTGGTTTGGAGGTCGCTGAGTGGTGGGCTGTTTTAGGTTTTAGGTGTTATGTTTTAGGTGGATAGGAATGATGGGCTGGTCGCGTAAAAGGGCTGCGCACCACGCGATTAGCGTGTTTTCATGTCTTTCTCCTGCTACCTGATGCCTGATGCCTGAGTTTTTTCAGCCGCAAAAAGGCACAAAAAGCGCAAAAATGGGAGGCGGTGTTTACCTTCAAGAGCATGAAGAATGGGTTGTGCTGTATTTGGCCGCAAAAAGGAAAAGAAGGAAAAAATGGAGTCGCGTAAAACGGCTGCGCCGCACGCGATGGAGAATGGGCAGTCTGTAGCGGACGCTTTGTAAGCGCCGAACGAATGTTGCTCAGTTTCCGCAACCGCCAATGAACCTCGAATGGGGGATGGCTTGGTGGCAAGATGCCACCGCCACGGGGTGTGCTTGGCAAGGCGGCAAGATGCCGCTGCCACGGGTGGGGCCTGCGCCAGTTGCTATCTGACGACTGCTACCTGCTACCTGCTACCTGATACCTGATACCTGATACCTGATGCTTCGGCGGGGATGGAGGGTGGTTAGGAGGTCGCTGGGCGGCGGGCTGTATTAGGTTTTAGGTGTTATGTTTTAGGTGGAGAGCAATAACGGGGCGGTGGTTTTAGAGCGGCCTGTGGGTGGGGGATTTGGAGTTGCGGGCGGTGTTGGCTTGGCCTGGATTTGGTTGTTGGGAGAACCCAGTGCGTTGCACTGGGCTGGTATGTGATGCCCCGTTGGGGCTTGATTATGGAGAGCCATGCTTCCAGCTGGCTGCGAGGGGTGTGGGTTGTTCGTTCACCACACAAGCCACCTAGAAGGATGGCTCTCCATATTGCCACCTGCCACCGCGCCGACCAATGCCTAATGCCTAATGCCTAATGCCGGCGCCCATTGACCATTGACCAGTGCCTATTGACCGTTGAAAGATACTTCCATGAAGCTTGCCGTATTTGGTCTTGGAATAATTGGGTCTCGCTGTGCGGAGAATTTGCAGAGTGCTGGACATGAGGTGGTGGTGTGGAACCGAACGCCCAAGGGGTTGGAGAATGAAGCGGGGTCGGCTAAGCAGGCTGCTGAGGGTGCTGAGGTGCTGGCGTTTTATGTGAAGGACGGCATGGCGTTGAGGGCAGTATTTTCTGAAATCAAAGATCAGCTGCGACCAGGTCAGGTGGTGATGAACCACGCTACAGTGGATTTGGAGACGACGAGGTGGATGGCAGCGGAGTGTGCGGAGTTGGGCTGTGGCTTCCTCGACTGTCCGTTCACCGGGAGTAAGGATGCTTCTGCTGCCGGGCAGTTGGTCTACTATGTGGGTGGTAGTTCGACACTGATCGAGGAGATGCGTCCGGTTCTGGATGCGACGTCGAAGGAGGTGAAGGTGCTGGGAGATGTGGGAAGCGCGACGGTGATTAAGATTGCGACGAATTTGATTTCAGCGCAGGTGGTTCAGGCGCTCAGCGAGGCCTTGGCGATTACGGAGGCGAATGGGGTGGATCGGCAGTTGTTGATCGATGCAGTGGCATCGAATGCTTGTGGATCGATGCTGGCCAAGATGAAGATGCCCCTGATGGTGGCCGGAGAATACGACACGCATTTTAGTGTGGAGAACATGCGCAAGGACAGTGCGTTCGCTCTGGAGTTGGCGAAGTCAGCGGGCTTGGCGACGCCGGGGATCGCGGTGGCGAATGAGGTGATGACGCGTCGCTGTGCGGAGGGGGATGGCGACTTGGACTTCTGCGCGATGTACCGGCAGTTTGAGTGATGATACCAGTTTCGAATAAAATATGACTATTCGCCGCGCACAAGTGGCTCACGATCAAACAACTTCGCGTTCACTTGTCAATCGCGTGCCGCGCAGAGGTTCTACGCGACGCGTCAGATCAATACCAAGATTTGGTATCATTCCATGATCGTGACTTGGACGCAGCTTTCGATGATGCCGACTGCAATGGCGTAGCGGGTGAGGCCGGCGGTGTCGTGGATGTTCAGTTTCTGCATCAAACTCTGGCGATGTTTCTCAACGGTTTTGATGCTGATATTGAGCTCTGCTGCGGTCTGCTTATTGGCCCTGCCCTCGGCAACAAGTTGAAGAACTTCGGCCTCCCGCGAGGTCAACTCGGCGATCTCGGTTCTCGTTCTGCGGTCGCCGTTTTGTTGTGCCTTTTGCTGGTTTTGGATGAGGCGTTTTGAAATGGCAGGACTGTAAAACACACTCCCACGGTGGATTTGACGGATGGCCTCGGGCAGAACGTGGGCAGCGGTTTGTTTGATGAGAAATCCAGACGCACCTATGCTCCTGGCCTGGTTGACATAAGCGTCGTCACCGTGGGCGGAGAGGATGAAGATTTTCATCTTCGGGTTCGATTTGAGAATTTGGCGGGTGGCTTCCAGCCCGTTGAGTAGAGGCATCGCAATATCCATGACGACAACATCGGGGCTGAATCTGTTTGCCATTTCGACGGCTTCCCTGCCATTCTCCGCCTCGCCGATCACTTCGATATCGGACTCGACATTGAGTAGGGCGTGCAGACCTTCGCGGACCATCGTATGGTCGTCGGCTAATAGAACGGAGATTTTATTTTTCATGACAGTTTTACTGGTTCGGTTGGTGATTTTTCGGCGGGTACATTGGGAATGTCGACGCGGATGGTGGTCTTCTTGCCAAGTTTGGATAGGATGTGAAAATGGCCGCCGATCATTTCTACCCGCTCGCTCATTCCAAGTAATCCCAACCGATCGTCAATCTCTGGCTGGATGGGTGAATCGACATTAAAGCCTTTTCCATCATCGTGGAATAATTGTGGGGTTTTGTGTTTCATCGGATTCCGATTTGGTCCGGCCGATGTCGGTCATTTGTTTGATGATGCGCTTTTTCCGGCGAGTTAGCGATGGTAATCTTAAAACAAATCAAAACAGGCTGTTGAGGTCGAGGATCGCACGCTGCTTTTCAAAATCCCGTTCCCCGGTGAGTTCGCGTTTTGCCCGCTCGTAGTCATGTTGATTGATTTCGTAGGGCATTCTGCCGGCCAATGATGCAAGCTCGGTGGTGCGAGCATAGACCATTTCACGTGTGGGCGAGCGATTGAACGGAGCGGTGTCTTGAGGGTTCTCCTGTATTGAATGAATTGTTTTCACGTTGATTTGTCGATTTGATAACAGGCCGGCATTTTTCATCGGGTGCTTTCGCCAGTCATCACTTGGTAAATAGCCAAAAATTTCCGCAGCACCATGGGGCAAAACCCTACTCTTTCATTTCTTCATACAATGCCCATCACTGTCCGGTAGGGATACACCCCATGGATGCTTGCATGGAGATCGCATATCTTCATCTGATCTGCCGGATAGTGAGAGCCATCCGGCATACTTTCGACGGTGGAGGAAAAACAACATCATGAAAAACACGAAATACATCATCATCGCACTAGCCGCACTTATCACTGTAGGCTGCAATAAAGATAAAGCCGCCATCGAAGATTCCAAGGAAGCGACCAAGGAAGCGATCGATACCCGCAAAGAAGAAGTGAACGCCGAGGCCAAGGAAGCAACCCTGCAAACCGAAGTCAACGCCGAAATCGACAAGGCGAGAATTGAGGCCGACAAGAAATCCATGCAGGCAGAGCTCGATGCCGAGAAGAAGAAGATCGATGCCGAGGCCGAAGCCGCCAAAGCCCAGGTGGATGCTGAGGTCGAATAGTCTGTTTCCTAATCGGATGCGGCACCAGTGCCGCATCCAAAGGTTCGCGCTGGGTTTCTAAACGAGAATGGCCTGGTTGCTGCTCTCGATGAGGCCGGTGACCGTAGCGTGACCGGTGAGGATGGTGGAGTCGTGGATAACGAGTTTCGCCATCTAGTGGCCGCTATGCAGATCTTGTGCGCAGGATCCTGCTTGAGTGTGAAGACCGGCGCCCCATCCAAGGTGGCGCCGATTATCGTTGGGATGTTGTGTGCTCTCAGATGCTGCGCCCCTGGATCAGCCTGACGAGAATCATGATAACGGCGACCACCAGCAGGATGTGGATGAAGCCGCCGAGCGAGAAACTGGTGATGAGTCCCAAGGCCCAGAGGACGATGAGGATGATTGCAATGGTCATTAACATAAGTATGAATTTGTTGTTGGTTTTGGATTCCTTTGGCTCTGGATCTTTCCCTGAATTTGAAACAGGAATAGTAGAGTTTAATTGTTAGTTAGTGTGTTGACTCCTCGATGTTGCTTCCGACTCTTTCGACATCTTGTCCGAAGCCGTGGGCGGTGTTGCGGCAGCTTGAAAAGAACAGCGACACAAGTGCGGCTGAGAGAATAAGGATGGTGATCTGTCTTGATTTTGTTTTCATAATTTTTAGGGAATGCTTTTCCACTGAGAACAAATTAAGCAACAAGGCTGTTCTTTGCTATGGGGTGAAGACCCCATTGTGACCGGTGGCTTCGCAATGCCATTGTCAGCGGATGAAGAAGAAGCACTATCGATTCGTGTTTTTAGTCTGCCCTCTTATTGCCTCTGCGCTGCTGGTGTCATGTGTCGATTCCGGCTATGCCGTGGGCAGTAACCTTTCATCGGGGGGCGCGAGACATGGTGTCTATTCCACCTTGCCGAATTCATTTGTTGGAAACGCCTACTACCACAATGGGCAGTATTACTCTGGGGGGAACCGCGAGATAGGTAACTACGTTTACGAAGGGAAGTCGTATAACGACCGATATTCCCACAACGGGCAATACATCTACGGAGGAAGCTACAAAACGTATAACTCAAACCGCCGCCATAGTCGACGGAATACCAGAATTTTAGGGACGAGATATAGGCGCTGAGTTGGCTTTTGGTATGCCCTTCATCCCAACGAAGATCCTTTGGCTGTCGCGGGAGAACCCCAACTTCAATGAGCCAACCCGAACGCCGGTCAATAAGCAGCCAGAATAGTAGAGGAATTCCTCTCTGGGGCTATGCTCTGATTTTCCAGTGAGAAACGACGATGTGTCTTGGCCATCCAAGCTTCGGTTACTCGGAAGTGACGCACCGGTGAGCTGGGCGGAAGTTGGCAGCAGGTGCATGGTGCTGAGCATCTCATCACTGACACGGGCAGTAGAAATTTGCTTGGGGCAACGCGCGATAAATGGGACGCGGGAACATTCTTCCCATGCTGATGTCATTGTCCCAGCTCTGGCTTTATCTCAAGACGGGACTGGCCCGATCGTGTCGCCATTGATAAATTTTGTTTTGACGTATGTTATTCTGCTGTCAGCTTTGCCATAGGCAATATTCTCGACCCATTTTGTGATGCGCCTGACCAGAGCATGATCATCCCATTCTATGCGCGCGACCCTTGGCCAGCCAATTTGAAAGCTGGGGTCTTGACCTACACAGATCAGTGAAATTTTTTCCGGTGCATGGATTCCTTTGCGAGCCAAGTGGTTACGCACAGCAATGAAAGTTGATGCTTCATCAATGATCAGAGCCGTGGGTGGAGTCACGGCAAAGAGGGCATCTAATCGGCGAATGAATTCATCTGGGCCACCCGTCACATCTGGAATATTGTAGGGTCCTGTCTTGATACCATTAGCTTCCAATTCGTTGACGAAATAGGCTGGTCTAGCACCGCCACGTGTCAGTAATGAAATACGTTGATGCCCCGCGGAGACCAATCTGTGCACAACCTCTATAATGGATGTCTGGTTGTCTGGAGCAACAGCCGCTATGCGCATATCTAATGAGAATTGACCAGCAATAGCGATTACCGGCGTTGCTTGTTGCTTGAACCAGTTTAGCAGTTCTTTCGTGGCACTAAACACCGCCCATGCATCGACTTCAATTTTGCTCAACATCCGCGCGATTCTCCGTGTATCTGACCCCAATTCGATGATCGCTTTGGCGCAGTCGCAATAACATGTCCTGAATGAAGAAGTTGTTGTTGAAGTCCAATTGCTATCGTGTCTGCGGTTTGGTCTTCCGGTTGGAAAAGCAGCAAGCCAACTCGTAGAGCGGGAGGTTTTGCATCTTTCGGTAATTGAATCAGTCGTCGCCTGCCGCCTGGTCGGAAGCCGACGCGGAAGCCTCGACCCTGAATCCTGCGCCCGGCAGGCCGCAGCCTTCGTCGCCTGCGAGATCACCGAAGTCGAGGCCCGGGAAACCACCACCCATCTCCGACTCGCCACCGCCATCGAACTGCCCTGGCTGGAGGAACTTTTCCCCGACGAGATCGAATCCACCGACGGAGCGAGCTACGATGAAACCCGTAGGAGGGTCGTCCGCCTGCGGCAGCGGAAATTCCGCGATCTCGTGCTCGATGCCAGGGAAACGGACCAGAACGTCCCACTCGACGCCGCCGCCGAGATCCTCGCGGTGCGCGTCCTTTCCGGCGAGCTTGTGCTGAAAAACTGGGACGCGCAGGTCGAGCAGTTTACACACCGCCTTACCTGCATCGCCAGGTGGATGCCGGAGCTTGGTCTGCCGACCTGGACGGAGGAAGACCGCATCGCCGCCGTATCCCAGATCTGCCACGGCGCGGTCAGCTACAAGGAGATCAAGGACGCGCCCGTCTGGCCCGTGCTCAACGATTGGCTCTCCTCCCACCAGCGACACCTGCTCGACACCCATTGCCCGGAACGCATCCGCCTCGCCTCCGGCCACACCCCGAAGCTCACCTACCATCCGGAAAACGACCCATTTTTCTCCGCCAAGCTCGCCCAACTCGTCGGCACCGACACCACCCCCACGATCGCCTCCGGACGCGTGCCGCTGCTCGTCCACATCCTCGCGCCCAACCAGCGCCCGTGGCAAATGACCAAAGACATCCCGAACTTCTGGCAGAACGGCTACCCCCAGATGAAAAAGGAACTCGCCGGGCGCTACCCGAGGCATCCGTGGCCCTAGCGGAGAGTAGGATTCATCCTACCAAGGCACGCGGGCTTCAGCCCGCTCACAGCCAGCAAAAAAAAACCCAACATCGTTTCCCATATCCAATACGCCACCAACCGATCGCTATCAGATCCTCATCGCCCTCCTGGGGCCGGGCCTATCGTTCCGCCGTCAACGAACTTCGCCTTCACCCCGGTTTGGCGACTGTCTTCCTTGCCTTGGCTGACGTTCATCACCCAGCGTTCGATACGCCGGATGACGTAGCTGCTGTTCCAGCTGATATGGGCGATGCCGGGTTCATACCAGTCGAAGATCGGATCCGGATCGAGGGAGACGAGCGAGATATGTTCCGGCGCGAAGAAGCCGCGCCTGGCAAGGTAGCGCTCGACGATATGGAAAACGAACACCTCATCGACCAGCAGGGCGGTGGGCGGGGTGGTTGCGAAAAGTGCATCAAGGCAGCGGCGCAGACCATCGGGGCTAAATTCCCAGTCCGGGATATTGTAGGGTCCGGTCGCGATTCCGTGCGCCTCCAGCCCGTCGAGGAAAGGGCGCGGTTTCGCGCCGGATCCTGCAAGCAGCACCATGCGCCGGTGGCCGAGCGAGAAGAGCCGCCGAACTACCTCCGTCATGGCATCCCGCCTGCGCGGCGCGACGCCGGCTACCTTCATGTCGCGCGGGTATTGCCCCGCATAGGCGATCACGGGAAACGGCTGCTCACCGAACCATTCAAGGACATTCTCCGACCCCGCGAAGACAATCCATGCGTCGGCAGGCGTCGCCCCGACCATCCGGGCCACCCGCTTCACATCCTTGTTCAACTCGACCAAGCTCTTGTGAGCCAGGACCACGGAATGACCGGAGTCGGCCAGCCTATGCCGCAACTCAGCGACGAAAGCGCTTTCCCTGTCAGCAGGTTCAAAGAGAAGCACACCCACCCGCATCCCCTCCGGCTTGACCCCACTTTCGGGGAGAGCAATCCGGCGGCGGCGGCCTTTCCCTTGGGTGAGAAGCAGCCCCTCCTTCTCAAGAAGCCTGAGCGCTTCCTTGACCGTATCACGCCCAACCCCGAGTTCCTTCACGAGCCGCTGCTCGCCTGGCATGACGCCGATTCTCTTGCCCCGCAGCAGTTCCTTTCTGAGGTGACTGGCCACTTGTTCGGATGCAGATAATATACGCAATTTTGGCATTCCTAAAACCTGTGGGAAACAGGTCTACATGTCGAGCAAGGAATGGATTGCGGGATAGGGGGGCGTCACTCAGCTTTTAGGAACTGTTTATCAATCGTAACTTTTACAAACTTACTTCAGCGCTCATCAGACAGCTAATCCCTCATTTAATTCATGCGCCCATTTCTACTGACCATTATCGTTGCCGCGCTCACCCTTTCAGTGAGTGCAGATCCCTATTTCACACGTCCGGAAATCTTTGCCTTCCGCGTCGGAGCCGAAGCCAAGGAATACAAAATCTCACGTTTCGGGCCAGTTGGAATATCCATGAAGCTGGTTCAGCCGGCGTTCCAAATCCGCGTCGATTCCGTCGAGAAAAGCTCGCCGGCCGATGGTAAGCTTCAGGCGGGTCAGGTTATCACTGCAATCAATGGGCAAGTTCTCAAAGATATCGATCCCCGCATTCAGCTCGGAAATATGATCACTGAAGCCGAAGCCTCGGATGGGGTGATGGAGTTCACCCTCAAGGGAGGAGCCAAGACCAAGGTGCAGATCCCTGTCCTCGGCAGCTACAGCGAAACCTGGCCACTCAATTGCCCGAAGTCTGACAAGATCATCAAGAACTTCGCGGAGTTCATCGTCAAAGAATCCCGCAAGCCTAAGAAGGAAGCCCAGGTGGGTTTTTGCGAGATGGGCATGTTTTTCCTGCTCTCCACCGGTGACGACCAATACCTCCCTGTGGTGAAGCAATGGATCCACAAGTATGCCGTCCCAGACAAGCCCATGACCTATGCCTGGTTCTGGGGATACCGCGGCATCATGCTCTGCGAATACTACCTGCGCACCGGCGACAAGGCCATCATGCCCTACATCCAGGCCTCGGTGAACAATGCCGTGCAATATGAATGCTTCGGAGCCTGGGGCGGACGCGGCCTGATGGCACGCACGAACTACGGAGGAGGCGGTGGCCACCTCAACGCCGGCGCAACCCTCGCCTGCGGATTCCTGATGATGGCCAAGGAATGCGGAGCCAATGTTCCCGATGCTACCCTGAATCGCGTACTCACCCATTTTTACCGATTTGCAGGTCGGGGTGTAGTTCCCTACGGAAACAATGTTCCCGAAACCGGATTCGCGGATAACGGAAAGAACGGCCAGCTCGCGTTCGCCATGGCTGCTGCAGCCTCATTATGCGGCCAGGGCGACAATTCTATCTATGCCTACGCTCGCGATGCCGCTGCACTGAGCAGCTTTTATAACGTGTCCTACATGCTTCTCGGGCACACTGGTGGAGGTATCGGCGAAATCTGGCGAAGCGCGGCGATGGGTTTACTCTACGAGAAAAAACCACATCATTACCGCGAGTTCATGGACCAGCGCCGCTGGCACTACGAGCTTTCAAGACGCTTCGACGGGTCGATGGCCATCGTTGGTGGCGGTAGTCGCTACGACAATATCGAGTGGGGCGCGGGCTATATGCTGACCTACACCATTCCCCGTAAGACTCTGCGCATCACCGGCGCTCCACCCACCAGGTATTCCAAAACCTTCCAACTTCCAACTAATCCATGGGGAACCCGTGCCGACATGGATTTCCTTCGTCCATTGTCTCCTGCAATGCCGGACGGCACACGCATCGATATTTCCAAGGAAACCATCCCCGATGACGCGGCAGCTGCTGTGAACCGTCGTTTCAAAAAAACGGAAGTCAGCATGGATGAAATCCGGCGTTACATTCACCACCCGCAATACATGGTGCGCACCACCGCCGCAAAACAGATCCGCCGATTCGAGCCAGCGCTACTCACGGAATTTCTCAAATCAGAAGACGCGCGCGTTCGCTGTGCGGCTCTCGATGGCATCCTGCTTAGCGCTGGCGTGGACAAGCTAGTCAACGCCGAGAACTTCGGACTCATCGTCAAGATGATCGCGGATCCGGAGGAGTCGTGGTTTGTGAAACACTATGCGATGGAGATCATGAAGAAGATGCCAGCTAAATCAGTGGTCCCTCATGTTGACAAGATCATTCCCTATCTCGGACATGAAGAATGGTGGCTGCAAATGGCGGCTCTCAACGCCTTGGTCCCCGTGATGGCCGAACCCGGATGCTACGACCGCGTCCTGCCCGCACTGGGCAAATGCCTCATAAACAATCAGCTTCACAACGTCACCTGGGATCTGCGCTCAGGGAGGAACAAGGCCCTGGAATCCTTTGAAAAAGCCGACCCCAAGATCAAAAACCTGGCCTTGCGGGTTTTCAAGGGAACCTTCATGCAATACGAGCCCCTCAAGGGCGAACACCCCCACAACATGGACAAGGTGAATGGCCCGAACAAACAGAATCTCGCCGAGATGCTGGTCAAGCTGCCGGGTGGATACGACATGCTCTACCAAGCTTTGGGTAACAAGGTCGGCGGTTATGGCTACCTCTTCAAAAAAGCCACAGCAGGACAAATCAGCCCCGAACTGAAAAAGGCGCTCAAAAAATAAGGCGTCCCATCGGATTTGCCCGGGTGATAGGGCATACATACTAAGGAACAGGTGACGGAGCTTCGTCATTAAGCAGGCTCTGTGGATGAGCCTTGCGATCTGACCGTCCCATACGGTGCCGCAGCGCCCCTAAATGCGGCCTTTTCCTACTTGAACCTGATATTACTCGGCCTTCACCCGGAAGAAGTCGCGTGATGGTGTCGTTGTGTCGGAGTTTCGGCGCAGGATGACGCGCTCGCTGATCCCGTCGAGCAGTGCGGTGGTGCCGGTCGCGCTCCAGTTCGCGGTGTCGTCCTGCCATCCGCTCAGGGTTTCGGATTCCTCGATACCGAGGGAGATTCCGCCGAGACTGAGGCGGCGATGCACGACGAGTTCGGGAAAGCTGGGCGATCCATTCGTTTTCTGGATCTTGGGCAGACGGTCGAACGCCGGTGTATCAGGATCGGCACCGAACGAATAGGCAAGGATAGCTGGGATACCGTCGATGAGGCGGCATTCGCCGGGATACTGGCCGAGGTCGAGGTGTTCCCATTCGCGGTAAACGACGGTTGCCTGATTCGATGTCGAACCGGACGCGGTGGCCAGGCCTCCTGTGAGCTGGGGTGCGAGGGCGATTTCCTGGCTGGCGATTTCCGTCCAGGAGAGTCCGTCCGCCGATGCGGACGAGACGAAGGTGTTCCCTGAGCGCTTGAGCCGAAGGAAGAGCGGCGCGGTGAAGGTAGCCGATCCGCTGGAGCTGGCGGTCGTGCCGGCAGAAGCGCGCAGGATCTGCGAACATTGGCCGGAGGGATTGACGGCGGTCATGACAAAGGGACTGTCGGCATCCGACGAGGCCCGGATCATGATTCCGGCGAGACCCGAGGAGCCGGTGGCACCGCCGAAGGATTCGATACGGACGAGGATTTCCCCGTCACCAAAGAAGGGCAGGCTGGTTAGATTGAAGACATCGTCGGCACCGCCGATCCTGGAGCCGGATGATTTCACGGTCCATACCTCATGGAGTTCTGAAACTACGGAAGCGGGCAGCGTTCCGATGTCCGAGGCCATGACACCAACAGGCGGATCGCTGTAGAAGTCGCCGGTGTTCAGGTTTTCATAGCGCATGGTTTGATCGCCTAAATTCGGAATCGTCTTCCGGTTCGCGTAGGTGCGGGTGTTGTCACCATAGGTGTCCGAGGCCCACTCGTCGTAAAGAGTGGCCATGGCCTGCACCTTGGAGGGATAATCACGGGCGAGGTTGCGAACCTCGGTGCGGTCGTCGGAGAGGTTGAAGAGTCTCCATGGGCTGCTTCGGAAGGAAACAAGTTTCCAATCACCTTGGATCACGGCCATGTCCTTGGCTTCAAATTCGAAGCCCCAATAGTCGGGCGCCGGGCGACCGGTGCCCTCGAAGACCGGCTTCAGGCTCTGGCCATCCATTGGCGGAGCCGTGGCACCCGATGGAGTGGTGAGCGATCCATAGTCCATTGAGCCGATGTCTACGAGTGTGGCCATGATGTCTACGAGGTGGCCGGGTTCGTCGGTGATTTCCCCCGGAGAGATCACGCCGGGCCAGCGGGCGATGAAGGGCGAGCAGTTCCCGCCGTTGTGTTGGGACTGCTTGTGGTAGCGGAACGGAGTGTTGCTGTAGGCGGACCAGGCGGCACCGGGATTCCATTGAGAGTCGGGATCGTCCGGACTGACCTGCCGCTGGGGAAGGGAGGTTTTGTCGAAGGACTGGGCTCCGTTGTCGCTGCAGAACATGACCAGGGTGTCGTCAGCGATTCCAAGGGCATCCAGGCGGGCGAGCACTTTGCCGATGTTCTGATCGACCGAGTCCACCATCGCGGCATAGACGGCGCGGCGGTGATCCTCAAGGTCCTGGTCCGCTGCTGTGAGATCGTCCCAGCGGGGAACGTCTTCGCGGTAGTTGGAGAGCTGCCATTTCGGATCGACGATTCCGAGGTCGATCTGGCGTTGCCATTTTTCCTGCCGCAAAACGTCCCAGCCCTTGGTCTTGTAGGTGTTGCGGTATTTGTTGATGAGGGCGACGGGCGCCTGGAGGGGTGTGTGCGGTGCGTTGAAGGCGAGATATAGGAAAAACGGGCGTTCGGGATGGTTGCTACGGGACTCGTTGATGAAAGAGACGGCGTGGTCGCCGATGGCGTCGGTCATGTAGTAGCCGCTCGGGAAGGAAGTTTGCTTGCTGAGCGTGTCGGGGCGGGTGGAATCGGGCGAGAAGCGGCTCAGCGGGTACGGGCTGGTGAAGTTTCCGGCCTCGGCCGTATCGAGTGACACCGTCGAGGAACCGATGCCGCTGGGAAAATAGTTCGAGCTTCCGGCGTAGATGCCGTAGAAGCGGTGAAAGCCACGATTGGTGGGATCGCGACCGTTGGAGTCATCGCCCATATGCCACTTCCCTATAGCATAGGTGCGGTAGCCACCGGAGCGGGCGGCCTCGGCAAGCGTGGCCCCGTTCTGGACCTGCAGGCCGGAGCGCCCGTGATAAAGCCCGGAAAGCAGGCATGACCGCGAGGTCTCGCACTTTGCGTTGTTATAGAACTGTCGGAAACGCAGCCCCTCATCGGCAAGCAAATCGATATTGGGCGTGTCGATTTCTCCGCCGTAGCAGCCGATGTCGGAATAACCCATGTCATCGACGATGACGAACACGATATTCGGAGCCGAGGGGGCGGGATCGGGGATGCTCTCCTCAAACTCAATCTGCTGGAGTCGTGAGCCGCCGTCTCCCGTGGAGTTATCGGTCAGAACGAGCGAAGAAACGGTGATCGCCGGATTGAAAACAATTTCCCCGTTGCCCTGTGCGTCACCCGCCGCAAACTGGGTGTAGGTCCAGCCGGAGCCTGTCGCGCTTGTGTTGGCGGATAGGCTGAAATCAGCCAGCGCCCCGGTGGAGACGGTGATGCCGTCGGTGCTGCCCGCCGTGCCGCCGAAATTGGCCAGCCGGATGCGGCTGATTTTGCTGGTTTTGGCGGAACCTGCCGTCGCGGCATCGAAAAAGCTCAGGGTCACGGTTTCGCCGCCGCTGATCTGGTTGGCGCCGGGGTCGCCCACCACGCCCAGACCAGAGCTATTCACATGGCCGCTGGCGGTCGCACCCGCGCCGGTTTTCGCGCGCATCTCCATCCAGATTCCGCCGAGGGTCTCCACCCGCGCTTTGGCAATCAGGTCGACCGTGGTGTTCGCCGTGACTCCGGGGAACACCTCGACATCCGCCTGGCTGTTATCGAAGTCGAAATTGACAACGCTGGCTCGGGCTGCGCCGGATGCCAGAACAAGGAGCGATGTGATGACCGCCATCTTGGCAATCGCTTCTCTCAAGAAGGCAGTTACGGGGGAAAGGGGAATCATTTCTGTTGTTTTCATGGTTCAAAAAAAAACCGCAGCCACCGGATGAACGGTGGCTGCGGGATATGAAAAAGAATGCGGCGTTGGAGTCCGAAGCTGACGACGGACTCCTGATCTGTTGCCTCAGGCGCGGCGGCGGCGCAGCAGCAGCAGCGCGCCCAAGCCACCTAGAAGCGCAGAGGATGGTTCAGGAATGAGCGTGAGGGTTGGCGCCGATCTAAATACAGCCGGATCCGTGCCATTGATGGTTGTGTTTTCTGTTGCAAAGGCTGCGTTTTTCCCGTCGTCATTAGGGATACCTGTATTATCGGCTGAAAGCATAATCGTCACCAGACCGTTGGTGTCGGCGTTGATGAAGCTTGTCAGAACGGCGCTGCTGAAATCGAAGGTGGGCCCAGGGTCGGCAGTATTGGGGGTGTTATCATCATTAGCAACCAAGGTAAAGATTCCCAGTAAGGTTGCTGCAGCTGTGAAATCACTTCCGGAGGTGGTGACATTCGCAGGGGCGTTAGCCCAATTCATTGAAGCCGAATCCCAGCCATCATTGGCACCGTCAATGAGACCGTAGACGTTGATGGTTCGCGTCGTACCTGCGTTTAAGCCGATGACGTGTGCTTCAAGACTTAAAGTGGCGGTAGTTACGGTGAAATTAAGCGAGCTCACATCGAAACGGATGTAGCCTTTGCGAGTGGTTGCTGGATTGGACTGAGTAGCAGGCACCCCCGAATAGGTGTTTTTAATATTCAGAAGACCCGGGAAACTACCAGTGCCATCAAGGCCAGGTTCTTCAGTGATACCCGGATCTCTTGAGACAACACCAGAGACGCCGTTAGCGCCGGTGTTGGTGGTAATGGTCAACGCGGCATGAGACGATGCAGCGAATGCAAGGGATATTAGGCATCCGGACAGTGGGGTCATTAGATTTGATTTTTTCATGGCGATGTTTGTGAACGACTTTTTGTTATTCTCGGTGTTTTGTTTCTTCGCGTTTCTGAAAAGTCTTTTTGTAGAGTGTCTTCCTACATGTGCCTAGGAAATTAAGAACATCAGGGCTCAGGCCACAATCTTTTTTTCACCAACCCATTGGCACTAAATTCCACAGGTTGAATAAGTGCCGCTGATTCGGGTCACAATGGACGCTGTTCCTTAACGTGCCGAAGCTTGATACGCCAGGTGTAGTCAGTTCTTAGATGCCACCGGGAACCACATCCGCCCAGCCAGTGCCGAGCCGAATTTCATCGATTTCGAGGATGGTCTCGGTGGTGGAGCCGGGATTGTTGAACAGGCGGAATCCGTCGAATACGAACTCGCCTCCAAGACTTGTGA
>JAGXGH010000038.1 GCA_024636835.1 Verrucomicrobiales bacterium | reverse complement strand
GGTCTATCCCGACACCGTGAAGCTCAATTCCGATACTATAAAAATCGTCGAGAAGCTGGATGACGATGCCGTCGACATTCTTAAAAAAGGGGGCAAAGTGCTGCTGGCGGTAAAGCCCGCTCAGGTCAAGACCGACGTCGCGCTCGGCTTCTCCTCGATCTTTTGGAACACTGCTTGGACCGGTGGCCAGCCGCCGCATACGCTGGGCATCTTCTGCGACCCGGAACACACGGCGCTCGCCCGATTCCCGACAGAATACCATAGTAACTGGCAATGGTCGGAACCCATCCAGCATGCAGCCACGATGGAACTGGATCATCTACCGTCGGACTTGAAGCCCATCATTCAGGTCGTGCCCGACTGGTTCGCTCCGAAAAAGCTGGCACTCGCTTTTGAGGCCAAGGTGGGCAAGGGGGCGCTGCTGGTGTGCAGCGTGGACATTGTGAACAATATTGAGCAACAGCTTGAGCGGCGGCAGCTACGCACATCGTTGATCCATTACATGGAGAGCAATGCTTTCCAGCCCAAGGTTCAATGTTCAGTCGAGCAGATCCGCTCGCTGGTGAATACACCATAACTCATTCAATAACGAGTTCATCTTTCCCACAACGCAGCCAATCCTCTAACAATCGAGAATATATGAAAAACATTACCAGCCGGATTCTCAATCTCGCGCTCTACATCAGCTTCTGCCTCATGGTAGGAACTGGTTTCATCATTGGTTATCGTTTGCCTCCTGGAAGTAGGGGGGGACGAGGAATGAGCTTACTTGGAATGAACCGGCACGAATGGGGTGACGTTCATTTGTATATTTCCTACGGATTTATCGCCATGCTTATCGTTCACCTGTGTATTCACTGGAAATGGCTCATTAAGATTGCATCGAGGAATCGACAATGGCGATTGTGGCTCGGCCTGGCCATCGGGATAGCTGTGGTTCTCTTTTGTCTCTTGTATCCGACTGAATCTCGGTTTCAGAGATAGAAAGCTTCGTGTGATGAAGGGTATCTCAATTCACACGATCAACTCACACGATAAAACTACAAGGTATTCATTTTTAGAATTTGTGAATTAGGGGACTCGGGGGATGATTCTCTGTCCGCTAGCTGCGATGGTTTGACGAGTTTTTGTAAGTTTGACTTGGCGGCTTCGTAACTACCTAGCTCATGAAACTCTCCCGACTGGTTTTCCGATTTTCCTCCGCTGCTCTGGTTCTGCTTGCTGCCTCGTGCCAAAAAACGACTCCCTTAGTCGAGGCTGAGATAGATGCCGACGATTCTCAACGTGATGGAGAATTACTCAGCGTCGAGGAATTTCAAAACCCGCCGCTGCAGGCTCGTCCGGCTGCCTTGTGGACGTGGATGAATGGCTATACCGATTCTGATCAGATCACCTATGAGCTTGAAGAAATGAAGGCCAAGGGGATGCGCGGAGCCGTTATTTGGGACATCGGTGCGCTGACAGATCCAGAGAAAATTATTCCAAGTGGGCCGTCCTTTCTGGGTAAGGAGTCATTGGCCACCATTCATCACGCGATGGACGAGGCTGAACGCTTGGGTCTGGAGCTTGGAATGGTTGCAGCAAGCAGTTGGAACTCAGGTGGAACGTGGATTGAACCAGAGAATGGTAGCCGTAAACTCAACTGGAGTGAGATTAAAATTCAGGGGCCGTCCAGTTATTCTGAACTTCTCGCACTGCCAAAAGGCGTTAGTGGAGCAGTTGGCGAGGTGGCAGTGATGGCGGTGGGAGCTCAGGGCGAAGTCCTTGACTTAACGGATCAGGTGGATTCAGACGGTCGGCTAGAATGGCAAGTTCCAGAAGGGAATTGGCGCGTTCTTCGGTTTGTTATGCAAGGCACTGGTGAGTTGTTGAACTGCCCGAGTCCTAACTCCAGCGGATTGGTCATTGATCATCTGAGTAAGGAAGCTAACGAGACGCATATTAACCATATTCTCGATGCTTTGATGCAGGGACGGGAGGATTTCGGTCCCCTTAAGATGCTGATGCTTGACAGTTACGAGGTGCGATCGGCAGTTGATTGGACTCCTGATTTTATTGCCCGTTTCAAGGAACATTACAACTACGACCCGAAGCCTTGGCTGCCGGTCCTGGCTGGCATCGAGATCGGGAATGAAGAAGAAGGATCGCGTTTCCTTCATGACTATCACAAACTCGTGAGCGACCTGCTCATCGAAGGGCACTATGCTGGTTCTCGTGAGTTTCTCAATGCGCGAGGGCTTAAGCTGCTAGCCGAGGCGGGGCATGGTGGTCATGCTCGAGTGGATCCGCTTAAGGCCTTGGGGGCTGCAGATATTCCCATGGGTGAGTTTTGGAATCATCGCAAAAACTGGGTGACCAAGGAAGCGGCCAGTGCGGCGAGTATTTACGGGAAAACCTTGGTGAACTCAGAGTCGTTCACCGGATGGCAGCATTGGCAAGACGGTCCGGCAGACTATAAGCGCCTGCTCGATATCGCGTTGTGTGCCGGCTTGAATCAAGTCACTTTTCACACCTTTGCTCACCAACCGGCCGAGTCGGGGTTGCCAGGTTACGCCTACCACGCTGGTGAACATTTTAATGTCAATAATACATGGTGGCCTGTGGCTGGGCCGATGCTGAAAGATATGTCGCGCGCCTGCCATCTCTTGCAACAAGGGCAGTTCGTCGCCGATGTGGCGGCCTACTACGGCGACAACGCTCCCAACCTGGTGCCAGCAAGGCGGATTGCTCCGACCGTAGAGCCGCGCTGGACGGACGATCACTGCCTACATTGCGGTAAACTCTTGCCGGTGGATTTGCGCTCGCTGGCATTTGGCTATGACTACGATTTCGTGAATGAAGAAGTGATCCTAACCCGCATGTCGGTTGAGGATGGCAAGTTGGTGTTGCCGCACGGCATGAGTTACCGGGTGCTGGTGTTGCCAGACCGCAAGACAATTTCGCTCGCGGCTCTACAGCGGATTTCCGAACTAGTGGAAGCCGGAGCAACGATTGTCGGCACCAAGCCGGAGCGCTCGAACAGCCTGAAAGGATATCCCGAGAGTGATCAGCAGGTGCAGGAACTCGCCAATAAAATCTGGGGCGACTGCGATGGTATTGATGTGAAGAACCACCGTTATGGCAAGGGTCAAGTGTTCTGGAACGTGCCACTCACCGAAGTGCTTGAGTCGATCGGAGTCGAACAAGATTTCGTCGCTGAGAATGTCGATAACTCCGATCGGCATATCGACTTCATCCACCGCGCCACCGCCAAGCAGGATATCTATTTCGTGTCCAACAGCAGCCTGCAACGAGAGGTGATTGATTGTCGCTTCCGGGTGGGCGAGGGGCGTGTGCCGAGTTTCTGGAACGCCGAAGACGGCAGTGTGACGCCGTGTTTCCAATACGAGCACAAGGATGGCTTTACCTATCTCACCGTGGAGCTTGCCGCGGCGTCTTCCATCTTCGTGGTCTTCACGCAAGAGGAAGCGTCGGAGCATGTTGTCTCGATCAAACGGTGGAGCACTTTTGCTCATGCGGCATGGCCAGCGACCTACCCTGAGCTTGAGGTTCTCGGTTTGGAAGGGGATGTGGCTACGGCGCGGATTTGGCGTTCGGGCTATTATGCCTTCACGACTTCGGAGGGACGCAATGGCCAGTGGGTGGCGGAAATGGCGGACGAGGTTTCGGCAGCGCAAGCAATTGATGGACCTTGGAAACTACGCTTTCCCACCGACCGCGGTGCGCCTGAAGAGATCACTCTGCCGCAACTCATTGATTGGACCCAGCATTCGGATCCGGCGGTGAAATGTTTCTCCGGCACTGCGACTTATCACAAGGAGTTCACTCTACCGGATGATCATGACACGGGAGAGAACCCCTTGATGCTTGATCTGGGCAGCGTCGCCGAAGTTGCCGAGGTGCGGGTGAATGGTAAAGAGGCTGGGATTCTATGGAAGTTGCCTTTCCGTGTTGATGTGTCGAATCTTGTGCAGCCAGGAGTCAATACTCTTGAAATTGAGGTGACCAACGTCTGGAACAACCGCCTTGTGGGAGACCAGAACAGTGCTACTGAAGACCGCATCACCCGCACCAATATGAGTAGCAAATTCAACCCTAAATCACCGCTCTTGCCGTCCGGTATGCTTGGTCCGGTTAGCCTGATTGCTCCTGTGCAGGTGAATGCTGAGTGGCAGAAATAGGCAGCAATTCACGACCTCACCAAAAATGTAAACCATCCCGCATATGGGTGGTTATGCGCAGAATATTGCTGCAAGAGTTAATAGCAGGAATACGTTGATCTAACCCAAGGTGCATGTGGCACTTCTTTAAAATTATGAAATTATTTCCATTCCTAATGGTCGCTCTCGTTGTTGCGATCAACCCCACGCTGAACGCTGAGCCGATCCCTGAAAAACTCCGCCAGGAAGGTTGGTTCATCGGTGCGCAGGCCTACACCTTTAAAGAATTCACGGCATTTGAAGCCATCGCCAAAACCAAAGAGGCGGGTGGCAATATGATCGAATTTTACCCTGGGCAGAAGCTCAAGCCGGGTTCGGAGATCAAAGTCCACCACAATATGCCCGAGGAGGCTCGTTTGGAGTTGGTCGCTGAGTGTGCGCGTTTAGGTGTGCATGCCGTCAACTATGGAGTGGTGGGCGCAAACAACGAAAAGGATGTCGAAGAGATTATGTCCTTCGCCAAGAAGATGGGGCTCTATTCGGTCTGCTCAGAATCCACCGAACATGTCGCGTTTTGGGAAGCTGCCGCAAAAAAGTATGACATTAAAGTCGCCTTCCACGAGCACGGTGGTTCGATGAAGCGGCCGAAATACAAGGTCTGGCATCCGCTTTACATTCTGGGTGTGGTCGAAAGCCGCGACAAGCGTTTAGGCGCCTGTGCCGATCTGGGTCACTGGTGCACATCCGGGCTCGAGCCTGTCGATTGCTTGCGCATTCTCGATGGCCGTATCGTCAGTATTCACTTCAAGGATAAGGAGAAAGTGGGCAACTCCAAGGTAGTTCCTGCTGGAGAGGGTGTGGTCGATGTGAAAGCCTGCATCGAAGAACTGATCAAGCAGGGGTTTGACGGCCACATCTCGATCGAGCACGAGGCGAATTGGATGCAAAACGTCGAAGACGTTCGTCACAATATCGACTTCATCAAGTCGATGCCCAAGCCAGTGCCTGCGAAATAATCAAGCCGCGAAACTTCATGACCTGATCTCGAAATTAAACGGGATCAGGTTTTTTTTTGTGACACGGTTTTCCACTACGGGGTAATGGCGAATTCATTCCCAACCCCAATCGGGGTTGCGTCGATGCCGTAAACTTCCTCGCGCTTGGACACAACCCCAGTTGGGGTTGAATGATCATGGCGGACGTGACCTAGGGTAGCCTCCGTTTTACTCTGGCAACCCTAGGCTAAAATACTGAACCCCGTTGGGGTAAACAGTTGAATGATTCAGCTATTTTGTAGCAAGGAACTCACTCGGTGCCTGCGGGCGGTGGGTGGCGAGACAATGCTCGATCCATTTTAGTAGTGCTTCCACGTCGGGTGAGGGGTTTTTCCCGCCAGTGATGGTTGCCCAATCGATAGCCCCGTCCTCGCGGGGCATGCTCAAGCGGTTGATGTGTGCCTTGCTCAATACGGCATCAAATTCCGCGGAGCTCATCGCGGAGATTTCGGTGGCGGTGGGAAGAGTGTCGAGATCGCGCGGACTTAACCCAAAGGACAGCACACCGACGCCGTGTCGCAGTCCGAGTGCGCTGATGTTCTCTGCTAATGACGCATCATCGATTGGTGCGGCGATGATGAGATCGGTGCCGTTCGTCCATTCGGACTGGCTCAGAGCCTGGAAGAAATCTTCGCGGTAGCTGTTCAAGGAGAGTTCGATGCGGAGCTTGATACCGGTAAGGCTGAAAAGTGGCGCGTTGAACAAACGCAACCGGTCGATTAAGGACGGATCGAGCTGAATTGAGGAGTCCCCAGCAACGGCAACGTTCCATGATACGGCTACCGCTTCCGGATAATTCCAAGCGGTGTCGCGTTTCGCATCGGCTGAGTAAGCGTGGTCGAAGAAGAATGCGTAGCGCTGATTGGCAAGTAGCCAGCGGTCGATGATGGCGCGAAACTTGGCGAGGCGGTCGAGTTCGCGATCAATCTCTTCTGGAGCGCGCGGGTCATCGATAAATGTGGTCTGACGGAGGCCAATGAGGCTCGGTGCGGATTCGAGTTGTGACCGGGTGCTGGGGCGGAGAAAGTACCCTTGGCCTTGAGTGACTTTTGCAATTGGTGCCGTTGGGTCTGCCGATAGAATGGAAAAATGGTAACGGAGTGTGGCGTCCGAATAGTCCTGCTTCAGTTGGAACTTCACCAAACGGATGAGTTCCGTTCCCTTGATGGCCTCCGAGGATTCCCGTGGGAGGATCTGTGGTAGAATTTCTTTGAGTTGATCTCTTAGAGACATGGTGAGGTGATGTGGCGGGGATGGGAAAAACAGAATAGATAGATTAGCCGAAAGAATTCGCTAATAAAGTGATTAGAATCAACGTTCACTAGTAGCGGACATGTTGCTTGCTCGGCAACACTAGAT
This sequence comes from Verrucomicrobiales bacterium, assembly GCA_024636835.1. Lineage (GTDB taxonomy): Bacteria > Verrucomicrobiota > Verrucomicrobiia > Verrucomicrobiales > SLCJ01 > Sulfuriroseicoccus. Next base: position 45,448 of record JAGXGH010000038.1, on the reverse strand, counting down.
GCTCGGCTGTAAATTTCCTGTGTAAACTAGCTAATCTTAACTCTTATGAAACGAATTCTCTTACCGCTGGTCGCGCTGACGATGGCGAGTTCAGCGTTCGCCATTGGCGGAAACCGAATATTCCACAGTGCGGAAGATCGCTCTGTGACTTTCGAAGGCACGTTGATTGATTACGACAAAGCTTCTGAAATCGTCACGGTTCGAATCAAAGGCGGTGCGCTGTCAAAATTTCCCCTCAAAAAACTCGACGAGTCTGACCGGGAATTCATCCTCGAAAATGCCGACGCCATTGCTGCCGGCCAGAACTTGAGGTGCGTTTTTGAAGAGTGGAAGAACGGTTCGGACACGACTGAGCGTGGAGGCGTTCGAACCACTGTCCGAAAGGGTGGATTTGATGTCAAGATACGTAACTGGAGCGATCAGCCGATTGATGATGTCACAGTCCGCACCACCGTTTACGTTCGTCGTGACGCAGAGCGCGGACCGAGCTTGATTCAGACCGAAGTTTCAGAGCACGTCATCGAGCAAATCGATGGGCAGGAGACCAAGGTTTTAAAGTCCGTGGAGGTTCCGCTGGAGCGGGTTCTCAAACGTGGCCAGGCAGGCTGTTGAGGCCAACCCTCAATATCCGGCGGTCGCCGGACAGACACAATCATGGGATGCGTTACTGAAATCATTGTCGACGGAGAAATCCTCCGCACCGAAGGCACTGATCGCAAATTGGTCGAAGAGGTCGAGGAGAAGAATAGTCCTTATTAATGCATATTTTGTAGATTGCACTTGGTCGGGGAAGGCGGATTCGGCAACGTAGTAGCTGATGACATCCACCGATCCCTTGCGCGTATTTCTCGATTGGAAATTTCCACTTCTGCCGCAGTTGGTGGAGAGGATTCTCGCTATGGATGAGCCACAGTCGGCCGTGGTCGTGGTGCCGACGATGAACTCGGGTCGGCGCTTGCGTTTGGCTCTCACCGAGGCTGTGGCGGCGGCGAACGGAGGCAGTGGAGCGTTTTTTCCACCGCGGGTCATGACACCGGAAACGTTTTTTCGTGCCAAGGGCGATGATGTGGCAACCAAGGCGGAGACGGTGATCGCGTGGGCTTCGTTATTGCGCTCGATGCCGCTACGCGAGCTGGATCAATTTTTTCCACAAGCGACTCGCGAGCGGACGTTTTCGTGGGCGATGGCGGCCGCGAAGCCGCTGATGAATGCCTGTGAGCAAGTGGCGGAGGCGGATCGCTCTGTGGGTGACATCGCCGAGCTTTCCGAGGAACCCGAGCGCTGGGTGCAACTGGCGGAGATCGAGCGCCGGGTGGCAGGAAAACTGAAGTCGATGGGCAAGGTGCTGCCGGCGTGGGCGAAGCGCAAAGTGGCGAAAGATCCGGAGTTGCCCCTTGGATGTGAGCGATTGATCATCGCAGGTGTCAGCGATCCGGTGCGTTTGGCATTGCGGGCGTGGCAGGGCTTGGCAGCGCAAGTGCCCACGGAGGTTTGGGTGCATGCGGATGACGCATTGTCGGAGCATTTTGACGTATGGGGCTTGCCGGATGTCGAGTATTGGAGTGAGGTGGAAATTGCACTGCCTAGCGGAAACGAAGCGATAGCAGTGAGCGGCAACGCAGGACAGGTCGCGGAGTCAGTGGTGCGGGATTTCGCGGCGGTGGGTGTGAGCAGCGACCAGTGTGCGGTGGGGCTTTGCGATGCGGATTTCGCGGCGGCAGTCGGTGAGTCATTGAGTCGCGCTGCTTGGCCGGTATTTGATCCCAATGGTCGCTCGCTGGCGAGTTTGGGGTTGATGACATGGTTGGGGACAATGCGTGAACTGCTGGCCAACCGTCCCGGATTTGACGCGGCGGAGAAAGCGTTGAAGATGGCGGAAACCAGAGGGCTGGTGAGCGAGGCGGGGACGAAGAGTTTGGCCGAGTCGCTCGACGTGTTGCGGCAGGAGGCGATTCCGGAAAGTGTCGATCAAGCGATCCATGCGGCGGTTCGCGGCAATGCGGAAGGCGGTCGGGATGAGGTTAAAAACAAAGCGATCGTCGCCCAGATGAAATTGCGCGAGTTGCGCGAGGCGGTGGTTGCTCTGGCGGACGGAAATGTTTGCGGGCGTTTGGCTGAGTTGATCGCGGGTATGGTGGCTGAAGGTTACGACGATGGCGCTGACGGTAAGGCTGCGGAGGCGGTGATCTTAGCCTTGGATGAAGTCGCAGGCTTGCTCGAAAACGGCGTTATTGACCATGGCGGTGATGCCTTGGATTTGGTGACTGAACTGCTGCGTGGTCAGCGCTTGTTCGACGACCGCGAGAACGCGGTGATTGACCTACAGGGGTGGTTGGAATTGGCGTTCGAGGATGCTCCCTACTTGGCACTGGTTGGCGTGCACGAAGGTCTCGTGCCGGAAAATTTGAACGAGGATGCGTTCTTGCCTGAAGGTTTGAGAAAGCGATTGAAACTGCGCGACCGTTCGCAGCGGATGGCTCGTGACTCGTATTTGTTAGCGGCTCTCGCGCAGTGCCGGAGCGGTGACGGGAGTATGTTGAAATGTCACATCGCCAAGCAAACGCCGACCGGTGACGGATGCGTGCCGTCGCGCTTGTTGATGCGCTGCACGGACGATGAACTTGCGGCGCGGGTGAAGCATTGTTTCGCGGAGATCGATGGTGATGGCGACCGTTCTCCGGCGTGGGATCGGGGTGATTGGATCCTCGATTTCGCTCGTAAGAACAACCCATATGCGGATGGGACGAAGCCCTTGAGCCCGTCCGCCCTCAAGCGCTATCTCAGTTGCCCATTGCGGTTCTACTTTGAACGCGTGCTCTATATGCAGCGCAGTGATCCGAAGAAACGCGAGATGGCACCGAATGATTTTGGCACCTTGGTTCACGGTGTGTTGGAGAAGTTTGGCAGCAATGATGGCTTGAAGGATTCGGTCGATGCGGAGGAGATCGCCGACTTCTTCGCGGAGGAGTTGAATGCCGAGGTCGAACGACGCTTTGGTCGGCATTTGACGCTACCCATCCTCGTTCAAGTGGATTCCGCGCGTGAGCGCTTGAAACAGTTCGCCACGGTGCAGGCAGTGGAGCGTGCGGCGGGGTGGAAGATTATCGCGGTGGAGGAAGGGATCGATGGTTGGACGCTGGACGGGATGCCGTTCAAAATGATGATCGACCGCATCGAGCGCAACGAGAACACGGGGCACTACCGGGTGATGGATTTCAAAACCTCGGCATCGGCGAAAAAGCCGCGCGACGTGCATTTCACCAAGTTCAAGCAAGACGCCCGCGAGCCACTGGGCGACCCCTTGGAGATGGGGACGAAAGGCAGAAAATCACTGAAGGCATGGAGCGATTTTCAGCTGCCGCTTTATGCCTGCTACGTTGCTGAGAAATACAACGGTGGCTCGATGAATGGCGTGGTCGTCGCCTATGCCAACCTACCGCGTGCGGTGCGCGATACATCGATCGAACCTTGGGAGATCAGCGACGAAGAGTTGGCGAGCTTCCGCCAATGGCTCGCCGCCGCAGTAGCGGGAGTGCGCGCCAGTCGCTTCTGGCCGCCGGGTGAGTTGGATTGGTCGCAACGCAACTACGATGAATTTGGTAGTTTGGCACCAGATGGTTTTGAGGAAGCACTGACACCGGAGTTTGTTGCGCATGTGAATGGGGAGGGCGGCTGAGCTGACCGCCAGCTCTGGTCTGGCCATCACGTCGGCTTCCACGGTGTGCATTTGTCAGCGAAGCTCGGTGGAGGCATCTCGGATAATCACGACCCAAGGTTTGGCTCACTGCAGCACAGACATTCCAGCGGGAGCTGGCGAGCTGCGAGCTGACGTTTGCTTTTTCTTGGCCGTTTCATGGTCTATGTGTGGCGGTCGATGGAGATGTAGGACTGGTAGAGAGGGAACGTGGAAAATAGGAAGGGTTACAATTGGAAATCAATCCCAGACATAGCGTTCATTATATTCGATGCCGTATTTATTGAGAAAGGCCCGGTATTCGTCTTGAAATGTTTGGGTGCGATGATGCTCCTCCTGATTATCGATGTAATTGAGTAGCGCAGCCTTTTGGCTCATGCCGATTGAGAAAACGCCATACCCATTTTGCCATGAGAAGTCATTGAGCCGGACGTCTTGTGTTTTCAGCCATTTGCTGGAACTGGTTTTGATCTCTTTCACCAGATTCGCCACCGTCAAGGTGCGGGAGAGTCGCACCGCCAAATGGACATGATCGGCCACACCACCCACACGATAGGCTTCGCAATCGCATTGTCGCACGGCACCGGCAAGGAAAGCATGGGTCTTTTCGCGAATCCCTTTTTGCAGCCAAGGGTGACGGTCTTTTGTGCTTAAGACCAAATGTAAGAGGATGTTGGAAAGAGATTGTGGCATGTGTCGTTTCGTTAATGGGTAGTTGGGAATGATTATGCTCCAACGGGGCATTGCATACCAGCCATTATGCCCCGACGGGGCAGAGCATATCAGCCCGGGGAGTATCCCCGGGAACGGGAATCATAGGATTGATCCGTTCTGAAGGAACGGTGCATTGAGGATTGGCGGCGGGTTGGGATTCCACGAGATGCGGCGTTCCTTCAGAACGCGGGAATGGGTTGTGGGGTATTCCCAGGGTTGCACCCTGGGCTGGTATGCTGGTGCCTCTTTGGGGCATGAGTGGGGTGATTACAGGGTTGTGTCTAGGGTGGAATACGAGTGCTCCTTTGAAGCTTGGTTGAGGTCACTTGGAAGCACTCTTCTTCCGCGGTTAAACTCGGTGCTTGCGGGGGGAGGGGCGTGAGACTATCACAGGAGGCAGATGGGTGATCTTTTTGACATGGTGCCGGATGAGGCGAGGTCGATTCGGTCGATGCTGATTGAGGCGTCGGCGGGGTCGGGGAAGACTTATCAGTTGGCGAATCGATTTCTGGCGCTGGTTGGGGCTGGCGTCGAGCCGTCGGAGGTGGTGGCCTTGACCTTCACGCGCAAGGCGGCGGGGGAATTCACGGAGAGAATTTTGACCAGCCTTGCCGAGGGGGCGAGCGGCGAGAAGGCGGTGGAGTTGGCGAAGAACATCCGCAAGACCTGGGCGGGGGATGCGGAGAGCGGCCAACCAGCGATGGTGCCGGCGGGGATCGCCGGGGTGGAGTTGGATCAGATGGGGTTTTTGAAGATGCTGCGCGACGTGGTGGATGTTCTCGATCGGATCGCGCTGTCGACGATCGATAGTTTCTTTCTGACGGTGGTGCGGCAGTTTTCGTTTGAGCTGGGATTGGCGGGCTTCGAGCTGTTGGACGACACGGCGAAGGCGGCACAACGCGAACGGGTGTTGGCGGAGTTGTTCGATTCCGATCCGCGCTTGGAAGACCAGCGGCGGGTGTTTCTTCAAGCGTTCAAGGTAGCGACTTTCGGCAAGGAGGAGACGCGGATTGAAGAGTTGTTGTCGAAGTATCTGGATCAACATCATGAGCGCTTGGTGTCGGTGCCGGAGCTGGAGCGATGGGGGAATTTCGATGCGATCTGGGACGGTGAATGCACGCTGCCTGAGGTGAAGGATTTCGCGGCCTTGGCGGAGCGTGCGAGGCCGCTACTGTCGGGTGTTCACGAGAAGCCCGACAAGCGATGGATCAGCGGCATGGAGAAGTTGCTGGATTGGTTCGAGGTTTACGTGCCGGGGCAGTCCGATGCGAACGCTGCGGGGTCGATGTTGGGCAACATGGTGCCCTTGCTCGATGATCTCCGAAGCGGTGAGGCGGTGCACGTTTATTACAAGAAGGAACACCGGATGGCGGGCGAGCTGGCCGAGGCGATTCGGGATTTGCTCGGTGGATGGTTGCGCGATGAATTGATGATCGCCTGCAAGCGCACGCAAGGCATGTTCCGTGTGCTCGACGCCTATGAATCGGCTTACGACAAGACAGTGCGGAGTCGCGGCAAGTTGGCGTTTTCCGATCTCACGCAATTGTTAGCGAACGGTGGGTTGGAACTGGGTGGACGAATGGAGTCGCTGGTGTATCGGATGGATAGACGTTTCAAGCACTGGTTGCTGGATGAGTTTCAGGACACGTCGCGTGCCCAGTGGCGGGTGTTGGAAGCGTTAATCGATGAGGCAGTGATCGATCCGGAGGGTGATCGATCCTTGTTTGTGGTGGGCGACGGAAAGCAGGGGATTTATGGTTGGCGTGGTGGCGATGTGCGTTTGTTTTCCGAGTTGATGCGACGCGAGGATTGGCAGTCGCGGACGGATGTTTGGCCGATGGCGAAGTCGTGGCGTTCGTCGCAAGTGGTGCTTGATTTGGTGAATACGGTGTGTGATCCGGAAGCGTCGGGAATGCGTGAACGGTTCGCCGGGGTGGATGCCGTGGAGCGTTGGAAGTTCATTCCTCATACGGCGGCGATGCAAAAATCAGGTCACGCGACGGTGACGATGGTGGACGCGAGTGCTGAAGCGGAGGCCGGTGATAAACCCGACGCGGAAGCGAAGGCGGGTGCTCGTGCGCGGGTGGTTGCGGAGCGTATTCGCGAGATCAATCCGATCGCTCGTGGGTGGAGTTGTGCGGTGCTGGTGCGCTCCAATAAATTGGCGCTTCGTTTTGCCGATGAAATGCGCAAGGTGCTCGGCGACGAGATTCCAGTGGAAGTTGGGTCGGAGATCGATGTGGCGACGGATAGCCCGGTGGGCTTGGCGGTGATGGATTTTTTCCGCTGGCTGAACTCGCCGTCGGACACGTTCGCACGTGAGCATCTGCGGGCGACGGTGGTTGAGAATGTGCTCGGGCAGTGGGGGGCGAGCGATGAGGAAGTGTGGGCCACGGCGCGACGAATCTCGGCGCACTCGGGGGTGCTGGAAGTGATGACGACACTGGCGGCGGGGATTCGCGGTGACAGCGAGTTGTCGAAATTGAACGACGAGCGTCTGGCGGATATTGAGCAAGCGGCGGCGCGGTTTGATCAGATTGGTGGCACCTTGGACGAATGGTTGGCGAGCCTCGAGCATCTCAAACGGCGCGATCACGCGCATCCGAGTGCGGTGCAGGTGCTGACGATTCATGCGTCAAAGGGCTTGGAATACGACTTGGTGTTCTTGCCGGCATTCAGTAGTAAGTCGATGGGCGATACGACGCGTCAGGAGGTGATCGAGGATCATGGCGACGACGGTGTGCGGAATTTGTTGCTCAAGCCGAAGTCAGAAGTCGCCGATGGGGTGCCGGAGGTTTCCGCTTTGGTGAATCAGATGAAGTCCGACCAGACCTACGAGGATTTTTGTGCGGTTTATGTCGGGCTGACACGGGCCGCGCGGGCAGTGCATGTGGTGGTCGATGCCCAGGAGCCGAAGGATGAAAAGGGAAGTGCCGATGCGTGGATTCTCGGTGCGGTGGATGGTGGCTTGGAGAAAGCGCAACTCTCCAAACAGGTTGAGCATGTTTGTTATGCCGACGGCGATCCGGATTGGTTCGAGGATAAGCCGGTAAAAGCGGCGGTTGATGGTGGTTCTGAGTCGGTGCCGAAATTGGCTCAATCGGTGGCTCGAAGAAAACGTCGGGCACCTAGTGATCACGGATCGGATGCCGGAAAATCTTCGGTAGCTATTCCGGTGACAGGTAGTTATGGGTTGCGATTTGGTAGTGAAGTCCATGCGCTTTTCGAGCGGGTGGAGTGGAGTGATGAGTTTGATCTGGAGGGTGGGGTGATGCGTCGGCTGGAAGCCGACACCACGGATGCAGCGGCGGTGGTGAGAAAAACCCTGAGACAGCCGGAGGTGATTGAACTATTTGCTAGACCGGAGAAGGGAAAGCTATTTCTCGAGCAGCCGGTCGAGGGAATACTCGATGGGGTGTGGATTTCCGGGGTGATTGATCGTCTGGTAGTGAACTACGATACCAATGTTAGTCCGATCTCAGCCAAGGTGATCGATTTTAAAACTGATGCGGTGGACGACGAATCGGTGTTGGTTGAGCGCTATGCAAAGCAGTTGAAAACCTATCAACACATGGTGGCGCTGACGCTTGATGTCTCACCAAGTGCGGTGACAACGGTGATCGTTGCCACCCACTTGGGAAGAGTGATTAAGCTGCAGTAGTTTGCGCTTGGAGAAGTTGAATACAGCCTCATAGAAGGCGCATACAACGGTCTACCCCAACTGGGGTTGTGTCCAAGCGCGGGCTACATTACGGCATCGACGCAACCCCGATTGGGGTTGGAAAATCCATTGCCGATTACCCAGGGTAGCCTTCATTTCATTGCGGCAACTCTGGGCTGAAATACATTACCCCGTTGGGGTAAAGAAAGGAGAGCCAAATCATAAATCTTGACGCGTTGCAGTAAGGATAATGTTTCGATTGAGAGAACCGCTACATCGCTCTCACGGGCGAGACGCGCCGTGCTACTTGATTGGGAAGCGCGCCGTTGGCGCTGTGAATTTGCTAGTCGTTGCTTTCGAAGTAGGTGTAGCCGTCGAGACCAGCGCGGTAGTTGGACATGATTTCGCGGCGTTCTCTTGCGGTAATTTTTCCATCGTTCACGGCGGACTCGGCGAAGTTACGGAATTTCTCGACGAGTAGTTTCGGCTCGTATTCCACGTAGGTGAGCACGTCTGAAACGGTGTCGCCTTCAACTTCGTGCGAGTAGACTAACTTGCCGTTGGCGGAGTGAACGCCAACGACGTTGGTGTCGCCGAGGAGGTTGTGGAGATCGCCGAGAGTCTCTTGATAGGCACCAACGAGGAACACTCCAATGCAGTAGTTGGTGTCGCCGGGTTCTAGTTCGTGGAGTTTGATCGTGCGAGCAACGTCTTCACGGTCGATGAAGCGGTCGATTTTGCCATCGCAGTCGCAGGTGATGTCGGCGAGCACGGCCTGTTGGGTGGGCTCTTTCTTCAAGCGATGCAGCGGCATGATGGGGAACAACTGATCGATTGCCCAGGAGTCGGGAAGGGATTGGAAAAGGCTGAAGTTGCCGTAATAAAAATCGTGGAGTCGGGTCTTCAGCGTCGACAAATCCTCGGGGATGTATTCCAGCTCGTCGAGGCGGCGGGTGATGCGCGACACGATGTTCCAGAACAGATGCTCGGCAACACCGCGTTCGCGAAGGGTGACTCGCCCGTGGACGTGCATTTCACGAATCTGATCGCGGTAGTAGATGGCGTCGTTAAAGTTCTCCTGAAGGTTTTTGAGGCGAATGGAGTCGCTGACTTCGAAGAGATTTTTCAGCGTGGCTGAGGCATCTGCAGGGCGCTCGGGAACGATGTCGTCGTTTTGGAACTTGGCGACGTCGAGAATGTTGAAAACCAACACCGAGTAATATGCCACCACGGCGCGGCCCGATTCGGAGATGATATTTGGGTGTTTGATACCCTCGGCATTACAAATTTGCGCGATCACCTCGACGAGGTCGGTGCAGTATTCCGGCACCGAGTAGTTACAGGATGCGTGGAAGTTGGAGTGCGATCCATCGTAGTCGACAGCAAGGCCGCCACCGGTGTCGAGAATCCCCATCGGAGCGCCTTCGCGAACGAGGTCCACATACATGCGGGTCGCTTCAGTGGCTGCTTCGCGGATGGTGCGGATGTTCGGAATCTGACTTCCCTGGTGGTAGTGAAGGAGGTTGAGGCAATCGAGATATCCTTCGGCTTTCAGTTGGTCAACGGTGTCGATAATCTGCGCTGCACTGAGGCCGAAAACCGATTTGTCGCCGCCGGATTCCTGCCAATGTCCGGATCCTTTGGCTGCCAAACGTGCGCGGATGCCGAGAATCGGGCGGATGTTGAGTTTCTTTGCGCGCTTGATGACCAAGGGAAGTTCACCCGGCATTTCGAGAACGATGACGACTTGCAGTCCCATCTTGCGAGCGGTGAGAGCGAGGTCGATGAACTCTTCGTCCTTGTAGCCGTTGCAAATGAGGTAGGCCTGTGGGTCGTGCATGTGCGCGAGCGCTGCGATAAGTTCGGGCTTGGAGCCAGCTTCGAGACCGTAGTGATAACGCTTTCCAAACTCGGTAATCTCTTCGATGACCTGACGCTGCTGATTGACCTTGATCGGATACACTCCGCGATAGCTGCCGGTGTATTTGAGTTCCTTCATCGCTTTGCGGAACGACTCGTTGAGTTCGCTGATGCGGCTGTGCAAAAGGTCACGAAAGCGGAGGAGAACCGGCATGTCAGTCCCGCGATCACGTAAGCCCTCGATGATCTTGTGCAATGAGGTCATCTTCGGCTTATCGTTGTCGAGAAGGCGGACGGTGACGTCACCTTGCTTATCTACAGAGAAGTAGCCGTTACCCCACTCGTTGACGCCGTAGTGAGAAATGGCGGAGTCGATCGTCCATTTTTCGTTGTTGGAGTGGGATTGATTGGAAGGGGGTGTAACCATGAAAAGAAGCGGGGACTTGATGATAGAAGTGAGTCGTAAATTGCATGGATTCAAGGGGAGATGCAACGGACAGTTTTTTCGTGTGGTGAATTGATTGCCGTGGAGATTTGAACGATTTTGATTGAGCTGGTCGTCACCTTGTCGTGTGGTCTAGAGTATGAATTCGAAGGATAGTGAAATTGCGGACAAGCTGGTGGCTGCTGCTGAAAATCTGCGTATGGCTCTCGAAGGCTTGTCGTTTTCGAGTCCGGTGACACACGTCTATCAGCCACTCGATTACGCTTGGGCGGTGCATGAAAGCTATCTGAGAACCTTCGGGAATTCTTCAAAGCGTGTGCTGTTTTTGGGAATGAATCCTGGGCCATGGGGGATGGTGCAAACCGGTGTGCCCTTTGGCGAAATCCCAGCGGTACGCGATTGGATGGGGTTGAATGGAGTGGTAGGTCGTCCAGACAACGAGCATCCGAAGCGTGTCGTCGAAGGGTTTTCCTGCGCGCGATCAGAGGTCAGCGGTCGACGGCTTTGGGGGTTCTTTGCAGAGCGGTGGCCTGATCCCATGGGGTTTTTCGCCGAACACTTCGTCGCCAATTTTTGCCCCTTGGTGTGGATGGAAGAATCGGGGAAGAACAGAACGCCGGATAAGTTGCCTGCCGCGGAAATGGCGCCGGTAGAGGCTGCGTGCCTTACGCATCTGCGCGCCGTGGTCGATGCCTTGTCGCCCGAGTGGTGCGTTGGGGTGGGGAAGTTCGCCACCTCTAAATTTGACCAACTACGAGACGGATCGGAGACGTGGAAATCTGCCACAGTCCTTCATCCCAGCCCAGCCAGTCCCGCGGCAAATCGAGGCTGGGCAGAAGCTGCCCTCAAGCAACTTGTTGATCAAGGGGTTTGGGAAGAGTGAACGCGGAATGTGGAAACTAGCCGACAGCCATTCGCTGCATTAGTTGGTTCTTAAACCTCGCGAGGTGTAAATGACTTCGGATGCTTCCTATGATATTTTTAACCGCAGATGATCGCAGATGATCGCAGATTTACGCAGATGTAGGAATTCAGAATCTATGTAAATCTGCGTCATCTGCGGATGAACTTTTGGGTATGCTTGTAGACCATCGTTCGGCGATTAAAAGGTTGTCGATGTTGTGGAAGCCCGAGATACAGACTCATATCTTGAGCCATGAGCATGTATTTGACGGCTTGCGGATGCATACGGGGCTTTGTAGTGACGTTTTTTTAACGTGGTAATTGGGCTAGTCTATTTTGAATGGATTCACCATGCATGTTCCCATGAGTTGATTAAGTGCAATTGCCAGTCAAATTTGAACCAAAGGAGGATAATTACAACGATTGCTGTCATGATCGCTAAGATCCGATCACGACCACTCCAGCGCGCTATCGATGCGTTTATCCACGGCAGATCAACACTGATGGCCAAGGCGGCGATGTGAAATGCTGAATACGGGGTTTTGACGGGTTCACCCACGGCTTGTCGTGGGAAAAGCTGAGGTAGTGCGATACCAATACTGAGGCCGATTGTAGCTAGAACTCCGGAAACAGGTAATCGCCAAAGCATTTTTTGCCATTCTGATGGCGCTCGCGATTTCTGAGTGCTTGGGATGGTTTTCATAGACGATGTCAGCGCGAAGGTCGAATTCCTAGATGCAGAGGATAGACGCAAGAGTAGCCATGCATTGTCACAGGTGGTGTATTAGTTGGCTTTCATTTGCGCCATCCGGTATTCACAATGCCCTTTTTCCGGATTTACGAAGAATATCCAGTGAGAATCCTTGTCTGAGTAGGAGTATGGCCAATAATCCCGCTCCAGAAATCTTACAGAATCGGTTCCCGATATTTCAGAGGGACTCATTTTTCTTAGTTGGCTGAAAAACTTTGTAGCCTGATCTGGCGGGAAGAAGAATTCACCTTCAGAAAAGTTCAGATCCAAATTGTTCTTCGTCGTAATATCTCGACTAGAAACTGGGATGATCGTTGGTAACCATCCACGCTCGAACAGGCCGTCAGCTTCTGCATCTGCCCTAGTAGAGTAGCTGTTCTTCACTGTGTCGCTGCATCCGCTCATGAACAGAAGGGTAATGAAAATGAATGATAAACGAAGTATGGTCATCAGCAGGAATTGGTCACGCGGGCAGATGGCGTCAAGATGGCGAATCATTAATCGTCTAAATCATCGCGTGTTGTAAATGACTTCGTAGTTCCATACGAAATTCTTCAACCGCAGATTGCGCAGATGGTCGCAGATGTAGGAATTCGAAAAGATAATCTGCGTAAATCTGCGTCATCTGCGGTTAAGGTTTCTTGTATGCTTAGAGAGCTTCGTTCGCGCTAAAATGCTGCCGCTAGTTCTGCTTTTAGTTTTTTGATGCATTCTTCGGGGTGAGTCATCGCGATCAGATGTCCTCCTCGGATCAGAAAATCAACGCCTTCGGGTGACGGAATGATAGGATCATGGACCCCGTGAATCCTCAATAGCCTAGTGGATGGAGCGACGCCTTCCCAATGAAAAACCGCTTTGCTCATCGCGCGAATGAATTCGGGGTCGCTTTGGGAAAACATCTTCGCGACTTCGCTTGGCAACTTGCCTGAGCATGCCTTGATGAATCCAATCGGTGAGTAATCTGCCAAAGGGTGAAGGATTTTCAGAATCTGACTTATCTCTTGTTTGTTTGCCGCGGACCCGATGAGGACGACGAGTTCAATACGGCGAATGCGTGCGATTTCGCAGGCAACCATGCCGCCGAGAGAGCTTCCGATCAGGATGTCGCCATCTATAATTCCGTGTTCAATGGCGATCCTCTCGGCGAGTTCAGTGATGGTCGTTTCGCCCTGCCATTCCGGCCAGTCATGGAATAAGCCTGGGATCTCATTTCTCCAGAGGTCTCCATACATTGAGGCCGTCGCCCCCATTCCTGGGTAAATATGGATCATCTTTTTTTGTGGAACTGTTTCAATTGGAGATGTGTGCAGCGTGGGTCATCGCGAGAATGGGAATGTGGGTTGGCAGCGTCAAGGATGTTTGAGAAAGTGGGAGAGGGCTATCATTGGGCACAATGCCAAAATGCAACTTTTCGTCGGGTTAAAGACCTTTTGAAAACCCCATTCTCTAGCGCATACGAGCGTTGATCGGCCCATGTTATCATGAGAGCGGCAATGAAAGATAGCGGACTTCGACGCGTTCTGTTATCGCTTTTCGCGTCAGGCGATTTTTCCTTATGAAGCAGTTTCCTATTCTAACGCTCGGTTTTCTGGCTGCGGTCCTCACGATTACCATGGCGCCCGCCGAGGAGCGCACGCTCACGGCTGAACAGATGGAGGCGCTGGCGAATAACGGCGACTTCTCCGGGGAAGAGGAACTTGAGCGCCCGAAGAACATGCCGGACCTGACCAAGGGCGGCAAGCTTCCTGGTGGTAAATCGGCACCGCCGGTTTGGACACTCGGACCCACAGGCATCGCCGGTCAGATGGCCGGACGCGCCAAGGGCGATCAGATTCTCATAAAAGCCACCGTCAAAGGCTCGCCCTCTGAAGGTAAGTTTTTGCCGGGTGATGTGATCATCGGTATGAATGGGAACAAATTCGTCACTGGCCGAGATCTTGGCATACTTATCGGCAAGGCGATCATTGAGGCCGAAAAGGAAGAGAACGGCGGAAAGATCAGTTTCATTGTCTGGCGCGACCGCAACCTCCTTGCCCGCAGCGGCAAGCAGAATATATCGGCCATCGACGTCGACGAGCTTTTCACTGAAGCTCGCGACGACAACTCTCTCTACGACTGGAAGCCGGAAGAAGAGCGGGCCAAAGAGGTCACGAAGATGAGCTACGACAAGTTCCCGATCGATGCGGTGAACCTAGAGATCGACCTCCAACTGCGGACCTTCCCTGCCTACGCCGACACCGCGCCCTACGATTGCCCCAAGACGAAGCAGATTCTCGAAGAGGCTTGGAAGGTTCTCGAGAAGAAATTCATCGTGGATCCCAAGGACAAAAAGAGTGGCAAGGGTGGCATCATCGAAGCGATCGCACTGGTGGCCTCCGGAAAACCCGAACACCGCAAACTGGTCCACGACTGGGTGCGTAGCAAGAATTCGCCGTGGCGCCCACCGACGGAACCGATCGGCGAGATGTTCAAGCCTGGATACAAGGGATACAAAGGATACCAAAGCTGGCACAAAGGTTATGCCGGGCTTTACTGCGCGATCTACTACGATGCCACCGGCGACGACTTCGTAATGCCAGCCTTGCGGAAATACGCGATCGAAACCGCGATGGGCCAGAGCTGGGCGGGAAGCTGGGGCCACACCTTCGCCTATCCATCCTTCAACGGCGGTGAGCTGCACAAGATGAATCCCGGCTACGGGGCTCTCAACGCCGCCGGCAACCGCTGCTTTTTTCTCGTCACACTCGCGCAGAAGCTCGGAATCAAGCATCCAGAGATAGACCAGGCGGTCGAGCGAGCGCGGCGTTTCTTCGGATCCTACACTGATCAGGGCTGCATCCCCTACGGCGACCATCCGGCATACGGGTCTGATGATAGCAACGGCAAGAACACAGGAGTCGCGTTCTCGATGAAGCTTCTCGGCGACAATTATAAGGCCAAGTATTTCGCGATGATGTCGAGCCACTGCGCGTTCACCCGCCGCGGCGGTCACGGCCATGATTATCACGGCAACTGGTCGTCATGGGCTGCCACGCTTTGCGGACCGGAGATACGCATACTCAACGAGCGCAACCTGCGCTGGCGGCGCACCCTGTGCCGGCTTCACGATGGCAGCTTCATCTACAACTCACCCACCAACTATGGACCTCTGCGCGACCCGACCGCCACCGAAGTCCTGCACCAGTCGGTGATCTTCGGGCAGACGCTGATCACCGGCAAGGATCCCGATCCGGATCTGTATATCAACGAACACGAGATGAAGCAGATGATGTCCATCGCCAGCGGACAGTTCAACGATCCACTGCTCAAGGAGATGGCGGGCAAGTCGTGGCCGGAGCGCACGACGGACGAGATGTTCGACCTGTTGGACGTTTTCTATCCGAAGACTCGCGGAGGGGTGGCGAACACCTTGGCCAAGCGGTTCCTAGCCGGTGAGAAGGAAATTCTTCCACGGCTGGTCTTGCTCCTCGATCACAAGGACCCGCGATTTCGCGACGGTGCCCTGCGCGCTTTGGGTTCCTGCGGGAATGATGTAGTGCTCGAGAATTTGTCGAAGATTTCCAATCTCCTCGAGGATCCAGAGGACTTTGTCCGGATCACGGCCGTCAGGGTCATCTCGAAAGCCACGGACGACAAGGACACCCAACTCGCGATGCTTGAAGCGACGGTCGCGGAGCCGAAGACGATCGCTCCGAACAGCGTGCGCAACGCTACGCAAGGCGTGCTTTTTGGTAAGGACCACCTTCTGGCCAGGTCACCTTTCAATGCCGGATTCGACGAATCACTCGTCAGAAACGCTCTCGAAGCCGTGATGCTGACCGACCCTGATGGCACGAAGTTCCTGGGTTCGCGCAAGGACGTTTGGACCAAGGACACGATCGTCAAGATCGCCGGGCCGTTGACCTTCATTGCTGAAGAGGAACAGATCGCCGATCAGATGTTTGGCAATCGTTCGGCTCCCGCCCGTGCCATCCTAGCGAAAGCCGGTTATCTGGAATCCGCGGAGTCCGCGGTCCACCTGCTCCGCAAGAAGTCGGAACTGCCGCGAAACGTGCGTCCGTTTGTGGGCTACAAGGACCCGCTGGTCGATCCGCTGGGCGTGTCCGCGAATCCCGCCGCCTTCCGCGGTTTGGAGGACGCTTTCCGAATCGCTCTCATCGACAACCCCAACGAGTCGGTCACGGTCAAGGACGGCCGCACCGGCTGGAAAGCCGAGGTCTTCGAACTCGACGAACTGCTTGCCGCAATCGAGTCCTCCGAGGGGGGCTCCAACATGAAAAAAGTCGCCGATGACGTCCGCGATTTGTTCCAGAAGGAGTTGGACGCGCTCGAAGGCTCGGCTGCCCGGATCGAGGCGTGCCGCAGGGAACTCGCGGATCCGGAAGGAAAAAACACGTTCCGAAAGATCGCAGCCATGGAAACGCTCGTGGAGATGCTCAGTGCGGAAGCGCTCTCTGATCTGACGCCTTTTCTCGGCCATTCCTACTGGCGCCTGCGCGACCGCAGCCGTGAACTGGCCGCCAATCTCGCCAAGGACGATGGAATTACGAAGCTCGTGAGCATACTCAAGGAATCCCGTGATCCAAGGGAGAAGGCTGGCATCCTTGCCGTGCTTGCCGCTAGTGATAATAAGTCAGGGATCGAGCCAGCTCGCTCTTGCCTCAAGGATACCTCGCCCGTCGTGCGCGTCGCTGCGGCTCGGGTGCTCACCACTCTGGGTGGCGAGGGTGACCTATCAGATGTGCTCTCCCATTTCGAGGCGGCCCGCGAAGCGGATGAACTTTCCGGTTTCGAGGAAGCTCTGTTGGTCGGGACTGAAGATCCCGTCCGTTCGGCAGCCGTGCGCGACGGACTGTTGGAAATGCTGCCTGACTTGGATCCCGTGGTGAAGTCTTCCGCCTGGTATGTGCTGGCGAAACTCGGCGATCCGAAGAGCATCGCCGCGCTGGAGAAGGCGACGAAGACCGACAGCTTCTCCGAATTGGAAGATATTGTTCTGGCACTTTCTTATTCGCCAAGTCGCGAAGCCGACCGCGTTCTCCTCGACATCGCCGCGACCGATAAGAAAATCGCTTCAATTGTCGGTCCGCATTCGGTGCGCCGTATGGTGCTCGGGCCTAAGGGCTACGGCGATATCACGAACTCCGAGCGCATGGACTTCGCTGAGCCGATGATCAAGCTGTCGATGGACAAGAAGATGATCAGCTATCTCTCTGGTGTGCTGGATGCCCGTGCCCTGCGCACGCTCATCTACTGCCTTGAACAGGGAGTCGAGCAGGCTGCAAAAAGCCTAGTCTCGAATGCCGAAAAGCTCGAAAACCTGAAGCCGAGCGACAGTAAGATCGCCGTCGAGGCCATCCGCAATGTCATCGAATACATCGAGGTGACCCACCTGCGAGGCGGTGTAACTGCACATATGGGCAAGTCGCTCAGTTATGTCGAATGGAAAGATCTTCAGTCTCGCGCGGGCAAGGCCCTGCTCAAGCTACACAACCCGCAGACAGTGCCAATCCCGACCTTTGATCCTCTTGATCTAGAACCGTAAGCGAACAGCTTTCCCACGGCAATTAGGCATATTTTTATTCGAAATCGGGATAATAAGCTGAGGGAGCGGCTTGAGTGAATGTTTAGATCAATTCACCTCGTTTTGTCCTGGTGAGGGCGTTCGGTTAACTTTTTTGCAAGATGACGGCTTCAGGGATAGTGTCTATCTTGGGCTATTCCCCTCAAAAAAATCCCTCAAAATGAGAACACCATCTAACTCCATGAGCATTTCCCGACTTCTTCTGATCATGGCCTCCATGTTCGCCGCCGCCAGCCTCCAGGCCCGATTTGTCGAGCATAAGGAAAGGAGCCTCGGACCGACGGGATTGCATGGAGTGACGTCGCCTACTGAGATCAAGGTCACCAAGGTGCTGGAGGGGTCGCCGGCTGACGGCAAGATCAAGGTCAACGATGTGATCGTCGAAGTCGGTGGAATGAAGTTCGCGAAGGAGACGCGCAAACAATTGGCAGCGGCGATCGATCGTGCCGAAACCAAGCAGGGCGGAGGAATCCTCACTCTGACGCTTAAGGACGGAAGGAAAGTCGATCTGCAACTCGATGTGCTCGGCAGCTACAGCGATACGGCTCCTTACGATTGCCCGAAGACAGATGCGATGATCACTAGGGCGGCGGACTACATGGTAACGAGCGGGGAATATGGTCGTGACAATTTGCCCATCGGATTGCTCGGACTGTTGGCCACAGGCGAGCAGAAATACATCGATGTGGTCAAAAAGGAAATCCACGCCGCCGATTGGGCGAAGCCGGATATCGAGTTGAGCCTGGTGGGCACCAGCAAGGCGTGGAGTTGGGGGTATACGAACCTACTGCTCGCTGAATATTATCTTCTGACGGGTGACAAGTATGTCCTTCCCGCGCTTGAGGCCTATTCGGTTTCCATCGCCAAGGGTCGGGATGCAGCTGGGCTATGGGGTCATCGCATGGCGGATCCCGCGATCAATGGTGGACAACTCCACGGTCGTCTCCACGGTTATGCGGTGATGAACCAATCGAGTCTGCCCTTGTTTATTTCCCTCATCCTAGCGGACAAAGCCGGAATCAAACACCCCGAGATCGCAGCCGGTCTGGAGCAGACTCATGGGTTTTATACCGAGTTCATCGGTGAAGGTACACTGCCTTATGGCGTCCACAACCCGAACGCTAAATCTTACAACAACAACGGCATGAGTGGATCCGCGGCGGTTGCCTTCTCGCTAAGTGGAGACAAGGAGGGAGCCAAGTTTTTCTCAAGAATGTCGGCAGCCGCACACAACACGATGGAGACCGGACACACCGGGCATTATTTCAATCAACTTTGGACAGGGCTGGGTGCGAACCTAGCCGGACCGGAGGTGTCGGCGGCTTTTTCCCGCGAGACGCGGTGGTTGCAGACGATGAATCGCACCTGGGACGGTGGGTTTACCTATGATTGCAGCGGATATCCTAATGCGATCTTTTCCTACCGCGGCTTGAGTGACGAGGGGGCCTATTTGCTCAACCTCTGCTTGGGGCGGGGCAAGCTGTATATTACAGGTCGCGATGCGGATCCTTCGCTCTATCTGAAAGGCCAAGCCGTCGAGGAGTTGATCGCGTTGCCGAGTATGGATTACAAGAACATGAGCGACGAGGAGCTACTCGCGATGTTCGGTCACCCGATGCCGAAGGTGCGCGTTGAGGCGATCTGGACCCTGCGTCCGAGAGAGCACAAGCTGCTCGAACAGATCCGTAAAATGGTGAAGGAAGGCAGCGGTTTGGAGCGAGAGAGTGCGATTGGCTATTTTGGATATGGATGCCCGAAAGAGCAGGTTCTTCCAGTGAAGGATGATCTTGTGGTGATCATGAGAGATGCGAAGGAAAGTGTGGAGACCCGCGCGCAGGTAGCAGGCGCGCTATGTTTTCTTGGAGAGGAGGCGTATTCTTATTACAACGACATGTTGCGGATACTCGTCGAGGACAAGCCGCTTGATCCGAGGGGGATGGTGAACAAGGACTTAGGCAAGAGCATGATGATGCTTTGCGATGATCCCTATGCGGCAGGCTTGGTGACGGATAAGGAACTGTTCTATGCAGCAGCCAGGAAGTTACTGGATCACAGGCGCGCGGATGGCCGGACGGTGGGGGCAAAAATGATTGCCAACATACCGTTGGAGGATTTTCACGAGGTCGCCGATGAGGTGTATCACGTGATGAAAGACGATGACGTCACGTATCATTCCTACCACAACCGAGGTCCGAAGACCGGGGCTCTGAGCATTTTCGCGAACCTGAACATCGAGGGTGGAATCGAATCCGCTTTTGAGGAATTTGAATCCAAGGATGGGAAGTTCGGTTTCAAGGTAAGGATGTTGATGGAAGTGCTTCCAAAATACGGGGCCAGTGCAAAACCATTCTTACCGAAGCTTAAGGAGATGAAGATGAGCGGGAGGTTCGAGAAACCATGGAACAATATGATCGCCAGCATCGAGAATGCCGATGGCGCCGCCGAATCCATCAGCTTCGAAGAGGCGAAAGCAATAGGTGAAGACTCAGAATAGGATGGGCCTTAAAGCATAGGCAAGGCCAGATGATGGCTGAACTTTTGGCATAAAAAAAGCGGCGACCCATGGATAAGGACGCCGCTTGATAAAAGTATTTTAGTAGTCTTATTGACGACGACGGCGCATCAGAAGAAGCGTGCCGAATGCACCGAGGAGTGCGGTTGAAGGTTCGGGGATGGTCAACGGATCAGCACCTCCGGCAAGGGCAACAATTTGTGATTCAGTCAGTGCTTGGTCGTAGATCGCGATTTCATCCAAGTAGACATCCACATCTTCTGAAAACTTGCTCGATCCACCGATCTCCATGACTCCATTGTAGGTGCTTGCGACCAGTGAGGTATCACCACCACGCAAGGTGCCATCGATGTAGAGTTTTGCCCCGTTCTCATCACCGATGTAGGCCACGTGGTGCCATGAGCCATCTCCGTAACTGGCGGTAGCTGTGCTACTATTGTTGAGTGCGCCGGTGGATGAGAAATTGAAGTCTGCGAACCCAGTGCCGTCGACTACACTGAATTGAAGCTTGTGCCAGGAGCCATTGCGTGTGCCGAGGACGACACCTGAGGTGTCAGCTCCAGACTTCGCCCAGAACGACCACGCGAAACCATTGCCTGTGGTCACGTCGATGTCTTGAGTACCTGCGCTAAAGCGATTGCCCGTTGGTGAGAATAACACGCTGCCACGAGTGGCATCATTGACCCATGTTGCGTTGCCGTTGTTGGCACTTCCGTCGGTAACACCGTGACTGGCATCATCGATGATGTCGTCGATTGAACTGGTGGTGGAGTCCGCAACGCCATCGAGGGGGAAATAAGCGACCAAGGCGGCGTTGGCTGAAATGGTCAGCCCGAATAAACAGGTAAGTAGTGGGAGTTTCATGATTGGATTGGGAGTATTTGAGACTGTCATTATTTTCAGGTGAGTCTGATAAGTCAATAGAATAAGTTCATGTTTTCGGGTCGCTCGTTATTGGTTATCAGCGACTTAAGAGGATATGTGGCGTGTAATGTGTATTAGCTGACACGCGAACTAGTGGACGGATTGGTTGCGTTCCGTTTGCCTTAGAAGATAAGAAGAGTCTGATTTCGTTCTAGCAAAACGGACTTCAGATTCGTTAGCTTAAGTAATGCGGATGGTTTTTCAGTCGTTGCTCCTCTTTGCCATGACCACTCCGCATCGTGCGGATGGCCAAGCGGACGGCTTGCGCAAGCGTCTGCAGTTCATCAGACTCACATGACTCAATCACCCAACCTAGAACACCAGTAACAATGAAGATTTCTAGAAAATTGAGCATGCTCATGCTTGGCGCATTTGCCCTTGCCGCGACGTCTCTTCCTGCCCAAGTCATCGATGGCGATTGCTCGTCAGTTAGGCTTTGACGCTTTTGTCGATTTTGGTAACAAGAATACAGTGCCAAGGCGCTTACACTAGGATGTCCATACCAACTGCCCGACTTCTCCCTGCACTCTTTACGCTAATCTCCCTACACTCCGCGTCTGGAGCTTTAAAGGTGGGCGACCCCGCACCGAATACCCTGCCGAAGCGTTGGGCTCAAGGTGAGGCGGTGCAGAAGTTCGAGGGCGATAAGGTTTACATCGTCGAGTTCTGGGCCACATGGTGCGGCCCCTGTATCTCGGCAATCCCGCACATCAACGATATCTATAAAAAGCATAAGGCCAAGGGATTGGTGGTCATCGGCCAAAATCTTGGTGAGGACGCTCAGACAGTATCTGGATTTGTTAGAAAGATGGGATCGAAAATGACCTACCGCGTGGCGGTCGATGACGCTGCGGGAACCATGGGCAAAAATTGGCTCACTGCAGCCGGCCAGAACGGCATCCCTTGTGCGTTTGTCGTCAACAAAAAGGGAAAAATCGCTTACATCGGCCACCCGATGGCGATGGAGGAATCGATGTTGGTCAAGCTACTCGCAGAGCCATCCACCAAAGCGACTGGAGAAATGTCGGGTGGCTCGGCTGATAAATCCACCTCACTCAGTGCGAAAGCCACCGAACTCGCGAACCTGGCCAAGGCTCATATCGCCGCTGGTGACTTGGACAAAGCAGAAGAGCTTATTGCCGAATTGCATGATTCACTGACCGAGAACTTCCTTTACGTCGGTGCCCTGCTCCAGCTTGATCTCATGATGGCTCGTGAACAGGATGACGACGTTGTGCTCTTCTCCAAAATCCTCGCAGAAGACTTTGCGGGCAATTCTACCGTGCTCAATGCGGTGGCCGCTGTTCTGGTCTCGAAATCAGACGCCTCGGCGAAACTTAAATCCGCTGCCGCCAAGATCGCCACCCCTCTCAGCACTGCCGAGGGCGACGGGCAGTGTGCCGCGCTGGGAACGCTCGCACGTATTGCGTTTATCAATGGCGACAAGGGTGATGCTCTCGACCTTCAGGGGAGAGCCGTAACTGCCGCCTCTCCTGCAGAATTGACTGCTGCCAATGCTGCCTTGGAATCTTACAAACAAGGGCGACTTCCGTAACAAACCTCAGCTGCTCGTCGTTCTAACAAATACCTGCGATTCCAGTAGCCAGATTGCGAGGTTTCACACACAAGGTGTCATCGCATTAACATTTACCCAGCATACGCCAAGACTTCTCCTTACTCATGAATGATACAAACCACAATTTTGTCCAAGCCGTCCGTGATCGCGTCGGTGAGGTTGTCGTCGGTCAGGACGTCGTCGTAGAGCGTATGATGATCGCGCTGTTGACTGGTGGGCACTTGCTTTTGTTAGGTGTCCCCGGAACAGCGAAGACGCTGTTGGTGAATTCGGTGGCGAAAGCGGTTGATCTTCAATTCAGCCGGGTTCAGTTCACCATCGACATGCTGCCCTCGGATATCATCGGATCCGAGCTTCTCGATCAAGCGACCGGAAAATTCAGCACTCACCAAGGCCCGGTTTTCACCAACCTGCTACTGGCTGATGAAATCAACCGCGCGGCTCCGAAAGTTCAGAGTGCGCTGCTGGAGGCGATGCAGGAACGCAAAGTCACCATCGGAAACGAGTCTTATCAGTTGCCCATTCCTTTTTTGGTTATCGCCACCCAGAACCCTATCGAACAGGCGGGCACCTTCGAACTTCCCGAAGCGCAGCTCGACCGTTTCATGCTCTGCCACCGCCTGAATTACCCCACTGCGGATCAGGAGGAGGAAGTTCTCAGGCGGCAATTGAGCATGGGGCTCAAGCACATGAAGGGCGGAGCAATGCCCAAGACTGCCTTCGATATGATAGGTGGAGAACCTGTTTGCCGCGTTGAAGATCTGGTCGAGGCGATGGAGAAAGTTCAGTCCGTTCATGTGAGCGAAGTCTTCATGAAGCACTGTGTAGAGCTCGTTCGGCTCACCCGCGAGCACTCGGCCATCGAGCTCGGTTGTTCACCTCGTGCAGGCCTTTCCATTGTCCAAGCGGCACGTGCCCGCGCCTTCGTGATGGGGCGCGACTACGTGGTGCCAGAGGATCTTTTCGAACTCGCCGAAGACGTGGTGCTCCACCGCATTCGCCTGAGCTATGAAGCACTTGCCGAAGGTCGCAGACCGGAGAAGGTCTTGGAAGAGCTACTTCAAAAACTCGGTTGATTCTACGATGAGCGACCAGGGCACCATTACCCACGATCCGCTCGACGCGCGGCAGTTCGAGATCGCTGTGCGGCGGCTCGCTGATGCGCTCACTTATGGTCAGGAAAGCTCGCCCTTCCTCGGTGCGGGTATCGAGTATGTGCAGTCGCGTCTTTATCAGCAGGGCGATCCGGTGAAATTTATCGACTGGCGAGTGACCGGGCGCACTGGAAGATTCCACGTCAAGGAATACGAAGCACCGAAACAGATGCCTGTTTACCTTTTGGTAGATACTTCGGCATCGATGTGTGTGAGCTCGCGAGCGATGAGCAAGTATGCTTGGGCCGTGCAGATCGCGGGCGGTATCGCACTTGCCGCCGTTGAGCACATGAACCCAGTGGGGCTGATGGCGGTGGGTGACCGCGAACTCCATCACACACCCTCGCTTTCACGCGGCACCATCCTCCAGTGGCTGCACCAGCTCCGCCACTATCGGCTTACCGAAAGCACGACCGTAGGCAAACGCGTCCGCGAATTGATCCCACGTGTGGAGCAGCGCTGTCTTTTCATCGTCATCAGTGACCTGCACGACACCGACGCGATCCCTGCGATCAAACTGATGGCACATGACCACGATTGCGCAGTGATTCATCTCGAAGACCCCGCTGAGCGCGGCGGCTTACGCGGTGGGATTATTCGTGGGGTTGAGGCGGAAACCGGCAACAGTTTCACCGCCCATGGCCGCAGTCAGTTTTTAACCGAAGAGGAAACGCACACCCTGGCGCGGGCGGGTGTCGACTACATGAAACTAGGGACTGACGATCCTATCGTAGCGCGGCTTCGTCATTTCCTCGCTAACCGTAAAAGCTCGAGGAGGAACGGATGATTACGCGGAAAATCATCGTCCGTCTGATCGTGGGTTTCCTCTTAACGGCTTGCGGTGCATTCGCTTCTGAACCCGCATCCGAGCGCGGAATCGGTATCGAGGGCGACGTCAAGATCACCCTGAATCGCAGCGACTATTTGCCCAAAGCACTCGACGACCGCACGCCTCTGATTCTACGCATCGAGGAAATCACACCAAGCTCAGATGGGCGTTTCGTCTACGATTTTCATTACATCGGGTTCGAGTCCGGACCGCATCGGCTCTCCGACTATCTGGTCAACCCCGATGGCAGCCCGGCGATGGAAGTGGGCGAATTGACGGTGAATGTCATGTCCATCTTGCCCCAAGATCACACAGGCAAGCTGAACTCTTATGTGCCGAGGGTTATCCCGTGGTTTGGAGGGTACCGCGTGATGATGATGGTGCTCGGCGTATTGTGGATACTTGGTCTGTTAGCGTTTCTTTGGTTCGGACGGAGGAAAAAATCTGAAATCGTTGTGACGGAAGAACTTCCGCCACCGAGCTACGCTGAGCGAATGCAACCCTTGGTAGAGTCCGCGGCTTCAGGTGAATTGTCCGCGTCGGGGCAAGCCGAACTGGAGCGACTAATGACCGGCTACTGGCGGGAAAAACTTTCACTGCCCGAGCAACGCATGGCCGAATCCTTAGCAGCAATAAAGCGCAATCCCGAAGCGGGCGCGTTGTTGCTCGCACTCGAGCGCTGGCTGCACCGTCCCGGCGGAGCTTCACATCAGGAGATCGCCGGATTGCTGGAACCATACCGTCATATGACCGTTGCACCGGAGGAGGCGGGCTCATGAGTTTCCATAATCCTCAGTTACTTTGGTTGCTCGCATTGCCTGTAATTTGGGCTTTCTGGCAATGGGTGCGCCGCGGACATCCGGTGGCGCTGCCT
The DNA here is from genome assembly GCA_024636835.1 of Verrucomicrobiales bacterium. Lineage (GTDB taxonomy): Bacteria > Verrucomicrobiota > Verrucomicrobiia > Verrucomicrobiales > SLCJ01 > Sulfuriroseicoccus. The sequence continues at coordinate 19,967 of JAGXGH010000038.1, read as the reverse complement.
TTCGATCATGGCCGCCAGAAAGAAGGGCGTGTGCTGCGGTTTCTAACGAACTTCGCCGGAACACTCCCCGCCTTGCTGTTGGCGATCGCTGTTCTGATGCTTGCCGGCCCCCGTAAGCCAGCTCCGCCGCAAGAAGAAAGGGTGCTCAACAATATCATCCTCTGTCTCGACGTCTCCGGGTCAATGGGCGTGCCGTTCGGCTCTGGGGGAACCCGGTTTGAAGCAGCCGTCGAGGCCGCGCGAGAGTTCTGTAATTTCCGCAAAGGCGATGCCTTCGGTCTGACGATCTTCGGATCGGAATACGTCCACTGGGTGCCACCGACGAAGGATGTTTCGGCAATCGCCAACGCGACTAAATACGTTCGCCCAAATAACATGCCTAGCTGGATGGGCGGCACGATGATTGCCAACGCGCTTCGCGGCTGCCGTGACCAACTCGTCCGCACCAAGGAAGGCGACCGCGCCGTCATCCTGATCAGCGACGGCGGAAGTGCGGATTTCTCCAACGGTGGAGATCGCGCAGTGGCGGAGGAACTCGCACAGGATAAGATCCGTGTATTCGGCATCATGATCGCCGGCGGTGAGAACGGTATGAGTATGGGTGCAGGGGGGATGGAAACCGTTGCCGTAGGGACGGGTGGGAAGGTTTTTACGGCGGGTGACCAAGCCTCCTTGGATGAAGTGTTTCGCGAAATCGACGGCATGCAGAAAGCTCGCTTCAAGCAGACCACTGCCGACTGGGTGGACGCCTACACGCCGTTTTCTCTTGCTGGTCTAGTTTGTGTTTTTCTTTACGCCCTCTCTTTGTTAGGCCTTCGATATTCTCCCTGGTGATGACTGCCGAATCGATCCATCTCTATGCTCTCTGGGCCGCGTTAGCCGCAGCAGGTCTCGCCGTGTTCGGCGAATGGCTGCACGCACGCCGTGTAGCTAGACTTGACGTGCTCGCCTTCGGCCCGGCGGGGAAACCTCGCATCTGGACCCGTGCGACTCCGATGCTGCGAGTGCTAGGTGTGGCTGGGGTTGCATGGTCGCTGGTAACGCTGATCGCATTCAACAACCACCTGCCCGAACGCAATAAAAAGACGGGGCTTCCACAACACCTGATGGTGATGTTGGATGTGTCGCCATCGATGTTGCTGGCCGATGCGGGCGAGGGCGGTGCGCTAACACGTAACGCCAGGGCATCGGCTGTGCTGAAATCCGTGCTCGATCGCGTTCAGGGAGACAATGTGAGTTTTTCCGCTGCGGGCTTTTATACAGAGGCGCGGATGATGGTCAAAGAGTGCAAGGATCGTGAGCTGATCCTACATCTTGCCGGCGGCACACCATTCCACATCACCTACAAACCAGGTAAGACAGACATTCTCGCATCCATCAATCAGGTCGGCGAGTTCATGAAAGACTGGCCGCGGAAGTCCACGACTTTACTGGTGATTTCGGACGGCGACAGTTTGGCACCTAGCGGGCTGGATCGCATGCCCTCGTCGGTTTCCAACGTCATCATCGCTGGTGTTGGCGACTCCGCGCGCGGCACGTTCATCGACGGACATAACTCCCGTCAGGATACCGCCAATCTCTCGCAGCTGTCACGACGTCTCGGTGGAACCTACTTTGACTGCAATGTTCGCCAGATCCCAAGCGACGCACTGAGTAAGCTCAATACCGAGCAGCCCGGAGCCGCAAAATGGCGAACGGATAGACGCTTGGCCGCGCTTATAGTGCTTATAGCCTCCTCTATTTTACTCTGCCTCGTGCCTCTTTTGTTAGAATGGTTTGGCAGCGCGTGGCGTCCCCGCGCCGCTGACATGTCGAAATCCTCAGCCCGCAACCTTCCATGAGAAAATTCCTAATACTGATATGGCTCCTGCTTCCGCTTCCTGCGGTGGTGCTTCATTTCGGTCGTGGCCAGCAATGGCTCGCGCTCGATGACGCTCATGCCCTGGTGGAAAAAGCCGAGATCGCCGAGGGGCAGGAAAACTGGCAGCAGGCTACCGAATACTATCAGGAGGCGGCTAAATTTACTGACAGCGAGAACCTTGATCTGAAGCTCCGCCTCGATCTCGCCCAAATCCGCACGCGCTACCGCTCGGGCGATGCGGTGGCTGCCATCGACATGGCCGATAAGCTGTTGGACGACACGGCGATAAAATCGATGCCCACGGATTTCCAGCGCGAGGCCCGCGAACTAGCCGGGCGCATTCATTATTATGCCGCATGGGTAATGCGACTGGAGGGGGCGAGTCGTGAATTATGGATGGAAGAGGCCGAATTGTCGCGTCAGAACTTCCGCCTCCTGACGGAAAAAAGTGCTTCGCAGGGTGAAAAGGATTACTCCTTGAAACAACAAGAAAACCTCGAGTCCGCCGTTGAGCTCCAGCGACTCAGCTTGACCGAATTGATGGGCCGCCCACTGCCAAAAGAAGGGCAATGCATGGCCAACCAGGGGCTTAGCGAGCAGATGGGCAAACGACGCGGGAAACGCGGTAAGCAACCTGGTAAACAACCCGGCGAGGGAGACGGTCCTCCGGACAAAGGCGCGGGTATGGAGCGCTTCGAGCCCGGCTCAGGCTCCTGATCGACGATATTAGCCAACACATCTTCATTCAATGAAAAATCGATTATCACACACACACACCCGCTACGCGGTGACCTTAGCGCTGATGCTTATCGCGACGAGCGCACGTGCCCAGGACTCGGAAACCATTCCCGTTCCGCCTGCACCGGTGGAAGATCCGGTACCAAACGAAGAACCTGAGGACGGGGGCGCGGAGCTTGCGGAAAAACTGCGTGCGATGAACTTCGACCGTTCGCCGGAAGCAGTGCTCGCTGTCACCAAGAACCAGCGAAAAAGTGCCGACCTTGCCCCCGAGGATGCATTCAACATGGCGGTAATGTTCGGCGACTGGGTGGCTGTTGGTCAGACCCTCGCGGCTTTGCCTGATGAGGATGCGGCCGCAATTTATGCCAAGCTGATCGAGACACTTGGTTCCCAATCGGTATCGGTGGGTGAGGTGCTCAAGGCGCCGGAACCTGGTTCTGAGAGCGAAGATCCCTACGAGCGGGTGAGACGCCAACGTCGCGAGCAAAGTGAGAATTCGAGAAAATCCGCCCCTATCCTGAGCGAGGATTTTTACGGTATCGTCGAAGCTGCGCCGGGGGATCTTGTGGAGGCAAATATCCCCGCTCTTGGCAAGCTTGCCAAAACCGCGCTTGGTGATGCTGGCCGCTCCACGCTCGTCAACAAACTCAAGGATGGATGGAAAGGTCTCGGCGGCACGACACCCGATGGCCGCAAGCTGGCGACCTCGTTCCTTTCCGCAATGGGCTGGATCACCGACGCCGGACCATTTCTCCCACTGAAGCCCGAGGAATGGGAAGACTCAGACACCACGGAACTGGTGTTTGCGATGGAGTATTTTACCCAGAAGGGCATCGCCGAGCGCGATGAACGTCAATTTCAGCGTGCTGCGGAAGTCTGCGCATTACTGATGAAATCGTCGCGTTTCGGTAACTATACCCGTCCGCAGTTCCGCCTCGCGATGGACCGTTTGGTTCAGCTGCTTCCCGTGCTGGAACAAGAGCAAGCCATCAAACTTATCCGCGAGCAGCTTTTCAAGCAGACCGAAACCTTGGCGGATCTGATATCGATCATCGGTGGGCTTGGGCAAGAGACCGCGAAAGGCGACGACTTGCCGGCCCGCGTCGCCAGCCTGGGCACCCAGCATTTGCTATTGGAGGCGATGGTCACGATGGAGGGTGAGCTTCCCCCGAACGCGGCGGTGCTCGTTCTCAACTGGCTCGCCGAGGCTGAGGGTTGCTACCGTGCCGGCGGAGTGGTGGCGGTGGATATTTCACAGGCTGATCGCATGATGATGCGTCGCTACGGAATGAACAGAGAGGCAGAGGTGAACACGCTTTCAACCGAACAAATCCTGGCAACCGCGCCGCCCATGGAATTGCTTCCCCGCCTGAATCCTGGGCTCGCCCAGCGTATGGAGCTCACCTTGCTCAAGGTGCAAGTGCTTCTGCCTCAGGAGGCGAACCTCGATCTACTACGCGAATACGTAAAAAAACACCCAGGACTCGAACGCGAGATCTGCCAAGATGTGTTGGCAGGTTGGGTTTCGAAACGCACCAAACCTGCGGAAAGCGAACAGGTGAAGCGGATGCGTGCCATGGGCTACCCAATCCCTACGCAACTGCTTCAAGCAGGGTCCGGCATCCCTCTCACCCGCCTGCGACAGAACCAGAACATCCAGCATTTCAAAAACCTACTGAACGAACTGCGTGAAATTTCACCAGAGCCGCTCGATCCGTCGCTCATCGTTCAAACCTTCATGACGCTGCATAGTGGTGCGGAAGTCTACAAGCTCGATGATATCATCGCGATCTTTGGCCCGCCCGAAGAAATGGTCCGCGAGGAATTGTTGGAACTGCTCGGCGGCATGCGCGAGCGTCTCGGCGAGCAGTGGCGCGACCCGAAACCCCAGCAGCAGGCCGGCACCAACCGCACCGAAAAGGAAGCGAAGGACGAGGTTTCTCGTGGCTACAGAACGGCACTGGAACTCGCCAAGCGTGGTATCCGTGCCGAGGATGCGGATTGGGAATCCTTCATCACCCGCGGACAGCTTTTCTACGATGCCTCGCAATACGAATTCGAGCGCAAGGTAACACTTACCGAATATGTCAGCTTGCGCGATGAAGCCTTCTCAAGCTTCAGCAAGGCAGCGGAAATCTATGCAGCGAAAGTCCCCGAAATGCCAAGGGGGCAGTGGAATATTCTCCCCTATCAGGCATGGTTTTTTGTCATGCTTGGCGCGAGTGATCTCGCTCAGCTCACCACGAATACCGCGCGAACCGATCCGGGATTGAAAGCCATTGGCGATGCCATGCGCGCATTGCCGGGAGAAGCTGCGGACAAACATCTTGAGATGTTCGCAGAAATGCTGGGCGAGGTTTTTCCACGAGTCCCAGCCAACGTCCGACAGCGCTTCCTCGGATCTGGCCTCAAGATTGTAGGCGAAGACCATCCGGTCGCCGCTACTGCGACAAAATCACTCGACTATTACCGTGAACTTCTCGACGAGATTCAGCTACGGGTCAGGGTGGACGGCCCCACAAGCGTGGGGCATAGCCAGCCCTTCGGTGCGTTCATCAGTCTGGAGTCAACCAACCAGCTGCTTCGTGAGAGCGGAGGCTTCGGCAAGTATGTGCAAAATAAATCGCCGCAACAGCGGGGTGGACAAAACCACAGGGATGATTTCACCAAAAATATCCACGCCGCGCTTGATGAGACTTTTGAAGTCGTCTCTCTTATCTTTCATGACACAGGCGTGAAACCTATCGATCTGCCACGTGAAGGATGGGTGCAAACCCCTCTCGCCTATGCCGTGCTGCGTGCCAAAAATGCGGCCGTTGACCGCATCCCATCGATTCAGATGGACATGGACTTCATCGATCAGCCCGGACAGGTCGTCCTGCCTGTGATGTCACAAGTCCAGCCCATCGACGCCCGTGACGAAACGGTGAAAGCTCGCCCCTGTGACGAGCTCTCACTCGATCTCGTTATGGACGAGCGCGAATGGAGCGAGGGCCGGGTGATCGTGGAAATCCAGGCAAGCGGACAGGGCATCATTCCAAACCTGGATGAGATGTTCGACTGCGAGCGCGAGGGTTTCACTCTCGACGCTGTGGATGGCAACCTTGTGATCACCCAATTGACGAGTGATGGCACGAAGATCGTTGCTCAAGCCGACCGTAACTGGCAGCTCACCTATGTTCGTAAGCCGGATTTGCGCGGCGACGTCATGTTTCCGTTTCCAAAGCTGAAGGACGGAGTGAATCCCGTTTCTCTCAACTACCAGCATTATCAAGATGCCGATCTCGAGACCATCGACGCCGAGCTGGCAAACAGTGGCATCAAGCTTGTTAGTGAGGTCGGCAACGCCCCTCGCTATGCGGTAATTGCGATCGTCCTGGCTGCGATTGTGGCGGGGATTTTCTGGCTGATGCGCCGTAAAAAAGTTGAGCGAACCGTGATGACCGAAGGGCTTGTCACACCAGAGAACCCAACGCCGTTCTCGACCATTGCCTTCCTTCGCCGCATCCGCAGCGACCACGGGGAGCAACTGTCAGAGTCCGATCGCACCGCTCTGAGTTCACAGATCCGCGAGATCGAATCAGGCTTCTTTAGCAACGATCAAGCACCATCTCTAGATCTAGCGGCCATCGCAAACAAGTGGCTAGGTGTAGCGAGGAAATCTTCGTGATGAGCTTGGAATAATTTAGAGGTATCTGATTTCGTTCTAGCAAAACGGGGTTGTGGTTCGTTAGCTGGGGTGATGCGGATCGTTCTTTAGTCGTTTCTTTTCTCTTCTCATTGTCCACTCTGCATCATGCGGATGGGCAGGCGGATCGCTCGATCAAGTGTCTACAGTTTATCCAAATCACACCACTCGATCACCCAAGCAGCAGCAACGATGAAGAGAACTAAAAATATGACCATGTTCCTGATTGGCGCATTCGCGCTCGGCATCGCATCTCTTCATGCTCAGGTCGTCGACGGCGATTACGACCCGCAAGGTAACAACGAAGAGGGGCCGAAAAATGTGCGTGTGATGTTGGAGTGGATCGATACCAGTCAGGAGACCGTTACGGAGCTTCTGGCAGAGGAGACGAAAGATGTCAATGACACCGAGCTGCGTGCCAAGGTGGCTGAGTTAATCAACGCGAAAAAGGCGTTCGTGTTTGAGACCCAGATGGTGACGAAGCGCACCGGCGCACCGGCTCGCGCGGAATCGGTTCGTGAGGAGATCTATCCGGGTGTGTATTATCCGCCTGAATTGCCCAATGTCGTGAAAGTGGATGATGACGGAGATGGGACGCCAAATGTTCCGGTAACCGTACCCACCCCGATAGCGTTTGATATGCGCATGGTCGGCGGGACGTTCGAGCTCGAACCAGCAATCTCCAGTAATCCTCGGGATTGCGATATTCAACTCGATGCTGAGTGGGTGAAGCGTGTGGCCACTTCGATTTACGCGAGCTTTGATGATGGTCGGGCAAAGACAGATATTCAGATGCCGATATATTATACCGAACGAATAAAAAGTCAGTATACCTTGCAACGCGGTAAGCCAACATTGATCGCAGTCCTCACACCTCCGGACGAGAACGGTAAGGCCGACCGCACTCGCAAGCATCTGTTGTTTCTGCGGGTGGACGTTATGGTTGTGGGTAAATAGTTATCCGTCGCTGAACACTGAAATTTCATGAATCGCATTTCGTTCTAGCAAAACCATGTCTTGGTTCGTTTGATAGTGAAATGCGGTCTCATTCACATCCCGAAAACCTAATAACAATGATTACTAGAATACTTGGCATACTTATGCTTGGCGCTTTTGTCCTCGGCTCCGCGTCCCTTCATGCCCAAGTTGTCGACGGCAATTACGATCCCCAAGGCCTCAACGAAGAAGGGCCTAAAAATCTCCTTGTGATGTTGGAATGGATAGAGACCAGTCAGGAAACAGTCACGGAGCTTCTGGCGGAGGAAGCCAAAGGGTCGAACCACACCGAGCTTCGTGCGAAGTTGGCGGAACTGATCAAGTCGAAGAAAGCCTTCGTGTTCGAAACTCAGATGGTGACGACGCGTCCTGGAGCGCCCGCCCGTACGGGGTCGGTCCGTGAGGAGATTTATGCGACGGAATACGACCCGCCGGAGTTGCCCAATGAGGTGAAGGTGGATGACAACGGAGATAAGACAGCCAACTTTCCAACGACTAATATGACTCCACCAGCCGCGACGGCATTTGAGGTCCGTAACATCGGTGCAATGTTTGAGGTTGATCCAACCCTCTCTCAGGATGATCAGATCATCGATGTTCAGCTTAATCCTGAGTGGATAAAGCGGGTCGAGACGGTGGTTTTCGGAACGTTCGACGATGGTCGTGCGAAGGTGGACACGGTGATGCCAATCTTTTATTCGGAGCGAGTAAAAACTCAAGTTTCTCTTCAGCGCGGTCAGCCGACGCTGATCGCCATCCTCTCTCCTCCCGACGAAAACGGGAAGACCGATCCAACGCGTAAGCATCTGCTGTTCTTGCGCGCGGACGTTATGGTTGTTGGTAAATAGTTATCCGTCGCTAACCAATAAAATGGAGGAATCGCATTTCGTTCTAGCAAAACCATGTGGTGCTTCGTTTGATGGGGTAATACAGTCTCATTCACATCCCTTAATCCTTAAATGATGAACAATAAAAAACTTCGCACACTCCTGCTTGGCGCAATCGTCCTCGGCAGCGCGCCCGCCTATGCCCAAGTCGTCGACGGCGATTACGATCCGCAAGGGATCAACGAAGAAGGCCCGAAAAATGTCCGCGTGATGTTGGAATGGATCGAGACTAGTCAGGAAATGGTCACGGAACTTTTAGCGGAGGAAGCCAAAGGGTCGAACCACACGGAACTCCGTGCCAAGGTGGCTGAGTTGATCAAAGCGAAGAAAGCCTTCGTCTTCGAAACCCAGATGATGACGACGCGTCCTGGATCGCCTGCTCGCGTGGAATCGATTCGCGAGGAGATTTATCCAACGGAGTATGATCCGTCTGAATTGCCCAATGAGGTGAAAGTGGACAGTGACGGCGAGGAGACGGCCAACTTTCCAACCACCAATGTTACCGCCCCAACAGCGACGGCGTTCGAGACGCGCAACTTGGGCGGGACATTCGAATGCGATCCGACGATTTCCCAGGATGGTCAGATCATCGACCTGCAAATGACCCCGGAGATCGTGAAGAAGGTTGTTACGTATGTATTTGGAACGTTCGATGATGGCCGCGCTAAGGCAGACATCGAGATGCCGATATTTTATACAGAGCGGGTGAAAACCCAGATCTCCCTGCAACGCGGACAGCCGACCTTGCTTGCACTTCTCACGCCTCCGGACGAGAACGGGCAGCCAGACCGGAGCCGCAAGCACATGGTGTTTGTGCGCGCGGACGTTTTGGTAGTTGGCAAAAAGTAAATCTGATGACACCAAGAACTTCTCTATTCGCGGCGGTAATGTGTGCGTGGGCATCGACAGCTCTCGCAGCTGGCCCGCGTCTGATGGTCAAGGATTTCGACGGTAACCGCGAGCAACTCGCAGTGGCGATGCTTGAAGTGAATGTCGATATGTTGGGTGACATCGCGGATACGGAAGTCACGGTGACGTTTAAGAACACCCGTAACGAAATTCTGGAAGGCGAGTTCGTGATGCCTTTGCCAAAAGGGGCGACGGTTTCTTCTTATGCCTTGGATGTGAATGGCAAAATGCGTGAAGGTGTGGCAGTGCGGAGTTATACGGCTCGTTGGGCTTATGAATGGGTGAAGCGCGGGCGAGTAGATCCGGGTTACGTGGAGCGCGAAGAAGGTAACGTGTATCGCACCAAGATCTTCCCGATTCCAGCCGGCGGGACGAAGGCGGTACGGATCGGGTTTGTCGAACGGATGGCGATGAAGGACGGAAAGTTTGATTACATGCTGCCGCTCGATCTGGCAACGGAGGTCGATGTGGTGAAGTTTACGGTAAACGGAAAAAATGTAGAAGCGATCGATTCCGCAGGCGTCGATCTAAAGCGGAGTAAGGATGGTTTGAAAGTTACCGCTGTGAAGGCGAGGGTGGACGGCAATTTGCATCTCCGCGTCGCTCCACCGAGGGAGCCGCTTGGGTTTATAGATGAAAAAGAGGGGTATTGTTATGTCTTCGCTCCAGCGGAGAACGCGGAAATTGAGTGGAAAACGGATGCATTGCGTTTGGTTTGGGACGCCTCAGGATCGCGACGCGGTAGCGATCTCGGTCGGGAATTTGAGATGCTGGATGCGGTGTTTGCTCATCTCGGCAACTGCAAGTTGAGTTTGTCGTTGCTGCGTGCGGATTTGCAAAGCGAGGGTGAGTTCGATGTGGTTGACGGGGATTGGTCGGCGCTTCGTCAGTTCTTGGAAAATGTCGACTACGATGGAGCGACCGATTTTTCGAAGATTGTGGATCCCTTTTGGGATGGCGATACTTTGTTAGTAACTGACGGGAAAGTTGTTGGCGGTGGTGAATTGTTGACGGTGAAGAGTCGGATGATTGCGATGGTTCCCGATGAGGAAAAGACGGCGGCAAGCTTGCGGTATGTAGTGCGAAAAAGTGGTGGATGGGTCGTTGATCACGCCGCCGATATCTCTTGGGTTAAGGACGTGGGGAGCCGTTTCGCGACCGCTGAGTTCTCAGATGCGGGAGTGATTCCGATTCGCTCCGGCGACAGAGATCCCGCTCCAGCGCAACAAATTCTCTCCGGGCAAATGATCAATAGTAACGCGACCACCGTGAAAGTCAGGATGGCTGGCAGTAACCGCTTGGTTGATGTGCCGCTACAGAGAGTAGAGTCGGGCACGGTGAGGCGGTTGTATGGTCAGGAAAAGTTACTGGCATTAGAAGCCGATGCACATTTGGGCAACATGAAAATTATCGAGCATTGTCAGGCCTTCGGCTTGGTCAGCGATTACACCTCGTTGATTGTTCTCGAGCGCTTGAGTGATTATGTGAAATATCGAATTCCGCCACCGGATGCGGAGATGTTGGCGGAATATGAGAAGCTGGTTACAGATTCTCATCGGAGTGAATCCAAAGGCGATTACGCGTGGAGGCAGTTTGTAAGGAGCTGGGAATCAAAGCAGCAATGGCACGAGAAAAACTTTCCATGGGCAGAGCATAAACTGATGCCGTGGATGAAGCGGCACAAGGTCTGGCTAAATGCGGTGAATGCGCATTTTGATCGATCTGAAGTGGATGGAAAACTTCTAGGGTCTGTTGAGCGCTGGAACACAGAAGCTCGAGCCTTGGCTAGCCGCAGGAGTAAACTCCAGACCAACAATGAGTATGTAAGTTGGCAGAAAGAAATTGAAGAAATGGTGTCGAAGGCTTCGGATTTCAGTCAATGGAAGCCGAATGTCGCAGGGGATGAAATGGCAGTTACCGTGATGGGGCGTGTTGGCGCAGAAGGGAAGTTTCAAGTAGAGAAAGGTGCCAAACTTAGCGAAGTGGTGAAGCAGGCTGGCGGTCCGATCTCAGTCAAAGATTGGTCGAGCGTGGCTGTGTATCGAGGAACTTCCAAAACCGTTTATAATGCGCTAAGTGAGAACTATGTGGACGTCCCCTTAATGCCAGGGGATATGGTGGTGGTGGAGCAAGCTTGGAATGGTTATGGTGTGGCTGATCCGTTTGCCGCCGGTCCTTCTAAACCTGTCGATCACCGAAAAGAACCGGCTGTGATACAATCCAATATCGAGCCGAGGTCGCCTAGCGGCGATGACTCAAATGCTGTAGCTGGTAGCCCTCCGGTGGCAAGTGGGCGATCCGACGGGAGGGTGATCGCAAGAGAAATTGCCGATAGTGATGCCGAGGCGGAGCTTGCTGCTTTTAGAAAAGCTCTGGAAAATGGCGATGAGGTAATGGAAGCCTACATCAAGGTGCGTGGCGATATGCGACGAGACGATGCGTTTTTCGTGCGGATAGCGAGGGAAATGCTGGCAGCCGATCAGCGCGATGCGGCGATGCGTGTGTTGGGAAACTTGTTGGAACTAGAGGGCGACCCTGATGAACGGCAGTTGAGTTTCGCGATGCAAGCGATGGGGCTTGGTCTCTGGCAGGAAGCGGTGATTTGTTTGGAGCGTGTCGAGGAAAGCGGCGCGGACGTTGCGCAGGTTCGCTATCTCTTGGCGATGGCTTTTGCGGGGATGAAGGAGAACGATGAAGCGGGTGAGCAATTGAACTTGCTGCTCGGTAATCCTAGGGACGTGGTGGACGCAGAAAACCGCGAAATCGCCATCACGACGCTGAATGGATGGATTGCCAACCAGTCGGTCAGCGCGGACTCGAAATTGAGCAGGATGAAGACTTTTGATCAATTGTTTCCGTCTGATCTACGGGTCGTGGTGGTTTCGAGTCGACCAGGTGAACGTGGATGTGCCTCGGTCAGTGATCCACAGGGTGGGAGCGGGCTGACTTATGGCACCTCGGCCATCGGTGGGCGGATGACGCAGGGACAGGGGATCGGCGAATACATGATACGCGCCGCGGTTCCGGGGCAATACACCGTCAGCGGCAGTTATCGAGGGTGTGCCAGCTATTGGATCGAGGTTTATCAGAATTGGGGCACCGAGAAGGAAACGGTAAAGCGCTTTGCCACGTTGTTGGATGATCCGCTGAACAACCAGACACTTGCGGAGGTGGAGATGGAGTTTAACGGGGAGTAGGGGAATGGCGTAATTCAGTCTTAAATCCTGGCAACTTCCGATCATTCATCTTCGGCACGATTTCTTTCCTTCACGGTGGCGAGGGCAGCGAGCCCTTGTTCGCGCTGCCAGCCTGGGGGAAGAGTTCGGATTTTTGCCTGAATTGTTTCGTATTCTTTGCTGGCGGCTCCTTCGATAGATTGGCGGTAGATTCCTAATGTGCGCGGGTCCTCTGGTAGTCGTAGCGCCCAATTGACGAGAGCTAACGGTTTTTTCATTTCCTTGGTAAACTCGAGGAAAGAGGGATTGGCAGCAGCCTCTTGCAACGCGTCGAGATTGCCGGAGTCGAGCGCGATGGTGGCGAGAATTAGCGCGCGCTCTTCGTTGACTAGGCCATACTTGAGACTGGTTGCTGCGACTTCTCCGCGCAGCATGGCAGGAAGGAGGAGAAGCGGTTTCGGAAACTCGTCATCTTCCATCACTTCGAAAAGGGCGAGTGACATGGCAGAGATGTAGATTTTTCGTGCGGCGGGAGTGTTTTCATCTAGAAGCCTGGCCGTAAGCTCTTCGGGAGCTGTGTAGAAGCAGATGCTCTCTCCAATCCGAGTCAGTGACTCCTGTTCAGACGGTGTGTCCGGAAGTGCAGAGAGTTGGGTCCAGATAGCAGCCCGCGTCGTAGGATTTTTGGCAGTGCAGGAGGCTTCCGCGAGCCTGCTTAATGTCGCGAGGCGCTCGTGCTTGGGAAGTTCGTCAAGGATTGAAAATACCAAGACGGGGTTTGCTTCGATCATACAGCTTAGCCACGCACTGCGAAAGCGCACGGTTTCCCAGCCGAAGGCGTTGGAAGGGATTAACTTCCATGCTTTAAGCGGATCCTTCTGTATGCCTGGAGCGCAGCATTCGAGTAGCGTGAGGATGCCTACCTTGCCAAACCCATTTGGTCCCTGATCCGTCGTTTCGGCAAAAACGGCTCGCACAGCCGATGCCAGATCAATGACAGACCACTCTTCCAGCAAGGTTTTTTCAATGAGTAAACGGTCCTGCTTCGGCAAAAATCGGCCTTTAAGTGAGTCCCAGGCGGCGGCATAGACCGCACTCGAATTTGAATCGGAAACGCTGAGGGCATCTCTCACCGTTTGCTTCTGCGCTGGGATAGAACCTTCCGAGGATGAACCCGACGCGGTCATCTCGTCAGATGATGAGACCTGAGGTTTCGGTTCTTGGGATACCCGCAGACTCAACATCACGCCGAGACCAAGGACGGCAAGATGGCTGCATATGAGGATTTTTCGCGCAGTGGAGGTCATGGCAGGCTCAGGGATTTTCGCGAAGTGGAGTGTCGCCGATGATAGTACGGATCTCATCAGCTTTCGACTCCATTGATTACTTGATTCTGCGGGCAATCGCTTCGAGAGCCATTTTGCGGTCTAGCGGATTTTGGAGATTGGAAATCCAGCGCAGATAGACCTTCCCGTAGTCATCGAGGCCGCGATCGGTGAATTCTTGCCAGATGTTTTGCCGGTAGGCGAGGATCTCTTTATCGTCCGAAACTGGAAAGTTAGATAGAACCCGGCTCAGGCTGCCCAATGAGGATATCGACCAAGCGCTTTCGGCGATCACCCTCGCACGCTCTGTATCCGGAAGCTCCGCGATTAGGACGGCGGCACGATTTGGATCTTCTGAGCTCAATTGTTGATGGAGAAGTGCGGGAAGCAGCCCGGCGGCATCGTATTCGGGGAAGCGTGCGGAGAGTTTTGCGAGAATTTCTGGCGCTTCGATTTCACTGTGATGGAAGGCGTAGCGGAGGTCAGGGCCGTCATTATGGAAATAGCGGCTGACGTCGTGTCTTGCGAGAAATTCCATAGTGTTCTTACGGGCGATATCCGGGGACTGATGACTGTAAATTGGTCGCTTCACCAATCTATCCAATCGATCGGTCAAAGGGATTTTAAACTCGTCGCGTAGCAGCCACATGAGAGTTCCTCCTGTTTCGACTGAGCGGGCAAACTCGGGGTCGGGATGTTCATCGACATAGCGCATGATCCATCTCGCCATTTCCTCAGGCGGCAATTTTTCACGAACCAGAGCTATCATCTCAGGGTCTCCAATCGCCGTGACGAGACGACCGAAATCATCGAGCCGTTCGGCCGGCCATTGATTTCCAATATGAAAAGAAAGGTCGCTTTTTAGATCAGTCTCCAAACCGCCCAAAAGAATGGACAATTCCTCGATAGTATGGCTGTCGATCAACTGTCGAGCGAGCCCAGCGAAGATGGAATCGCGACTATGTCCATCCTCCATCGATAGTGCGAGTTCCAGAGGTATAGATTCACCAGCAAGTTCGAGAGCCTCATCGTCATATGACATTGCTCTGAGTTCTTCATCATGGGCGGCGAACTGCAGTGCGGGTTTGGGATCAGATTCCATCCAGAGGACAAAGAGAGCGGCGGCCTGGATTGAACTAGTTTCGTCATCGCTCGCGAGGAGGATGTGGAAGGCCGCATCGGGATCCGCCGGAAGTTTGAGTCCAGAGATAGCGGTAAGGATCTTATCGCGAGGCCCTGATTGGGCGGCGAGGAGGGCTGTCGCGGCCTTGGATTCCTCCCAACGGGTTTCGATGGATCGGACGAGTTCGGATCCCATCGTGCTCACAGACCTTGGGCGGTTGCTTTGGGTGCGCAATTCTTCCATCTGCTGCGGAGTAGAGACAGAACGGAACTCCCGCGCAATACCCCATCCAGCGAGACCAAGGGCGATGTGGGAGAACAAAATGAGGGCGATTTTCATGGAAACTACAGAACTGTTACTCTTCGTGCAAATACCTTCGCGCACTATGGCGGATATTGAGGATTCTCACGGTGTCCTTGTGGATGGTGAAAATGACACGGTATTGAGACGGGTATTGCTGGAAAAGTAGTTGTCGCAATTCTTCATCGCCCCACAGTCCATTCTCAGGAGCATACGGGCAGCGTTCAGGCATCGATTGCAGAGTGATGATATCTGCTTTCAGAGTCTTGATCCACTCCGCCACTTTTTCAGGCGCTTTGTCATTGAGCCACACCACGATCTTTTCGAGGTCTTGCTCTGCGCTTGGCGCGAATACAACGGTGTATTCCTGCATGCTTTATGACGTGAGATACTTTTTTTCAAGGCTGGCAAAAACGTCTTCTGCAGAGATTCCCTTACCTCCGTCGCGGAAGTAATTCATAGCACTCTGGAGGCGTGCATCTTGAATGGCTTGCTCCGCCAGGGTTGCCATTTTTTCATAGGCTGCCGCATCTTGAACAACAACGGCAGCCTCTCCGTTCACCGTGAGGATTTCAGGCTCCTGCGTGGCGTGCAGGTTCTGAATATGGGATTTTGAATTCCGAAGGAAATCGGAAAGAGGTTTGATAGCTGATGATTTAACCATGGCAAAAGCAGTAAATTACATGTATATTTTATGTTTTATATTGAGATGAGTCAAATTCAAAAATCCATTTGCGAAGCTTAAGTAACGCGCCTATCTTCGCGCTCCCGTAGATCGTGTAATGGCCTTTTCGAGAGCTTGGGCCAACGATCTCAAAGGCAACCTTTATCCCGGACGACCATGAAAAAAGACATCCATCCCAACTACGTCGATACGACGATTACCTGCTCCTGTGGAACAGCTTACCACACACGTTCGACGTCGAAGGACATCAAAATCGGCATTTGTGCAGCTTGTCACCCGTTCTACACCGGTGAGCAGCGTCTTGTGGACACCGCAGGCCGCGTTGACAAGTTTTCGCAGCGTTACGGCGCAGCTTCACTTCGTCGCACGAAGCCGAAGCCTTCCGCAAATTAGTTTTCCCGCACTGGCATGACCAGTGCAGATCCACTCAATGGCGCGCTTGCGTCAGCATGAGTGGATTAGATTTTGATGGCGGCGTGGGATGATTTCCCTCGCCGCCATCGTAGTTTTCAAATTGGATGAGATTTTACCCTCGCTAAAGACTAGGGTGAATCTCAGGATTAACGGGGAGGTGGCGCAAAGTGTGAACGCTTCTCCATGACGCCATCGGTGAGCGATGGTTTGCCAAGAAAAAATATGGATTTTGCCCCGCTGATTGAAAAACGCCGTAATCGCCTCAAAGAAATCGAGGAGGCTATGGGAGTTGGAGATTTTTACGATGACCCGCAGAAAGCTGGTGAGGTCACTCGCGAGCACACGCGGATTAAGGAATTGCTCGCGCTTTGGGACGAAAGCGCCGAGGTTCAAAAGCAGCTTGAGGAAAATCGTGAGCTCGCTCGCGAGAACGACCCTGAGATTGCTGAAATGGCTGGCGCTGAGATTCCCGATCTAGAAAAACGTGCCGAGTCATTGGAGGGAAAGATTCAGTATTCCTTGCTGCCTCGCGACCCCACCGAAGACCGCGATGCGATTTTCGAGATTCGTGCGGGAACTGGTGGCGACGAAGCATCACTCTTTGCGGGAAACTTATTGCGGATGTATCAACGTTACTCTGAAGCTCGTGGGTGGAAAGTCGAGATGCTCGAGTCCAGCCCGTCCGAAGTGGGTGGGTTCAAGGAGGCAACGGTGAAAATTTCCGGTGACGAAGTCTTCCGCTTTTTAAAATACGAGAGTGGCGTGCACCGCGTTCAGCGTGTGCCTGATACAGAGACGCAAGGTCGGATTCACACTTCTACGGCTACAGTAGCCGTGATGCCAGAGGCTGAGGAAGTGGACGTTCAACTCAAGCCAGACGATCTTCGCATTGAGGTTTGTCGCTCCGGCGGTGCTGGAGGTCAGCACGTCAACGTCACCGAATCCGCCGTGCAGATTTTCCACCTTCCTACAGGTGTGATGGTGCGTTGCGAAGACGGCCGTAGCCAGACCAAGAACAAGGAAAAGGCGATGATGATTTTGCGCTCCAAGTTGCTCGAACGGAAGAAGCAAGAGCAAGCGGAACAGTATTCCGAACAACGCCGAAACCTCATTGGTTCAGGTGGGCGTGAGGAGAAAATTCGCACCTATAACTATCCGCAAAACCGAATCAGTGATCACCGCATCGGACTGACGCTCTATAACTTGGACATTGTCCTCGAAGGCGCCGTGGATGAGTTGATTGAGTCACTGCAAGCTGCGGAAATCGCCGACCGCCTCGAAGAACTGGAATCCGTAGGTTAAGACGCATCTGCCACTCGTTGCACGTAGAATTTTCGCTTTGAAGTCTGTTCTCGAAACCATCCAATCCGGCACCGACTATCTCGAAGCTCGCGACGTTCCTGAGGCGCGTTTGTCGATGGAGCACATGCTGGCGAAGGTGCTCGAGTGCAAGCGGATGGATCTTTACCTGATGTTCGACCGACCGCTGGGCGAGGTAGAATTAACCCCCTTGCGTGATCTTTTAAAGAAACGCGGTCAACGCGTGCCACTACAGCATTTGCTCGGAACTGTGGAATTTTGCGGACGAGAGTTCGGTTGCGATGAACGTGGCTTGATCGCTCGTTCGGAGACCGAGGAATTAGTCATCGAAGCTGTGCGTCGTGCCAAAGAAATGTCGGCGCCACTGCGTGTGTTGGACATAGGAACGGGCAGTGGAGTGATCGGGCTTAGCCTTGCCGCTGAGCTTGGCGATCTAGCCGAAGTTGTGGTGCTCGTCGATAAGTCCGCTGATGCCTTGGCATTGGCTAGTGAAAACCGAGAAAGACTCGGGCTCTCCGCAGAGCAGGTAGTGGTAGGGGAGAGTGACTTGTTATCCGGCGATATCGTCGCGAAGTTCGCGCCCTACGATGTGATCGTCTCGAATCCTCCATACATTCCATCTGGTGAGATTGCCGGTCTTCAGGCCGAAGTGCAGGCCGACCCTGTGATGGCGCTGGACGGCGGTGCGGACGGACTCGATCTGGTGCGTAGCATTCTTGCGTCGACGCCAGCCGTTCTCAAGCCGCATGGCTTCATCGGATTCGAGCTTGGAGCCGGGCAGGCCAATGAGGTTGCAGAAATTGCTCACCATCATGGACTTGCCGAAACCACGATCCTCGGCGATATGGCAGGGATCGATCGATTCGTTTTCGCCTCCCGCTCAAAATCCTAACGAACTCATCAATAACTAGTTACCTCATCACTTTTTCTACATGGATAAATTTCTCGTGCGCGGTGGAGCCGAATTGAACGGCCAAATCAACATCAGTGGATCAAAGAACTCGTCGTTGCCTATTCTCGCGGCAACCTTGCTCACCGACGAGCCGTGTATTATTGGACGCGTGCCCGACGTTTCGGACACCAACTACATGATCCAAATCCTGCAAAACCTCGGCGCCCACGTCGAGCGTTCGAGCGGGACCGTGCGCATCGAGGCCAAGGAAATTCATCACGAAGCGCCTTATGATCTTGTTCGCCGCATGCGTGCATCCATCTGTGTGATGGGCCCGCTCACCGCGCGTTTGAAACGCGCTGAAGTATCACTTCCCGGCGGATGTGTCATTGGTGACCGCCCGGTCGATCTCCACCTGCGCGGACTGCGCGAACTCGGTGCCGAAATTTCTGTCGAAGGCGGAAATATTTTGATCAACGCCGAAGCTGGTTTACACGGCAAAGAGATCAATATGCTGGGTAGTCATGGGTCCACTGTTCTCGGAACAGATAACCTCATCATGGCAGCCGTACTCGCTGAGGGCGCGACCATCATCGAAGGTGCAGCCGCAGAACCTGAAGTAAAAGATCTCTGTGATTTCCTCATCAAGATGGGAGCTAAGATCGAAGGTGCAGGCACGCGCAGAATCGTTATCGAAGGCGTGAAGAAGCTACATGGCGCAGAACACACCGTGATTCCCGATCGCATTGAGGCTGGCACCTATCTTGTTGCCGGAGCAGTAGCAGGCGGAACTGTCACCATCAACCGCGCGTGCGCTGAGCATCTCACCGCCGTCATCGACGCTCTTTGCGAGTGTGGTCACGGCATCGACGTGAACGGAGAAAAAATCACCGTCACCCGCAATCCTGATTGTAATGGGTGCGAGATTACCACCGCTACCTACCCAGGTTTTCCGACTGACATGCAGGCGCAAATGTGCGCGCTCTTCACGGTCACCCCGGGAATATCCGTCGTCACTGAGAATATATTCCCCGAGCGCTTCATGCATATCGCCGAGATGACGCGTATGGGTGGCAAGTATCAGAAAGAGAACGCCACAGTCACCGTCACTGGCACACCGGGTGGACTTACCGGAGCGCCTGTCATGGCGTCCGACTTGCGCGCATCCGCAGCGCTCGTCCTCGCAGCGCTCTGTGCCCGTGGTGAAACAGAAATCAACCGCGTCTATCACATCGACCGCGGATACGAGCATATCGACGAAAAGCTCCAACAGCTAGGAGCTGACATTCAACGGGTGAGGGCGTAATCAGCGTGAACTCACCGCATCTGTAGCTGCACTTGTGAAAGTGCGGATGAGCGATGCCACCACACCGCCAAGCCCCCGATCCTCCCAAGACCGCACCACCAACGCATGTCTTCCACGGCCTCCCGTAGCTGCACTTGTGACAGACTGTTGCAAAACCTCCCTCGGTTTTTAGAATAACTGTGAAAAATCGTAGATCGCCCGCAATTTGATAAAAACAAATAACACCGACGTGTAGATTGACGCTTTGCTGAGGTGATTTCAGCCGCACAACCCATTTAACCCGGAATCTTTTTTAAACCAAAAACCAGCAATTCAGTTTTGCAACAGTCTGGTGAAAGCGTGGC
>JAGXGH010000037.1 GCA_024636835.1 Verrucomicrobiales bacterium | reverse complement strand
TTCTCGATGGCGTAGAGTTTGGCAATGAGTTTAAGCACCATGGCGACGAGTTGAGGGTGGTCGTCTTTGGCGTCGATGAACTTGCGACGGATGTGTGCAAGACACGCCGCTCGGATGATGTCGATCTTGTCCAGAAGCCACGCGATGTAGGCGCTGTAGCCGTCGGTTTGCATCACTCCTTTGAAGTAATCGCCGGTTGTTTTATCAATGAGGATGTTGTCCAGGCAGGTGCCCGCTCGACTACCATGCCAATCGTAAAGCACTCCAGCTTCGGGGTTGCGGTAAGCCCACAGGTAACCGGTCTTGGTTTTACCATGGCCGGGTTCGAGATAGTCGATGGGTGTTTCGTCTATTTGCAGGTAGCCGCTGTTGCGAAGCTCGGCGGCGAGCAGTTTGTAGAGTGGTTCGAGCACTCCGGCGAGATGACTATGCCAGTGGCACATCAGCCCGCGGGAGATTTCGATGGTGTGGGCGATTTTGAGTTCCCACTCCTGGCGCTGGAAGGGCAGGTGATAGCAGTATTTCTTGGTCAGGATGTCTGCGGCCAGTGAGGGGCTGAGCACGCTGCCTTCGAGTAGCGGCGCGGGAAGTGCGGCGGTGAGTGGTGCGCTCTGCGGGTCGAGTTTGCTAACGTAGGTGGGGCGCACGGTGCGCTTGCGGAAGTAACGAGGGGGTGTCACTTCAAGCCGCTCACTGACTTCCTCACCGATACGACGGAACGCTTCCGGGTTGTCGCTGACTTCAGCGGGTTCGATCACTTCCTCGATGCAGGGCAATGACTCGATGGACCTGCGTAAACGACTCTGGCGCGGCTTGCGGGGTTTGCTTGCAGGCTTCTCTTGCTCAGCCGCCGGGTCGTCTTCGTTGAGTTCGGCGGCGTCGGGCTTTTTTGCCTCTTCGGGGTTGAGTAACAACTCAAGCTGACCGGGGTCGAGCTTTTCGCTTTTCTTGCCGTAGAGCTGGCGGATCAGGTAGTCGACCTTCTGCTGTAGCAACGCGTTCTGGTCACGCAGTTCGGCGATGATCGCATCCTTGTCTTGGTCGCTCTGACTCATGGGGCGATCCTACTATCCGGACAGTAGATGGCAAGAGGGTAATCTTTTTCACGCGAAAATTTATTCGCGCGGCTCATACCACGGTCGTTTGCAGCCGTCGCGGAGTTGCACACCATCGGTGAGCATCGCCAGTGCGGTGGGGGTGAGCGCGATCTTACCGCGCCCACCCTCGACATCCGTAGGCCAGCTGAAGGTGCCCTTTTCCAGACGTTTTGCCACCACCCACAACCCGCTGCCATCCCAGTAGAGGATCTTCACGAGAGTGCGCTTTTTGTTGGTGAACACAAAGGCTGCTCCGCTCAGCGGATCGCTCTGGAGTTTTTCGCGCGCCATTGCACTTAGCCCGTCGAAGCTTTTACGCATGTCACAAGGCGCGGTCGCCACCCAGACTTTCAGGTTTCCGTTGAATCCAAGCATGATGTCTTCAGTGGTTGAGGTTTACCGAGCAAGTTCGCGCACGAGCACGGCAAGCAGGCGCACTCCGTTTTCATCTGCTGCGCTCGCACACGCTCCGCCAGGCAGTTCGAGTTTGACCATTCCGCCCGACGCTGCGGATTGATTCACCAGCTCGGCGAGCACGAAGCGCTGCTCGGATGGCTCAGCGTTTGGAGCGCTCTTCTTCTTGATCCACGATTGAAGCGTCGCGTAGTTCACCCCGCAATGACGGGAGAACGCCAGCACGCTCATCCCACTTTGCTCGCAGGCCTCGACCGCCTCCGCCTTAAATTCGGCGGTGTAGCGAGCCCGACCTCGGGTGTCAGTTTTAATAATCGTTGCGGTATCCGGTGTATCAATTTCATTCATCACTGTCATAGAACTATCAATCTATGACGTTTTGATCCAATCTGGATAGTGGTGCCACGTTTAGCGCTTACGGAGCCTCCTATAGTCGGCCTCTAAAACGGTAATCCTCTCAGTCAACGGGTTTTGCAATTGATTCAGAAATGTCGGATTATTTGATAATCTTAAAGACACCTCATCCTTCAATTTGTCACTCTTCGTTAATTCTTGAATGTGATCAAGGTAAGAATTGGCAGTTTCTTGTGACTTTTGCATAGAGGCAACAGCATTTTCAGCATCATCCTTGGCCTTTTTAGCATCATCCTTAGCATCATTCGCCTCATCCTTGGCATCCGAAGCACTCATCTGCGCCGCTGAAGCCTGCACACGTAAATTCGTGAACTCCTTCAACTGTTCTTTGAAGGCATCGTTGTAAGCCTTTGTTGCAGCAACGTCTTTGATGAAATAGCCAAGAAAAAACATCATGACGGCAACCGCCACTCCAGGGATCGCAACCAATGAGATAATATAAGATCGAATTGCCTGCCGTGCGCCATCTGTTAAATTAGTTTTCATATATTATATATATAAATTTTTTACTTTCGAAAAATTAACCACGCATTAATCCTTATATACTTCTTATCTCCTCCCATTAACGCGCCTCCCCTTTAATTCTATTTACTAGACCAAAGAACATCTCCATTCACTCTGAATCCCACCCATATCGTCGTGCCCTCATCGATCACTGGACTAATATCCCCGAACTCTGCTTCGACAAAAAGGGCACGATAGTTTCTCTCACTATCACTTTTCAGTTCATATTCCAATCCTCCATACGCCCCGATCCCGTCTCGTTGATCATTGGCTCCAGCCCCTTTGAAGGACTTCCAATATTTCAAACCTCCGTAGACTGAAACTCCCGGCGGAAGAAAACCTCCTATAGCATAGTGACTTAGTGGACGGCCAATCGGGGTTTCACCGAGTCCTTCCCTAGCCCGCTTGAATCGCCATCCAGCATCAATTTTCAAAAGACCATCAATGGAGTCTAGTCCATTAATTTGTGAGTCGTTCCAAGAGAAATCGGCCTCAACTGTAGGAATGAGAGCACGCCAGCCATTCACTTCGGAGTTGATCAGCGATGCCGAGAGCTGTGTGCCCCAGAGGTAATTTTTGAACTTCTGATCAGCTTCGCCAGCAAAGCCAAACTTTGCACCAAAATCCAACCCATCTCCTCCTGTATCTGCATCCGGCTGGAATAGGTTTTTCCAACGGGCATAGCTCAACCCTAGGTCAATATCCCACCCCCGCTGATTATCCCCCGCATCTGTTAGGACTAGCCCGCGAAAGTCGACCGCGAAAAGTAGATCAGAGCTATCACTTCCAGTAATATCATATTCTGACTTCAAAGTAAGCTCGGCTCCAAATCCTCCGGAACTCAGTGGACTACCATAGTAGCCGGTTCCAATCTTGAAGTCCTCAAGAGTTTTCTCCCAGAAGACTTCCAAGTTTCCTTGAGGAGTGTCAGATTCGACCGAAGAGGGAGAATTCGCAGCATCCTCAACCGGCGAATCTTGAGCGGCGACGTTTTGCCATGATAGAATGGCGGAGAATGCTGCCACTTTGAGCAACTGGGATCGGTTTATTTTGTATTTTATCATAATGAGAAAGGAGAATGTTTTGCGATCATACCAAGGTCAGAAAATCGTCGAGGCCAGCCTTCACAAACGGATCCTCGGACTCAGGCTTTCCAAGAATCACACAGCTCCATGGATATGCGTGATCGGGCTTGGCATCGAACCAGGGCTTGATGACTTTCTCGATTAGGTCTTTCGTCTTAAGCTCTTTTCGAGCGTCGTCACTCAAATCAAATCCAGCAGCCTTCAGGTGCGGCATCACAGACCGTAAAATTGGTCCTAGCTTGTTGTCAGGAAGGCTAATGTCCTTCCGAGTCATCCCGCCGAGAGTTTTCAACCGCTGGTCGTAAGGAAGAGCTTTTAAGATCTTGTAGTAGTTCTCTGTCAGCTTGTCCACACGCTTGCCTGTGATGAAAAATGTTGCCAAAGCGCGATGTAGCGCATTGTATTCGGGATGCCAACCATCAGAAAGCCTCATCATCGGCTCAGGCACAGGCACTGATCGACTCGCTGAAAACGTCGCCCGTTCCAAGCCTCTTATTAATTGCTCGCCGGCAATAGGAACTCGAGAACGTACCCCGCCGTACTCCAACAGCCATTTTACGTGGGCTTGCATGGTGGACGTAACTCCCCCTATCCGCTTCCCACCCGCTGACAATTCGACACCAAGGAAATCGAGCGCATTCTCGCTTGTTAGACGCCTCCACTTCGTATCATCGAGTATCTTTGGGCCGAACTTGTTGAACCAATCATAGATACTGCGATCACTGGCACGTTGGCGGACGAGGAAATAGTCACTTCCAAACATGATCTGTTTGGACCTGACCGTTGGCGACATCGCTGACTTAAGGAAAGAAAAATACGCATCTCTATACGACTTACCCGCCCCATTTTTTCCTTTTATCATCCCTACGGTATGAAATGAAATGTCGGTGTATACACGCCCCGGATACTGATCCATAAGACTCAGAATTTCCTTGCACCACTGATCTGATTGTTTCCCGTAGTCCGTGTCCGGTTCGGCGAGATGCTCATCGCCTCCAAAGTGTGCAAAACAGATCTTAAAGCGCTTGGTCTTTCTCAGATAATCCCGCCACAAAGCTGGATTTGCCTCCTGCGCCCATTGCTCGCTTTTTTTGAATCCACCACCATTGGTGTGGATGAGCATCGGCACCTCATTCGCTTCGGCATAGTCGACTACTTTTTGCATGGCTGCGCTTTGTGTTTTATATCCGAGCGACGGGTAGAGCTTGATACCGACGCAACTGCCCGACTCGATGTATTTTTTCATCATTGCGAAATGCCCTGAACGGTTCGTGTTCACCATGAAGAACGGGAAGACTCGCCCGGGATTACGGATCGCCTGACGAACAGTTTGATCCATTTGCTTCTCGTATAGTTTCAAGTCTGATACCGTCGCGTCCGAATCGATAATATCCATCGGTAGCGCGACGATTGCCCCTTCGTTTTTGATTCCTCGCAACGCGTGATCTCCGACATCATCCATCGAGTCCATAAAGGCTATCCGGACAAAATCGAGGTAGTCGCTGAGACTACTCGTTTCCACATCCTTCTCGGCCGCCGACTTAAAAAACCCACGCACAAATGCAGTCGAGGCTTCGACTTCACTGTTCGAATCCGCATCTTCAGCGGCTACAGCAGCCTCGCTCAGCGCTCTTCTTGCTGCTGACTTCTTGAGTCCCTCTTTCGCCAGCAACTCGACCATTTCGTCTTGCTCAAGAAAGTCGACGACAAATTCCTGATACGGTGATCTAGAGCTAAATCCACGCGTTCCAATCGACCCGCTCTTTTTCCGGATTTTTGTCATCAATCGCGAAAGTGGACCTCGCAAGACACCCTCAAACTTATGCCCCTCAAGGCGGGAAAGAATCATTCTCTCCATCTCGGCTGTGAGTGCCGATTGGACGTTAAAAATATGGGTATGTGCGTTTATAAACATAGTTTTTCTTAGTTAGGTTTCCAAATACTAGCAGATCATTCTGCTGCGAATTTTATAGACGGATGGATACGATTAACGAGATTCTGGCAAGGAATAAGGGCACCTCGACTATCTCTTTCCCAGAAGCGGCTCCCCTCAGAGCGGCTATAGCTCAAAGATCTGCGCCAACTCTCCGGCTTGCTAAGGCTTTGGCGGATCGCATAGCGGAGATAACCCATGTCATTGAGAATAAGAGTGCACCCCCCCACCATTTCCATTCTTTGATCATCGATAACTCCTTCGACTTTCTGGCTGATCTCAATCACGGTATCCATCACCAGTTTACCTGCGTGACCAGCTCTGCGCGAACGTCGTATGGACTCTACTATGATCGGATGTATCACTCTAATCAGTAGTCCATCTACTCGTCTCGGTGGGCAATTCCTGTCCAAGAGGCCTAAGTTATACCATCGGGCTTCGCGATTACTACCCTCAACGAAAAGATAATCCTTTAAGGATTCGATTACGAGGTGACCCTGGGCCACAGCACGAGCCTCATGCCTGTTCCATGTGTATTTTTCGTCATCCTCAATGTTGTAGCTACCGTCCTTTTTTTTCGAGTCTCGACCAACAGGTTTCATACGACCTTCAGTTTCCCACGACAGCCCCTTTATCAAAGGCTTGCTGGTCCCGTCGTCTGACGCCGGAATAGCTGGGGCTTCAGAATCACCTTTGACCTGACTCCACTTCAATTCGTCCGATGAGAGCCCAGAGACATCTGTTGGCATGATACCCCTTCTAAGGAAGCTCTCGATAAAGGCTCCACGGTAGTCATATCGATCATTTTCCACCATTTCGGCATCAGCAGTCACCACTGCGCGAAGATAGTCGGAAAACGTCACATTAACGGGGGCGAGATAGTCAATCGCCCTGATCAGCATCCCTCTAAATTGCCTTGCAGTTTTCACGGCTTCGTCAACAAGCTCCTGACGAAGCTCTGCGGACATCCAGCGACTTGTCTCCGCTTGACCGCCGCCAGCTATCGCAGCCAACCTTGCAACCCGGCGTTTAAACGAAACGCGAAACCCATCGTAAACGGCACGCAAGAGAACCTCTCCCATCTCGTGGCATTCAGAACTTTCCGAAAAAGTCAAAAATTCACCGGAACTCTCGCGCTCGACATTTCGCAGCCACTCACCGGCTGCGAAAACTCCGTTTTGAGCAATCTCTTGCCGGTCCGTTTCAACAGCGCTCCGAATACTATCTCCGGCCCCAATTCCGTGGCCGAATTCCTGCCCAATTCTTGTCAGAAGCGGATGATCCAAGAGAGCCCAACCTGATTGCTCAGCGCAGGTCTGAACTAGATCCGAAAACTCGAAACGCTGAAATACCGCAATAATGTCAGCAAAACCTTCGTGAAATCCTGCAACTTGCGGATTTGTGGGAAGCATGAGCAAACTCCGCATTCCATCCAGAAGAGCATGAGTGACCTCGTGGGTGATAATGTCATGAGAGAGACATGTGAAGATTTTCTGATTTCGGAGGACCAGAGTTCCCGAATGAGGTGACTCAAAATGGCCAAAATTGAGCGCGACTAGGTCACTGTCATAGCAGGCATTCGCATCGTCCTTCGGCTCATCGACTGTGATTTCGAGACACCATGGCTTGTCAAATTTCTCAAAATCAATCTCTTCCGATTCGTTGGCTTTTGCTTTTTTGTTTTCCGGTTTTCTATCCTTTAGTTCATCAGCTTTGTCCTTTGCTTCTTTGGTTTTTTTGCGCACTGCCCACTGCGGATCTCTCCCCAAGGCGAGTTGAAATGTTCGATAGACCATCTGACACACGGCATAGACCATTTGGACGCGGAAATCGGCGCTCTCACGGTTCACCGGGCTCCCACACATCATCGCCACTTTGCTATCGTTCAAATCCACATTGCATGGCACCTTTGAGCGAACTTTGAAAAGAGTTCCATTAATAGCAATAGTTGCCTTCTCCTCTCGATCATTTTGCTTTTTACTCCCTGCCTGATGAGACGGTTTGGGAATAGACTCGTAAGGGACATTAGCAATGGCTACTCGCCCCTCAAGCTTTCTAGTCGTAGGATCGAGAACAAGAATCTGTAAAGGGCGGACGCGTGGTTCGTCCTGGGTCGGTTCATGAGGCCACACGCGGCGCCCCATCCGGAGACCAATGGCCAACTGAAACCGGTCTTCTTCTACTTCAGGCTTTTGTTTCATACGAACCATAAAGCGATTAGATTAAGTCAGTCAGCATGTCGATTTGCCGAAGCATATCGATCTCGACGGAGTTCGAAGAAGCTTGCTGAGGCTCGGTTGCCAAAAAGCTTGTTGGCGCTATCGGAACCCCAATAGCGTTGATACCAGGGACTGGTTCAAGCTTTGCAGAGGACGAGCAATGAAGCTCGGGAGTTTGATCCCATTTTGGATCGACTGCCGCGTGGATCCGCCTCGCTAGTTCACTGCATGAAACGCTCCCAACTCCAGCACCCAGTTGAGCAATGAGGGTCGTAGCCGCCGTCGTAAAGACACCGTTCCCATATTCCTCCTTTGCAGTTTGTCGGGAATTACATGCCGAAAATAGAATCTCCCTCACTCCGCTATTGGCCTGCCGTGATCGGCTAACGCCTTGCACCCCTCTCCTCCGGACATTCTCTACACATCTACCTCTAAGATTCGAATCCAAACGTAGGTAACGTTCTCTTACCGAAGCCGAATGATCGACGACAAGGTTTTCACGCACACCGAAGAACACCCTAGTTGCCGTGCCCGAGTGACAGCAGTCGAAAATACATACCACTCGCACGCCAGGAGCAACGCGATCAATCATGGCTCCGATATCATCGTCTAAAAGGATCTGACCATCGGTAATATCGATTGGACAAAGTATTTCATCTTGTCCAGGCGAATCACCATTCGCTTCGTCACCTGATATGTCTGGAACATGCGAACCGTGTCCAGCATATTGGAACCAAATAGTATCGCCCGAACGACTTTCCCGAGCCAGCTTTTCGAACGACTCAAGTATTCCCTGAAGAGTAGCGTTTCCATTCGTCACTAAAGTCGTATCATCTGCTCCGAGTTGACCGAAGGTTCTTGCCCACCGTTGTGCATCATTCACGCAACCGTAAAGCGGTTGTGTAGTGTATTCATCTATACCAACGCATAATGCTCTAGTTTTGGATCCTGACAGTGAGCGATTTCCCCCGACGATCTCCGGAAAGCTAAAGGACCTCTTCTCCGCTTTATCCGGGTCATCTGGAAAAGCCCCCGAACTTTCCCTTCCAAGAATCCGATATACAATGCTCTCCATTGTATCTTTATCATTGTCAAAGCCACCATGTGCCTCCGACTGGGAATTCCAACCTGATCTCAGGGACTTCGTCTTCGAGAGGATAAGTTCACCAAAACTTGCTTCATAGTTACCATCGAAGTTGAAAAATCGTGCAAGTTCTGAGTCATTTCGAAGAGCAGTCTCCATACCAAGCAAAGGCTCACCAACTCGATCCTCGAGTGCGAAGTGAATCATATACAACAAACTCTTCCCGTAAGGTCCAAGAGTATCTTTTCTTTCCCAATAATCCGTCATGGTGAAAAGCGAGACTGAATTGATCAAGCGGCGCGATCCCACTTGAGGAAGAGTCCAGGCCTTGAACTCGTCGCAACGGATAGCTGGTGCCATCAGGTGCAAGTCACCAAAACTATTGATCATTCCCTTCTTCTGCGAAGGTGAAATCTCGCCACTCTTGGTCAAAACTCCGAACGCTTCCAGAAATCTCGAATGAAAAATTGAACCCGCGCTATGCCCGACAAGTTCAATTCGCGCACCATCACCGGCAGAACTGCTAAGGAACTCCGAAAGTTTCAAAAGGAAATAACGCCCAACTCCGTCTTTATCAAAACAACGTTGAGCATTGATTTTCATATCATCCCATGTCACCCGTCGTGCCTTCACCTTGTGAACAGATTTTTCAAGGAAGAGATCTTTTTTATCTGAGAACCAGTTACCCAACCCCCGTTCGCCCTTACCGAACAGCGCACCCAATGCATACTTCTTTATCTGATCTCCAATGGTTTCCAGAAGCCCTGTTTTCCAGATGAAGTAAATGGGATAGATTTCGTTGCCCTTCCACCACCCACTGTAGTGTCTCGCAATATCTACGGCCTTAGACTCTGAATTAAGACCACCATGTGCGTAGAGAACTATCGGATGATCATTCTTCCCGTCCTCGCGCCGTTTACCTACCCATTCAGAAAGGTGCTTAGAGAATATTTCGTCAACATGCGCTTTCGTCATCCATGATTCATCATCATCGAAACGTCCATCAGAAGAACCAACGAGATGCCTCACCAACCCATCATCAATCCTACCTCCTCCTAGGAATGGTATCTTGTCTAGAAACCCTCTATCGTTTCCAGTTATAGCCATCTTATTCGCTAATGCTCGAACCCCCTGAGATGACTCGCTTATTGCCGCAGTAAGTTTTTTTGAGCCCCTAGCAGCTTTTACCTTCTCTACTAGATCATTTCGATCAACTCCCGTCCCCGGACAAGTTTTCCAAGCATTTTCACAATCGCGGTGAAAAACAAGATCCGTCTCACTCAGCCCGTGAAAATTTAATAGCCTAGCGATGGTTGCCACTACGCTATTTAACTGTTCTCCCTCTAGAGTCTCTTCACCTTCGTCAAAATTGCCCACCATCTCGATCATAAAAGGGCCCTCGTCACGCCCTCCGTTGCATCCTTTCGCACTAGCCGGAGCGGCATTCCAGTTGCGACCGACCCAAAGTCCGCCATGTGGATCAATTGTCAGGTGCTGTGCAATATCATCCCATCCCTTTCCGATATGATAGTTTCGCATTGCCTCAATCGTTGCGACTCCAACGAACTGGGTTTTTCGTGGTTTCCACGTATGATGCAGATGAATTGAGGAGATTCTCCTGGTCTGTTTCACCTCGTTTAGAAGCTGCGCAAAGTCTTCTTGGGATAGCGCATCATTATTTTCAGGCATTGCTTTCTTTCAAAATAAGCATTCTGCTTATTCAGCTTTGTGCTGAATAAGCAGCTCACACAACAAACTTGGAAGAAAAGTAGCAAACTCGTTAAATCAATCCAAGAATATTCTAACCAACATAACCGTCACTATACATACACGGATCATACAAGTCACTGAACATCACAGGTTAACAGACTATACCTGCACGCCATTTTTTTCTCTTTGGAAAAAGAATTGTGATTTAGTGCCAGTTAAAAACTATCAACTATAGCAAAATATCAAATTTCGCTGAACAACCGAATCCGAACCTTTCACCCCCCGCCAGTCTCCACCATTCATGCCGAGCTAGTGCTCAGCGCTTCCAGCAATTGATAGGATCACTTCTTGAAAAAGTCAGCAACTAACATTTAATCGCCTCATGTAATATACGCCTTGAGCAACCGAATGGCGGACTGGATGGACGCAATCGATGCTGTCTCGCTGGCGGTATGGTAGCCGGTTGTGGGAATTTGCAGGGTGGTGCCGTTAATGTGTCCTCCTGTGGCTGCGGCGAGTCGACCCAACTCGGTGCGCCCGAGTGAAATGGGTTTGGGTCGGTCGATGTTTTGCGCCTCGATCCATTCGTCCTTATAGGAATATTTGATGCCTAGTCTATTGCAAATGCGGGAAATTTCATCGGTGAATACGAGGTCGAAACCAGCGCTTGCATCCTTTTTTCTCAGCACGAGATCTTGCTCGGAAGCGGCTTCGGGCGATGGATAGGGACTGGTGTCGAGAACCAAGAGTCGCTGGGTGGTAAAGGATTCCCTTTGAAACCATTCAAGAGCGTAACGCCAACTCCGCCCGGCTTCCTCCTGGGCGGTGAATAGCGCGGTGCCTTTGAATCCCAAGCGGAAGAGATAGATGATGATGGCGACACTGAGAACATTATCGAGCTGTGCGGAGAAGTGACTCTCAGTGATGCGCAGGCGATCGAGGAACGCAACCGGCGCTCCCGGCTCAAGGAACTCAAGTCCGTTGATTACGAAGATGAGGTTGTGGCGCTTCGGACAAAGGTAGCTGTTCGAGATAATACCTTGCCCAAGATAGGTGCCGGTATAGGGCAGATGTGCCTGCACGCGTTGGCCAATGAAGCGATCCGCAATCGACGCCATCATTTGCTCGGACAGGGAATCACCGGTGAGTTCACCGCGGTTTCCCGCAATGAAAGCAGCGTATTGGAATTCATTGGGGCCGGTGCAAAGAAGGCCGTGCCGATCGATGTGGGCGGAAAGGATGAGCGATTCCGGCTCGCTCCCTTGCGCCACCAAAACTCCCAGATGACGCTCGACTCTGACGCCGACCTCTTCCAATTCGCGGCGAAGAACACGAAAGAAAGAATCCTCGGTGCCCACCACCGATGGTTCGCGAACCAACTGATGGAGAATTTCAAAGAATGCAGAAAGGTCGGAGGTATCTGGAGTGCTCATAGCAAATCTTGGTATTGATATCTCATTCACTCTCGATCCCTAATTCCTTGCGAAGCAACAGATCCAACTCGGTCTCGCCGGGCTTTAGGCACTCGGAGTCTCCGAACTTGATGATTTGTAACTTCTTCGGAGTTTCGCCGATGACAAGGAAGAGATCTCCGGTGTTGGGCAGTCCTCGATACATCGTGGCAGTGACTTGTCCAAGGAATCGACCATCTCCCCCTTCGCTTGTCATCATTTCACCGGTTTCCGATGTGAAGCCTTGAAAATTCGCGCTGATCGCGGTGTTGATATATTGCTGGATTTCTTCGGTGGTCATGGCATAGCAGAAATTCGGACTCGCATTGCTGTCGGTCTATTTGGTCGGTTTCGGTCCGACGAGTTCGACCAAGTTGCCGTCGGGGTCGCGCACGATGGTCAGCGCCAGATCCGGGTTAAGAGTCGCGGGCAGAGCCGCAGGCCCTTTGGCAATCGGCTTTACGCCAAACTTCGCCAATCGAGCGAGCGCGTCATCGCTGCTCTTCACGATGATGGTGATGTAGCTTAGCCCGAGTGTTGAATCGATGAACGCGTGATCCGGCTTTTTGTTTCCGCCACTTTCGACCTGCATGAGTTTCAACTTCGTAGCCGCGTCGCCTTCTCCCAATACCAGCACACGAATATCGAGCTTTTTGTTATCAGTGAGTCCGGTATCCGTAGCGAAATCTGCCGGCACGCTGAAGCCTTTGACCTCGGTGAACCCGATCGCCTCGGTGTAGAACTTGACCGATTTCTCGATGTCGCTGACAACACAACCGATGTCGATCGTGGTGGTGAGAAACTCCGCCTTGGCGGTATTCGCCTCGTCTTTCACATCATCGGCATTAACGATTGAAGACAAGGCCGCAGTGGCGATAATGATCAGAAGAGTGGGGTTGATTTTCATGCGTTCACACAACAGGAAAATCCGAGATTAAGCAACCCACCCTTATTCGGTCACTTCAGGCGTTGCCAATAGTCGGCCCAATAGCTGTCGTAATAATCATTCGCAGCGTCTTTGATGAAGTCTGGTTGAACAACAACGGGGGCTAATTTCGGGTCGTAACCTTTAAGGTGATCTTGTCCGGCCCGTTCACGCGGTGAGACAAACCGCCATGGATCGTCGTTGAAGATCTTCTGCAGAAATTTGTAGGCGCCGGGGTCGTAAGTTTTCAATTCCTCGCGGGTGTCGATGTGGTTGTGGTCGTGATCCATCGTGCGGTTGGTATTGAACCAAGACTGGACGATCTCGGCAAAATACTCGCCGCGGTTCTTACTGGCGTAGCAATCTTTGGGGCCACCGAAGACGATACGGACTTTGTCTTTCTCGGTGACCTTCACTTTTGAGTTGGTAGGCTTGCCGTTCACGATGATGTCACCGGAATCGAGACACTTGCGAAGGAACTCCGGAGATTGATCGGGAAAGGATTTCGTTAATGCATCGAGAAGCAGAACCGGCTGATCACCCCTCACGCGGCGGAAGCGTTGCGAGGCGTAGCCATCGTTCCATAGCCCTGCCTCTTTGGCTGCCTTCCATGTCGCCATCAATTCCTCGTCGAAACCATCTGGAAAACCAGGACGGTGAATAACATGGCCGAACTCATGAATGAGGATGCTCTCGAGTTGCATGCCGCCCTCGAACTCGAGGACGTCTTCTTCGGAAAAAAGCACCGTAGGCCGTTTGTCGATCAAGGTGAGAAACCCACGGCTACGCCAATTGTAGAAGTCGAGTTCCTCGCCAACTTTATCGCTTTTAAATTGCGGAATGTCAGAGGTAAGTTCTTTGTGACCGACGAGAATACAGAGAACTTTGCCGTCGCGAATTCTTTGAGCAATCTCTGGTTTCAGCAGCGACATCATATTGCCGAACTGGTAGGCAGCCTCCAAGTGGGCGTAGTCGGAGACTTTGCCGGAGGTGGCGATGAAGATCCCTTCGGCCATCGTTCCTTTCTTAAAGAATTCCCGGTCGAGCCCATATTGCTCGGCGATTTCCGGGGTGATGGGTTTTACCTCATGAGCAGCAGCGATAGTGGTCAATGAGATGGCAAATATAAGAAGTGATTTCAACATGGCGTGATAATTATTGTGACTTGCGGCTTTGGTAAATGGCACCTGAATAATGAATGGTCAGGGAAGGCAGTATATGATTTAAGATTCGCGTCTGTAGAAAAAACGAGAACTGATGGTATTGGGAAGGAAACCCCGTTGCTAATGTAAAATTGGTCGAAAACTCATATCTGGCTTGCGGGAACCGATCTCTGTTTAAAGTTAACAGTGATCACAGCCGACCATGATTATGAAATACCTCGTCCAACCCCTCGTTCTTTCACTACTTGCCATGACAATCACGGGGGGCAAAAGCCTCTCTTACTCAGCGGACGCGACATCAGAGGAAGCCGCCTCGGCCGCCCAGATGGAAGAAGCTCGCCAGGATCGCATCGAGTGGTGGAAAGACGCTCGCTACGGACTTTTTCTTCATTGGGGGCTCTACGCGATACCCGCCGGCACGTGGAAGGATAAGGTTTATGATCACGGCTATTCTGAATGGATCATGTTCAGTGAGAAAATCCCTCGCCAGGAATATGCCGAACTGGCGAAACGTTTTGATCCCGAAAAATTCGACGCCAATGCCTGGGTCGATGTGGCAAAGAAGGCGGGCATGAAATATGTCGTGATTACCGCGAAGCACCACGACGGCTTCAGCATCTTCGATTCCAAGGTCACGGATTACGATGTGATGGACGCCACACCCTACAAGCGTGATATTATCGCAGAACTCGAAAAAGCCTGCCACCGGGCCGGCCTGCACTTTGGGGTTTATTATTCGGTCGATCGCGACTGGTATCGTCCCACCGGCCCAGGCAACCGCTACAAACAAACCAACACCTGGGATTTCCCGAACTCCAGCGACGAGGATTTTGACCGCTACTTCGAGGAAATTGCTCTACCTCAGATCAAGGAACTGATCACTCAGTACGACATCGATTTGATTTGGTTTGATGCCATCGAGATGAAATCCCCGGATCAGATAAAGCGCACCTACAATACGATTCGAGAACTCAGCCCCGACACGATCATTAATAGCCGAATCTGGAGTCCGGTCTTTCCCAAGGAAGTCCCGCCGCCCTACTGCGACTACATTTCCTCGGGCGATAACAAAATTCTTGAGAACTCCATCAGCTTCGAGTGGGAAAACCCGGGATCGATGAACACCAGCTACGGTTACAATAAAAACGACCACAAATGGGTGGAACCCGGAGAGATCATTCGCCGTCTGGCTGATATTGCCAGCAAAGGCGGCAACTACCTGCTCAATGTAGGGCCGACAGCCGAGGGAACCTTCCCACAGCCCTGTATCGACCGTCTTCTGGAAGCTGGTAAATGGATGGATGTCAACGGCGAGGCCATCCGCGGCACTGCTGCCTGGCGAGTCCACGATGAAGGGGAATCCATCTATTTCACCGCAAAGGGAAACATCATCTATGCCATTTGCACAAAGTGGCAGGAAGCCCCGCTTCTCCTCAAGGCATTCAATCAAAAGGATATGCCTAAGCTCAACATTCGCTCCATTCAACTCCTCGGATCGAATGAGCAGATCAACTGGGAGCACACCGCAGAAGGCCTGCAAGTTTCCCTTCCCGATCAAGCACCCAACCCGCACGGCTTGGTTTACCGCATCAAAACCAAGTAATACCTGTTCCGAATAAAAATACGACTATTCGCCGCGCACAAGTAGCTCACGATCAACCAACTAAGCATCCACTTACGTCAGATCAATACTAAGATTGGCTATCACTTATCAATCGCATGCCGCGCAGCGGTTATACGCGACGCGTCAGATCAATACCAAGATTTGGTATTACCCTTGGTTGCGCTTCATTACATATAATGGTGGTGTCCAGTCCGGTCCATGCTTGGTCTGGAAGCCGCCAGCCTCGATGAAGAGATACTCCATGCCATTGATCGACTTGGGCGTCATTTTCAGAGCTTCGTTCTGTCTCAGGTCGAGTAGCATAGTATCCGACCAGATCATAAGGCCGTCGTGAGTCTCACCATGATCCTTGAAAGCGATTTCCTGCAGAGGCCATTGCTTGCTGCTTTTGATGGGTCCGCCTGGCTCGAATTCCTCCATGCTCTGGACTTGACCGATCTGCGTCCATGCCCCTTGAATCTTTGAATTGGGTACAAACTTGCCACTCCAGACATATTTGCCATCGTCGTCACCGGTATTTCGCATGGTGTCTTGCTGTGCCTGCCATTCTGTCGAAAGCATCGGAACTTTGCTCGCCGATTTGAGGATGGCCTCTCGGTCCATCGCCGGTACTTTCATTTCCTGCAGCCAGATCGAGAAGTGTCGACGCGTTGTATCTTGATCCATCCGAAGAAAACTCATTGCAGCCATTGAGGTTTTATCCTTCTCAAAATCCGGCCACCACGCCTTATCGATATAATAAGCTAAGGGCTTGCTTCCTTCTCGCTTACCCACACCGCGATCACGTTCAAACATCGGCTTCCCATCGACGTAGACCTTAAAGCCATCGCCGCCGTGCACGTGCGACATGCCTCCGACTACCACACGGTAGCGATGACCTTCCTTGAATGCCGGGAAATTGAAGTTGCCCTGCATCAGCATCACCTCGTTTTCCCACAGCGTGTGCATCGGATTGTCGCAGCGACAGAAGTCGAGACCACAACCCCGCAGGCTGTCGACTATCTTTCCATTGAGCTGCCCGAAAGGTTGCTTTCCAGTTTTCCAACCGGCTTTTTCAGAATCAAACGTAGGCTTGAACCAGTCGGCCATTCCCTCGGGTAAAGTCACCTCGCGATAGCGGGTTCCGGTTCCCGGCAGTTTCTTCTCCAGCGGATTGAAGCTGTAGTATTGCCACTCCATCTCGTTCCACTTCGGGCCGTAATCGTGCCAGTTATAATCGTCAATACCCGCGCGTTGATACAACTCCACCAGACCAGCCATCCGGGGCTCACGATAGTAGAACCCCCAATCGAGAGGTTCGCTGCTGGTGGCCTCATTGAGAAGATAACCGCGGTTCGATTGCGGATGATTACCCTTGCCAATGTATTCAGGAATCAGATCCTCTAGAATAATCCGTTTCATCGACTCCTGTAGTTCGGGGCCTAAACGAGAGGTATCGGCCTCCAGATAAAGCTCTTTGTGGGGCAGCGACATATCAGGAAAGCGTTTTTTCGCGACTTTATAGAGCGCCTCCAGCCCATCCGGCGTATCGGCAAGTGCTCGAGCGACGCTTCTGATCATATACTCAGTGCCATTCGTCATATCCTGACCACCTGGAGCAGAAATCTGTTCGGGGTATTCCGCGTAGGCGCTGGCGAACTGCTCTTTGGCAAACTCCTGAATGGGGGCATCTGCATTGCGGGTCAGCTTTGCTATATCCTGAAAATACCTGGACAATCCCGGCCGCTGATTAGTCGCCATGTGCTTGGCGATCTGAGGAATCAGCCGCTTGTAATATCTTTCGTCCACCACCAAGGGCGATGCCGCTTTGATCGCGGCAGCTTGCAGCCACCAGTCATCGTGAGCCAGCCACTTTTCGATCGCTGCCTCATGAGGAGCCAACTGATCTGCGCTGGCGTTCTCAAGGTTTTTCAAGGCCTCCATGACGACCCACCACGACTCCTTGTCATCCTCGATCATAGCGGTAAGCAGACCGGCTACTTCATCAGACATGGGCTTGGGCAATCCACTCACCCCCATGATGCCGGTGTGGCGACCCCGAGGGTCCTTGGATCGAAGCAACTTCATCGTCAGGTGATGCAAGCCGCGCTTATTGATCTGCCCCATGGCTGAGTCACGTATCGCTTGATCAATGTGCAGGGCATAGCCATGCAGCACATCTTCGGCAAGGTCCGGTTGCTTAAGGCGATCAAAAATAGCCTTGGACGCCCCGTTACGTATGGTTTCCTTGCTAACATCCAAGCGTTTTCCCGGAGCATACTCTCCCGCTTCGAGAGAGTAGAACGCATCATCGGCAGCTGTCCCCCAAGCGCGCTCAGGAAGTTGGTAAGTATGGGAATACTGAGTGGCAGGTGCACCGAAAATACGCAGCTGTTTACGGGGAAGTGTATAGATCAGTGGAATATAGTTGCCACCGGGCTTACCGGTGTTGACGCCGGTGTAGTTGACATTCTGTCCAGCTGCCCAGCCGAAAGCACCATCATGAGTGCGGGCCAACTCATACATCCAGCGTCGCTCATCCATGAACGAGCGGTATTGCGCGGGCCTCTTGTCCTTGACCATCCCCATGGCGGGGCCTCTCCAAAGTTCACCGATGCCGCCACCAGTGTGCCCGTGAAATAGCCACGAGGTAGAATAAAAACTCTTGGTGGCGCTAATATCTCTGGCCTTGGCATAGACCGAGCTCTCCCCTTCTGGGGTCAGATTGGCCGCCGCCTGAAGGAGAAAGGTCAGCTTACCCACCTTGCCATTATCAGTCATACCTGTCTCTGGCATCTGGTCGCCATAGGCCACGTTGCCTCGGCCTGCATAGCGGTAGAGATGGCGGAAGGTGTCCTTGAGAAAATCTTCGTCAACATCGACGCCGCATTCCTTCGCCATCAACAAAAAAGTCACACAGTGCAAGCCCGCCGCATTCAGGTGACCACCGGCCATGTAATTAAAACTCGCCCCCCCTCGACCCATCCATGAGCTGTTGTAGACCTTGTCGAGGAGGTAGTCATGCTTGGCTTGTATCGCAGGAAGCACGCTTTCATCTCCGGTGCGAAGATAGTATTCGCAGACGGCGATACCGGTGTAACCGATCGACCAAGGAAAACCGGGATTATCCGTGCTCAACTTGCCACTGAAGTGCTGGCGCACCGCCTCCAGATCTTCGGGCTCCCCCGTCGACAACATGAAGAGCGCGGCTCCCCAACCCCAGTCGTCCGCCTCGCGGAGGTATTCGGACATTTGTTTGATAATGGCGTCAGACTTCGCGCAGTTGACAGGCCAAGTGTCGCTATAGGGGCCGAGCACCGGAATCTTGAACTCGACGGGATAAGCATCTCCTTTCGGATTATCCTTGATCATCAGTCGAACCAGACCATCAGTAGCTTCAATTTCCGTGATCAGATTGCCGAGCTGAACTCGAGGATCGATGTCCTTGAGCACCTCGCCATTGATCGACTCGATAATCTGCCCCTTCTTGAGCTTGCCCGCTTTTGCAGCAGGAGAGCCTTCCTCCACATTGCTGATATGCATGGTGAAAGCGGGCTTGCGCAGTTCCAAGCCGAGCCCGATCGGGCCAAGTCGGCCGATGGTGTTTGTCGATGCGTTCGGGTCAGGTGTGTAGTGAAAAAGAGGGGATTCCGTGTAGAATTCGTCTTGGGCAGGGGCGAGGCCAGCAGCCAGGCCGATCGCGAGAATGGTAATAAAAATAGCTTTCATGAATCCTGATTTGGGGGTCATTAATATCCCCAGTTCTAGGAGAACGTTATCTCATCGTGCGATTGATCAAAGATCTAATTGAATCCTCATCAACCTCACCTGAGAAGAGATAGACGACTCTTCTTTGATAAATTTGCTGTCCACGTTTAGTAATCTGCAATGCCTTATTCTGTCTTCCTGAACTCGATTAGTTTTGTTTTCGCCATCGTCGGCACGAGTCTGCCTTGCTTGCTTCACGCCGAGGACACGCGCAGACCAAACATCATCATCCTCTATGTGGATGATCTCGCACGCGGAGACGTCGGTGCCTTTGGTTGCCCTGACCCCGGCACGCCAAACATCGACCGATTGGCCGATCAGGGCATCAGCATGACTAATGCTTACACCCACAACGCTCCATGTAGCTCAAGTCGTACGGCGCTGATGATGGGCATGTATACACAGCGTTTCGGAAAATACGGTCTATCCCGAGGTGTCCCCATTCCCGAGGACAAAGCGACGCTCGCTGAAACGCTTCGCGATGCAGGCTATCTAACGGGTTTCATTGGGTTCGAGAAATGGGATATTGGGAAATGGGATCAAGGTGCTCTGGACCGCGGATTTATGGAGGCCGCAAAACAACCCGTACGTCGCCCAAAAGACGGTGAAGACACCGGTCATAGCTCTTGGTATCTCGACCTCGACGGTTCCTACCTCACGGAGACGGAAGGTGATTACGCAGTCGATTTCATTTCACGCCATGGCAAGACCGCGCAGCCATTTTTCCTCTACTATGTGCCACTGGCAGTTCATACCCCACTGCATGAGGTGCCTAAGAAATATCTCGATCAACTCTATCCTGAGCACCAGGGGGAATACCGTCCGCGTCAATACCTGCGAGCCTCACTTCTCGCTCTCGACATTCAGATCGGGCGTATTCTCGACAAGCTGAAAGAGATGAACATTGCCGAAGACACGCTTATTCTCTTCAGCAGTGACAACGGCGGCGACCCCGGGGCTGAGGCTCGTCCCCTGCCCTATCGCGGCGGAAAAGGTGGCGAGAATCGTTCCAACCTCCAATGGGAAGGCAACTATCGCATGCCCACCATCGTGTCCTTTCCCGGCACACTTCCCGCGGGCGAGACCTACACCGGCATGTCGAGCACCATTGACTTCTACGCCACCGCAGCCGCCGTCGCACAAACCGAACTCCCTGCCCACTGCGAGGGTAAAAACCTACTCCCCTTACTTTTGGACAAACAACAGCCTGACCCCGACCGGATCCTTTTCTGGAATACCCACGGCTCACAAATCACCCGCTGGAAACAGTGGCGGATCGTGAAATTTCGTGATGAAAAATCATGGCGGCTTTACAACATCGAAGCAGACCCTCTGGAAACCACAGATCTCTCCGGTGAACATCCGGAAATCGTTAAAACCATGGCAGAACGCTACGATGCTTGGCTTGCAGAAATGTCCGACCCCGTCAAACCAGTCCGCCCACCCGATGAGTTGTACGAGCATACGGAACGCGGACGCCATGCGCGGCGTCCCTTCGGCAGCGGGTGGATCACCGTAGATGAGTGGGACAAAATCAAGGATGATGTCACTCAATGGAGCGAGTATCACGTCAGGAAAAAGATCATGGATAACACCAAGCGTTGAACAACGGTCCGGCTACCAATCGGAGGGTTTTCGCATTCCGCTGAAAATCGCTGAACCATCGAATTCCCGAATTCACCACTTCGTCTTTGATTTTCAGCAAGCGCTAGCATTTCATCAAGGCATGTCTTTCACACTGCATCCTCGTCTGGCCGCGGGCACGATTCCACTTGGACGTCTGCCCGGCGGTTTGGTGCTGCTCAAAAACAACGCATTGTTTCCTTGGTTGATCCTGGTGCCGGAAGTCGCCGAGAACATCGAAGACCTTCATCAACTCGACCCGGATCATTATATTGAGGTGGCTCGAGCCATCCGCGAAGTGTCGCAGTTCGTCTCCGAGCACTTTCACCCCGACAAGCTCAACGTCGCCTGCATCGGCAATCAAGTCCGTCAGATGCACATCCACATCGTCGGTCGCAGCCCGGATGATCCGGCATGGCCGGGTGTCGTCTGGAGCCACAACGACAAACAGCTCTATGATCCAGAGCAAGTCGACGCGATCATCGCCGCTTGGCAACAATTGCAGGCGAAGTTATAGGGTTAGTGTAACAAATAGATTACCTCCCGCGTCTATACTTGCCGAGCTACTGCTCAGCGCTCCCCAGCAGCGAATTACCGTTGTGGCAATTCTCCGCTATGATGAAAAGAAGCTTTCAAGGATTACTTCCGGCGGCCGCGGAGCAAGGTCAATGCACCGAGGCCAACCAGTGCTAGCGAACTAGGCTCAGGAATTGTCACGGACTCGAGGGTAGTGCCGATGCGGATCTCGTCGAAAATAGCGGTCTGAGGATCGGCAATCGAGACAATGTTGAAACCAGACTGATCCAGATTTGTTGTGATCGTTGCGAAAGCCGACCCGGGCAACGCAAGATTTGGATCTGTAACCCTGTAGAGTCTCAAAACATCGTTGCCACCACTGCCGACGTCGTCAAAGTCAATCCGCCCGACGATTAATGAAGTAACATCTCCAGGGACAATGTTACCATTAGTGGAAACTGTTCCAGCATTGTATGCAAGGCTTTGAATGCCGACAAGAGAGGCATCCGTTGAGCTAGGCTCGGGTTCATCGCCAACAAATCCAACTCCAAAAGCATTGCCGCCAGCCAAGACGGGAGCGCCACTAGCATTAGCGTCAGCGAAAGCAGTATCACCAAAAATCAGGGTGGCGTAGGTATTGTTGGCAAATCCGTTACCGCCGGATGGATCCATCAAAACGCTGAACCAAATCGTTGATTCGGCAAGTAAGGTATCCTTCGATGTGGTCGAAATTGTGCGACTGGTCACGCCTCTGCCAGTCCGATCAGATCTTAAATTAGATCCTCCAGTGACGTCAAGGTTACCAAAACTAAGTCCCGCTCCAACGATGTTGTTGCTTGTGGTACCGGCACCCGTCCAAGCTCCATTAAAGCCTGTTCCGCCGTTCTTACCGACGATAGCACTGCCCGGGGTGTAATCGAAGGATTCGTATACGGTCGCGCCGTGGGCTATGCTCGCGGCACCGACGATGAGTGTCAATGCGGCGGTAACGCTGAGCTGGTGTGATTTCTTAAAGATCGTAGTCATGGTCATTCTGTTTCGCTTGGAGAATAAATTACTTATTCACCCATCATGCGTAAAGCAATAATCGCGCCTTTTAAAAATCCCGTTTCTGATGCGGCCTCTGCGAGTCCTAGATGGCAAAGACAGAAGCAGTTATCTGGCAAGATTGAGCGAACTGCGAATACCTCTCAAACAGACAGAACCCTCCTTCGCAAAGACAGCGAAGGCCACACTAAAAACACAACTCAAGGAAAGCTCTCTACAATCACCCTCAAGCAAAAACTTATCCAACCTTGCCCCAGACCCGCTCCATTTCTGCGTAGGCTTTGGGGTCGTGCTGTTTGAGTTCAGCGCGCACAAAGGGGTAGAAATCGTTGTGGTAGAAGTAGGCCTCGGTGGATTCAGCGAAGTATTCCTTATGGTTGGTTGCACCGTAATGCTTCACCATTTCCCCGGTGTAGAGCAGCGATTTATCGTAGATCTTATCCTTCATCGCAGCATCATAGGCCGCTATAATCGCAGTATCATCGAATCCAAGCACCTGATCGTGATATGAGTGCGCCAACTCGTGAAGAATCACGGCTGGATGCTTGAGCAGTTGCTCGCGGGAGTAGAGGTTGGCGGCCTGAGGAATATGAACCATTTTCACCAGACGCGGGTCGTGACCGTTTTCGATTAACCACTCCTTTTCCGGATGATACTGCATCCCACTTATATTTGGGTTGTCGTTCTCCATCCAGAACTCCAGCTTTTGCATTTTTTCCAACTTCTCGGGCGGCAACAGAATGGCGATTCGCTCCAGATGGTTACCCAACATGCTCAGCGCGCGATCTCCGACCTCCTTGTGTTCGCCACTGATCAGCGAAGGCTCCACATGAACCGTCCAACCCTTGATTTGCATGGTCACGGGATCGTAGCGATCAGCCGGTTTTTCGACTTCATCGGCGTTTGCCGCTCCTGCGCAGATAATCGACGTGAAAATAAGGGCGCATAACCGCAGTCTGTTGATTGGTAATATCATGGGATTGGATGAGTTGTAA
Source organism: Verrucomicrobiales bacterium (assembly GCA_024636835.1). Taxonomy (GTDB): domain Bacteria; phylum Verrucomicrobiota; class Verrucomicrobiia; order Verrucomicrobiales; family SLCJ01; genus Sulfuriroseicoccus. Next base: position 25,750 of record JAGXGH010000037.1, on the reverse strand, counting down.
TTTGAATGAAATAGCAGGACTTCTGACCATCGACGGGGTGTCACAGTCCATGAACTAATCGCACAAGATCACCAAATTCTTTCGGGAACCTTGAATAAAACCGAACGTGGATTTTGCTTGCTAATTTTCACCCTAGCTACCAATTTTCCCTCTTCCAAGCTCCAGCAAGCCCAAATCTCCCCTTCGTAATCAACTGATGCTCAACGCACTCAGGATTTCCATCTACTTTTCCTACTTAATCACTGGGGAAAGAGACGAGTCACGATAACCAAGGAGATCTGCTCACGGCCCTCAAGAGCTTCAAAATCTCTCAATTCAACTATGGCTACTCCAGCTTACAAGATCGCACAAAACCGCACGCAAGAGACTTTCAGGATCTACCTACCAACGCTTAAGAATCATAAACCCATAAAATTCCTCGCCGCTCTCGGTCTCCTGTTTGCGATCACATTCACAACTGGCTGGCTTCATGCCGCGCCCTACGGACAGGAGGGCATGGACACTGAGTGGACGCAGCCGGATGGAACAAAACTATCCCTACGTGTCTTCGGTGACGAGTTCTATGGCCGCACCGAATCTTCGGACGGTTACACCGTGGTATTTGACCCGGCCACCAAGACCTATTTTTATGCCACATTGTCCCCCGATGGCAATGAGTTCACGTCAACCGGTAAGGCGGTTGGCAAGGCTGATCCCAAGGCGCTCGGCCTGGGAAAAGGCATCGAGATCAATCCCGCGTCAAGGGCCGCCAAGGCCAAAAAGAAGCACGCTACGCATGAAGCCGTGGTCAAGCAACAGGAGCGCTGGGAGGCTGTTAAAGCGGCGAACCGGAATTATCACTCATTCAAATCAGAAGTTAGAAAAAAAGAAAAAGCTGGTAAGAAAGGGTTTGCTATCCCTGTGGGAACCATCTTTCCAGATTCCGAAATTCCTTCGGAACCGCAGATGGCCTCGCCTGAAGGCGATGCTACTGGCGGAACTGGCCCAGAGCTGGCACCGCCATCCTTCACATTGACGGATGAGGTGGTGGGCTTGACTATCCTCGTCGACTTTTCGGATCAGCCTGGAACGGCTGTGACTCAATCCCAAGTTGACGACTACTTTAACAAACCGAATTACACCGGTTTCGGCAACAGCGGCTCCGTCTACGACTACTTCTTCATCCAGTCCGCTGGCCGCCTTCGCTACAGCAACAACGTCACCTACTACGTTCGAGTTCCCCAACCGAAAACCTACTACAACGACACTTCCGTGGATTCGGGTCTCTGCGGTCGACTGCTGCTCAATGATGCTCTCGATGTACTGATTGCCGATGGCTATGACTTCTCCTCCCTGACGACCAAGAGTGGAGGCAACGTCCGTGCCTGCAATATCTTCTTCGCCGGCAATGATAGTGGTACATGGTCCAAGGGCCTGTGGCCGCACCGCTGGGTCCTCTCGCCCTCAAAGAGTGTCGGTGCGGGCATGCAGATCTACGATTACCAGATCACCAACATCGGCACGGCATCGACCCTCAAGATCGGCACGGTTTGCCACGAGAACGGTCACATGCTTTTGGGGTATCCGGACCTCTATTCTTATGACGGCAACGCATCTAATGTGGGTAATTATTCTTTGATGGCTTCTGGTAACTATGGAGGGAGTGGTTATCACCCGACCAACATCGACCCCTATCTTAAAACTGCATCGGGATGGGCTGATATTGTCGAGTTGAACAGCGGTAGTAGCCAGCGCTGTACCGTGCAGGTCGACAATAACCTCTTCTACCGCTACCTGAACCCCTCGGAATCCCGAGAATATTTCATGTTCGAGGTGCGAGATAACACGGGCTACGAGGGGCCATACGGTGGTCATTCGGGCAGTGTCAACCCGGCCACTGGCCTGTTGGCCTACCACCTTAGAGAGCACGGTTCTAACACCTACTCCACCATCTTTACCGCCGCCAACCCAAATGCGGACTACACCAAACCCTACGAGTTGCTGGTGTTAGAGGCCAACCCCTCAAGCGCCAAGACACCCTGGTATGACGATCCCACCCCGGGCACCAATGATGCCTTCAAGAGCACTGACATAAACCAGCTTTCGGACGCCACCACTCCCTCGCTGAAATTCTGGGATGCGAGCGGTCGCGGCACCAACTCCGGAGCGGTGATCCACAGCATCAGTGCCGATAGCTCGGTGATGACCTTTGTCGCGGGTTCGGGTGATCCTACGGGTTCGCCAGCTATTTCATTGAGTCGCGCGAATCTCTACAGCTCTTGCAACTATGGGTCCAACGCTCTCGCCACCAGCTTTACCGTGTGCAACGCACAGGGAAGCACTCTCAATTACACGATCAGCGACAATGCCACTTGGTTGAACTGCGATGTGACGAGTGGCTCTGCGACCACGGAATCGGATGTGGTCAATGTGACGTTCTCCACTTCTGCCCTCGCAGCTGGAAATTACACAGGCACTATCACCATAGAGGGTGGAGCGGCAGGAACCGATACCGTGACCGTTAATCTAACCGTTTGGGCACAACCCACTCTGGCCACCAGCCCCAGCTCGCTCACCATCGATGGCCTTGCTGGTGTTTCTGGCCCCGTTGCCGAACTCAATTTAGAAAACGTCGGCGGAGGTTCTGCCAACTACAGCATTACCAAGACCCAATCATGGCTCAGCATCTCGCCAGCCTCGGGCACTGTGGGTGGGGAGCGCGATTCCATTTACGTCACTTTTGATGCCACCAGTCTGGCTGCGGGCACCTACACGGATACCATCACCATTTCCTCCAGCGAGGCCAGCAACTCACCTCTGATCATTCCCGTGACCTTCAATGTGGATGGCACCGAGATGCTTCTCGGCAGCCCGAATGGTGGTGAAAGTTGGTTCCGTGGCACGAGTAGAAACATCACTTGGGCTTCAAGTCTAGGTGGCAACGCGAAAATTGAGCTGCTCAAAAACGGTAGCTTGAACACCACCATTACTGCCAACACAGCTAATGATGGATCTTTCGCGTGGGCGATTCCCGCCGGACAGACAGTCGGCACCGACTACAAGATCCGCATCACCACCTTGAGCAACCCGTCCTACAGCGATTCGAGTAGTCTCAACTTTAGTATCACAGCTCCGCCGGCCACCGCTGTGAGCATTCCTTATGCTGAGAGTTTTGAGACTGGGATAGGCGATTGGGTACAATCAGAGGTAGATGGCATGGACTGGACCTGGGATTCCGCCGGCACGCCCTCTACCGGGACTGGTCCTACCGCGGCCCAAGACGGCACCTATTACCTCTACACCGAAGCATCTGGGTTCACTAGCCTTTCCGGGCAACTGACCTGCTGGTTTGATTTGACCACTAGCTCACTGCCGGAGCTGTCTTTCTACTATCACATGTATGGTGCTGCCATGGGCTCCCTGAAATTGCAGGCCAGTATCGATGGCACCAACTGGGACACACTCTTCACCAAAACCGGTGATCAGGGGAACGCTTGGGCTCAAGCCACGGCTGATTTGAGTACCTATGCTGGCCAATATGTGCAGCTGAAGTTTGATGGCACCACGGGAACCAGTTTCACGAGTGATATCACCATTGACAATGTGACCATCACCCAGCCCGGCTTCTCGGTCACCTACAATGGCAACGGCAGCGATGGGGGAGCCCCACCCACCGACAGCACGCTTTATCCAACCAGCGCCACCGTCACGGTGTTGGGCAACAGCGGAAACCTAACGAAGACTGCAAACATCTTCAATGGCTGGAACACTGCAGCCAATGGCTCAGGCACTTCTTATTCCCCGAGCGCCACCTTCAGCATGGGTTCATCCAATGTGACACTCTATGCCCAGTGGACTTCGGTCCCCACCTATACCGTGAGCTTCAACGGCAATGGCCATGATGGCGGCAGCCCGCCTTCCAACCAGACCAAGACGCAGGGCGTGGATCTGGCCCTGAGTCCCGCCAACTCCAACGGAATGAGCCGCGCCGGTTACAGCTTCTCCGGCTGGAACACCGCAGCCAATGGCAGCGGTGATGCTTATGCGGACGAAGCCACCTACACCGCGAACACCGGTGTCACTCTCTACGCCCAGTGGACCGTGAGCACCTACACCGTGGCCTACAATGGCAACGCTAATACCGGGGGCACGGCTCCAAGCAACCAAACCAAGACCTATGGCATCAATCTAGCCCTGGCCAATCAAGGTTCACTGCTCAAAACCGGGCACTCCTTCAGTGGTTGGAACACGGCGGCCAATGGAAGTGGCGACGCGTATCCGGGGGGCGGCACCTACAGCGCCAATGCCGCGACCACCCTGCATGCTCAATGGACGCCCGACTCCTACACCGTCACCTTCAACGCCAATGGCGGCGATCTACCGAGTCCCACCAACAAGTCAGTCACTTATGCTTCCACCTATGGGACTCTCGCGACAGTCAGCCGCACGGGATTCACCTTCATGGGTTGGTTCACCTCAGCGGTCGGGGGAAGCGAAATCACAGCAGGCACTGCGGTTGCCATTACTTCCAACCAGACTTTATATGCCCATTGGAATGAAAAGCCGGTCGCCAATGCCGGTCCCGACGAGACCATCTACATGACCGGCTCCGATGTTGATTGGACGCCTGCGGATGCTGCTGCGATTGCCTGGTACGATGCCAATGATGCTGCCACCATCACCCACAGCGGTGGCGCCGTTTCGCAATGGAACGACAAGAGTAGTAATGGCTACCACATGAAGCAAACCAACGGTACCTATCAACCCGTCTACACAGCCTCCGACAGCCTATTGGGAGGCCGCCCCTCCATCAGCACCGGGCCTAACTACAAATACCTTACCATGGATCAAAGCGTAGCAGTGAAACGCTTGTATGTGGTGACCTACTACGGGGACGGAACACCGGCCACATGGACCAACCACAACGCACTGGTGGGAACGACGGACGGCTCGGTGAGGCTGACTGGACGCAGCAACGGCAACAAAGTTTTTGATGCCGGCGGTGATGCCAAAAACTTTGACTACAATGGCACCACCTATCGTAACGGCAGTACTACGAACACCAACGGTCAAGCCAGCGGCCTGCCCATCACCGGGGAAATATTCACCGTAACCTCTGCATCTGCCCGCACCGCCCAATGGAGACTGCTGGGCAACAATGCCAGCTACACTCTGTGGGATGGCGGCATGGGAGAAATTATCTTCACCGATGGCACCGAAGACATTGCAACTCAGCAAAAGATTGAAGGCTATTTGGCTTGGAAGTGGGGAATGCAGGCGACGCTCCCAGCAGCACATCCATATTCGACGACCAATTCCACGACTGGTCCGAAGAAGTCCGTTCCTTCGGCCACCACGACTCTTGCGGGCTCGGTCACCGATGGCGATGACACGCCGTCGGCCAGCTGGTCCTCCATCGCAGGTGGCACCGGCACGGGAACCGTGACCATTACGAATGAGAATGCCCTAGACTCCACTGTCACCTTCTCGGACACCGGCACCTACTTCCTTCGCCTGACTGCCAACGACGGCAATGATCAGCATAGTGATGTGGTGGTGATCACGGTGAACCTCACGGCTGACTACAGCATCACTTATAATGGCAATGGCAGTGATGGCGGCACCGTTCCTGAGGATCTCACAGAGTATCAGCTCAATGACTTGGTCACCGTGCAGGGGAACACCGGCAATCTCACCCGAAGCGGCTACACCTTTGATGATTGGAATACCGCTGCAGATGGAACTGGCACCCCCTATGCCGCCGGCAACACCTTCAACATCACGGGAGCCACCACACTCTATGGTCAATGGAACGGCAACAACTACGCCGTCACACTCGACCGCCAGGGTGGCACGGGAGGCGACACCAGCGTCAGTGCCACCATGGGCTCGGCGATGCCCGCCGCCACCGCGCCCTCGCGCACCGGATACAACTTTGCGGGTTACTTCACCGGAACCAATGGCAACGGCACCCGTTACTACGATGCCTCCATGAACAGTATCGGCAATTGGGACATCGCCTCGGCCACCACCCTCTACGCCTACTGGAGTGCGAACAGCTACACCGTGACCCTCAACCGCCAGGGTGGCAGCGGTGGGGATGCCAGCGTCAACGCGACCTTCGGCCAAGCGATGCCGGCAGCCTCGGCGCCGACGCGGGCAGGCTACACCTTTGGCGGCTACTACTCCGGCACCAACGGCAGCGGCACTCAGTATTACTCCTCGGCCATGGCCAGTGCCACCAACTGGAATCTGTCCGCCAATACCACGCTGTATGCCAAATGGACAGCCAATACCTACACAGTGCCCTTCGACAAGCAAGGCGGCAGCAGCGGAACCAACGAGGTGACCGCCACCTATGATGCCACCATGCCGGGGGCAACGGCACCTTCCCGCACTGGCTATGATTTCGCCGGCTACTTCACCAGCCCCAATGGCAGCGGCACCCGCTACTACACGGGAGCAATGGCCAGCGCGTCCACCTGGACCGAGACCTCCAACACCACCCTCTATGCTCACTGGACGGGCCGCAGCTACACCGTGACGCTCGACAAGCAGACCGGAACAGGTGGCAGCAACAGTGTCACCGCCACCTTTGGTTCTGGCATGCCTACAGCAACAGCACCGACTCGCACCGACTACGCCTTCGGCGGATACTTCACCGGCACTGATGGCAGTGGCGTTCAATACTACACCGCCACTATGACCAGCGCGAGAAACTGGGACATCACCGCGGCCACTATCCTCTACGCGAAGTGGACTCCGGCCTACACCGTGGACTTCCAAACCGATGGCACCACCGGAGCCACGCTGACGGGAACGACCAGCCAAGTGATCGGGGTCGGTGCAGACACCACACCAGTGACTGCCAATCCACCTGCCGAACACTATTTCGTCAACTGGACAAAAGGAGGAGCCTTCTTCAGCAGCGACAACCCGCTGACTGTTACCGCGGTCAGTGCCAATTTGACATTGGTGGCTAATTTCTCACCGAATCCTAGCATTGCCATTAGCGATGACGGTCTCATTACCGAAGAACTGGAAGATGGGGAGCGAATCAATGTGGTGCTCTCGAATGGAACCTTTGCTTCCACCCTGACTCCCGCCAACTGGACGCTGACCGGACTTCCGGCCGGCGTCAGCAAAGGCAATGTATACCGTATCAATGACACCACGGTGCAGATTGCCCTCAGCGGTAATCGTAGTGTCGATTATGACAGTGATATCACTAACATCTCGGTCACCTGCACCAGTGTAGAGATCATGGAAGCTAGTAACCCGATCAGCAGCAATTCCGGGGTCACCTTAACGGCCACCAATGATGTGGAATCGATTGAAGTCGTCGACGATGGCTGGATTCTAGAAGGAGCAGAAGACGGGGAATTGCTCACGGTCGTTCTTCACGGTGGCACCTATGCTTCCGCACTGAGCAGCGGTAACTGGACCGTCGCCAATCTGCCGGCCGGCGTCTCTAAGGGGGCTGTGACACGCGTCAACTCCAAGGTGGCCACCATCACCTTGAGCGGTAACAGCACAGGCACCTATGGCGGTAACAACATTACCAATCTCACCGTATCCTGCAGCAAAGCAGAATATCACGACAACACTGGCAGCAACTCACTCTTCGACATCGATGGTGTGACGATGCGAGCGTTGGGAGGCGGCACCATTGTCCTTCAGGATGGTCTCAATGGCTACACCGGAACGCGTGATGCCTTCATTGAAAACCGCCGTGAAAACGTCCCCGGCGGAACTGATCTTGACTACTCAGGCACGAACTATGGGCTAGATGCAACCATCAGGCTGAGCAGTTACTCGAATGCGGCAAAATACCAACTCAAGTATGGCTTGCTGGGCTTTGATTTGAGTTCCATCCCAGTCGGATCAACCTTGAGCCAGGTGAGTCTTCAGTTGACTGATGACGGTGGCACGGCCAGCACCCTACGTCTGGTCAACATGACGGGCGTTTGGGATGAAACCCTTGCTACCTTCAATAACAGCAATGCCCTTGTCAGCACCACTGAGTATGCCAGTGCCCCGATTACAGGCACGGCAGGCTCCACGATCACGATGACTCTCAACGCTGATGGCCTCGCTAAGGTTCAAAGCTGGGTGAATAACCCCGATAGCAATCAAGGCTTTGGGCTACGAACCGACCTCAGCAAAAATAATGCTACCGACACCGTGCGCACGCGCGAGCATGCCATCGTGGCGAGTCGTCCAAAATTGAGTCTAACCTATACTTCTGATGCGCAATCTGGTCCTGAGATCAATGTTCAGGGCAATGGGATTACGATCAATTCAGGCGATGCTACGGTATCGACCGCAGATGCCACGAACTTCGGCCTATGTGATGAAGGCGGCCCAACGGTGGTTCATACCTTCACGATTCAAAACCTCGGCGATGCGGCGCTCAATTTGACGGGGAGTCCCATCGTCAACATCGCGGGTGCGAATCCTGGAGACTTCGTCGTTACTAGCACGCCTGCCTCGAGCGTAGCGGCTAGCGGCTCAACGACATTCACAATCACATTTATTCCAGGCGCAGCTGGTTCGCGGACGGCATCAGTATCCATTGCCAACAACGATTCTGATGAAGGCGCTTACACTTTCGCCATCAGCGGCGTTGGGGTTCCTGCTGCGAATCCATTCATCGTCTGGTCAGGTGGATCCTCATCCGGTTCGGATAATAATCGTGACGGTGTTCCTAACGGAATTGCGTGGGTGTTGGGAGCAAGCGGGCCTTCAGTGAATGCTAGACCTTTGATGCCGACGCTCGATGATTCTGATGCAACCTACTTCATCTATACCTATCGCCGAAGCAATGAAGCGAATGTGAATGCCGATAAGATTTATGTCGAGTATAGCAATGATTTGAGGGGATGGGCGGAGGCCTTGGGTAGTGATCCGGACATCATCATTGCCGCCACTGCTCACCCAACGGATGCTGGCATCGACAATGTAGAGGTGAAGATTAAACGCACTCTCACAAACAATGGTAAGCTCTTCACCCGACTTGCAGTGGATATCACAGAGTAAACGAACGGGTTAGCTCGTGATCTTCATTTCTTATTTAGACGAGTTGTCTGTTGGATTATAGTAACCACAACGCTAAGGGTTGAATGAGGGTGAGCGCAAAACCTATTGCCATGCTCAGAAACCCCACTCTCTTCGTCCGAAGAAACATGAAACTGCTGATAGCAAGAAGGGCTAACTGACTACTATGGCTTACGGACTAGCGAGCAAACGGTGTAAATTTTATCTAAGGTGTTCATCCGGTCTTTATTGACCGTGTTCAGCAACTCTGAACCACAAAATCTCTGAGCCATTCTTCGTAAACTGCACGACAACCCACCAGTAGGGCAAGCCTTCCTTGTTATATTGGCGGACAATCGCATCCTCGCGTAGCTGGAACCGATCTATGTTCTTTATGCCTGTCGGAACGTCGCTTGCTAAATATTCATGGCTTGATGTTCCAATAGCTTCTTCCAACTCTTCGAGTGAGCCACCCGAATTCAGAATTCGCTGAGCGGTGCGCATTTGCTCCTTTGTTTCCAGGTGCAGGGAAACAAACGACCAGACAACAAGGCCCGCGACCCCAAGTGAAACCGCTATGAGGATCTTTCGCTTCATTTCTCAGACAGAATCGCCGAAATATTGTCTACACATAAAACGAAATTTCACATTCCGTCATCGTTCACTGTTGATCGTCCGCCACGGGCGGGCAAGGACAATCTCATGATCAACAGGTGATCCCCTGCGTCTCGCCCCCAACAGAATGTAGGATTATCCTCGTTGCGCTCGCGACTTCTCCGTCGCGCTCGCTGACTCGCTCCACTGCGAATCGAACCTTCTGTGATGCGTGGGTTCAAATCCCACCACAACTCCAGTGACGGAGGCTTATATCCAAAATGCGGACTCGGCGATAAAATGGCGGAGGGGGGGGATTGACTTTGCTTCGCTGCAGTCCAAGCCAGTGTGCGGCCTATGGCCGATTTTGATAAGGTCGTTTTTGACTCCCGCCGCTTTCAAACCCGGCGAGGTGCGCGGGGTTCTTGACCCACCAACTAAAAGCCATTTTGGCCTGATGACCCAGCAAGCTGGATCATCAGGCCAAAATGGCGGAGGGGGTGGGATTCGAACCCACGGTAGGTTGCCCTACTTCAGTTTTCAAGACTGACGCGATAGACCACTCTGCCACCCCTCCTAAATGATAAACCGATATCGAGTCAGCGGGCTGGCTCAAGATCAGGGTTGGTGTCCTCCACCATATATCCAATTGCACCGATGACAATTAAAAGGACACTCAATGCCAAAAACACTGCTGGATTCTCGTTGAGAACGACGCTGTCCTTAAGCTTCTGATTGACGACCTCTGGATTGTTCCAAAGCGCTTTTGGGAAAACCATCACCAGAAAGTTGAAGGTCGCGTTGAAAAACCCGAAGGCTCCAACCATCATCCAAAGATGATTTGCGGTGACACCGGAACGGCCGACAGCCATCACGGTGATCAGTTGAAAAAGAAGAAAGGCACCTGCAAGGCAGATAACTCCAGGATAAACACGCTGCCAAAACCCTTCGTGAAAGAGATTTCCGACACAGGTTAACACAATAACAAGAACGAGAAGGGCTGCGCCTATCGCAAAAAATCGGCTCATTGCCGTCGTTGGGGTCGATGAAGACATATCGAAAGAATTAGATGAGAGTAAGGGGTCGCGCAACCGGAAACGTGAGATTCTCGGCACGAATTCTCGGCAAACAATCCCCTCCCCGGATTGCACAAATACGGATCGCGGGCATCTTGGGATGTGACAAAGGCTATTCCATCCAGCGAGTGGCTCGCATTGGCCACAGCCCATCGCGAGCGGGTAATCCCGTGGACGGTCGCCTGGCGCAAACGAAAAGCCGAACGAAAACCCCACCCCGTCTTCGACTTTCTCTTCACTTACTACTCGTATTCACCGGCGAAACTTGAGCGTTGGTCGCCGGGGTGGCGGGCGATTCTTCACGACCCCGACGAACGGGCGGAAGAATTTCTCACCACACGCCATGCACTAAGATCCTCGGTGGATGACACATTCTGCTATCCACCGGAACGGATCCCAGAGAGGGTCCGAAAAACGCTGCAGTGGATGGTTGATCTACTCACCTCAACCGCATCGCGCCCTGGCCAATTCGGATGTTTCGGACTTCACGAGTGGGCGATGGTCTATCATGGCCATGAAGTGCGCCACGAAAAATCGGCTGGACTCCGCCTGCCGAAACACGAGGTGGATGCCATCGTGGAATCCCGACCGCTCTGTTGCACGCACTATGATGCGTTTCGCTTCTTTTCGCCGGATGCCCAACCGATGAACCGATTCCAGCCCGATTACGAGGGGCGACTGAACAACGAGCAGCCCGGGTGTATCCACACCAACATGGATCTCTACAAATGGGCGTATAAATCCATGCCGTGGATCGGATCGGACCTGTTATGGCAGTGCTTCGAGTTCGCCCTCGCCTGCCGCGAGATCGACATGCGCGCCTCCCCATACGACCTGGCCGACTACGGCTACTCTCCGATCAGGATTGAAACCCCTGAAGGCCGTCGCGAATACGAAGTCGCCCAGCGCCAACTAAGTGCAAATGGCGAACCCCTACGCCAAAAGCTGATCAAAGAACTTGGCGATCTCCTCACAGTGACGACAAAACCTGTCACTCGACATTAACAAGGTATCTTCTCTGCAGGTTTATCCGGCTATTCTCGTATCAATACAGCAGGATTTCAATGACCCAGCGACTTCTCCAAATATCAGGAGTCACGCATCCTCGCCACCTCTAATAGCGATAGCCGGATGACATTTTTTAAAGGGCATATTCTTTATTATGTGAGATTTGTGTGGTTTTTTGCACCAAATTAATTCACAATATTTTCCCAATGAACACAAAAACGCAAATTGATCAAATCAAATGCGCATCGTGTAAATACTGGGAGGAAATCACTACTGAAGAGGGCACCTGCCACCGTAACTCCCCTCGAACCGTTACGTTTGACATGAGTCATACACATACCGTGAATACGGTTTTCCCAGAGACAGCTGCCGATGACTGGTGCGGCGAACACGAGCCCAAGTTAAAATTGTCGACCCCAAACGAACGATAGCTCAAAGACGAACTGTATCTCAGCTCTCAATCTGAGCTACCTTTCACCACAACCGACTCAGCCTACTCGCACCATCAACAACCGCAGGCCGTTCAAGCAGACGAGAACGGTGCTGCCTTCGTGACCGACCACGCCAATCGGCAGAGGAAGTGCGAAGCCGAGTGCGGCGAAGACGAGAACAACGATCACTCCGCCAGCGAAAATCAGATTCTGTAAGAGCACGCGCCGCGCGCGACGCGCATGAGAAAGGATCAGCGGCAGGGTTTCCAGACGCTCGCCCATTAACACGACGTCAGCGGTTTCCATCGCCACGTCAGTCCCTGCCGCACCCATCGCCACACCGAGGTCTGCGGCAGCAAGCGCAGGTGCATCATTGACGCCATCGCCAGCCATCATTACTTTTCCTTCCGTCTTCAATTGGCGGATGACATTCAACTTATCCTCGGGCAGCAGTTCCGCCCGAACTTCATCCACACCTGTCGCGCGACCAATCGCATCGGCGACCCGTTGTTGATCGCCCGTCAGCATCACAACTCGACGCACACCCAGCGCTTTTAAGGACTGGACCAGCTCGACAGCCCCCTCGCGCACGGTATCCGCCATCGCGAAAATCGCCATCACCACGACTTTTTTATCGATCCGCTCACCGAACCAGACACAGGTTTTCCCGTCGTCTTGCAACCTTCTTGCGTGCTCTTCAAAGCCAGCGAACCCATCCGCATTCAGCTCACGGAAAAGACGCTCGCTCCCGGCGATCAAGCGCCGTTGATTCACTGTAGCTTCGGCACCTTTGCCAGTGGTTGCCTGGAAGTCGACCGCGCTAGGAACCTCGATCTCAAACTTCTCTGCACCGACGACGATGGCATGCGCAAGCGGATGTTCAGATCGCGCTTCCAATCCGGCCGCAAGCTTCAGCCATTCCTTTGACCCATCACTCAACTGATCCACCACCTCGACACCGGACTCCGTCACCACTTCGGTCAGCGATGGCTTCCCTACGGTCAAGGTTCCCGTCTTATCGATGGCGACAATATCAATCGTTGCTGCACGGTCCAGGTGCGACCCACCTTTGATCAAAATCCCTCGACGCGCTGCACCGCCGATCGCCGACAACACCGTCGCCGGTGTGCTAATCACCAAGGCACACGGGGAGGCCACGACCATCACGGTCATTGCACGGTAGAACGCCGCACTGAAATCCTGCCATCCCGCCAACCACGGAACGAGGGCGACGAGAATCGTCAAGCCAATCACGCCCATTGCATAATACTGCTCGGCCGTTTCGAGGAAGCGCTGGGTACCGGATTTCTCCGCCTGTGCCTCAGCGACCAACTTGACCATTCGAGCAAGAGTCGAGTCATCAGCCGCCTTGGTCACTTTCAGATCGACCGCCCCGGTTTGGTTGAGCGTGCCTGCGAACAATCCGTTGCCAAGTTCTTTCGACACCGGCATGGACTCGCCAGTGAGCGAGGATTCGTCAACGCTGGTTGATCCCTCAACAATCTCACCATCAACCGGAATTTGCTCACCAGGTTTCACCACCACGATGTCGCCAATCACGAGATCCTCGACACGAACCTTGACGGTATCCGAGCCTCGTTTCACGGTCGCCTCAGACGGACGCATCGTGAGTAGCGACTCAATTGCTCTCGACGTGCGGTCCATCGCATGGCGCTGGAGAACATTCGAAAAGCTGAATAGAAACAGCAACAAGCCACCCTCGAACGGCGCACCAATCAGCGCTGCACCGAGCGCGGCGAGCACCATCAAAACATCGATATCCAATTCCTTCTCGCGCAGCGATGCCCAAGCGGATCGGACACCTTGTTGACCGGCAAAAATGTAAGCACCGGTGTAGAGGCCATGGGTCACAGCACCGACGCCAAGCGCCTTCTCCACGAGGAAAGCTGATATCAAAAACACCAATCCGAGACCACAGGAGATTTCTTCGTTCAGTTCTCCTGTACGGAGTTTCTGCCCAAGGCTCAACCGAGCTTTGGGAGCCGACTCTATCGGGCTGATATTTGCCCCGACCTTCTCCAGCTGTTGCTCCATTCCAACTTCGTCTTCGGCAGATGAATCGAACGAGACGGACAACACCTTTCCCAGGTAGGTTGCCGAGGCGTGCCTGACGCCCGGGATATCGCTGACACGACGTTCCAGCTTCAAGGCACAACGTTCACAGGCGTTACTTTCCAGTCGATAAGTCGATTTTCTAATCTCAGATTCAACGCCTGAGATATGCTCCTTGAGCAGCTCGCGCACCTGACCATCAGCAAGCACCGACGGATCAAAATCGACATCGACCACCGCATGCTCGGGATCCGTTTTCACACGGATGATCCCATCGTGGCCAACCAAGTCTTTATCTTTATCAGACATATATCAACGAGCGACTACGAAGCCAGGATTTCACTAAGGAAAGCATACAAAAAACGAAACGCTCCCTTTTAGCCATTTTTATTCCATTATCGAAACTTGAGGGCGATAAGCGGTTTACCTCCGCCCCATTTATTCTCGATTTCCTGAATGATATTAGGATCGCCAAAACGAGCGACAAGTTTAGCGCGTTCTTTCCCCTTTTCCCATTCCTTCAACTCCATTACGAAAACCTCGGGCATTTCATCGACAGTCTTAGGCACATCGTCCCAACTGCTCCACTCGATCACCCGCGGCCAGGCATAAAAGACACAGGGCTGGTAATCTGCCTTATACAAAACCAGGCGCTCGCCATCTTCGACCAAGGCCTTCAGCGCCAAGCCTGTCGGGCGGATTTTCTCCCGCTCTTTGAGATGGGGCGCTACAGCAAAAACAAACAGCGCCACCGCCAGCGCAGCCCAAGTCGCGGTAAGGAGCGACAACCGATCCACCTGGCCGTCGTCTTTCAGCGACAATAAATTCCATACTCCAAACACCGCGAGCACGACCACCGCACTCCCCACTGCCGTCATCATTTTGAACTCGGGGCCAGCGAAAAACGGCACCACCACCGCCAACACACCGAGCAGCAATAAGGCGGCACGCAAACACCTCCGCCAGATGACGACAAATTTTCCGCGCCCCTCGTCACTCATCATCGCCACGCCATGGGCCAGAAGCAAGGAAGCGGGAACCATCAACGGTAGGGTGAATCGAGGACGGCTTTCAGGCAGCAAGGCCACCGCAAAATACCCGACCAACACACCCCACAGCAATCCGTTTAAAGTGCGGTCCTGGGCACGATCGGGAATCCCAAACTTCTCCCGACCACGCGCGAAATAAAACATCACCAAAACAACCGCCCACGGAAGAAAATTCACCACGCCCTGAACAATCGCGAGTGGCCATCCGATCCAGTCGATGTCCCCAAAGGACAAGCGACTCAAAATCTGCTCCATCGCTGTGGCACTCGCCTCACCCGAGGACTCGCTACGCGCGGCAACCGCCATCATCCACGGCACGAACACAGCCGCCTGAACCGCGAGTGACAACCAATGCGCCGGGTGAACGAGAGCCTTCAGTTGTTTATGGCTCCACAGCAAAGCCACAATCATCGCATAGTAAAAAATCAAATAAGGCGGCCCTTTTGCCAACCACGCCAGCCCGAGAAACGGCGCTGGCGCGAGCCAATAAAGCCACGCCGATTTATCAGACTTCCAGAGCAGATACCAAAGCAACCAGCCAATACCGAACAGTGCGATATAGAGTGGTTCGATCTCAATTAGCCGGCCCTTTTCGAGCAATCCGATATTCGTCAACAACACCACAGCCGCGAACAAGCCGCCCGACATCCCATAGAACCGCGAAGCCACACCGACGAGCACCAACACCAAAGCCAATACCGAAATCACCGCCGGCAGACGTGCTGCGAACTCACTCACCTCACCCATCGCGAGAAAACTCCCCGCTGCCAACCAGTTCACCAAAGGCGGCTTGCGATGATACTCCTCACCCGCCACCTGCGGAGTGATCCAGTCTCCCGAACGGATCATTTCCAAACCCGGCAGCACCCGCCGAGGTTCTTCACCACGAAGCTCCAACTGCGACAGACCAGGAAGAAAAATCGCCGCCCAACAGACCGCGACAATGAGATAGAGATGCCAGGATTTCATGATTGCCTGAAAGGCAGGGATTTAGGTTTTAAGGTTTTATGTTTTAGGCAAAACAATTCAGATACCATCATAGATCCATCGAGCGGCAGTTCCCAACCTAAAACATACAACCTAATCACCTAAAACCTACTCTCACCTCTATCTGACAACAGTCAGTCTCAACACTCCGCACGCAACTCGTCCATTACTCCAACTCCAAGAGATCAATTTTATCCTTCGGTCGACCGGAAGCACGCTTGTTCGCGATCAAGTCTTCTTTCCCAAGAAATTTAAGCGGCATACCGTTGATGCTCACTTCAACACGGTTTTTCCATGCGTCATCAAAACTGACACCGTCGATTCCCGTCAGCACTTGGATTTTCTTTGGTTCTCTGCCAATTTCCACCACGTAATCAGGCCTAACAAAATCTTCTTCCTGTAATCCCAAATCACCGAAACCGAATTTCTCGTAGACTGCAATGAGCTTGCTCGCATTCTCACTACTAACAGCCACAAAGAAATCAATATCTCCCGTATAGCGAGGGAAGCCATGCAGAGCCACAGAATATCCACCGACAATGAGATAACGCACCTCAGCTTCCTCAAGCAGGCGTGCAAACTCGGCGAAATCTTCGTTCAACTCTTCCATCTTCAGTGCGGGAACGGCAGATTAGAGACATAGCCGCAATACGCTCAGCAGGAGTGCTGGTATCAGCTAGTTTTTCTGCGTTACGGCTTTTCCGAAAATCAGCTAGCGGACGCTTTGTGACGACCTTTTCCATGACATAAATTAACATTAATAGGGGATGAAAACAAGCTCCTTTGCAGCGTTGAGTCAAAATCTCATGGGCACACCATCTAAACGTTCAGTGATCCACAACTCCCAACCTAAAACATAAAACCTAATCACCTAAAACCTAGTTTCACTTCCCAAACAACAGCACCCGCTCTTCCTCGCTGACAATTCGCCATTGCCCTTCCTCAAGATCCTCGGGCAGAGCCCAGTTGCCGATTTTCACACGACGCAGTTCGTTGACGTGATTACCCACGGCGGCAAACATCCGCCGCACTTGGTGGTAGCGCCCCTCGTGTAATGTTACCAAAGCTTCGTTCTCACCAAGAACTTCCATCGTCGCCGGAAGTAGCGGTTTGTTATCACTGTCCAACAACATCTCACCACTGGCGAATGTTGCGCCCTCCGTGCCATTCAATGGACGATCCAGCACCGCGTGATAGACCTTGTCGAGCTTGCTCTTGGGATGGATCGCGCGGTGCAATTGCTGGCCATCATCCGTCAACAAAAGCATCCCCGTTGTCTCTTTATCGAGACGTCCGATCGAGTTCAGCCCGGGCTTACGCTCAGCGAACCTCTCAGGCAACAATTCGTAAACCGTTGTCTCGCGTTCATCCGTCGAGCACACGTAGCCCGCGGGCTTGTTCAACACGATGAGCAATGGCGATGGCGGATCCAAAAGTTCTCCATCCACCCGTATTTCATCGTGCTCTACAGACGACTTGTCGTTCAACACCTCACCGCTCGCAGTGGTCACTTCCCCAAGGCGAATCATCCGCTGCACCTCTTTGCGCGATCCATACCCAAGGTTCGATAGTCGTCGATCAAGTCTCATGTGGGATTAGTCAATGGTCAGGAGCCAATAGTCAATGGTGGGAAAGCGCAGACTAGTCGTCCTTCTCGACTTCCTTTTCTGCGCTTAGAATTTTAAACCGATTGTTCTGTTCCGTCATCTTCCACGCCAGACCCAGTCGGGTGAGCTCCGCTTCGTAGGGCAACTGACGGTTTGCCACCATCAACAATCGCCCGCCAGGACGCAAGGCTTCAGCGGCGACTTCGATAAACACCTTCCCCAAACCGATATCCGTGTTCGACCCTTGATGGAATGGTGGGTTCATCACGATCCAATCATAAGGACCGGAAACTCCCGACTCAATGTCGTGCCAGTGGAAATGTGGCGCCTTCGATTTCGTCACAATATTTTTCTCAGCCAAAGCCAATGCCCGTGAATCCGCTTCGAAAATATCCAAGCGGCGAATCCCGCCGTTGCGTTGCAAAACCTCGCGCGAGAGATACCCCCAGCCAGCACCAAAATCCGCCACCATTCCGGTGAACTCTTGTGGAAACTGCCCAACCAGCATCGCCGACCCCTCGTCAATCTTGCCCGCGCTGAACACTCCAGGACAGGTATGAATATCGTCAGCCCCTTCGATCGGTTTCGACTCGCCCAATGCACGCCACTCATCGACAAGCGAGGTATCCCATTCGTCGCCCTTCAGCGCCCAGAATACCCGGCACTTGTTTTTTGAAATCGACTCCACATCGTGCGCCGCATCCTTCAGGCGCATTTCAAAACGTTTGGCGCCCGAGGTATTCGGCATCGATGCGATCAAGAGCCCACCCGGCTCCAACTGATCATACGCCAGAGCAAAGTGATAAAGTGTTTCTTCCTTCCCCTTTCCGGGGAGCAGCAGCACAGCCGGATAGCTTTCAGCACCCAGTTCCGTCAATTCTTTCCCATTGCGCAGCCACTCATCGGCGGTCGACTTCAACGGCTGCCATCCGGTCACGCCCTTCCACGACCGCAGCAAAGGGTGCGATTCCGCACGCATGAACAGGGACCGTTCAGGAACGGCGAGAGTCTCTTCCCGAAACGGGAGGAGTAGAGTTTCCAAAGGTGCATTTTTCATCAGCCCACCACCGTCGCCGATTATAGCGGGGAGACAAACGTAAACCGCTCGAAACGACACAATGCAAAAGCATTGTCCACGTAGTGTATCGCACTAAGAATTTATTAGACGTATATCTCACAGTGAAATTTCACAAAACGTAATGCGCACCTGTATAATCACAGACGCGCGAAGCGCTTCCCTCCCATTCAACGAAAAAAGCCGGCCGCGAACGAATCGCGACCGGCTTTTAAATGTATCGGATAGTGCTTCCGAAATCTCAACTTAGATTAAATTTCGAATATCAATATGACTCTTCGCCGTGCACAACTTGCTCTCGATCAAGCAATTCCGCGCCGCTCGCGTCAGATCAATACCAAGATTTGGTATTAGAGCTCGATCTCTTCGGCATCTTGATCCTTCATGGCCTCTTTGCGGGACATCTTCACACGACCTTTTTCGTCGACGCCGATGCACTTCGCGGTGACCATGTCGTTGACCTTGAGGATGTCTTCCACCGCGTTGACGCGGAAGTCAGCAAGCTCGGAGATGTGAATCATGCCGTCCTTACCTGGAAGGACTTCCATGAACGCACCGAAGTTTGTCGTGCTGACGACACGGCCGGTGTAAAGCTCACCCACTTCAATCTCAGCGGTGCGGCCCTTGACGAGCTGAATCGCACGGTCGAGACCTTCCTGCTTGATCGCGTAGATGTGGACGGTGCCGTCATCTTCAATGTTCAACTCGGTGCCGGTCTCTGCTTGGATGGCCTTGATGTGCTTGCCACCAGGCCCAATTAGATCACCAATACGATCAGGATTGATCTTTATCGACTGGATGCGTGGAGCATATTTGCTAACTGCCTCACGAGGAGCAGCGATCGCTGTTGCCATCGCGTCGAGCACTGGCTGACGTGCGTCCTTGGCCTGGCGAATCGCCTCTTCAAGGATGGTTAATGGAAGACCTGGAAGCTTGAGGTCAAGCTGGTAACCAGTCACACCTTCGGTGGTTCCACAGAGTTTGAAGTCCATGTCGCCGAAGAAGTCTTCGGATCCGATGATGTCGAGCAAACGCTTGTATTCCTTGATGTTGCCATCGTCGTCCATCTCGGTAACGAGACCAACGGAGATACCAGCAACGGCGCGCTTAAGCGGCACACCGGCGTCCATCAGGGCGATCGATGCCGCACAAACAGTCGCCATTGAGGTCGAACCGTTCGAGGACATGACTTCCGAAGAAACACGCATTGCATAGGGGAAATCTTCGATGGAAGGAAGCACCGGAGCGACCGAACGCTCGGCAAGTGCACCGTGACCGATTTCACGACGGTTCATTCCACCCATACGACCGGTCTCACCAACGGAGAACGGTGGGAAGTTGTAATGAAGAAGGAAACGCTTGGTGTCAGGTCCGCCAGTGTAGCTGTCGAGATACTGCTGCTCGTCGGCAGGAGCCAAGGTCGCAAGACCGAGAGCCGAAGTCTCACCACGGGCAAAGAATCCAGAACCGTGAACGCGTGGCACCTGGCCGCAATCAGCGGTCAACGGGCGAAGATCGCCAACACCACGTCCGTCTGCACGCACACCCTTTTCAAGGATGGAAACGCGGAACGCTTTCTTCTGGAGGTAATCAAATGCTTGGTCGATCTCAAATGAGGTGGACTCAGGAGCACGCTCGACGATGGCCTTACGAACTTCGTCGCGAAGACCTTCAACAGCGATACCACGCTCAACCTTCGATGGTGCGTAGATCGCGCCTTCGATGCGGTCACCTGCGACTTCGTAAGCGATGTCGAGGAGTTCCTGCTTGGCGTTCTTCAGTTCGAACTGACGCTTTGGCTTGCCGACCTTCTCACGAAGTTCTTCCTGCGCTGCAATCAGCGGTTGGATGGCAGCTTGTGCGAAGCTGAGTGCTTTGATGAAAATTTCTTCATCGATTTCTTCAGCAGCACCTTCGATCATGATGACCTCATCTTTCGATCCAACATAAACGAGATCGAGATCGCTCTCTTCGCGCTGTGTGTTGGTTGGGTTGGCAATGAACTCACCATCGATCAAACCAACACGCACCGCACCGATTGGCTTGGCGAATGGGATGTCGGAGATGTGGAGGGCTGCGGAAGCACCGTTCATCGACAAGATGTCGGCGTCGTTCTCACCGTCAGCGGAGAGAAGCAATGCAACGATCTGGGTGTCGTAAAAGTAACCTTTCGGGAAGAGCGGACGCAATGGGCGATCGGTCATACGGCAGGTGAGAATTTCCTTCTCACTTGGGCGACCTTCGCGCTTGAAGTAACCACCTGGAAATTTACCCGCTGCGGTTGCTTTCTCTTTGTATTCAACGGAGAGCGGGAACCAGTCCTGCCCGTCACGGATCTTCGTTTGTGATACGGCGGTCACCAAAATGCTGGTTTCACCAAGTTGCACCATGACGGCGCCGTCTGCGAGGGACGCGTAACGTCCGGCTTCAATGGAGATTTCTCCCGAGCCGACTTGGCTCGTTGTGTTTGTAATACTCATTATTTTCTTTCTGTTTTTACTATGTGTAGGGGCAACCCATCGGCTCAAATCCACCCGAAATCAACCTCGTTTGTCAGTAGGCGTGAAATCCGCTCAGCGAAGGCATTTAGACACAGCACGAACACCATCAGCCATCAGCCACCTCACTCTCGATACACATCCACTCGCAGGTCTTTCAAAGTGTGCATTCCAAACTCCGCGCGCTTCTCAGAATCACCCGGATCACGCCACGGTCGCGACGCGTGCTTCCTCCCTTCGGGAAACTTCCCTCGGTTCGCCTCGAACACTCGCTCGACAAAGGCCTTGCTCCCAATCACCGCACCATCCGTGAAATACCGCACACGCTTGAGCAACAAACTCCCCACCGTCATCCGCTTGCTATCTCTCGTAGCCGAAGTGGTAACACTTTGGTCTCCCTCAGCCCCCGCCTCAAGCTCTTCAACTCTCAAAATCGCCTCCAGCGCTCCCGCATAGTTCACCCTCGCATCCACCCTCCCATTCTCCCAACTATCCAGCGAACAATCCATCACCCGACAAATCCCGCGCTTCGCTCGACGGCTCCCGCCCAGCGCCTCCGCCCACCCACACCAGCGATACTCCGCAGGATCGCCCACCAGCCCGGCTCGCACCGCGTTCAAATCAATATATTGTGCCATCGTCCGCAAGGTCTCTCCATTCTCCACCATCACACTTTTAAAGCGTTCCATCCACAGCGTCCCGCGACGCCCGTGACGCTTGTTATACCAACGCGTGAACCGTTCCTTCACCTCCTTCATGTAGCGTGACAGATCACCCATCCGAGCAATCAACGACTCCACCACCGCAGCGGCATCTTCCTCACGCCCTTGTTCACGCATCCTCGCCAGTTCCGCCTCCAGCGACCGCACCGCAGCCGCCGAATACAAGCACTTCACATGCGTCAATAATCGCCTCTCACCCTCAGGTCCGGCGAACTCTTCCACCAGTTTATCCTTGTCCGGTAGCTCAACAAGCACGTGAAAATGATTGCCCATCACCGAGTAAGTGAGCACCCGCACTCGGCAAAACCGCGCCAACTTCCAGATCAGAGTCTTCAACGCCTCCTTCTCCACCTCATCGAAGAAGATTTCACCGCCCACCGTCCGACTCATCGCGTGGTAGCAGGCCAATTCCCCTTCACCAGCCAGAATCCGCCGCCCACCGCGCACCGAACGCGAAACCCCGTCCACATCCTTCCGTCTATCCCACCATCCCGCGCCGACAGTCGCCGCCGTTTTCGCCCGCACTCCAACCATGGCTTTTTTTACTTCACCGGACTCGAAATCAATCACTTGTGCCTTTTTCATACCCCAAACTACCGAAATTCTATCTGCGAGTCAATAACTGTATGTCTGTCATCTTTTTTTTTTTTTTTCCACCGTGCAGTCGGCTTCTAGCCGACATGTAGCAGACGCCTCAGCACCTCCTGCTCGATCAACCCAACCATCGCCTTCTTCACCTCACCGGATTCAAAATCAATCACTTGTGCCGTGTTCGTCGAAAATAAGAGCGTCGGCGATGATCCAGTAAACGGGTTCAACGTTTGCTTCCATTTACTCGATAACCAGGACTTTCAAGCGGCTGAACATGCGATCATCTATAGCCAATGTCTTCTTGATTTTGACCTGCACCCGGTCTATTCCGCTGCCGAAGAAATCGTCGTCTTCGGTGATGATCACCGTATCACCGCTGTCAGTCGCAGTGGTCCAACCAGCGAGATCGCTGCCGTATTCTACCAGGATGGTCGTATTCGGATCATTGTTGGCCTGATCGGCTCTACGATAAGTGAAGATCATGTAACCGGGGGCGGTAAGGTTGTCTATTGTCGGCTGCAGGGAGGTGGCGTTGGCTGCCGGGCTGGCTGCTCCCAACACCCAGGCAATCGCGTTACTGATTCCATCAACATTGCTGTCCGCATCAGACGCAGGTCCCTGAGCCCAGGTGTCGTAAGTTGGTGAAGCCGGTGTAACGGTCCCGGTTATGCTGATGTCATCAATCGCCAA
The DNA here is from genome assembly GCA_024636835.1 of Verrucomicrobiales bacterium. GTDB lineage: Bacteria > Verrucomicrobiota > Verrucomicrobiia > Verrucomicrobiales > SLCJ01 > Sulfuriroseicoccus. Next base: position 2,334 of record JAGXGH010000037.1, on the reverse strand, counting down.
ACCCTGGCCAAACCAGTAGGTACCCGATCCACTCAGCGACCAGCGTATATAGACTGTCGACTGAAGATCAGCCACAGAGGAAATGTCATAGGTGAACTCTTTCCATTGATAGTCGCTTGAGGTAGAGGTCGCAAATCCGGGAATGGAATGAAGCTCAATCCAATTCGTGTTGTCGTTGGAGACTTCAAATCGAACAGTGTATCCTTCATTTATGAATCTGTGAGCCCAGAAATTCAAGGACACATTGGTATGGGCAGAGCAGTCAAGAGCCATGGTTGTTAGGGATCCATTGGTGGCAGTGTCATCCAAGTCAGTGTCATACATATTAGAACCTGTGTGAGGAGGGGAAGCGATGTTGTTACCCGCAGGTGCTCCAAACTCAAATTCGCCGGATACGGAAAATCCAGGATCTGTATCGAGATTGCTGCTGAATATGGTGCTGGTCAGGGCTGAGATAGCGAAATTCGAATCACTTTCATCCACTTTCGTACCGTTCTCCACACTCGTGATCCTGATCTTGTAATCAGATGCCGTGGCAAGTGTGTCCGGCAATAGCCAATAAAACACGCCGTCATTGGGAGTGCTGTTGGCAATGGTGGTGTGAACAGATCCATTCTTGAGCAACTCGATCCGGGCATTGCCACCCAGCTCCGATAACCAAGTGATCGGCTTCAAGGTCTCTGTATTGAAGCTTTCACCTCCGTTTGGTGAGGTGATTGAAAATCCATCGGCAGGAATAAAATCACCGGTAATGGAAATGTCATCAATGGAGAGTCCGCCGCCAAGGTATTGGGTGCCACTTCCAAGCATGGACCAACGGATATATACCGTAGGTTCACCCGCTGCGTATTCGGTGATGTCGTAGGTGTAATTGGTCCAAGGCTGATCAATTTGGCTTCCTACACCGAGAGTTTCTAAATCAATCCAAGTGGCGTTATCTGTGGATATTTCAAATACTGCCGTGTAGTTGTCGTAAATCAAGATGTAAGCCCAGAAATCCAGAATGATATTGGTGTGGTTGGAGCAATCGAGGGCGTAAGTGGTCAGGGAACTGGTATCGTATGAGGTGGCATTCAGTTCGGTGTCGTACATCTTGGTGCCCGTGTATGAAGCAGAGGCTCCATTACCCGCTCCTGGTACGCCGTATTCGAAATCACCACTCGTGGTGAAGCCCGGATCCGTGTCCAAGTTGGTCACTAGGATGTCATTGCTGGGAGCACCAATGGTGAAGTTGCCCGCGCTCTGACTGGTATCGAACGGCGAGACATCACTGGTGATGATGATCCGGTAATCGCCGTCCAGAGTTTGGTCGAATGGGATGGTCCATTCGTAGGAGCCGTCGTCCGGCGTGCTGTTGATGATGGTCACCGGAGTCGCTGCGCCCTTCTTAAGTTCAATCTTCACATTGCCCCCATAACTGGAGGACCAAGTGATGTTTTTGTTGTTGTTGCGGGTCCAGGTTTCGCCCCCGATGGGCGACTCCAGGATGATGTCATTGACGCCCTGGATGACAAAGAATCCACTCATTGTGGAGCTGGTTACCAGGGTAATGGTATGCGTCAAGGTGACTCTGATCTGATAATTATTGCCGCCATCCTGGGCGAGCGGGATATTCCAGTTAAAGTAACGATTGGTCGCATTAATGTCATTGGCAAGGGTCTCCTGATAGACGCCCCCCTTGTAGAGATCGATGTCTGCGGTGTATTCCATATCTCCGCCTGTAAAGCCGATGATCTGGCTTGAGCCGGCTGCCCACTGAACTCCCACCGTGGGACTGGTGATCCCGAGTACTGTTCTGATTGAGCGGTTGGAGGCGAATACCACTCCATTGCTGCCACTCTGGATCAAAAACATTTCGGCGTTGCGGGCGCCGAGATTGGGGTTGGAACCATCGAATCCAAAGCCCTCGTAAACTGGATCGACCAAGGTATTGCCTGCCAAATCGACGCCATCGTTGAGCCCTGTGGGAGTACCATCGAAGTCAACGTTGGGGTTGGCGTAATGAGGAATACGGCTGCCACCATAGGTCTCAGAATAGGCCATGATGGTGCGGTATTTGGTTCCGCCTGCACTCTCGAATCGCAAGCCGTAGCGTGCGCTATTAAGGTCAGTGTCACCGTTTCTGGTGGTATCGCCGAAGCTGTGTTTGGCACCAAGGTTGTGGCCAAGTTCGTGGGCAAATGTCAGTGAACTACTGCTCATTGAGGTGCGTGACACAATGCTGGATATGCCCGGGCGGTATGCGATTCCCGCAGTACCACCTTGCCCATCCTTGACGACGAAGGAGGTGAGATCGGCTCCGAGGAGTGCTGAGTCTGTCTCTTATACACATCT
>JAGXGH010000036.1 GCA_024636835.1 Verrucomicrobiales bacterium | reverse complement strand
CTTATAGACCAGAATCGCCTGTTCGCCATCGGTGCTCGCGTAGACCATACCATCAGGGCCAACCAATACACCGCCGTGAGTAGGGCCTATTTTCGAACCATCGGGGAGTTTTCCCCATCCGGGCACAGCCTGATAGGTCCACTCACCGCTACCGGTGGTCAGTGCCGATTCAGGCGATTTTCCGGGCGCGGTGTCGTGGTCGGGATGGGCGATAAGTAGGGTGGGCGCCGCAAGCAGCGCGATGATCATTTTAGACATGGAACTCATTACGACAGAATAAGACATACTCTTACACCTCAAATCCAGACAATTTAATCACCCTAACCACGGGCATTTTGGAACACGCGCTGGACCGGAATAGAGCGATCTTGTCAGCATGGATGCAACGCCCCCACGGTTTGCTAGCAATTGACGGCTGCTCCAATACACCTGACCTGGTGCAGGTGCGCCACGCAAGGTCCTGGTGTAGCGCACTTGGCGCGAGATCTCTGCCGAGTTGTGACCACGTTCCCGCGTCACATCAATCCCCGGCCAAATATGGCGGCCACGTGGATTCACACTCTGCCACCATTTCAGCAACAATGAGAAACTCTGTTCACCGGCGTCGCCCCAATACAGCTGCGGTGTCATGTAGTCGACCCAGCCATTCTTTAACCAAAGCACAGCATCGGCTGCCAAGTCATTGTAAGCGTCAAGCCCTGCCGTGGTTCCTGCCGGTATCCCGGGTTTCCATATCCCAAACGGTGAAATACCTACCTTCACCGACTTTCGCGCACTGTGGACGCTCGAATAGAGGTCTTTGACGAAGCGATTTACGTTAGACCGCCGCCACGCATCGCGATTACTCGCACCACTGCGACGAAAGGCTTCGAGATCTGGGAATTCCTCAAGACGTCGCGTGCCGGACTTCTTAGGATAAGGGTAGAAATAATCGTCCAAATGTACACCATCGATACCGTATCGCTTCACCACATCTACAATCACTCGCAGAGTGTGATCCTGCACACCGCGCTCTGCAGGATCGAACCAAATGTGCGCACCCATTTTTCGCACCCATTCAGGGCGTTGGCGGCTCAGGTGTTTGGACGATGAAGCAAACTTCGTCCCGGCCAGCGCACGGAATGGATTAAACCATGCGTGGAGTTCCATTCCTCGACGATGACACTCGGTCACCGCCACTTCGAGAGGGTCCCAGCTCAAACGACTGCCCATACTTCCCGTTAACCACGCACTCGTTGGTTCGATCGACGACTGATAGAGCGCATCGCCATTTGGGCGAATCTGCAGGATCATCGCATTCAGGTTCAATGATCGTAATCGCTCGATCAAGGTAATCAGCTCGGATTTGGCTGCAGCAGGGCTGAGATCCGGACGACTCGGCCAATCTAAATTATACACCGATGCCGCCCACGCGGCGCGAAACTCAGATGGTCCGTCAGACTGTGCCGAAGAGAGCAGGGGAGAGCCGCCGGCCATCGAGCATCCGCCCAATACCGATCCACCCAATCCTATACCCAATGTGCTAATAAATCGCCTGCGTGTCGTCTCCATAACCATGTGATACGTCGAAGCCACCCTGATGGAAAGCGTGAAATTCATGTCAGGGTAGGGAATAGTCACCGCTCATTTTTAGCGTCGCTGTGATCCAATTCATGTGAGTTGAGATTCGTTGCTCAGGATCACTTCAACGTTTTGGTGCAAGCGAATCTCGATTATGTAATTTACGTAAAAAACACAGTAAAAGCCTGCCACAAACTGCGTCAAAATGTCGCTATAAAGGCTGGGTTTTCTGATTTGTAGCAGAATGATCAACAAGTCGTCTAGTTTTCAACGAAAGTTATTCACAGGGTGTGAACAACTTTATTATGAATATCATTAATTCTCCATAATACGCTCTAATTGAACACTTTGTATTTTTTGTTACGTATATGAAGTATTTAACATGAAGGGTGAAAACTCCAGAGATTTTCAAATAATTGAGCTAAATTAGCGCATTATGGCGGAGTTTTCACGGCATTAACGGTTCTGTTTCACAGGGTGTTAAATAGCCGGGCTCGATCGATGTGAATAACTCGTTTCTGCGATCAGTCTGCCGACCTTGAACGAGCTCAATGTCTCGACCATTGATGGGGATTTGCGGGCAAGTCCGTCAACGAGCCTATGGGGTTATACAGGTTGTGGCTCACGTCGGTTGCTGCATGACATAGTCAGACCGATCTGCGCACGCGACACGGATTTTCACAAATGCTCTGAAGGCTGGCAAGGGCAGGTATTCGTCCTAACGTTTTCAGCATCATCGAAGCCAACCCCAGGTGCACGGGCAACTTCGAGTGGTTGCCGATGAGAGATTGTTATACAATCGCTCGAAGTGGCAGGCGCGGACAGTAAGTGATTCTCATTACCTGAGCGCACAGTTGGTCATATGGATGTCGCCAATTAAAGCATCATAATCCGAACATCAACAAGTGCGGAGTATGATCACACTAGCTGGATAATGGGGGAACTCTTGCGCTCATCGATGATTTACGCGTGTTAATGCGCTCTTGAGCATCAACGATAACCCCTACTAACAACTTCACATAATACATGTAATGCAAAGTAAACTACGGAAACGAGCGCTTAGGATCTGTGATCGTTCTTCCCTGCTTTGAGCAGACGCGGAAACTGTTACGTGAAAAGCCGCTCGAACAATTCTCGGGAACGAGATTCACCTTGCTCTGTTAGAGCGACCGATTTCGCCTTACTTTTCTAAACATCACGTGTAACGCGCAACGCCCGTGTGAAATGTAGGTTAGACGTGTCAGCTGACACTAACTCCAAATAAATATCTGACTATTCTCCGCGCAAATTGCCCATCCCACCGAACCCGAGCGCGCACTACGCGTCAGATCATTACCAAGATTTGGTATAACACCTGATCTCCGGCACACCCGCACTTATCTCACCACCCTCCGGCGCTTACAATGCCGCCGCTACAGAAAACCCATACGGAGTAGCAGGTAGCAGGTAGCTGGTAGGAAGCAGGAAGCAGGAAGCAGGAAGGAAAATGCAGGCAAAGCCCGGGGTGAGGATGTCGGCCAACACGTCCGACCTACAATCAAAACGCGGCATCGATACCATTCACCATTCAAAATTCCGCGCCAGCGCCTGCCTCTTTTTGCGCTTTTTGTGCCTTTTTGCGGCTAAAAATCAGCACAACCCAAGCTGCACTCCCTACATGGTAAACCTGTCTCCAGTTTTTACGCCTCTTTGTGGCGCAAGGATTTGACCGCTGGACGATTTCGCCTGCGGTTCACAACCTTTCGATGACTGCATTTCCCATCTCCACCGTGCCAACCAGCTTGAGGCCGTCTTCTGAGGTCATGATATCGCCGGTGCGGAATCCATCGGAAATCGCCTGATTCACGGCGTTTTCGATCATTTTCGCAGCATCCTCCTCTCCAAATGAGAACCGCAACATCAGTGCCACTGATAGGATTTGTGCGATCGGGTTGGCTACGCCTTTTCCGGCAAGGTCTGGAGCGGATCCGCCGCTGGGCTCATACATGCCGAAATACAGGCCATCGCCCTTCGCCTCGCCGAGGCTCGCACTTGCCAGCATTCCGAGCGATCCGGCAATCATCGCCATTTCATCACTTAAAATGTCTCCGAAAAGATTCTCGGTCAGCAACACGTCAAACCCTGGAGCGTTGCGAATCAACTGCATCGCCGCGTTGTCGACGTAAAGATGGTCCACAGTCACCTCTGGATATTCCTTGGCGATCTCGGTCACTGTTTCACGCCATAGAATTGAGTTCTCAAGGACATTGGCTTTATCGACAGATGTCAGTCGTTTGTCGCGGGTCATTGCCGCCTTAAACCCAACGTGAGCAATCCGCACTATCTCGCTCTTGCGATACACCATGGTGTCCACCGCCAGGATGTCGCCACTCTCCTCGACTTTCCGAAACTTCGGTTCGCCGAAATACAAGCCGCCAGTAAGCTCGCGCACACAGAGCACGTCGAAACCATTCGGGATCAAATCAGGTCGCACTGGTGAGGCGTGGGTTAATGCCTGATGGCAGACTGATGGGCGTAAATTGGCGAACAATCCGAAGCGTTTACGCAGTGGAAGCAGCGCGCCGCGCTCCGGTTGGTCATTGGGCGGCAGATTCGCCCATTTCGGTCCCCCAACCGATCCAAACAGGATGGCATCCGCTTGTTCACAGCTTTTCACGGTATTTGCAGGTAAAGGACTCCCTGCGGCGTCGATCGCTGCACCACCGACGAGTTGATGGTCGAGCTGGAGGTTGAATCCACACTTCTCAGCCACGGACTCCAGCACATTGACCCCGACGTCCATCACCTCTGGACCAATCCCATCCCCTGCCAAAACTGCGATTTTTAGTATTTTTTCCATAATATACGTTAATAATGATTACTGTGATCTATCTTGCTCAATATGAGCACGTTATGAATCTAGGAAGTGTCGTAAGTTGCTTGAATTGTCGCTCATCTGCTTACTAGCGTTAATTTGCGTTCTCGATATCTCGGAAAACTTAACATATCGGCATTGTTAATTACTTATCAAGGACTTAACTAGGGTTTTCACGCTTTCTACATCTTTAATACCAGGGCTGGCTTCCACGCCACTAGCCACGTCGAGCATCGAAGGTTTTACCCGAGCTGCGGCCTCGCGAGCGTTTTCCGGGTTAATCCCTCCACTCAGCACCAGTCGGCGGGATGCGGAACCGGTCTCCGCCCAGTGCGCGAGAAGTGACCAATCGACCGTTTCTCCGGTGCCCCCCCATACTCCAGGCGCGAAGGCGTCGATGAGATGATAGTTGGTCGGGAAGAGCGGAATCCGGTTGAGATCGGCAGAAGATTTCAAGCCGTGCGCCTTAATGACCGGAATGCCTCGATCCACGAGATCCGCCACATCGCTGGGCAATTCGGTGCCGTGGAGTTGCGCGACGTCGATGATCCCCTCGCCGTGTAATCTCCGAATTTCATCGAGACCGGCATTCACGAACACCCCGACGACAATGACCCCGAACTCGCGGATGTTTTGCTCGTCCTGCCATGCTTGGGCGATTTCTCTGGTGATGGCGCGTTTCGACTTCGGATAGAAATTCAGCCCTACCGCATTTACCCCATCGATTGCCGCCACGGAGCGGAGATTTTTTGAATCAATAAACCCACAGATCTTCACCGCTGGCAGATTAGAGTTGCCAACGGGCGTATGGTCGAGCAGAGCAATAGACGCAGCCATCTCCAACCGATGGCTTCAACTGGCCCATGAATCAAGCCGACATTCACAAACCTTCAGAACTTCCGTGCGGCCCGAGTGACCGGATCGAGATCCGTGGTGCTCGCACCCATAACCTGAAGAACATCTCCGTCGACCTGCCGAAGAACCGAATGGTCGCGATCACCGGTGTCAGTGGGTCGGGCAAATCCTCGCTCGCCTTTGACACACTCTACGCCGAAGGCCAACGCCGCTACGTGGAATCACTTTCGACCTATGCCCGTCAGTTTCTCGACCGATTAGAAAAACCCGACGTCGATAGCATCGACGGCTTAACGCCCGCCATCGCCATTGAACAGCGTGGTGCCGCGCCGAACCCACGGTCGACGATTTCCACCATCACTGAGATCCACGACTACCTTCGCGTATTATTTGCCTCGGTGGGTATTCCTCACGATCCGAAGACGGGCGAAGCTCTGGAACGATTCTCATCGAGTGAGATCGCAGAGAAGCTTGCCGGCGAGCCCGAGGGGTCGCGGGTGATTCTGCTGGTTCCCGTCGATGTGAACGATCCGCCATTGCCCGCGGAAACACCGGTCGATGAGAAAATCCGCGCACGTCTCGATGCGCTGCGCCGTCAGGGGTTCATTCGCGCTCGCATCAATGGGACGATTTACGAGCTCGACGAAGACGCTTGGACGAATGAGCGCAAACTAGACACCTTGGAAGTCGTGATCGACCGCTTGGTGATACGCGAAGGTGTCGAGGCCCGGCTTAGCGACTCCGTTGAAACGGCATGCGCACGTGCGAAACATCGTGTCAGCGCCTTGGTCATGTCGCCAGGTTCCGAGGACTACGAGGAAAAGTGGTTCCCCCTCACCTTCACGAATCCCGCTACCGGGTTCTCGCTCGTCGATCTATCGCCCCGGCATTTCTCCTTCAACTCACCCCATGGCGCGTGCACCAAATGCCACGGCGTCGGGTCGACTCTGCTTCCCGATGGCGAACTCGTCATCCCGGACAGGCGACTCTCGATCGCTGACGGTGGCGTAAAATGCTGGTGGCGAGATAAAGCACCAAAATCGGTAAACCTCTGGAAACGCCAGGTCGCCGGTGTGGCTGCGCATTTCAACATCGACCTTCACGCGCCTCTCGATCAGGCAAGTGAGGAATTCTTTGCCGGTCTGCTTTATGGTATCGTTGAGCCGGTGAAATTCGGATCGACCTCTGAGCCTTTCGAGGGATTGATCCCGCAACTCAAGCGTCTGCAATCCACCGCGAAATCCGAGGCGGCGAAGCGGCGGTTCGAGCGGTATTTTTCCCGCCAACCGTGCAACAGCTGTCACGGAGCGAGACTGCGTCCTCACCTGCTCGCTGTCAAAGTGCGCGGAGCCGATGACATGCTCGGCATTCACCAATGGTGTGCGCTGTCGGTAAAATCCGCAGTTACATGGCTGGATGGCATTCAGCTTGGCGAGCGTGAGCAATCCGCCATGTCGCCAGTGCTGCGCGAGCTTCGCGGACGTCTTGGGTTCCTTCTCGACGTCGGCCTTGGCTACCTGACGCTCGACCGCCAAACATCCACTCTGTCCGGCGGCGAATACCAGCGGGTGCGTTTGGCGACGCAGCTTGGCTCGCGTCTCTCTGGCGTGACCTACGTGCTCGATGAACCATCAATCGGACTACACCCACGCGACAACGCCCAGCTCATCGCATCGCTCCACCGACTACGTGACTTGGGGAACACCGTGGTCGTTGTAGAACACGATGCCGACACCTTGCTCGCCGCCGATTATCTCATCGAGATCGGACCGGCTGCCGGACACGATGGCGGGCAGCTGATCTTTGCCGACGATGTGGCGTCTGTGTTGAAATCCCCACCGACGGGCAGCGTGACCATGCCTTACTTAACCGGTAAGAAATCCGTAGGTGAGACACTGGGGCAGCGCGAGACGAGTGGTGAACTCCTTGCCGATCAGGCACTGAACTGGCTGACGCTCGACAATTGCACGGGGCAAAACCTTCAGGGCGTAGATCTTCGTCTACCGCTCAGCCGCATGATCGGCGTTGCCGGAGCGTCTGGATCTGGAAAATCCACACTGATCAATCACACCCTCCGCCCGCTCCTTGGTCGGCTCCTCAACCGCACTAAAGACACCGGTCTGCCGCACGGCAAACTCAGCGGCGAGCAGCACTTGGAGCGCTGCGTTCCGCTTGATCAATCGCCCATAGGAGCATCACCACGATCCAATCCGGCAACCTATGTCGGTGCCTTCGATGAGATCCGTAAAGTGTTCGCCCAACTTCCCACCTCGCGGATGCGCGGTTACACCGCAGCACGTTTCTCCTTCAACAAACCGGGCGGACGGTGCGAAGCATGCCAGGGCAATGGCGCGATCAAGATCGACATGCACTTCCTGGCCGACACCTTTGTGTCCTGCGAATCCTGCAACGGCCGCCGCTACAACCGCGAAACTCTTGAGGTGATGTTTAAAGGGAAATCGATCGCCGACGTGCTGGAAATGACCATCGAAGATGCGTCGCGATTCTTTGGCAAGATTTCCAAAGTCTCGCGTCGTCTGGAGTCGATGCGATCGGTTGGCCTCGGGTATCTGAAACTCGGCCAGGCAGCAAACACACTGTCCGGCGGAGAGGCTCAACGGCTAAAGATTGCCACTGAACTCGCACGCGTATCGCACGGCAAGACGATCTATCTTCTCGACGAACCGACGACTGGCCTGCACTTCGCGGATATCGATCGTCTACTCCAGCAACTCGCCAGATTACGCGACCAAGGGAACACCGTGGTCGTGATCGAACACCACCCAGACGTGTTGGCACAGATGGACTGGCTAATTGAGCTTGGTCCCGGTGGCGGTGATGCCGGCGGGCGAATCATCGCCCAAGGCACACCCGAAGAAGTGAAGATCCACCCCGACTCGGTGACTGCTCCGTATTTGAAGTGACGGCAAATCCTACTTTCTTGAAGGAGCATTACAGGTATGATAACAGCATTCTGATGCGCCGCCCTGACCGCTCCATTCTCTGTTTTCTCATCGTCACGTTGATCGTGGGAGTAACATCGCGTCCCGGTCACGCCCAGTCGCCGACCACGGCGATCGAGTCGAAGGAGACCTACAAACTGGCAACAAGCGCGATGCGTGATGGTCTCTTCAGTGTTGCCGCGAATAACTTCCGCGCCACGCTCGATGACCCAACTCTCGCCTCTGATCAACGAGCGGCGCTGGAAAAACTCTACGTCGAGTCTTTGGTGCGCTCCGGATCCTCAGCGGCCGCGATGAAATTCATCCAAGAGTTGCCTGCTCAGCTTCCTTCTGAGATGAATTTCTGGCAAGGCGTTGCAGCGATCAGGCTCGGACGCCTCGCCGACGCCGCTACAGCTCTGAAAAGTTATCAAGAGTCGGGCGATAAGACTTATCAACTCGCAGCCGCCCTGGCTCGAGCCGATGTGCTTCTCGCGCTCCGCGAACCAGTCACTGCCGCTGAGACGCTCGAGATCGTTTCAAAACAACAGGTCAGCAAGGACGACCGTGTTTGGCTGGTGCTTAAACAGGCGGAGATCGCGACAGAAATCGGCGATTTCGAGGCCGCTGAATCCTACCTCACCACATTACCCAGTGATAAAATTCAGGTGCAGGCAGATGTTGCGCGCGACTACGTCACCGCCCGACTCCATCTTGGTCAGGGGCGCTACGACCAGGCCGCGGTCACTTTCCAATCGCTCACTGTGGACGACCGGGAAGTTCCCGAAGTGATCGCGACAGCATCACGCATCGGCACGGCCAAAGCGCAACTGCTGGCGGGACAACCAGAGCAGGCGGTGCGTGCGTTGAAGGATTGGCTCACTCAGACGCCTTCGCCAAGTAGTGATGACGTCCGGCAAGTGTTTCAGCTTTTAGACGGTGCTGGACTCTTCGTTGACGCCTCTATTACCGCCATTCATGCTGCCGATATTCAACAGTGGACCCGCGACACACGCCCTCTCGTCGCGGCTGAAGCCACCTATCACGTGGTGCGCGCGCAGCTCGCTAAAGACCCAGTGCTCGCATGGGATACTCTCGAAGATTTTGCTCAGTGGTATGGATTTCAAAAACCGATTCCTGTGCCGATCAGTCTGATCAGGGGCGAGACAATGCTTCGTCTCGGGCAATTCAATGCAGCTTCCGACCTTCTCGCTGCCCTCTCCAGTGCCAAGCTCAGCGCAGAGGAGGAAGTGCGGCGCGCATTCCTATTGGGTCAGGCCGCTACCATGTCTGGCGATTTCGACGCCGCGCAAAAGGCCTTCGCTTCCGCCGCGCTTCGCGCCACCCCACAGACTGCCGCAGTCTCAAATTACAACGCGGCTCTGGCTGCGATGCAAAATGGTCTGGGTTCAGGCTTTGAGCCATTTCGCTCAGCCTTGGAGGAAACTGGCCGGGGAGAACTTGCGGCGCGGCTTCTTCTCGAGCGCGGCATCTATCTATCCGGCGAAGATCCAGAACTCGCTCGTGTCGCTATTTGGCAATACATCCGATCATTTCCCAACCGCGCGGAAAGCTCGCGCGCCTACATCATTCTCGCGGAAATTGCGCTCAGAAATGACCCACCAGCACCCGAGAAGGCACGCAATCAACTCTCGAAAGTCACCTCTGCAAATGCACTGCCTAGTGATTTGGAGAAACGCGATTATTTGATGATTTGGGTCAGTGATCTCGATGGAGAATTCCCCGAGGCCATTTCTCTGGCAAACGAGTTCATCACCAAGTGGCCGAACTCCCCTTACATCGACGAGGTGCGGATGAAACTCGGCGAGACCTACTTTAATACCGGCGACTACGTCAACGCCCGCGCCCAATTTGTCGAACTTGCCGACTCTTCCGCCTCACCCGTGTTTCAAGAACGCGCGCGCTTTTTTGCTGGACGTGCAGCATCGCTCAGCCTCTCGGAGTCGTCACTCGATGATGCCTTGGAGTTGTTTCAAAAAGTCGTCGACAATGGCGGAAGTCTCGTTGTCGATGCTCGTCGTGAACAAGCTATTCTCCTCGTCCGCCAAGCGAAAATCGACGCTGCGGTTGATCTCTTGGATTCGGTTCTTGCTGATCGCGACAGTCTTCAGAAGCGCGAGTTCCTTGGTGTCCTATTACAGAAAGGTGAAATCTTGCTCGCCAACCGTCCCGGAGATGAAGCCGCGGTAGCGGAAGCGCGCGATGCGTTTCACACTTTGGTTGAAGAGTCATCTGCCGAGAAATCCACGGCATACAAAGAGATTCGAGCCAAAGGAATTTACAGTCTGGGTCGGCTCGCAGAGGCATCAGGCCATCAAGATGAGGCACTCGACTACTACTACCAAATCCTCGAATCTGACACCACTGCCGAAAACGGAACGGGCGTCGTATTTTGGCAATTCCGTAGCGGCATGAGCGCCATTGATCTACTCACTCGAAGTAAGAACTGGGAGGCAGCCGCCACACTGGCAACGAAAGTTTCCAAACTCCCCCACCCCAGAGCAGAAGAAGCCAAAGCACTCGCCGAAAAGATCCGGCTCAATCACTTTATCTGGCCCGAAAAATAACAGCCTTCCCTTTCTATTAAACAATGAGCACCACAACACCACGCAACTATACGAAACTATTTATTCCTGGCCCTATCGATGTCAGCGAAGATACCTATGCCGCCATGTCCCGCCCGATGATCGGCCACCGTAGTGGCGATTTCGTAAAACTTTACGAAGGCATGATGCCGAAGCTTCAGACGCTCTTCGGCACTTCTCGCCCGGTGTTTCTCTCGACCTCATCGGCATGGGGGACGATGGAAGCGGCAATTCGTAATCTCACCCAGAAGCGTGTGCTCAACTGCTGCTGTGGCGCGTTTTCTGACAAGTGGAACGATGTGGCGAAACGTTGCGGTCTGGAAGCGGATGCACTTCGCGTGGAATGGGGTGAGGCCATTACTCCTGAACTCCTTCGCGAGGCACTGTCGAAAGCGGATTATGACGTAGTTACCCTGGTTCACAATGAAACGTCTACCGGTGTGATGAACCCATTGAAGGAACTCGCCGCCGTGGTGAATGAGTTCGACGACGTTTTACTCGTCGTGGATACCGTGTCGTCATTTTCTGCCACACCGATCGCTATGGACGATTGGGGTATCGATGTGCTTTTGACGGGATCACAAAAAGCGCTCGCACTCCCTCCGGGCTTGAGTCTGTTCGCTGCCTCTGAACGCGCCATGAAGCGTGCCGAAGCCACGCCAAACCGCGGATACTATTTCGACTTCCTTGAGTTTGCTGCCAACGCTGAGAAGTTCATGACGCCATCCACGCCGTGCATCAGTTTGCTCTACGGCCTCGACCACCAGCTCAATAAATTTTTCGCCGAAGGCTTGGAAAACCGCTATGCACGTCACCGGAAACTCAACGGAATGATCGATGCTTGGGGCGCGAAACACGGTCTTACTCACTTCGCTCCTGAAGGTCTCCGCTCTGTCACTCTGACCACCTTCGCGAATGATCGCGATTGGGATCTCGACGCCTGGAACAAACGACTCAAGAACGAGCACCAACTGATGATCAACATGGGATACGGCAAAATCAAAGGAAAGACATTCAGGATCTCCAATATGGGCGACGAAAACGAAGCGACGATTCAGGAATTGATCGACGCCCTCGACGCGACTCTCCCAGTCTAACCAACAAAAGTAGCCGAACTGGTAACAGTTTGGCTCTGACCTCGCAGTTTTCTTCATCTCCCAAACCTCACCAGCCTTGCCTACTCCCATAACCTACTACGACCGCTATAGTGGCTCCCTCGTTGAGGAAGCCGTTTATGGCGAAGGCTTTCTTCGTTGGGCTTACGAAACCACTGGCGGCAAGATCGCACTTTCCACTTTTGTTTCCCGTCCGTGGTTTTCGAAGTGGTATGGCTGGCGGATGAACAAAGCCGCAAGCCGATCAAAAGTCGCACCTTTCATCAGTGACTTCGAAGTAAACGCTGACGATTTTCTCGACTCAGCCGACAGCTATCGATCGTTCAACGAGTTCTTTTATCGCAAGCTCAAACCTATCGCTCGCCCCATCAAAGGTAGTGATAACGACGCCGTTTTCCCAGCCGATGGTCGCCACCTCTGCTTACCCGACGTAACCGACGCCGATGCCTTTTTTGTGAAGGGACAGCGTTTCGATCTCGTCAATCTTCTCGGATCAGAAGAACTCGCCAGCGAGTTCGAGCATGGATCACTACTGCTCTCTCGCTTGTGCCCAACCGACTACCACCGTTTCCACTTCCCTGTCGCAGGAGAAGCCGGCAAAACGATGGAGCTAAACTCGAACCGTTTATTCTCCGTTTCACCCATCGCACTGCGCAAAAGACTCGCCTACATGTGGGAGAACAAACGCACACTCTGCATCGTCGACTCGCCGCAGTTCGGACGTGTTGCCGTCCTGGAAATCGGAGCCACCTGCGTCGGCTCCATCTTCCAAACTTACACCCCGGGCACCATCGCCAAGGGCGATGAAAAAGGCTACTTCGCCTTCGGAGGATCGTCCGTAATCACCATCTACAAGAAAGGCGCCATCCAATTCTCCGACGACCTCATTGAGCAAAGCGCCCAACAAACCGAAGTCTACGCCCACGTAGGTGACATCTGCGGAACTGCAGCCCTATAGCTCTCTTAAGCGCCACTCCAAGGCAAGGCCGCAATAGATGTAGGTTAGACGCTTGGCCGCCACAGCCTTTGGCGACGGAGGGTGTCGGCTAACACCTCCTCTCCGGCGTATAACCACGTGTCCGAAGGTTTTACGTGGCAGCCGCACTTCACTTCTCTGGTAGCAAGCTTTCGAAGTAGAAGGTAGAAAGTATAGAGTAGAAAGGGCTAGCCGTGTGGCATTTACGTTCCAAATCGACCTTGCAAAAAACTCTTCAATCCTCCTAATCTTGTAAATCCTGTCTCAATAAAATCACCGCGAACCTGCGCCTCTGCGCGCGAACCGCTTCTCATTTCTCTTCTCCATTTTTCCTTCTTTTCTCCGCCGGCGAGCCACGTGACCGTAGGTTTTACGTGGTGCGTCAAAAACAGCACAACCCAAGGTTCATGATCTCGTTTCATCTCCGATGAAATGAACCGTGGCGGTGGCTTCCAGCCGCCAAGCCAATCCTCCAACCATCCCCCCTTCCTTGACAACCGTGGTTCAACCCGCAGAACCAAGTTTTCACACGCCAATCGCGTGCTCCGATTCATCGGGGCTACACGCGGCAATCGCGTGGGCAAAGCCTTATACACGACGCGATATCACAGTAGGAACTCATCTAAGCAAACGAGCCGGAAATGGCGCTTGATATACACACTCATCTTTCAGAAAAACCCTTGAAAACCCTTGCGATACCGACATTTTTCCGGTTTTCTCAACCATGACTTCCTCAGCGGATATCACCTGCTGAGGTCATGCGAATAAATACTGTTGTGCGCCGAGCAAAGCGAGGCGCTTCTTATCTGGTGAAAGTCCAGTTGTGATAAAACCAAGCCAGTAGTCACTACCGAGTGTTGCGTTGATGTTAGCTAAGTCAGGAAACATCGCGGAAGCCACCGCGTTACCAACGAAATCCCAGAAGATCACGAGATCCAAGGGCTGGCGAAACAGCATCGACGAAGCGTACACAGGGAAACAGGCAGGCCACAGGGCGGTTCGCAGCCGTCTGAAGGTTGATAT
>JAGXGH010000035.1 GCA_024636835.1 Verrucomicrobiales bacterium | reverse complement strand
TCGTATGCCTCATGGTGTGGTGGTTGCGGAAGAAAAAACCCGCCGAAGAAGCTCCTTCGGCGGGTTTCGGCAGAAATGCTACGACGGATTAGCGGCGGCGGCGAAGGAGGGCGAGCAAGCTAAGGCCTCCCAGGAGTGCTGTGGATGGCTCCGGGATAATGGTAACCGATACGTTGTCGATGATCGCATTGTTATTCTCACCAAACCGAATTGCAATGTCGTGACCCAACAGGGCGGGATTCCAGGTCGTAGATGCACCGGAAGCCGCACCGTTGTTATCGATCACATTATCTCCGACCACGTAAGAAAACTGGAAGCTCTGATAGCTTGTGGTTACCCCCTGGTTACCCGTCAAACTTGCCAGAATCGCGCTGGTATTATTGTTGAAAGTCCTGACGTCGTTACGAGTCGATGCCCCATCGAACAAGACCAGATAGGCGTCAAGGTCACTACCGTTTCCGGGGGCGCCTGAAAATAGTCCGCCGTTCTCAACAAGGTAACCATCGACCACGGCGTCAAAGGTCACGGTGATCGTTTGGCCGGCAGCGATCGCCCCTATCTGTTGGAATGCCGAGGTGAGGCCGGCATTATCGTCATAACGTCCGGCCCATGCCTGAGACCCAACCGGATCCGTAAAAAAGGGTCCGGCGACTTCATCAGTTAGCCCCTCGATGGACTCATCCTCATGCACGATGCCGCTTCTATTTGAGGCAAATCCGCTGCCTGATAGCACCCATTTCGCTGGGTCAATTTGGGTGCTAGTGTTCTGCGCGAAATAGCTGTTAGCCTCAACAACAGGAGTCTCAAAATCGTCATTGAAAACGATGGCTGCGTTTACAGAAGTGAGAGCGAGCAGCTGGCTGCCGGCAAGGGCGATGAGCTTGTGGAGTGTGTTTTTCGTTTTCATTGGTTTTGGGGTTCTTTGTTTCCAAGGTTCTGAGGATTGCGACAGAGAATCGCTACTGACCACATTAAATTGATTGATAGTAGGTGGTGGAAGAAAAAAGTGCCTGAGTAACTGTGTCTGAAAAAGTGATAGTTTTCCGCAGACTTGCCATTCCACATTTCCTTCGCGGGGGGCGGGGTGCCGTGTCCCAGTGTTCCACAGGGGATGGAATCGCGGATGGTGCGCATCTGCTGGCGCCGGTTACGGTTGCCGCCTTGGAGGACAACCATGCTGGGCGCCTTGTCATTGGCGGGCCATGAGCTGGAGAAGAATGGCCGGGCTTCGGTTTCCTTTGGAACGAAAAAACCCGCCGAAGAAGCTCTTCGGCGGGTCTCAGAAGAAATGCTACGACGGATCAGCGCCTGCGGCGAAGCAAGGCAAGGAAACCGAGGCCGCCGAGGAGCGCGGTGCTTGGCTCAGGGATGACTCCAACGTCCGCTGCGGTGGCGCCGATGCGGATCTCGTCGTAAAACGCGTCGGTCCGTAGGATCTGAGTCGAGATCGTATCAAAGCCGCTCTGATCCGCGATGACATTGAAGTCGGTTGCCATGGCATCGCCGAGAGCGAGGTTGGTGCCCGGAAGGTAGAGCGTTACGGTGTCATTATCTGTGCTGGTAGCCCCCCATTGGACATGGCCGACCACGAAGTAAGTCGTGTTGAGCGCATTCGCGCTTTGATTGACGGTCACCGAGCCATTGGGTCCGGGTGCACCCTGAAGATTGTTCCCGCCCCATGCTGTGGGAGCATCATCATCCCAGATCTTTGAATAGAATAGCTCCTGTGGAGTCCATCCAAACCCGATCGCTTGGCTGGTATTAACGCCATTGCCCGAATCAAGAGCACCATTCCCTATGGAAAATCCGAATCTTTGGTCGCCTTGGGTTCCGGGATTCACAAGCATGCTGAACCACATCTCACCACCATCTGCCAGCAGTGCGGAATACCCCGGGGTGGCTGTATTTATGGCGATAGAGGAGGTGCCCCACCCGCCAGCAGTGGTCACACTGCCACCGCTTGTTGACAAGCTTCCGTAGGTTAAATTCGCAGCTTCATCATGATGGTTGTGTGCACTCCAGTTGCCAGTCAGACCCGTTCCACCGGGATTTCCACTTAGATTTGTGCCGATGCCCGTGTTAGGTGCGAAAGATTCGTAAATAACCGCAGCTTGAGCGCTGCCAGGGATTGATGCCAGGATAACGGAGGCAACCGCAATCGCCCATTTTTGGTCTGTGTATTTCAATTTCATTGGTTTTTGGGGGTTGATTTTTCGCCGCACCCGCCGACCGGATGGAAGGCAGTGAATGTGGACAATCCGAAGAATAGGATGAAGGGCGCGGGGGTGGAAGGAAAACGTTTGTGAGTAGGTGTGTCTCGAAAGGTGACAGTTTCAGTCGGAAAGCGACTTTACGTTTTCGGGAGAAAGCGCTGGAACGCATTAGCGCCGGCGGCGAAGCAAGGCGAGGACACCGAGGCTACCGAGAAGTGCGGCGGACGGCTCCGGGATGACGGCCGCGCTGAGTTGCGCGTCTGAGAACGTATCAGCGGAGGTGCCGAATGCGAAGGCATCGATCCGGAGCTGGCGTTCGCGGGCAGCGATGTTGAATGTCACAGTGCCGGGCGCGGCAACGGTATAGGTGTTGCTCCCGGTGTCCGAGAGATTCACCCAGACGTAAGTCCCGTTTGCGGGGCTTAGAGCGATCTGCTGCCAGTCGTTGGCGGCACCAAAAGTTGTGTCATAATACATCGTGTCGTTGCTGGTTGTAGGTGCCATCAAGCGTGCATAGAGATCATAGGTGCCCGCAGTGTCAAAGGTGACGCTGTAATTCACGATGCGATCTGAGGGAGGTGTTGGCGCACTAAAACTTTGCACCTCGGCGTAGATGCTCTGCCCGCCGAGCGCATTTGCGTCGGTATCCAGTCTCCATCCTTGGAACACTGTGGCTGAGAAAGGGATGGTTCCGGACTCCGCCTCGAAGGCGACAAGGGCGGCGTGGGCGGGGGCTGTGAGGCCGACGGCAATGAGACCGGCGGAAAGTAGGAATTGGATGGGCTTTTTCATGGTTGGATTGGTGTTATTGCTTGTGATTTTTGTGGAATACTTCAGTTTGTGCGGTGCTTTTGCTGCGGATGTATAGGAGGGACGTAGATTCGGGCTAGGTTGGTTTTATCTTTGTTGGGGTCTAGGCTGTGAAACTAAGCAAATACCTCAACTCTGGTGAACAACGTGAATCGTATGGCAACGTTAATAATGGTAAACAAAAATTCACTTGCATAAGTGTCTCTGATAAAGATACAGTTTTTGGCAGGTGTGCACAGACCGTCACGCTCACGTGGTGGGTGGATAATGAGTAGCGAAAGATATGGCGAGCAAGGAGCTACCGGCGAGGTCGAGGAAGTGGCGGAGTGTGGTTATCGGTTTCATGGTTATGGTCACTGGGTTTGAGTTCTTGGTTTTCTATATTCCTAAGTATTACTTCATTATTGTACCACAACCGCTATTAACAACACGTGGGCAGATGGCGGAAGAAAAAAGTATTTAACTAACTGTAACCCAAAAGATACCAGCTTTCTGCAAACTTGGTTCGCCCTATTTCCTTCGTGAAGAACGGGTTGATATCACTCTGTGATTTTCAGGGGATGGTGTGCATGTGGAGGCGTTCGTTGTGGGTAAATGGTTAAAAAAGAACCATGCTGCATGCCTTGCCCTCCCCGTGGTAAACTCCGTTCTTGACAAATGTACGGGAGAAACAATCAGTATTGTTCATGGAACATTTCAAGGCGCTGACCGCAGCGGAGCAGCTTGCCGCGCATTTGCGCAAGAATATATCAAAAGGCAGGCTCTCCGGAAGCATGCCTGGGATCAGGCATTTGGCCCAAAGTTTAGGAGTAAGCTCCAACACCGTCACAGCCGCCGTTGAGCAACTGGAGCACGAGGGCTATCTCCAGCCCCGTGGGCATGGCAGGAGATCTCTGATCGTCCTGCCTGAAGGGGCACCCCAACATCGCTTCCGCGTCACCTTCTTGCCCTATGAGCGTGCGGACATCCAGCTCGACTACGTGGTGGAGATTCGCCGGCTCTTGAAAGAGGAGGGCCATGAAGTGGATATTGCCGATCATAGCCTATCGGAGCTTGGCATGAAAACGGCGCGGATTGCAAGAATGGTGGACGCAACCGAGACCGACGCATGGGTGGTGTTCTCGGCTCCACAGGAAGTGCTCGAATTTTTTGTGGGAAGGTCCAAGCCGACTTTCGCCTTGTTCGGGCGTTTCCGTTCCCTGCCGCTGGCAGGAACCGGTCTCGACAAGATCCCGGCCTTCCGTGCCGCGATCCGTCGACTGATTGAATTGGGCCACCGGCGCATCGTGCTGCTACAGCCCAAGAGCAACAGGTTGCCAGCTCCCGCACGGCTTGTGCGTGAAGCGCTCGACGAAATGGAGCTGCACGGGGTGAAAACCGGCGCATACAACATTCCGGACTGGGAGCAAACTCCGGAGGGACTGCGGAAATGCCTCGATGCCCTCTTTGGCGTTAGCGCGCCAACCGCCCTAGTCTTCGATCGTCCCAATGAATTGATCGGCGCACAAATCCATCTTGCCCACAAGAACATCCTCGCACCGCGGGACGTTTCTTTGGTCTGCGACGACGATCCGGCCTTCGAATGGTGCCAGCCTTCCATCAGCTGCATCCGGTGGCAAAATCGGCTATGGGCTCCACGTGTCAGCCGCTGGGTCAACCACATCGCCAAGGGCAAGGATGACCGTCGTCAAATTTTCACAAAAGCCGAATTTGTGGAGAAGGGCTCTGTCGGCCCCGTGCCCAATGGAAAATGAATATCTCTGTTAGCGGCAGCAGCCACATCATTCCAAATTCTCTCGACCTGGCATGAGGAGATATGCGTCGCGCCTTTTTTTCGAGGCGGTCATGACGTCTATGAGAAGCTTTCGCTCGTGAGGACTTCGAGTAGAGCCTGAAACATGACACAGGGGCTTCAGTCTTGTTATTCATACTGCGGTGGCGGCAGTGGTTTACCGGTCTTTTTATCGATGGGAAATTTAGGTTTCCATGTCGGATGTTTTTGATTCAGCCAATCGTGGATTTTTTTGGAAAGGGTGGAAGCGATTTGCGGATGCGCTTCGAAGAGGTTCTTTTCCTCTCCCGGGTCGTCACCCAGGCAATAGAGCTCCCAGGAATTCGTCTCGTAGTCATAAAAGAGTTTATATCGTTTGCCATCGATGTCGTCGATGGCAACGACACATGGCTGCGCACGCCGATCCATATAGCCCGGGAATAGATAGAATATCGGCTCCCGTGAGAGTTTCTTGTCAGGGGCGTGCAAAATTTCTGCGAAGGAGTAGCCATCCAGCGGATGTTCGTCGGCTGGCGGTGTCCATTTGTTACCGGCGAGAGCGAGGCAGGTCGGGTAGATATCGACGCTATGGATCCGGTAGTCCGTTATCGTATTGGCCGGAACCTTGCCGGGCCAACAGGCAATGGCAGGGACGCGTATGCCACCCTCGGTGAACATCCCTTTCACTCCTTTCAAGGGAAGATTATCCGTGAAGGTTCCGCCATTGTCCGAGGTGAAGAGAATGAACGTGTTGTCGGCGATGCTGTCCGAGAGGTCTCCGTCACCGTTTGGATCGTTGATCGCTGCGAGCATGCGCCCCATTGTCAGATCCACGCTGTCGACGAAGCCGACATACTCACACATTTTTTCACTGAGCGAATTACCCGAGCGTTCGGCAGCGTTCCTTTTCAAGTCGGGACGGGAGCGGACAGGCCCATGAACCGCGTAAGTGTGGAATTGCAGGTAGAACGGCTTACCGCCCTTTGCCAAGGTGGCAACGGTGTCCTCCAGGGCATCACCAAGCGCATCGGTAATGTGCTTCGGCTCTCCGATCAGGTCATCGGCAATGTCATACTTCTCGACGTATGACTTTGTGTAGGGGGTAGCATATTTGGCGAAGTCGCCACGGCCGACTCCTGCGAAATCCCAATTCCCGTTATTCTCCGAGGCAAAACAGGTCGGTTGATGACTTTGTGAAAATCCGCCGATATTGATGTCGAACCCGGAATTTTCCGGTAGCGTCGCATCGCCACTGTGGCCGCCCACATGATATTTTCCGATATGAGCTGTAGAATAACCGTTCTTCTGCAACGCTTCTGCTATCGTGACGGCCTCTGCCGCCACGTCTTCCGATTGTTCTGGGCCTTCGAACTTGGCCTCGGCTTTTCGTTGTCCTTTAATTCGGTTCAGGTCACCGACAACGTAGACGTCATTGTGAATGCGCGCGGGATATTGTCCGCTGAGGATTGCTGCTCGTGTTGGTGCACAGTTTGGTTGCTGGTAAGCATGGGTAAAACTCAATCCATTGCTGGCCAGTTTTTTCAAGTTCGGCGTGTGATAAATATCCTGGTTGGTGCCCATCGTCGCAGAGTTCACGCCGATATGATTCCAGCCGAGATCATCCACCATGTAGATGATGATATTGGGTTGCTTTGCCTCGGCGTGGTTGATGAGCGAAAGCGCTGTAATTATCACCGCTAAGAACAATTTAGAATGTGGTTGAATCATATGAATATCTACCTCTTTGGTATTCCGTAACAGGGCCTGCCCGCCACCAGATGAAGTGCGTCACATCATGCAAACGCTTTGTTGCATAGTATGGTGTTAAAGAATTGTTCTTGTTTGATCTATACAGGTAATCAGAACGGCAGAAATGTTTAAGTAAAAACGGGAACCCTACCATTATCCAGAAGACTATAGCTATCGCCTGCTTTTAAGCTTGAGAAGCCACCCATAGAATAGGCACCGTTCTCTCAACACCGCCCACCGCACGTCCATAATTAGTGGGCCTTTAGCGGAAAAATATAGCGGCAATCAGCGATTACCATAAACGACCATGCAAAGACTTTCTACAGCAGCGGCCTCTCTGGCATTGATCATAGTCATAAATCTAGCCCCTCAGGCGGCGGCCAGCGACTTTACTCCGGAAGAGCTACAGCTTCCCGGCAAGAAAGGTGCATGTTTCACTTTGCGGGAATCAGGGGCAAAGGCAGGCGGCTCGGTCAACGAGAACATGCCCAAGGTCAAGGCATTGAATGTTTCGTGGAACTATTCCTGGGGCGCCGATCTGGTGAATGAGCAACCGTCCGATATCGAATTCGTCCCGATGATATGGAGTGGCAGCAATGAAGCCAAACTGGAAAATCGCATTAAGCAAATGCGGTCCGACTTTCGCTCTGGGAAAGTGAAGAAGCTCCTGGGTTATAATGAACCCGATGGCAAAGATCAGGCTAATATGACGGTAGAGCGAGCGCTGGAACTCTGGCCGATACTGGAAAGCGCAGGCGTGCCTCTCGCCAGTCCGGGTGCGGTCCATGCCGACAGGGAGTGGATGTTAAACTTCATGAAGGGTGTCCGTGATAAGGGCTATCGCGTCGATTACATCGCGGTGCATTCCTACAGCGGAACCAGCGCCCGGCACTTCAAGGAAAGGATGCGGAAAATCTATGAGCTCCACGACAAACGCCCGCTGCTCATTACCGAGTTTGCGGTGGCTGACTGGAAGACCGGAGGCGACATCAGCAAGAACGTCCACTCCCCTGCCGAGGTTTTGGCATTTATGAAGGAAGTTCTCCCATGGATGGAAAAGCAGGACTGGATCCTCGGCTACGCCTGGTTCTCGTTCAACATCGACTCACCCCAGGGCTACAGTTCCGCCCTCTTCGACCAGCAAGGCAAGCTGACCCCGCTCGGCCGTTACTATCGCAGTGTCACCCCTGACAACCCAGACGGTGACCAGACAGGCGAATAGCAGATACTTTTCCGCATCGGCCACTTCGAAGTTAGATTGATGACTGTTCTTATCCGATTTCTTGCAAGCTTGCTGCTGGCACAAGCCAGCTTCGTTCATGCTGAATCGCAGCCCAACATCGTGATTATCATGTCGGACGACATGGGCTACTCCGACCTTGGGTGCTACGGCAGCGAGATCGAAACGCCGCAACTGGACCGGCTTGCTGCCAACGGACTGCGCTACACGCAATTCTACAATACGGCCCGCTGCTGCCCCACGCGAGCCTCGTTGCTGACAGGGCTCTACGCCCATCAGGCGGGTATTGGGCATATGACGAGCGATGCGGGAAAACCCGGTTACCGGGGCGACTTAAGCCGCAATGCCGTGACCATCGCCGAGGCACTGAAACCGGCAGGCTATCGCAGCTACATGTCCGGCAAGTGGCACGTGGCGAATAATCTCGGGCCGGATGGCGACAAGACCAACTGGCCCCTGCAGCGAGGCTTCGACCGTTTTTACGGCACGATCATCGGGGCGGGCAGTTTCTACGATCCCTGGACTCTGACCCAGGGCAATCAAGCCATCACCCCGGAGAACGACCCTGAGTATCAACCGGAGATCTTCTACTACACCCACGCCATCAGCGATCACGCGGTGCGATACATCAAGGAGCACGATTCCGACGATCCCTTTTTCCTCTATGTGGCCTACACCGCGCCGCACTGGCCGATGCATGCGCTGGAGGAGGACATCAAAAAATACAAGGGCCGCTACGATGCCGGCTACGAAGTGATACGGGAAGCGCGCTATCGAAAGATGACGGATCTTGGAGTGATCTACAAGGACTGGCCGCTCAGTCCGGCACCCGCCAAATGGAGTGAGCTGCCGGAAGAGGACCAGGCCTGGGAGGCACGCTGCATGGAGGTCTATGCCGCCATGATTGATTCCATGGATCAGGGGATCGGACAAATCGTTCAGGCCCTGAAGGATCATGGTGAATTCGAAAACACGCTGATTCTTTACCTGCATGACAACGGAGGCTGCCACGAAGCGATGGGGCGCCGCCGAAATCGCAATAAGGGAGTGGCTGGCATTGTGCCCATGGGCAAGGATGAGTTGCAGACCAGCATGATCCCCGAGCGCAGCCGCGACGGCCGCCCCGTGCGCACCGGACACGGCGTCATGCCCGGACCGGCCGACACTTATATCGCCTACGGTAAAAGCTGGGCCAATGTTTCTAACACTCCATTCCGGGAATACAAAAGCAGAAACCACGAAGGTGGCATCGCCACGCCTCTGATCGCGCACTGGCCGGAGGGCATTACCGCTCGAAACGAGCTGCGTCACCGGCCCGGTCACCTGATCGACCTGATGGCCACCTGCCTCGAGCTATCCGGCGCGGAATATCCGGAAACGGTCGGCTCGCACCGTATCCAGCCTTACGAGGGGCTTAGCCTGGTGCCCAGTTTCACCAAAGATGAGAATCCCGAACGCGTGCTGCTCTTCGAACACTTCAGCAAAGCCGCCATCCGTAAGGACGAATGGAAGCTGGTCCGGCTCGGCGGCAAAAAGGACTGGGAACTCTATAATCTGAAAAAAGACCGCAGCGAGCTCAACGACCTGGCAAAGGACTATCCGGAGCAAGTCAAAGAACTCGAAGCACTATGGTCCTGGCACGCCTGGCGCACGCGGATCTATCCGAAGCCGGGCGACGGGGAATAGAATCACATCATTCCTATCACAATCTCTTCCTTCAGCGCATCCCAGCGGACGGTCAGGAGATGGCTTTCTCTATTTTTCATGCTCGAACTGGATGCTCCAGCCGACGGAATCGGTCGCGGTTGGCAGGAAGGCGACACGGGCGACAGAGCCGTCGCGGGTGATTTCTGCCTCCTTGCCGTCGAAAGTGGCGCTGCGAATGGAGTAAGCTTGCGGGAGGTAAAAGGTAAGCACG
>JAGXGH010000034.1 GCA_024636835.1 Verrucomicrobiales bacterium | reverse complement strand
GTCGTCCGTAACTTTCCTTCAGCGTCGCCCGCCCCATCGCGTGAGGCGAAGCCTTTTTACGCGACCGACCCGAATCCACCCCATCACCACACATCAAGTGGCCGTGGCTTCCAGCCGCGAAGCTAATTCAGCACCGCACAAAGTCACGGACGCTTGAAAACCATCCCTCCCTTCAATAAAACGCAAGCGCACCGTTCAGCATCGCCTGGGAGGGATGACTTTCACGTCGTCCGTAACTTTCCTTCAGCGTCGCCCGCCCCATCGCGTGAGGCGAAGCCTTTTTACGCGACCCGACCCGAATCCACCCCGAGCACCACACATCAAGTGGCCGTGGCTTCCAGCCGCGAAGCCAAACCGACCAGAAAACTGTAACCATAAAGAGCTGCGTTTACATGATCATTCCCCTCCAGCGTGATGCCATCACTCAAGGAAGAATGTGCCTCGGGGATAGACGTTTGTCCGCGCTAGATGCATACTCATCACCCATCGGGGACGAGGGCGTCCCCGCTCCAGAGATTTCAGGGCAATCGATGTAACATGATGCCAACTCAGATGGAACGCATTCTAACCCGACTTTCACGACACGACCTACGGGTGTTGCTCCAAGGGAGCAAAAGTCTCCAGGCTTCCGTGCGGGTGATGTGTAATCGGCAACCACCCAGTGGAGGCCTGGAGACCTCCGCTCCTCCACCCCCATTGACCATTGTCCTTTGACTATTGACCACCTCACACGGCAACCGAGCGATTTACAAACCACCCAGTCCGCCCGCTTCCAATCCTGCACTCCGGCATCCGGAGGTTAGTCGAAGATTACGGTGCGGTTGCCGTGGACGAAGACACGGTCATCGAGGAGTAGGCGGAGGCCGCGGGCGAGGACGATTTTTTCGACGTTGCGGCCGGATTGGATCATATCCTCCACTCCGTGGCTATGGCGCACGCTGACGATGTCTTGCGCGATGATCGGGCCGGCATCGAGGTCGCCGGTGACGATGTGGGCGGTAGCACCGATGATTTTCACCCCACGCTGATAGGCCTGATGATACGGGCGAGCACCGATGAATGCAGGGAGGAACGAGTGGTGGATGTTGATGATCCGGTTCTCATAGTGATCGATGAACCCCTGACCAATAATCCGCATGTATTTGGCGAACACGAGGATTTCAGGGGCGAAAGGCGCGAGTGCTTCGAGCACGGCGGCATCGTGCTCTTCGCGACTCAATCCCTGGGACGGAACGTGGACAAATGGCAGACCGAACTTTTCAACGAACTCGCGAAGTGTTTCGTGGTTTCCGAGCACGCAGACGATTTCCGCATTCAACTCACCGCTGAAGTCGCGCACTAACAGATCACCAATGCAATGAGCTTCCTTGGTGACGAGGATGGCAATCTTGCGTGGCGAGCGATCACGCACGCTGACAAATGACTCCTCATCGTCCACCGCCTTGCGCACGGCGGCCTCGATGGTTTCGTTCACCGCATCACCCGTAAATCCCGTACGAAGAAAAAACCGCCGCGTCTCGCCGTCGACAAATTCCTCCTGCTCAATCACATTAAGCCCGAACTCAGCGAGCACTCCGGTCACCCGGTGAATGATGCCCGTCGCATCTGCGCAGGCGACCCTAAGGATTCGAGTGTTGTCAGTTGGAATCATCACGATGACATCAACCTTACGCCATATCGGCGTGGTATTCCTGAATGCTGCGCACTTCGAGTGGTTTTTCGCGGAGTCTCTTGATCGCACCAACGCTTGCCACGGCTGAACTCAGATTCGTCGCGTGAGAAACATGATACTGTATCGCGGCGGCGCGGATCTTGCGTTCGTCCAGGCGGGCCACTTGTGAACTCGGGGTGTTCACCAAAAACGCGATCTCGCCGTTCTTGATGGCATCTAGAATGTTTGGTCGGCCTTCGGCAATTTTGAAAATCGGCGTGACGGGCACACCATGCTCATTAAGGAAGTTGGCGGTGCCCTTGGTCGATACTACCTCGAAGCCAAGATCGGCGAACTTGCGGGCAACCTTCACCACACCCGGCTTATCGCGATCGCGCACGGAGATGAACACTTTGCCACCGTCTGGTAGTGAGTTCCCCGCCGCCATTTGACTCTTGGCATAAGCGGATCTCCAGTCGGAATCGATGCCCATCACCTCACCGGTCGCCTTCATTTCCGGCCCGAGAATGATGTCGATACCTGGGAAGCGTGCGAATGGGAACACGGCCTCTTTCACCGCGAAGTGCGGCGGGATGATCGTTTCAGTAAACCCAAGATCGACGAGCTTCTTGCCCACCATCACGCAGGCTGCGTGCTTGGCGAGTGGTACACCGATGGTCTTGGAAACAAACGGCACGGTGCGTGAGGCACGTGGGTTCACTTCGATGACGAATAGTTCTTCGTCCTTCACCGCGAACTGAATGTTCATCAAGCCAAGCACGTCGAGTTCGCGGGCGAGATCGTGGGTTGCGCGGGTGATCTCTTCCTTGATTGCATCACTCAGCGAGTAGGATGGGATCACACATGCCGAGTCACCGGAGTGAACGCCGGCCTCTTCGATGTGCTCCATGATCGCACCGACAACAGTGGTTTCACCATCGGAGATACAGTCGACATCCACTTCTACCGCACCATCGAGGAAGCGGTCGACAAGGACGGGGCGGTCCGGGCTGACATCAACGGCGGTGCGCATGTATTCACGCAACTCATCATCGTTATAGACAATCATCATCGCGCGTCCACCGAGGACGAATGACGGACGGACGAGCACCGGATACCCAAGTCGGTCGGCGATCACCACCGCTTCGTCTTCGCTGATTGCGGTGCCCGCAGGCGCCTGCTTGAGGTTCAACTTATCCAAAAGCGCGGAGAAGAATTTCCGGTCCTCGGCGAGTTCGATGTTCTTAGGCGATGTGCCGATGATAGGCACGCCGGCATTTTCCAAATCCGCAGCGAGGTTCAGCGGCGTCTGCCCGCCGAACTGAACGATCACGCCGTCGCATAACTCTTGCTCGTAAATGTTCAGCACATCCTCGAAGGTCAGTGGCTCGAAGAACAACTTGTCCGAAGTATCGTAGTCGGTCGAGACGGTTTCCGGGTTGCTGTTGACCATGATGGTCTCGTAACCAAGCTCCTTCAGCGCGAACGATGCGTGGACGCAGCAGTAGTCGAACTCGATACCTTGGCCAATGCGGTTCGGGCCACCACCGAGGATCATAATCTTCTTCTTATCGCTCGGCCGCGCTTCGTTCTCCGCACCGTAGCTGGAGTAGAAGTAAGGCGTGTAAGCTTCAAATTCCGCGGCGCAGGTATCTACCAGGCGATAGGTAGGGATCACGCCCTCTGCCTTGCGCAGCGCACGGGCTTCCAACTCGGTGATGCCTTTCGCATGCGCGATCTGGCGGTCGGAGAACCCCCACTTCTTTGCCTTAAGAAGCGGCATGTCGGCAAGGGTTTTGCTCGCCGTTACGATCTCCTCAATGTGCTGGAGGAACCATGGATCAATCTTCGTCAGCTCAAAAACCTCTTCCTGCGTGAACCCGGCACTGAACGCAGTGCCGAGCCAGAAGATGCGCTCGGCATTCGGGCGCGTCAGGTTTTTGGTGATCAGATCGCGATCGTCTGTCGGATAATCTTTGCCGTCGCCGATCAGTCCTGCGCGACCCGTCTCCAGTGAGCGCAATGCCTTCTGGAGAGATTCTTTAAACGTGCGGCCGATCGCCATGGCCTCGCCGACGGCCTTCATCTGCGTGGTCAATGTGCTGTCCGCTTCCTTAAACTTCTCGAAGGTAAAGCGCGGCAACTTGGTCACCACGTAATCGATGGTCGGCTCAAAAGAGGCCGGAGTTTCGCGGGTGATGTCGTTGGGAAGTTCGTCGAGCGTATATCCAACGGCGAGCTTGGCGGCAATCTTCGCGATCGGGAAACCGGTTGCCTTGGAGGCCAGCGCGGATGAGCGGCTCACCCGTGGGTTCATTTCGATGACAATCATCCGACCGGTCTTCGGGTCGACGGAGAACTGAATGTTCGATCCACCGGTCTCAACGCCGATCTCACGGATCACCGCGAACGATGCGTCGCGCATGATCTGATACTCGCGGTCGGTGAGCGTTTGTGCAGGCGCGACGGTGATGGAGTCACCGGTGTGGACGCCCATCGGGTCGAGGTTCTCGATCGAACAAATGACCACGCAGTTATCGGCGTGGTCGCGCATGACCTCCATCTCGTATTCCTTCCAACCAAGAAGCGACTCCTCGACGAGGATCTCATTGGTCGGCGACAGATCGATGCCGCGCAGGCAGATGTCTTCAAATTCTTCGCGGTTGTAAGCGATGCCACCACCGACGCCGCCGAGCGTGAACGCGGGACGAATAATTAGTGGAAATGAACCGATCTCATCGGCGACTTTTTGCGCCTCCGGAAGGCTGTGCGCCACTTCAGAGCGAGCCACGTCGAGGCCGATCTTCAGCATCGCTTTCTTGAAGCGATCGCGGTTTTCCCCCTTATCGATCGCGTCAGCATTAGCGCCGATCATCTTCACATTGTGCTTTTCGAGAACACCTGACTCAAACAGCGACATCGCGGTATTTAGAGCGGTTTGTCCGCCAAGCGTGGGGAGAAGTGCATCCGGCTTCTCGCGCTCGATGATTTTCTCGACCATTTCGGGAGTGATCGGCTCGATGTAAGTGCGCGCCGCGAACTCGGGGTCCGTCATAATGGTCGCTGGGTTCGAGTTGACCAAAACCACTTCATAACCCTCCTCATCCAAGGCTTTGCATGCTTGGACTCCGGAGTAATCAAACTCACATCCTTGACCGATAACGATCGGTCCCGAACCGATCACGAGAATCTTCTTAATACTGGTGTCTTTGGGCATAATTCGACGCTTTCCCGCCACCCTAGGTGGCTTGCGAGGAAAATCAAAGGGAAACCATGCCGCTAACTCATACACATCGCGTAAGTTCCGCGATAGGCGCACTAAAACTGTAGGTCGTCCGCATTCGACGGCGGCTAAAAACCGGGCAAAGCCCCATTTTCACACCCTTCGCTTGAATCTGATAAATCGCCTGCTGGTTTAGCCATCAGGGCAGGTGCGGCTTACATCGAGTGCGGAGGAGCTCTATCAAAGCCTCATCCATGAACTCATAATTATCGGGAATATTTAGCACAACCACCCGCTTCCCACGAAGCAGTGAACTGAAGTTCTGCTTGAGCCGATCCCGATGCACAGACTCCATCACAAAGATAACATCTGCCCATTCCACCTGATCAGCCTCCAAGCGCGCATCCGCATCTGCGCTCAAACCTGCAGAATCCGTTTCCACTCCAGGATAATCCGCGAATACAGCCTCTGCAGTAGGGCTGCGAAGGCGATTTCTTGAGCAGAGGAAGAGTAGATGCTTCATGTTTCCACGGTAGAGCAATGACGCGCCTATAACAGAACGTGGTTCAGGACATCAATAATCCTCTCTCGAATTATGGGTGTCCAATCTGGCTTCGTGGCTTCGCGCAACTTTCAGTTACAGCCTGTAACCACTGCCAATTTGACAAAACGAAAAATTGTGTTTCGACTGATAAATAAAATCAAAACCATTCCTACCATGCTTTTTCGACTCTTTTTTGCCACATTCGCCCTTTTATTCACTTCGGTCACCTCTATCGCCGCCGAGCAAAACTCCCAAGCCAAGCCCGGCGCAGTGATGCTGATTCTCGATGCGTCCGGCAGCATGTGGGGCCAAATCGAAGGTAAGCCGAAAATCGAAATCGCTCGCGAAACGATAGCCGAAATTCTCGGCGGATGGAATCAGGAGCGGGAAATCGGCCTGATGGCCTACGGGCATCGGAGAAAGGGCGATTGTGCGGACATCGAGCAACTGATTCCCGTCGGCCCGCTTGATCGTGATCAATTCATGGCCAAGGTGAGCGCCATTGTTCCCAAAGGAAAAACACCGTTGACTGATTCGGTTGAGTTGGCGGCAAAGACACTCCGTATTTCCGAAGAACCCGCATCCGTCATCCTTATCAGCGATGGTCAGGAAACCTGCGACCGTGATCCCTGTGTCGCTGCGGAAAAACTCGCTGCCCAGGGAATTGATTTCAAGGCGCACGTCGTCGGTTTCGATATCAAGGATGAAGATCAGAAGGGTCTGCGCTGTCTTGCAGACAAAACCGGCGGCGCCTTCGTGGCTGCTGGCGATGCGGCGGAACTGAAAACCGCACTTCAGAAGGTGGTGGACGAGGTGGAGAAAGAGGAGCCCGAGCCAAAACCGAAAGAGAAGGAGGCTGACGGCCCCGGAACCCTGGAATTCACCATGTTGGTCAGTGAAGGGGGCGAAGAAGTGGAGGGTTACTACCAGATTTACTTGGCGGGAGAGGACGGATCAAAGAAAGGCGAAAGGATCGAAAAAGGAGCAGGACCATTCGAACTGGAACCGGGCAAATATTTTGTCGATGCGAGCTGGAATCGCTCTGGTGTCATCAACGCGCGCACCAGCAAGGTCGTGGAGGTGAACGCCAGCGAGAAGAACGCGGTGGAAATCGTCATTGCCGCGGGTATCCTTGAATTGACATTGCTGGCCAGCGAGGGCGGCGACAAAATCCCAGGGTATTTCACTGTCTATGAAGCAGGAAAAAGTTTGTCCGGGCAGCGCACGAAGCTTGAAGCTGGAGAAGGCCCTTTCAAACTCAAAGCAGGTGACTATTTCTTGGAAGCCACTTGGAACCGTTCCGGCGTGATCAATGCCCGGACCACAGCCGAGGCAACGGTCAAAGCCGGAGAAACCACGTCCGTGGAAATGGTCGTCAACGCAGGCGTCCTCAACCTGTCGATGGTCGCCGCTGAAGGTGGCGACGAGATTGAAGGTTACTATCACATTTACGAACCCGAAAAAGACCTGTCCGGAAATCGCAAGAAGCTCGAATCCAGTTCGGATAAGAAATACAATCTGAAGGAAGGGAAATATCTCATCGTCGGCAGTTGGGGACGCTACAACGACACCATTCGCGTCAGCGAAGAAGTGGAAGTCAAAGCCGGTCAATCGACCTCGGCGCAACTCGTCGCCAACGCAGGAATGCTGGCTCTGACCACGCTCTCCGCCGACGAGAAGCCGGTCGAAGCGGACTACAAAATCTACGAAGCGGAAAAGAACCTTTCAGGCGAGAGGAAGCTCATCGCTTCCGATGACGAGTCGCAATTCAAGCTACCTCAGGGCAAGTATTTCATTACTGCCACCAAGGGCGATGCCACTGCGAATGCCGAAGTGGAAATCGCCGCCGGAAAACGGACTGAGCAGACCCTTACCTTCGAATAAACGATTTTTTAAAACCATCGATGGGATATTTTGGAGTATGATTCAGGACACCCAAAATCCTCTCTCTAATCGTGGGTGCCCTATCTTGTTTCCAAGAAGCGGGCAACTTTTTCTGTGAGTTTTTCGGGCTTGCTATCAAAAATATTCTAGTTGTTGCATTCTCAAACTGAGAAATATTTGACGGAAGTTTATCTTGACTTACTCATCAAACATTGCACTAGATCATAGCTACTATGATGAAAAATCTTACTATAACTAAACTTTTTCTCATTGCACTAACTGCGCTGTCGTTTGTAGCTCCTTGCTCTGCGACCGTGCTCGCGTTCTACGATATTGAAAGCAACCTGACACAGGCAGACGAAGCGGGTGCCCCTGGCCTCACCGCATCGGCTATCGACGCAACGGGCGCCAGCGGAACATCGTCCAACTTTGCCTGGGAGGGCAGTAGAGTCCCCTATTGGTTCAGTGATATAGTCAACAATGGAACTGATCCTGGTGTGGCAGATATTCTCGGCACTTTCTCATTGACACCCGATTCTGGCCAACAGATCGAACTCGCAACTAGTGACGTATTTAATATTGGAGTTCTCGCATACCAAAATAGCGGCCCATACGAGGCAACAGTAAGGTTAATCGTCGCATCGGACAGCGCATTTACCAATATTCTTGCGACCTCCACGACGCTTCTGGATAATGATGGTAATGGGGGTTCTACACAGACCTCAGGATTCCTTGATCTGGACAATGCAGTGACCAGCGCATCGACACTTTATTTCGGTGTAGCCATGGTAGATAACGTCGAAACCAACAGCTATAATGCCCGCTTCGACGCGGTGCAAGTCAACGGCACCGTTACAGTCATCCCCGAGCCATCCGCGGCACTTCTCGGAGGTCTCGGAGCTCTATTGCTGCTACGCCGCCGCCGCTAATTTTCGTTGTGGCACCTTGCAGGTATTAACTCAAGCCTGCTCATTCTTGAAACGCCTCCTTGCCAACAGGGAGGCGTTTTTGGGCTTGTCGCTCGGCATGGCACCCGCCCAACGCGAGGAGGTCAAACGCAAAATATAAAGATCCTATCCTTCTAAACGTTGACGCAGGCGCTTGCGGATACGGAAATCCGCGATCCCGGGATTTGGGGTCAGGAATGGTGCCAGGTAACAAATATCAAATTTCGAGGCGAAGAGGATGATCTAGAGGTGTTGGCGCTGCGGTGATCGCTCAACGTGGGCGAGGGCGCCCACGCCCCTTATGGTGAGGTAGCATGCGCTAGTGCATCGTTGCTTGGCATCGCTTCCCAATCCCGTCCATCTTGTAAATCCTGTCTAATACCGGAACCCGGTAAGGTTTATCCGCGGAGTGGGCTGGGAACGCTGCCGATGTCGATGAATACCCGCGTCGAACGATCTAAAGGTTTTTAAATCCTGTAGAAATCCATCGTGTTGAGTCGATCATGTTAAGTGACGTTCAATCATTGAGAAACCATCCACACCGCCCTGCCACTTTTTCACAAAAGTGGCTACGCCTGGCACAATGAGGCATGAGATAATCGTTCACTCCACATGCGCGATCGACCCCAACTGCACGCCGATTTGCAGCCACAGGGAATGCTCGGAACAACTATTGCCGAGAGCAAGGAGAAAAGACGTCAGGTCAATCATTTGCGTCAGAAAAGACGTCAGGTCAATCATTTGAACATTTGCAAGCTCTACAACACGTCCCGAACTAGTTGTTGCCTGCCTTTTGGGGTATCGGTCAAGCCGCCCGCAGCTTCCAGCCCGCCCGTGCAATCCAAAAATACCGGCCGTTTACGTTTGTTGAGCAAATACCAATAGCTGGACCAGCGGTAATCTGAATCAGTGGCATGGGTGGATGAGGGGTCAGTCGAGGCGGATCACACTGGCCATTGGATCGGGAAGTGCGGCCGGCAGGGTGATGGTGGTCCGGTCCTTGGCTGTGGTCACCTTGAGGGGTTTGCCGTCGGCAAGCAATACCGCCTTGTTGCCAGCGATCGGCACGCTGACCTGTCCGCTTTCCGGTCGTGAAAACAGGTGCAGGTAATGGGTTTTCCCCTTGCTGGTGATGCGGCCGTCGAACGCGGGTTTGCCAAGCGTTGATTTGCTGGTGCCGTAGATGGCCTCGCCATTGACGTCCATCCATTTGCCCACAGCGGTCATGATGTCGATGCTGGGTTGAGGAATCGAGCCGTCGCCCTTGGGCCCGATGTTGAGCAGGTAGTTGCCGCCTTTGCTGGCGCTGTCGATCAGTTGGCGGATGATCGTTTGCGCGGTTTTCCAGTCATGGTCGTGTTCGCTGTATCCCCAGGTGTGGTTCATGGTCATGCACGTTTCCCAATCCATTTTGGCGTCCATGTCGTCGGGGATGTATTTTTCGGGGGTGCCGAAGTCGCCGTATTTCGGGTCGAGCGGATGACTGAGGTCCGCGCCACCGTCCATGCTGAAACCGGCTTCCGGGCGACGGAACAGCCTGTTGTTCATGATGATGTGCGGTTGCTTGCGGTAGCACATCGCCATCAGGTCGCCGGCCTTCCAGGCCTTGTCGCCATCGAAACCAAAGCTGCTGTAGTCCCACCACATGATGTCGACCTTGCCGTAATTGGTCAGCAGTTCATCGACCTGGGCGTGGAGATACTTGATGTAGCGGTTGTGGTCGCGCGGTCCGTGGGTCATGGCGATGTTGCCTTGGGGATACGGCGGGTATTTGGCGCGGGTGTAGTCGTATTGCGGGTGATGCCAGTCGATCACCGAATGATAGAACCCGACCCGTAGTCCCTCCTTGCGCAGGGCTTCGGTGATTTCGCGCACCAGGTCGCGGTTGAGAATGTCACCGGCGTCGTATTGAGTGAGTTTCGAGTCGTGCAACGCGAAGCCCTCATGGTGTTTGGTGGTGAAGACGACGTAGCGGCAACCTGCCTGTTTCGCCAGTCTGGCCCAGTCGGTCGCGAAGTCTTTTTTGGGTTGGAATTTCGGAATGGCCTGGGCGGCGTAGGTGTAGGTGTCGGCATTGACCATGCGCTGCGCGTGCTCCAGGTTCGTGTCGCTCGGCACCGGTTTTCCGTTCCATGTGCCGGCGAGGCCCGAATACAGTCCCCAAGTGACAAACATTCCGAAGCGCGCATCCCGCCACCAGTCGATGCGGGTATCGCGGTCGGGTATCTGCTGCGCAGGAATGGTGGCGGTCAGTGACAGAGAGAGAAGTGCGATAATGATTTTCATAAACTGATAGGAATTTGCTTTTGGGCGGCGTCTGCCCCTTCTTCGCAAAGCTTCAAAGAATATAAGAGAATAACATGACCCCCTTTTTTTATGAATAAATATCTACCCTGCATACTGTTTTTTGGTTGCATCCTCTGCGCATGCTCGAAAGCCAAATCGATTGAGGACGACTCGAAGTCCGGGCTTAAGGGCATCCACAGGATGGCAGACACCCGGCTTAGAGTGGTCTCTTACAATGGCTATTGGACCTCAATTTTTCCTCGGGACGATGGCACGGTCAGAACCAGCAAGTGGATTGATGGGGAAGGAATCGACAGTGAGGCCCGCCTGCACCGATTCGCGGCATGGGCCCCTCAGGCACATGCGGATATCTGGGCCATGCAGGAAGTCATCTACAGCGAAGAAGACAGGACGGACACCACGGCAAAGGCCATCGGTGAGTATTTTGAAAAAATCACGGGCCAGAACTGGCATCCCGCGGCCGATAGCAAAGGAAGATTGATCCTGAGTCGCTTCCCTATTATCTGGTCCGGATCCATCAAAAACGCACGGGGCATGGCTGCGCTAATTGATCTGCCGGACAACTTTAAAGACGATCTCCTGGTGATCAATTTACATTTCTACACCAAACCAAAGGAAGTGCAGGTCAGTCAGGCGACAAACGCTTTGGATTTCATCAACTCGGTTCGCCGCGGCGAGCGCCCTGAGATTCCCGAAGACACCCCGATCATGATCTGTGGTGATTTCAACAGCCTTCCCGGCGATAGACCATATCATATTCTCGCGAAACTGGCAGCGGATGCGCGGGAGGGCGACGGCAAGGTTCGCCATTACCACGACTCCAAACCACAACAGCTGAACTCCGACGCCAAAGGAACCTATGGCGAGATTGTCTGGTCCGGGGAAGTCGGCACATCGACCCCTCTTTTCCAAATGAGAACCATTGACCATATTCTGGCGCCCAAGGATTTTTTAGAAGTGCAACAGGCATTCATCTTCAACAGCCTTATCCTACCGAAGGAAACTTTGACCCGGTATGGTGTCGAGCGTGAGGCCATCTTGCTTCAACGAGAGGGCCGCACTGAGAAAGTGGATCACCTTCCGGTTTTTGTGGATCTCAAGTAATCGTTAATCCCACTTCCAATAAAAGCATTACTCATCTTTCAATAATGAATCCTTCCCCGCGGTGGCCGCCCAATCCTTCCAGAGCCTCTCGGCCTTATCGGTATCGATAGCTCCGTCGAAGACAAACAGTCTGTAGCGTCTGACATATACTTCTCCCGGACGCATGGTGAAAGGCTCGTTCTGGACGGGGTTGAAGTTGACAAAGACACTATCATGGCGAGGTCCCGGTTTCCAATTATCCCAAGTATGCAAGTGTTCGGGATGGTTGCGGTTTGCGGGATGGCTCATCAGCAAGACCCCAGCCCGCCCTTCGGTGTCGTTCGGCCCCTGAAGCAGCACCCAGCGGGCACGGGTCAGGTTTGATTCCGGATGCTCCCTGCCTTCACTGGTGATCATGGTGCTGTTGTTCCGGTTCCATTCGAAGGTACTGCGCAGCGAGAAACCGCTGTAGCGGTATTTCACTATTTCCAAGGATTGCTCGCCGAGAACACTCTGATCGATTTCAATATCCAGAAAATAGCCCCGGGCAGGCGAGTCTATCAGCTCCGAAACACTGGCCTTGACCTTCTCGCTAATCCATTCCTCAGTCTTGCCATTAGGCGCATGGACGGTGTATACGCTCGTGGCCGTGAAGCCATTTCCGCTTTTTTCGCCACCACGCGCTTCGACGCGCCCTTTACCTCGCTGCAGCTCCCAGAAAAGAACCTTTTGTCCCTCCTTGGACACATATTTCCAAGGCCACCACAGACCAAAATGATGCAGATGATCCGCTGGCTGTAATTCGGTGATCGTGAACCCGGACGGGGTTTTGAGCGGATGGATGAAATCGCTCCCCTTGAAACCCTCGCCTCCTTTCGGATTCTTCATCGGCTCGGCTTGATAGCTTATCAGCGGAGCACCTTCGACATCAATTTCCAGCAATTCCACGGATTCAGCAGAACTACTGGCAAGCAAGACCGCATTCGCCAGACAAAAAATTACAATCCAATTTTGCATATCGCATTTTCCTTTCATACTAGCTCCCACGGATCCCGCATATCGCGGTGTATGTATTTGCGGAGCTGCGCGTCTTTGATGGTTTCCTTCTCTGAATCCCACTCGACGACTTTGCCGCTTCGCACCGATATCTCGGATAGGTGTGTAGCGATATCCGAGCGTACGGCGGAATGTAGGTTGTCGACGGGCTCCTCGCGCGAAAGCACGCAGTCTACGAAATTACGTACCTGGTCCCGGCTGACTATGAGCTTTTCGAGACCGGGGTCCCGAGCCTTCTGGCGGAGTTCGTTCGAGGAGGTCTCCCAGCCACCCCGACTGGTCGTGACCCAGCCTTCGGTCCCGACGAAACAGGTCCCGTGATCGCGATGCACGCCCGGATGCGGCGCTTTGCTCGCGGCAGTCTCGTTGTCCATGAAATGGAACTTGACCCCGTTGGCATAGACTCCCTCGACATCCCAATGAGTCGCGGTATTGAACAAACCCTCGGAGGGTATTGAACCTTTGCCCTCGTAGCGCACCGGAATCTTCTGCTCCATGCCGCTGTTGTCGGCCCACCACTGGAGCATATCCATCGGGTGCGCCCCCCAGCCGGCGATGAATCCGATCGCATAGTCATAGATATGATAGACGCCCTTGCGCGGGCCCTGCCCGAGGCAACGATCGCGGCAGAACGGGGCCCGGGGAGTTGGGCCGAGCCACATGTCGTAATCGAAATCGTCCGGGACAGGTATCGGCTCGCACACGCCTCCGGATTCGCCTTTTGGGCACCAGACATACACATCCGTCACATCGCCGATATGCCCGTTCAGCACCAGCTCGATTCCGAGCCTGACATGGGTTATCGAACGCTGCTGGGCCCCGTACTGGAAGACGCGGTCGTATTTGTCGACGATGTCGCGTGCTTTCAGATCCTGCTCGATACTCAGGCCGAGCGGCTTCTCGGTGTACATGTCCTTACCCGCTTTGGCGGCGTAGAGGGCGATG
>JAGXGH010000033.1 GCA_024636835.1 Verrucomicrobiales bacterium | reverse complement strand
TCGTCGGCAGCGTCAGATGTGTATAAGAGACAGAGTCGCCACCGACACCCGACTTTATTGCCGCGAAATGGTCGACACCACCATCGCACTCATCCGCGATCTTCAGCGCGTGCTCGTCGAGAAATCCGACCGCTACGCCGACACCGTCGTTCCCGGATACACCCACCTCCAGCGCGGACAACCCGTCACCATCGGCCACCATCTTCTCGCCTACGTCGAGATGCTCGACCGCGATGCCGACCGCCTCACCGACGCCCGCAAGCGCGTTAACGTTTCACCACTCGGCAGCGGAGCCTTGGCAGGATCCACCATCAACCTCGACCGTCAGCAAATCGCCGACGAACTTGGTTTCGACAGCGTCACCACCAACTCCATGGACGCCATCGCCGACCGCGACTACATCGCCGAGATTCTCTTCGCCCTAGCCCTCGTTGGCACCCACCTCTCGCGCTTCTCCGAGGATCTCATCCTCTGGACCAGTGCCGAGTTCGGTTACGCCACCCTGTCCGATGCCCACACCACCGGGTCATCGCTGATGCCGCAGAAGAAAAACCCGGACGTCGCAGAAATCACCCGCGGAAAAACAGGTCGACTCTACGGCAACCTCGTCGCCATCCTGACCGCCGTGAAGGGCCTGCCCCTCACCTACAACCGCGACCTTCAAGAGGACAAAGAACCACTCTTCGACTCCATCGATACCATCTCACTCGCGCTCCGAGTGAACACCGAAATGATCGCCGCCATGGTGATCAACGAAGACCGCACCCGCGCCGCCGCCAGCGATCCCATGCTGCTCGCCACCGACCTTGCCGACTACCTCGTCAAAGCCGGTGTCCCCTTCCGCAGCGCCCACGAACTCGTCGGCCGCGCCGTCGCCCTGGCCGTCGAAACCAAAACCCCGCTCGACCAACTCACCGACGAACAGTTGCAAGAAATCTCCGAGCACTACGGCCCTGACGCCCGCGACGTCTTCAACCTCGACCGCGCCCTCGCCGCCAGAACCAACCCCGGCGCACCCAACCCCGCGCGTGTTCGTTCAGAGTGTCAGCGGTGGATGGATAAGTTGGGGTAGATGAATCAAATAAAGCGGAATTTGTGATAGTCCCGACAGTGCGACACCTAGCTCACATGTTACGACACGCATCTCTATTTTTCTTCTGCCTGCTGGCGAACGCGTGTCATTCCGACAAAGAACCAGTTGACCAAGCATTACGTGCAACTCCAAATTCCACCGCACAGTCTACAGAGAAAACAAACTTCCACCCCACTTCCGACGAACTGCTTAACTCCGCTCTGCAACTAAGAATCGGCATGACCGAGGCTAATGTTCAACAGGTTCTCGGTAAGTTTGAGTATTCGGGAATCCTCGGATCACACGGAATTCACGTCCCTAAATTCTGGGATGAGGGACATCCAACCATGGACCTTCAGATCGCCTTTCACAACCCACCTGCCTCACTATATCCTGTCGTAGCATGGATTAGCGATGAGGTGACTCTCCATATCGATGGAAAGCACTATCGTTACTCACTGACGAGACTCCGCCATGACATGACACGGGGTGCCGTCACACAGCCATTGACACTCAACTGAACAATGGCGCATCGTCCTTGACGCAATTTTCATCTAACCGGCGAGCACACTTTGAACCAACTGTGTCCCAAATGAGAAAAGGCTGCCTCTTTATCACGCTCGCCATCCTTGTCGGCATTGCTCTCGTCCTAATATCGGCGAGATCACAAACGATCGAACGTGGGCTCAAGCGGGATCCGTATAAATCCGGCGACTTCACGTTCTCTGCTTGGAGTTACGGCGAGTGGGTGGAATCCAGACAATCCGGCGTTCACGTCTCCACATACGAGCCACCCTATACCGTAATCGTCGCGATCTCACCGGAACAGGATAAGGCGCAACGGATCGAGATTCTCTCTGCGACAGTCACTGATCGCGATGGAAAAACTCGTTCAATTTTGGATATTCTGAATCATCGATTTGATCGGGTTGAAATGATGAATCATTCATCGATCACGTCGCCCTATGCTGCGTTCACTTTCGAGACTGCCTTTGACTCTAACAGCGACGCCATTCTCACTCTGAGCTTTCGTGTCATCTCAGATTCACACGCCGAAGATCACACTCAATCCCTGGAACTTACTGGGTTCGAAAATTCATCGCGAAGCTTCACATTCTTGGATGAGATGTCGGGAATCTAGCCTGAACAATTGACAAATCTAACACTGTTTGTCATTTTCAAATTATCCCACTCTGAAAATCAACCAATCGTTCATTGTATTTAGATTCTCCTCACTCATTTCGTGAAGCTTTTCAACAATGCCGACGGCGTCAACGATCAGTAAAGTTTAAGAGCTACTTAGCTTGGATTTTATGCCTTATTATGTGCTCCAGTTGCAGACACTCTGCCGTTGACCTCATCGAATCCGGCTATCACCCAGAATCACTAATTACAGCAATCACACCAACCGGTGACCACGCTCTAATAACTGGCACTTGGAACTGTAAAGACCATCACGGCACACTTGAAGTTTTCCGTCCTGATAAAGACACGAGTTTCCGTTCTTGGGTCGGCAAGAAATGGGGAAGTGCTCATGGCTTTACTCCGTTTGGATTGTGCTTCGTTCAGCGCTCACAGGTCCCCGCATGGAAAGACAAATCCCTTGTTTACGCTATTCACGGGGATGCCAACGGAGATTACCGTTCTGTGGAAGTCTTCGAGCTACTGGAGAACCACTTGATCCACTTGGGAACCATCGGTCAAACAGCGAGCCCGAAACTCACTGATATAAACGGAATTGCCGCTCTGCCTAATGGGGTAATCTATCTTACAAATTTCGGCCTAAGAGGACGAAAAGTCATTACTCACCCTGAAATAATCGCTCTTCGAAATGGAAAGACACCTCCCAAAGATTCGGTGATCATATTTACTCCCGATTCCGCCAAAAACCCAATCCATGGCCACTGGGCAATGATCAAATCAGGTTGGGGCGGCGCCAACGGCATCGGCTGGTCCAACACCCATCAAGCGCTCCTCATCGCCGGGTTCCACAAGAAAGTAATCCATATCATTCCCGGCGACCCACAATCAGGAGCTCTAAATTTCGACAAACGTCAAACAATCGATCTCTGTGAGCACCCTGACAATATTGCCGAACTCTCCAACGGGCACTGGATCGCAAACACAGTCCCAAACGAATTAGGAGCGGGTATCAGACTTTTTCTAGAACCACTTGGAGTCCCTCCAATCCCGTACCTGATGCGCCCCTGTAAGGCCGTCGAGTTCTCAATCAGTCCCTTGAGAAAAGTGAAATCCACCCCGATACCAAGATTACTAACCCAGCCGTCCACGACCCTGCTGTTTCAAGAGAATTACTACACAAGTCGTGTTTACAGAAACGGCATCGCCAAATGGCAAACGAACAATTAGCGAAAAGGAAACACCGTGAAAAAAAGACAGCGAACATCTATCCTCCAAATTCTTGTTATCGCCTTATTCGGAGCTTCGTTATGCGCTTGCAGCACCGTCGTTCTCAGTGACATCGAACGACTCGAACCATCCACGATTCCAGACGAATACTGGAAAGCGAAAATCAGCCCACTCCCTGCTTACGAGTGCGAACGGAAATACATCGTTCAACGTAGAAAAGCCGTCGGCCTATCCCCCAACGAACCCGTCGTCGCACTATGTTTTTCGGGCGGTGGGCTCCGCGCCGCCACCATCCAACTCGGCGTGCTTCAGGGCTTGGAAGAATCCAACATGTTGAAAAGTGCTGACTACCTCAGCTCGGTTTCCGGTGGCTCATATATCGCCGCATGGTATGTCTCCCACTTGCTTCCAAAGGGACACACTCCCGTCCGCTCCAAGAAAACCTTGTTCCGTGGCGGAAATATTGCCTACTCATCCGATCCTGCAACATTACTCCAATTGTCACCGTCCTGCGACGGCGCAGTCGATGAGCTGATGGAGCGACGAGGGTTCGTTCTCGGCAAAGGTAACATGCACTTAAGCTGGATCATTCCAGCCTATGTAGGAACCCTACCTTTCAACTACACCTTTGACCTGCTCCTTCATTGGAAACCGGTAAGAGGCAAATTCAATCTTTACCACCCCGCTTATCTTTATGATCGAGCTATCCGACGGACCTATCTTATCCAACCAAATGAATTGATAGCCGGACAAAAAGACTCCATCGACGGGCCTTTCAAGGGGCTTCCTCATGAAGTTCGCATCGACGAAATCAACCCAGATGGCCATCAGGCACCCTACCTCGTCATCAACGCCACGCAGGCTAATGCCGCTCCAGGTGACGGACAATTCCAACACCAGGCCATGCCCTTCGAATTTACCCGTAATTCCGTCGGCGGCCCTTTTATAGGCTACATCCATTCGGAAAGTTTCGGCTACCCCGTAGTCGCAGTCCAGAACAATCCAGACGGAACCGGCGAGGCCGTTCTTCGTGCCAACTCCATCGCACACCTACCCTTTACTACCAAGCCATACAGACTGGCATCAGCGGTCGCTGCCTCGGGCGCGGCCTTCGACCCTAATTTCTTGGGCAAGCCTAAGATGACAAGCGCCGTATGGCCTCCAGACACCGACGAACAACAACCGGTGAATCATAGTCGATGGCACTATTTTTATAAATTTTCCGCTCAAGTAGCCAATCTCCACCTACGCCAACAAAACCGCAATTTTTCAATGGCACCTCCCTTCAAACAAGACGCTCCATGGAATCTAAAAGACCGCGCATTGGATCGAAGCCGTGAAGTTGTTTATGACAGG
Organism: Verrucomicrobiales bacterium; assembly: GCA_024636835.1. Classification (GTDB taxonomy): domain Bacteria; phylum Verrucomicrobiota; class Verrucomicrobiia; order Verrucomicrobiales; family SLCJ01; genus Sulfuriroseicoccus. The sequence continues at coordinate 32,599 of JAGXGH010000033.1, read as the reverse complement.
TTTATGCCAAGTGCGAATTCTAACACACTGACTCTTACCGATGGGGGGCATTATGACAATCTGGGCATCTATAGCATGGTCATGCGACCAAATGTTGAGGAAATCTGGTCATTTGCTGCCTACCAAGACAAAAGCTATGGCTTCGATTCCTGGTTCCAAGTCGCCGAGCTACTACAAATGAAAGGTTGGGTCATCACTCCAAAAGAAGGCCAATGGCTTCCAGAATACCGGAATAAGTTCCACCCCGATCCAAATCGCTTCACCCGATGGTTATGGGGACCACTCCTTTGGAAAGACTCTCCAGTTTTTCAATTTATTCTTCGGCATCGCAAAACCGGACGCCAAGTGAAGCTCTACCTTGTTAAAAGCAGTCTCAGGGAATCCGATTTTGATAAATTCAAACACTACCGCCACAGCGGAAGAACCGGACTGAAATTCCCCCACACGAGCACCGCGAACGTTTCCTTTAACAAACGTGACTTCAACGCCTATCGTGAACTCGGCCGAATTCTTGGACGACAACTCGCCGCAGAGCGGAAGTAGTTGTAAAAAACTTCCACATGCTAGCAGACCTGTAGCGACAAACTCTCATGCTAAAAGCAACACTCACAAGTTGCTTCGAGTAAATTTATTGTCACGCTCTCGCTGGAATGACTCCCCGACAGTGGCATGATCCGTCTCGGTCATGTTCTTCACCCTTCAGCCATGCCGCGAATATACTTCGTATCCTATTGCCTAGCCCCTCCCACCCTCACAATTAACCTTGAGCCTAGGACGCAAATAGCGGAAAGTAACTTATGGGGGTAGAAGAGCTAAAACGAGAAGCACGGCAACTTCCAGAGGGAGAGAAGGCTGATATCATTTCGGGTCTTCTCTCCACATTTCCATCAGCGGAATACGACGTATCGGACGCCGAAGTCGCTCTTCGAATCGCCGAAACCGAGTCTGGTGAAGTGCAAGACATCTCTTACGAAGAACTAAAAGCAACGATACTCGAAAGAGGGCAAAAGTAGTTTTGAAGCCACTGCGCTTTCATCCAAGTCAGGGGCGATTGCTATCAGCCTCTCGTATCACTATTATACGGTCATGCGCTCCATCATCACCTTTCTCTTCTTGCTATCTACCTCATACGGAATGTTCGCAGCGCCGTCCTTCATTCCCATCAAAGAAATCGAGACTCACCTACAGGCCGAGTTAGAGAAAACCCCAAATAATCCTGAGGTTCACTACCTCTTGGCTCGCGCTTACTACCTTGCATTCATCTATCAAAGCGAAAGCGTAGCTACTTACGGTGCCAAGATCCCTGCTCCCATCGACACACCTTTAGGATTGGATCCGGTCGAAGATAGCTTCTACCCGGTCGCGAAGCGAAACGTCAAATCGAAGCTTTCCAATCTCAGTTCGCGACAAGATCAAAACACACTCATCGAGAATGAAATCGCCCGTCTCAAAAAAGACCGTAGTCGCATATTTGGTCTGCCAGACAGTCGCCTGGTAGATTTTGCAGCAGGAGCCCTCAAACACTTCGATACAGCAATCAAACTCGACCCAAAATCAGCGCTCTATCGATTGGGTCGTGCAAGCTTGATGCAGCAGATCCTAGAGCACAATCAGAAGCCTAACAAAAACCTCGAATCGGCATACCTCGAGAAAATATCTATTTCACGCATACGCACCGACTATCTCAAAGCCTTTGAGCTGAGCAAAGACAGCGAAGAAAACATAAAATTTCGCGACCTCAGCCACTCCATTAGCCACGAAGCGGCTACACAGTGGCTGCTGCTGACACCGGACCGCACAGTTGAAGATGAAGAGATAGCCAAACAGATGCTTCGCCAAATCGAAGTTGTGAAGAAGAACAAGCACCAGATAATCACTCCGCTCATTTTCTCTCTAGCTCCCGCCGACTCGATTTCCGACCTACTCGGTTCGAAAGTCACGTTCGACCTCGATGGCTTCTCCACACCCGAGCCGCGAGCATGGCCGAAAGAAACCGTCTGGTTCGTCGTCTACGACCCACATAGTAGCGGAAAGATCACCAGCGGAAAACAGCTCTTCGGTTCGCGAACCTTCGATCTATTCTGGCCTAATGGATACGAACCACTCTCCATCCTGGACACCGATCACGACGGATGGGTGACTGCGAATGAAGCCCCGGGTATTCGATTCTGGAACGATGCCAATCGCAACGGCATTTCTGACCTGGGAGAGATAAAAGATTTCAACGACTTGGGTATAGAAGCACTCGCCCATCGCAAACACCGCCCATGCTCCGGCGGCTATGAACTTCCCGACGGCGTGCGTTTCAGTAATGGAAAAACCGCAATTCTCTGGGATTACGTCACCGACTAGTTCAAAGCGCGTGATCCAAAATCAAAGCTAGCTGGGAGGGATAACTTCCACGTCGTCCGTAACTTTCCTTCACCGCCGCACGCCGTTTCGATAACGATGCGCTCATCCACATCACCCAATGTCACGGACGCTTGAAAAGCATCCCTCCCATCAACGATCCGCGAAGCCCTGCATAGCCATCTCCTCCGGGAGGGATTACTTCCACGTCGTCCGTGACTTTCCTTTACCGCCGCGCGCCATTCACCACCCGAAGCCACCCCGAGAGCAACACACAGTCCAGTACGCTTGAAAAGCGTCCCTGCCTGAAGGCCTAAACGCTCCATCTGGATTGGACTTCCTACCAATAATTCATAGAACGTTTGTTTTAAAGTTTCAGAAACTTCCGGAATTATCATCCAAACTGTTTAGGCGGACGTTGTGTGTAGTGGAGGGCAATCGGCCCACCGGAACTAAACAAAGATACCCACCAAAATATGAAACTACTGACAAAATCCTTCGCCATTCTCGCCACCTTCGGCCTCGCCCTGAGCGCAACGGCTGCTGAGAAAAACATCGTCGAAACCGCCAAAGCTGCGGGATCATTCAATACCCTCCTCGCCGCAGCTGAAGCAGCAGGCCTTGTCGATGCCCTTTCGGACAAAGACGCTACACTCACCGTTTTCGCCCCAACGGATGAAGCGTTTGCCAAGCTTCCAGAAGGTACCGTCGCATCACTGCTCAAGCCAGAGAACAAAGAGAAGCTCGCGGCGATTCTCACCTACCATGTAGTCCCAGCGGAAGTCATGGCAGTAGACGTGAAGCCTGGCGATGTCGCCACACTCAATGGCAAAAAGCTGACGATCACTGTCACTGACGGCACTGTGATGGTGAACAAAGCAACCGTCGTGAAAACCGACATCGTTGCCACCAACGGTGTAATTCACGTAGTCGATTCGGTGATCATTCCCGAGTAATCATTCACCGACTTCGAATTTAGCAGACGGCTCCGCTTGAAAAAGTGGAGCCGTTTTTTTTTCGTTCATTCTCCTCGAACAGACCCAGCGTCTTGCGAAATTTAAACATCACCCAAGCGACTTCCAAAACCTTGGCATTGGCAGGTATTAGGGACGCGAAATATCCAGTAAGCACTCGCATGGAATGAGATGCCGCCCGACACGATCGGCCTACAAACGAGACCGCACCTCGGCGCAGCCGCATATTCTGTAGGGGAAACGTGTCGGTTCCCACCACAACCTCGGCACAGCCGCACTTCCATTCTCCTCTTGTCATTCCCGTTCTTCTGGTAAATTAGCTTCAGCCTCCGTGTCTCTGTGCCTTAACTCCTTAGGCTTCCTGATCCATATTCGCTTAATTCGAATCATTCGCGTTTCAAAAAAATCAAAACAAACACGCGCAGAGAGAAAGCCCACTTTACCGCTAATTGATCAAATTAATCGAATCCCTGGCTCTCATTCAAAATCCAAAATTATTTCCCTGCCTCCCATCTTTTCGAATTTTTGTTCCTCTTTGCGGCCAAAAAAAACAGCACAAGCCATGCTTCATGCCCTTTATGATAAAATTCAGCCGCTTCGACACCACCACATAGCGCACAAATTACTCGAAAAGACCCAGCCATTCTCTCGTATGTATGAACATGCGCTTTCTGTTTTTGCTCATCCCCATGCTCGCAGCCTCTGCCATAGCAGGTCCACGTCCCAACATTCTTTTCATCTTCTGCGATGACCTCGGATACGGCGATGTTGGGGTATTTTATCAAAACGAACGCAAGGCCGGTGAGCCATCCCATCAAACTCCGCAAATTGACGCATTGGCGAAGGGCGGTATACAACTCCGCGCTCACTACTGCGCAGCACCAGTTTGCGCACCGTCACGAGCCTCGCTTTTCTCGGGACGTCACCAAGGAAACGCAGCCATCCGAAACAATCAGTTCGATAAAGAATTTCCCGACCAACCCTCTATGGCTTCCGTCCTGCAGGGTAATGGCTACGCCACGGCACTGATCGGAAAATGGGGACTGCAAGGAGAAGGGGACAGCTCAAAAACATGGCCTGCCTACCCAACCAAGCGAGGGTTCGACTATTTCCTCGGCGGTGTCCGTCATCGCGATGGGCACGAACATTATCCAGCCGATAAAATTCACTCGAAGAAAAAGCGTATCGAAGTCTGGGAGCAAAATACAGAAATCGGCGCCGATCTGCATAACTGCTACACTACCGACCTGTGGACGGCCGGTGCGAAACGCTGGATCATCAAGCAACGTAAAGAACATTCGGACAAACCGTTTTTCCTGTTCCTTTCCTTCGACACCCCACACGCCGCCACACAACTCCCCCCCTGTGCTTTCCCAGAGGGCTACGGCGTCAATGGGGGCCTTCAGTGGCTCGGCAAGCCCGGTCAGATGATCAATACCGCCAATGGTAAACCCGACAGCTACATCCATCCCGACTACGCAGACAAAGACTGGCCAAACGTCTACAAACGCTACGCCTCCTCGGTCCGCCGCATAGACAACTGTGTCGGCGATCTCGTCCAAACACTGCGAGACTTGAAAATCGATCACAACACACTCGTCGTGTTTTCCAGCGACCACGGGCCATCCATCGAGTCCTATCTTAGCGAACCTTTCCGTGCGAACTTCTTCGCGTCGTCCGGACCATTCACTGGCACAAAACGCGACGTGTGGGAAGGCGGTATCCGCCCGGGAGCCATCGCCAGCTGGCCGGGAACAATTCCCGCAGGAGTCGTCAGCGAGAGCCCATCTCAAATGCACGACTGGCTACCAACCTTCTGCGAAATCTCATCCACTCCCACGCCGGCATTGGCGGACGGAACGTCACTCGTGCCAACATTGACTGGCAAAGGCGAGCAAGTACCGACCACTGTCTATGTCGAATACAGCGTGGGAGGAAAAACTCCAAACTACCAAGAATACCCGCCCTCAAAACGTGATAGAAAGCGCAGAGAAATGCAGTCCATCCGCATCGGAGATTTCAAAGGAATTCGATACAACATCACCTCGGCTGACCAAGCGTTTGAAGTCTACAACGTCGTCAAAGACCCAAGTGAGTCGAAAGACATCGCTGGCCAGGACGGCGTGCCGCCCCAACAAGATTGGTATGCTGCGGCAGCGCGAATGCACGGCACGGAATCAAGCGCTGAACGCCCCTACGATAACATTCAAATCCCCGCTCTATCAGGAATCATTACCACCGCAGGACTAAACGTGGCACATTCGTCAGCCAAGGTACCCTACGCCGTTCTCCTCCCCAACACAGACGATATCATCATCGCCAAGGGATTCTATTCAGACGCCAGCACCGGCAACACGCAGTTCACGGGTTTCATTGATGCGCCAGCCGACGGCAAATACACATTCAACCTCAAGTCCAACGGCTCAATCCTTCGCATCCACGACATCGTCGTGCTCGATACCGACTCAACAGGATCGAGCAACACACTCGGCGTGATTCATCTCAAGAAAGGTCTTCATCCGATCTCGCTGACGGTTCGCCACACGGGAAAACCTATCGCTGAATCGCTGCTCCACTGGACACTTCCAGAAGCAACAAAGGCAACCGTCGTTCCCGACGATCGCCTTAGCCACTAAAGAAATGCTCACCGATCTTCACTGACAATCCACACATCCAGTCGGTAGTCAGTGAAAGTTTTCAGATCCCCGCGACACCATAAAATGTGGCGCTGACCGTCTGGGTTTGAGGGGATGAGTGGACGTAAGTTGTCCACCGTTGAATCCTTGGTGAGAGCCGTCCACTTCCAGGTCTCGCCAAGATTTTTTGTTCTACCACGGAAGATTTCCCAGTGACGTTTTCCATCGGCTTTCGAGATCAATGGCTCACCACTGACAGGATCCGCATTGGTCGAGATCACTACCACATTGGGCTCATCAGGATCGATCGCGATGAGACCCGTGTAGTCGCTCTCGTTATCGTAGAGTTTGGTTCCTGCGTAAGCGATCTCGTGGGTGTGCCACTTCTCTTCGTCGAAAAGCGCATACCAGTAACGATGGTCGAGCCCCGTTGCAGTAATACGCTTTCCACGTGTCGGTGCGCCATCCATTTGTACCGAAAACGCCGCGTAAAGATTTCCATTTTTACCAACTTCGAGGTCAGTCGTCCACGCCACCTTGTCTTGTCCGCCTTCGAAAACCTGGGTGAACGATGTGGGTTTCAACTCGCTACTACCGCTGAAACCAGGGTCGCAAATGACCTCGCCGTCAGAGCCGTGGAGCTTACCCGCTTTGTAATATCCGTGATAGATCGAATTGTCGTAAGCGCGCGGATGATCCTCGGTGGTGATGAAGTGGATGGTATCCTTGTTGTTGGATGTATAGCGCAAATAAGGACGTCCGCCATCAATCCCCGTGTATTTCGGATCGTCTTTCAGGCTGGTTTTATTCCAACCGAACAAGCGCCATCCATATTTCCACGTCTTGCCATCGTCCTCAGAAATCGTGCAGTTTGGATTGAATCCACGACTGCGTGAAAAGTTGTAAATCCGTCCGCCTTCATCGGCTAATCGAAAAACATTGGAGTAAGTATATCGGTCGCCGACATTAAACGTCTGCTCAGCCGTCCACTCGGTGATATCCCCTGGACGCACGGTCGTCCGCCAGCGCTGGAACTTATCGTTATTATGCTTTCCGTAGACTGCGAGAATCCGGCCGTCCGGCAACTCCAACAACCCGGCAACATCGTGATCATCGCGATGAAACTTGTCGTGAAGTTCGAACTTCTTCATCTCACCCGACTGAGGATTGTAGGACGTGACCCAAAGATCACCCGCATCGTTTCCACCGAAAGTATCGCCGGAGATGGTGGTGAACACGATTTCACCACCCTTCAAAACGATCGCGCGTGGCCCCTGATACCAACACCACCCACCATTCTTGTGTAGTTCCTTGCCAGGATTGGCACCCTCACATGGAGTCAGTAGCACCCCGGCACAGACCGCGATGAGTGGATAGATCATTCGATGCATCATATGTAATAAACGCTCAACGCGCGCACTGTCTTACTAGCCAATTTAGTCTTCTCTCACTTTAGGCATCCAGACCTCAGCCAGCTAAGGTCGTAACGTTTCAATTTCGCTAGCCACAACGGAATGAAGTCGTGATGAAACCCAACTATTGAGACTGGTTCCATCCTGTAAACTCAATGCAGCGAGCTGCCTATGAAGCTGCGGATCGACTCTTAATACAAATTTTCCAGAAAACGCTTTGTCTGCTTGCTCACCACGCTCTTCACAGAACGCGAGATAGTCATCTACCGATTCCTGAAACGCGTTCCTGAGTTCATCAACACTCCGTCCTTGAAAAGTGATTACGTCTCGAAGGTCGGAAACCTCACCATGGAAAAGTCCAGCTTCGTCATCAAAACTCACGATTCCGTTATATCCCTTGTATGTCATCATGGTTTTACTTTCGCTTCAGTTAGGAACCGCTTCATCGATTTCAAGGCTCCTTTATCGGTAGTCGGCTCAGGATGTGGTCGGTGAAAGACAGCTCGGACTCCATTGAGAGCAATCCGAACCCGTGAACCGCTTCCCTCCGTGATTTCGGCTCCGACCGAATTAAGAAGAGATTCAATATCGCTCCAACGAATCGAAGCTGATACCGGATCACGGAAGATAGCCTGCAATGTCTTACGCTGTCTTCCATTCACGACGGAATAGTATCAGATTGTGATACTTCATCAAGCTATTTTTAATCTCTGGGACCAAGGCCTAGGGTCCGTCCCCGCAAGCTCACAAAAAAATTCCCCAGGGAGGCATCAATACATTTTAACCTCTATGAACTTGGTGGCATATGGCATCGGAAAACCCCATTCGTTATTTTTCATTCCACAACCACACGTAGCGCATCAACAAGCACCTCACGGATCGATCCAGAATCCGCACCTTTCAGAGCGCGTGGATAGACCGCGTTGCCTAGCGAATAGAAGACCGCCGCTCCATCGTGGCACTCGATCGACTGATTGACGTGAGGGCCAGCTCCGAAGATCACTCGGGCTCCCCGATCAATCAACCATATCGACCACTCTCTCTGCTGATCATTGACCGCCTGTCGATATTCGTCACCCCAATGGGTAATCACAAAAATGACGTGTCCTCTTGATCTGGCCTCCCTCATTTTCTGCTCAAGAATCACCGCATGCTCTGGCAAATGCGCAATCCCCGGCGACATCTCAGTGGCAACAGGTCCACTGACCAAACTCACGCCGAACACGGCCACCTTCACACCATTCATCTCTGTTTTAAATCCCTCACAGGCCTCGTTGGAATCTGCTCCTGCTCCAACCACTGCAATGCCAGTCGCCCGCATTGCCGCTATGCTTTGCAAAAGCCCTGCTATCCCAGCATCACCGGCGTGATTGTTCGCGGCAGAGACAAGATCAACTCCTGCCGTCTTTAGCAGTTTCAGCCGATCCGGAGAAAACCGGAAGTCATAGCGTGGTGATTGCGCCGGTGATTGTTGTGCCGCCACACCTTCCAGATTTCCCATAAAAAAATCCGCATCGCCCTTCTCAAAGCCTGTCGTTTCCACTAAGCCCTGACCCGCCAATACCACATCACCCGCCATCCGAATCCGGCACGAGGGTAGATCATCCGGCAGTACACGCACCGCGAATTTTGGTCGCCCTTTAGCCAACTCATTCAAGGGAATAATCTCTGGTCGACCGCCGAGGTGATGGGCGATCAAATCTCCACCGTCCAATACACCGAGTGGTGGTTTGTCTTCCCATACTGCTGCCACATGCTTACCAAAATCCACCACCAAACCCTCCGCGATCATCGCATCACTAATCACAAATCCGTCATCTGAAGTCTGCCCTTCGGCGAGCGTTCGCAGAGATTTTCGTAACATCCCTGGGTCACCCCACGGAAGCATCACGCCATTACGACGCCAGGCATAGATCAGAAAATTCGTACAATCCGATCCCCAACCAGACACCACTCCGCTGCCCTGCGGCTCGTTGACATACGACACCCCGAAAACGTAAGGCATCTCAAAACACTCCGACAAGGCCGCACGAAACCCGGAGCCTGTAGAAAAACGCACGTCGCATACAGCCGTAGGGATCCAGCCCCCGGGCATTTCAACCTCCGCGAACCAACGCTGACACCCCACAGATTCACTCGCTAGCGGCCATTGAAAATCTTCGGTAAGCACAGCATCGCCGTCAGCTTTTTCATAAATCCATCTACCCGGATTATTTGAGAAACTCTTTCCAAGACCTGTCTCCGGCCAGAGGTCGTAGCAATCCCTTGCCGAAACCAGCCGATGCCACCGCACCTTACCCGTCGCACCAGTTCCCGCATGTGCGCGAAGAACCAATGAATCACCAACTGGCGCCCTCCACACTCCGTCGATTGACACCTCACCAGTAGTAGGGCGAACCGCCGGCAACTCGACATCGCCAAAATCTACTATCTTCATCGTAGTTCCCAAATGATCAACCATCCGGCAGCGAACCCCGAGAATCTTCATCCACGCATGCACCACCGCGTTCGCCTTCGACAAATCCCATCGCGGCACCTCACCGTTCTCAAATTCCGCTGCTTTCAACGACAAGTCGATCCTATCATCCACCGCACCATCAATCTCCAATATCGCCCCACGGGTATGTGCCACCGCACGCAGCGCCAGAGCGACCAACTCATCAGCTTCCGCATTATTAGTCAGCCATGGACGCGAAACAGAAAACGAGACCCCGACCAAACCCGGTAAGTCCATCGCCCTCGTCCAAATCCTGCGAAACAAGCCCTCACGCATCGCTCTCTCCATTCCAGCGAAAGTGTCTAGATCCACCGACAGAATTACCGGCCCCTCTCCAAGTTTCACTTCCTCGAAACCCTCAATCGAAACCGCCCGCCATAACAATTTCATCTCACCCGCACCGCGCGGTTCCACCTCCAAACGACCATCGGTCTGTTTGCCAGCAAGCGCTGCCCGTTCCATTTCATCACCGGATTTCCCATTGATCCATAAGACACCAGAGAACGGTCGCGGCATTAACGGTTCGATCCAATTGAACGCCTGCAAACGTCCTTCAGCCCGCCACTTCTCCACCCGTTTCGCACGCTCCGCCTCATTTGGCACTCGCCTCACGAGTTCGCGGACCTCTTCCGAGCGCTCCGTCGCGCTGGCGTCGGAGTGTGCATCCACCAACACCAACAAATGAGGCTGATCCAGATCAAACGTCCGCGTCACCCAGCCGAACGTCTCTGCATGATTATCCGCAAGGAAAACCGGCAAGGTCTCGTGCGCGGAGACCCGGCACAAAAGCAGAACCGCTACAGCGAAGCGCCACATTATCGCGAACCTCGAAGCTCCGGTTCCTTCTCCAACTTCACATTGAACAATACCGCTGAAACGCACATGTCCTCGTATTGGCTTCCAGGATAGATCTCGTCAAAGGTCAACCGCACCGTCTTCACCGGTTTCGCGTAAGCTGTGACAGGAATCATCTGACCCTCCATTCTGTCATCGAGCATGGCTTTGAACTCATACTCGCCGTTAAGACTCACAGTCATAGCCTTAGGTCGAGCGTTCGCCTTGAACAAACGCGTATCATCGTCCTGTTTGTAATACCCTGAGTAGATCATCATAGAGTGCAAAGGCCTCGGAACCTCGACACTAAACTCCAACCATTCGCCAACGCCGTTCCCTTTGATTCCCTCCGCCCAACACGCATCGTCCCACCATGTTTTAAGATTCTCTACGCCATACTTTAACTCCCCATCGCTAGCCAGAGTCGAACTTGCCTTCACCATATAGTTCGCATGGGTGGCGAACCATTTATCACCGCGCTTCGAGACATGGCTTATTTTACGGTCATCGTCCCCTTTCAAAGGCTTCGATCCGTCAATATAACCAGTAGTATCAGATATTTCCGGGATGGCCTCCACCTCGATATCATCATCCATCGTCGGTTCTAGATTCTCAAAATCCCACACCCAGTCGTCGCCCATCTTCTTGAAGCGGTTTACGGGTTTGATCACCCGCACCTCGTCGGGGTGAATCCCCTTGGACTTGAACACAATTCGCCCAGACTTGATTGGACCATTCCAACACGCAGCCGTTGAGAGACGATATTTGAAAGACGCGGAATCAGCATTGCCGTCGTCACTAACCCAACTGAACGCCTGGCTGTAGGCGCTGGCGAAGGAAATCCGCACAACCTTCTCCTCGCCCGCCGCAAAGCGCATTTCCGAAACCAACCAGCCCGACACGCCGACGAAGCCACCGTCTTCTTTTGCTGGCTCATCTTGCCACTTCGATTCAACCATCTCGCCGCCGTCGGTTAATGAGTAATCCGTGCAGTAGGTCGGGCGAATCATTTCCTTTTCTCTTCGCTCCTTCTCTGCCGCCTCGCCGAGAAAGTAGATCCCACCGCCGTCATCGCGTCGTGTTTCCTCCACCGGAAATCCAAACCTTACCTTCACCTTTTCATCCGTCACGTTCTTCATCAGATAGACGATTTCCACGTCCGCGCCTTCGGTTCCCAAAGTGACCGTCAACTTCTCATCCACCATCGCGATCTTTTCCGTATTCTCCGGCTCGAACCCAACAATGCCTCCGGTGCTCTCCACGCCATTACGGACATATCCGCCACCATTGCCAAGCGCCGTCGATATCCCAGCGATCAAAAACAGAACACATCGTTTCATATTTCGCTACGGTATTCATTTTCGTCCCGCACATACAGCGAAATACACGATAAGTGTGCCAAAATCTCATAACTCCTCGCTAGCAAACTCTCCCACCCTGTGATTTCTTTAGGGCAACATGTTGCAAGGAAAACGCATAGCCGTCGTCATGCCCGCCTACTGGGCTGAGAAAACCGTCGAGAAGACATTCAACGACATCCCCAAGGATATCGTTGACGACATCATTCTGGTCGACGACTGCTCGAAGGACAACACGGCGGAGAAGTCGCGCTCGCTGGGTATCCAAACCCACGTCAACGAGACCAACCAGAACTACGGCGGCAACGTAAAGCGCTGTCTTCAGTACGGCCTCGACGCTGGCGCCGACATCATCATCCTTCTCCACCCTGATTATCAATACACACCAAAGCTGATCCCTGCGATGAGTGCGATGCTGGCGACTGAGGAATACGATCTCGTGCTCGCCTCCCGCACATCCGGTAGAGGCGCGCTTTCCGGCGGCATGCCCGTTTGGCGCTACCTGGCCAACTGGGGGCTCACCAACTTCATGGACTTCTGCCTAGGCACCTATCACACCGAATACCACACTGGCTACCGCGCATACTCGAAGCGCTTGCTGGAAAAGGTCGACTTCCATTCTCTAGCCAATGACTTCATCTTCGATAACGAAATGTTCATCGCCGCATTAAAGAACGGCAGCCAAACCTGCGAGGTCACCTGCCCGACCAGTTACGAAGAAGACGCCAGCTCAATCCCCTTCAAAAAGGCAGCGATCTACGGCCTCCAATGCGTAAAGCTTTCTCTCAAGTTCTTCGGCTGGAGGCTCGCCGGCAGGCCCAGTCAAGACGACACCAAGTAATCCTCGTCAACGCCCCATGAAAACGATTCTCCCCACACTACTCGCCGTCATTCTCTGCTTGGTCACTCAAGCTCAAGACATCACCGCTGAACATCGCGCATCGGTAGTCAAGATGCTCGAAGTTTCCAAGGTCAAGGAACAGTCGGTCACTGCCATGAACAGCGCCTTTGACACACAAATGAAGGCCGCGCTGAAGACCATGACCGAAGAACAGAAAGTCAAGATGCAGCGCGCCATCACCCGCATCAGAGCCTTGATGGCTGAGGCACTGTCTTGGGAGGTTCTCGAACCAAAACTCGTCGACATCTACTCCAAAAAATTCTCACAAGAAGAAATCGACGCAATCATCCCCTTGCTCTCCAAGCCGGAGATGCAGACCTTCCTCACAAAGCAGATCCAGCTTATCCCTGAAACCTCTGCAATAGGAGCGGAGGCTACCGTCGGGCTTCAAGCAAAGATCCAAGCAATCGTGATGGAAGAACTCTCCAAGCCGGAGTAGTTCGCACTCCTAAACCACTATGCTTTATCCTATCCTCGCCGTAGTCATCGGCCTGATCGTGCTCGTTTGGAGCGCAGACAAATTTGTTGAAGGAGCGGCCTCGCTAGCCGCCACACTCGGCGTCCCCACCCTGCTGATTGGCATGGTGATCATGGGGTTCGGCACCTCGGCACCAGAGATGGTCGTTTCTGCCATAGCCGCGTCCAAGGGCAACCCAGGCATCGCCCTCGGTAACGCCTATGGGTCGAACATCGCCAACATCGCGCTCATTCTCGGACTCACCGCAATGCTCAGTCCGATCGCAGTGAAATCGAAAATCCTCCGCACCGAGCTCCCGGTGCTGGCATTGATCACAGCACTCGCCGCATGGCAACTTTGGGACGGTGAGCTCTCACGAAACGATGCCTTCGTGCTGCTTGGAGTTTTCTCGGTGCTCGTTGGTTGGAGTATTTTCCAAGGCATGCGCGGCAAGACGGATAACCTCGCCATTGAGATCGACGATAGCGAAGAAATCAAAAAGCAACCCGTCGGCAAATCGCTTTTCTGGCTTGTCACCGGGCTCGTCCTGCTTGTCATCAGCTCCGACCGCATGGTTTGGGGAGCCGTGGAAATTGCGCGCACCTTCGGGTTGAGTGATCACCTCATTGGCTTGACCATCATCGCCTTCGGCACATCGCTCCCAGAGCTTGCCGCCTCGTTCGCCGCAGTTAAAAAGAACGAGCACGACCTCGCCTTGGGCAATGTTATTGGGTCCAATCTGTTCAACACCTTGGCAGTAGTCGGCATTGCCGGTGCGATCCACCCGCTGGAGATCTCCCCCAATATCTTGCAACGCGATATGATCGTGATGTCCGCCCTCACCCTGTCGCTTTTCGTATTCGGCTATGGATTCAAAAAACAGGGCCGCATCAACCGCTTCAAGGGCGCCATTCTTGTTACCTGCTACATCGGCTACACGACTTACCTCGTCGCTACCCAAGTGGTGAAGTGACGAAAATTCCAAATACAGCATCGCCATGAAATCCCACGAAGCCATCCAACACGCGCTGAAGAAAACCAGCCCGAAACAAGTCGCATCCGACCTCGGAGTTTCGCTCTCGCTTATCTACAAATGGGCACAGCCACAGGAAGAGCTGGGAAGCGGCAGTCGCAACCCATTAGACCGCATCAACTGCCTGCATAAAACCACCGGTGATGACACCTTGGTCCAGTGGATTTGTCATGAGGCCGGCGGCTACTTCGTCAAGAACCCACCACCAGACGCCAACACCGAGTTCGACGTCATGCCCGCGACCAACTCGATGATCGGACGGTTCGCGGATCTCTTGACCACCATTTCGCAAGCCGCCGAAGACCGCAGCATCAGCACCGAAGAAGCCGACGGAATTCGCCAAATTTGGAACCAACTCAAGTCTTATACCGAAGGCTTTGTGACCTGCTGCGAAGAAGGCGATTTCGATCCTATTCGCAATGCCAACACTGTCGAGAAAAGCACTTAGTCGCTCTCAACGGAAGCAATCGTTTGAGATCACTTGGAAGGATTGCCGCGTTGGCTACGTAGTCACGGAGTATTCTCAAAACTCCTCATGCGACCATTTTCCATCTTCAACGTCGACGACTGCGCCCCCGGCTGGCAGCGAACCAAGGTCAAGTCCCTCTACAAAGGGCCGCACATCCAATTAGAGGATGTCACCTACCGCACTCCTGGACGACCCGACAAGGACACCCAATGGACCGTCGCCCGTCGCAAAAACGCAGTGATCGTCGCGCCTCGCTTGGAATCCGGTGAATTCCTTATGGTCCGCCAGGAGCGTTTACCCATCCAACGCACGCTTTGGGAATTCCCGGCCGGTCAAATCGATGACATCAACAACAACGGCTCACCGGTGACAATCATTGAAACCGTCCATCGAGAGCTTTTGGAGGAAACCCAACACATGGTCCCGAAAGGCGATGGCGAACTCATCCCGTGTGGGTATTTCTTCTCGTCGCAAGGATTCACTGACGAGCACGCCTACCTCTTTCTCGCAACCAAGGTAGTGCCCGCTGCAGACGACGGCGGCCCGCTCGGTGAGGGGTCTGAGTGCATCCACGAAGCGAAGGCGTTTCACATCGACGAGATCCGCCAAATGATCGCCGAAAACATCATCATGGACGCCAACACACTGGCGCTTTTTGCCCGGATGACGGCGATGGATTTACTCTGATTCTAATACAGCGACATTTCCTCATGATTCCTCGCTTCCAGCACTTGCAGGCGCAACGACATGCGCCAAGTTGTGCCCTGCTCTTGTCAGCCATCCATGTGGTTTCTTAAAAACATCTTCCGAATCAGGGAAAAAGCCTACGACCGTCGTCGTGACGGTAGTGGCGGAGTAATGGCTGATCACGAGAAACCCTTCCTCGACCACCTCGAGGACTTGCGGAAGATGCTCTTCAAGGTACTCATCACCTTGCTGATCGCGATGGTTGGTGCGTTCGTTTTCGACAAAGAACTACTCTCCATCATCCGCTACCCGGTCGAACTCGCCGGCATCGATCACAACGACGGCGAAAACCTCCCGGACGAAATCCGCGATGTCGATTGGGTCTACGTGAAAAAGATCGCCGATAAAGCCGGAACTCTCGCAGGTGCGGAACGCGCCGCCATGGTCAAGTGGTCCGCTATTGACGATCCGACCACACGCGCCGCCATCGAAGGAGCCATCTCCTACCGCAACTCATTGATTCTCGACGGCCAGGAATCGCGCGTCGGCTATGTCACTGAAGTTTTCCCAGAGGACTCCTTGGCGAGAACTGTCGCGCTGGCGCTTCTCGAACGAAACAAGGACGCCAAATTCAACGAAGGCGGCGACCTGCTAAGGATGACCGCGCTCGGCCCTGCAGAGACCTTTAACCTATCGATCAAGCTCTCGTTCTTCGCCGGCATCATCATCGCCTTCCCCTTCCTGTTCTTCTTCATCGCTGAATTCGTGATGCCAGGACTCACTCCAGAAGAACGCCGTATGGTCTGGCCCGCGTGCGCCCTAGGATTCGGCCTGTTCATCATCGGCGTATGCTTCGCCTACTTCATTGTGCTACCAAGAGCACTCAGCTTCTTTACCGATTACAGCGACCGCTTAGGCGTTATCTCGGATTGGCGAATCGGCTATTACGTCTCTTTCGTCACTCAGTTCACACTCATCTTCGGTGCATGTTTCGAACTCCCTGTGGTGGTGATCACTCTGGTGAAAATCGGACTGCTCCAATCCCGCACCATGCGCGATACCCGAAGCTACGCGATCCTGATCATCTTTGTGTTGGCGGCTGTGATCACACCGACCACGGATGCACTCACCCTCCTGCTTCTTGCCGGCCCGATGACGCTGCTCTATGAGATTTGTATCTGGCTCGCCGTTTGGCTCGAACGCAAAAACCCGGACGAAGACGCGACCACGGCAAGCGCACGCTTGATGGAAAATGGAATCCTCGGCAGCCGCGGTGATCGCCTGCTTGGAAACCCCGACGACGACGGTGGTGTCGTTGACGACTACGACCCATATAACGACGATTACGAGCACGATCCATACAACGATTACCAGGGCGATGATGCATTCCCCGATCCTCCAATAGAAGAGGAAGAAAGCTCACGCGAATCCGACTATCCATGGCAAGCCGAAGGCACCGTTCCGTTCGATGAGGAGCCACCAACCCTCGACGAGCCTAACGATACGCATGACGATGCTGACGATGCTGACGATGCTGACGATGACCTGACGCCAAACGACGACCTCACTGATCGAGAAGTCGATGAAGACGACGACAAAAATCCCCAATCCGACGACGACACTGACACCGACGAGGATTCTAAAGCCGACGACGACACCGACGACGACACCGACGACGACACCGACGAAAAGGATGACGACAAACCGACGTCCTGATCGCTTGCATCCGCTCGACGGCGATCTACCTTGGCTGCCCTAGGGCCCACCACCCTCGTATTTTCATTCCAACTTCACTACTATAGAAATGTCCCGCAAGACACTCGAACAACGCCACGAAATGTCCGATATTGAGCGCCTGCGCCACTCCTGTGCGCACGTCCTCGCCACGGCTGTGATGCGGATTTGGCCAGACGCCCAACTCGCTGGTGGGCCTCCAGTCGATAATGGATTCTATTACGACATCAGCCTCGACCACGCCATCACTCCCGCCGATTTCGAACAAATCGAAGCGGAGATGAAAAAAGTCGTCAAAGCGAACGAGACTTTCGAACGCCTGACCGTCTCTCGTGAAGAGGCCGCAGAACTGGCGAAAGCTGGCCGTCTCGGAGCACTCTCCGACCGCTCTATCCCATCGAAGTTCAAGCTCGATATGCTGAACGATATCCCCGAGGGCGAAGAAATCTCCATCTTTAAAAACGGCGATTTTCAAGACCTTTGCGCGGGACCTCACGTCGGCCGCACCGGCAACTGCAAAGCCTTCAAAGTCATGTCCGTCGCAGCCGCCTACTATAAAGGCGACTCCGATAACGAGTCTGTGCAACGCATTTACGGAACATGTTTTAAGAACCGTACAGAACTCGACGAACATCTCGAAAAACTCGAAGAGGCCAAAAAACGCGATCACCGTAAACTCGGCCGCGAGATGGGATTATTCGCCATCGACGAAGCTGTCGGGCAAGGACTCATCCTGTGGAAACCGAAAGGCTCCGTGATTCGCCGCGAGTTACAGAACTTCATCTCAAAGCAACTCGACGCTCAAGGCTACTCGGAAGTCTTCACCCCGCACATCGGCAAGCTCGACCTCTACCGCACCAGTGGACACTTCCCCTACTACCAGGATAGTCAATACCCGCCAGTCATCGAGCGCGACGTCATCACCAAGCTCGCCGATGAAGGATGCTCATGCGCCGACCTTCACAACATACTCGAAAAGGGTGAAATCGAAGGCTTCCTACTGAAGCCGATGAACTGCCCGCACCACATTAAAATCTACGATAGTGAGCCACGCTCGTATCGCGATCTTCCCGTGCGCCTCGCAGAATTCGGCACCGTCTACCGCTGGGAGCAGTCCGGCGAGCTCGGCGGCATGACTCGTGTGCGTGGGTTCACCCAGGACGACGCCCACCTTTTCTGCCTACCGGAACAAGTCGCCGAAGAAATCCAAGGATGCCTCGGCCTCGTGAAATCCGTTCTCGGCACACTCGGCATGAACGACTACCGCGTGCGCCTCTCCCTCCGCGACCCCGACAGCGACAAGTATGTTGGCGACCCCGCAAACTGGGACAAAGCCGAACAAGCACTTCGCGATGCTGTCACCACACTCGGTGTCGACTACACCGAAGAACTCGGAGAGGCCGCATTCTACGGACCAAAGATCGACTTCGTCGTCAGCGACGTGATCGGACGCGAATGGCAACTAGGCACCGTGCAGGTGGACTACAACCTCCCCGAGCGTTTCGACCTCAGCTACAACGGCGCGGATAACAAGTCGCATCGCCCAGTCATGATTCACCGCGCACCTTTCGGATCATTGGAACGTTTCACCGGATTATTGATCGAGCATTTCGCTGGACACTTCCCAACCTGGCTTGCTCCAGAGCAGGTTCGTATCCTCCCCATCTCCGACAAAGTCATCGAATTCGCAGAGAAAGCGGAAGCCGCATTGCGTGAAAACGGCATCCGCGTCGTGCTCGATCGCACCGCTGACAAGGTCGGAGCCAAAATTCGTCTTGCTCAATTGGACAAAGTTCCTTACATGTTGGTTGTCGGTGAGCGGGAGGCGGAAGCCAACCAAGTCTCAGTTCGACACGCACGCAAAGGAGATCTTGGCACACAATCGTTAGATGACTTCGTCACAGCGATCGTAGATGAGATAAACCAACGAGCACTCTGAGAAGAAATTCTCACCCGTCACCCAGATAAGCCGACAGCAATGCAGGCAAGTCAACAGTAACGGATCCAATCGCCGGACGCTAAAAATCACAAGTCCGGCTCTCTGAACAAACAAAGGAAAAGCCATAAGCAAACCACAATTCAAAAGAAGGGGACGCCGCGAAGAAACGCGGGTCAATGAGCGTATTCGGATTAGCCGTGTTCGAGTCGTCGATGGGACGACAAACGAACAACTCGGCGTCATGCATACCCGGGACGCAATCAGCAAAGCCAAAAGCATGGGACTCGATCTCGTGGAGGTTGCGTCCAATGCCGATCCACCGGTTTGCCGAATCTGCGACGTCGGCAAATGGAAATACGAGCAATCGAAGCTGAAGAAGGACAAGAGCAAGTCCAAACAGCAACGCACCAAGGAGGTGAAATTCCGCCCGCGCATCGAAGAGCACGACTACGAGATGAAGCTCACCCGCGCCGAGAGCTTTCTCGACGGCGGCCACAAGCTCCGCGTTCAACTTCAGTTCCGTGGGCGTGAGATGGCTCACCCCCAGCTTGGCATGCAGTTGATGCACCGCGTCATCAAAGACTTGGAAACCATGGCAAACGTCGACTTCCCGCCACGTCAGGCAGGACGAAACATTTCAATGAGTCTCTCTCCTCTTCCCGAACAAAAGCGTAAGCGCAAGTTCACCAAGTATCAGATCGAAGACGACGACGAAGGCGATACCGACTTCGAACACGATGACGACGACGACGATAACGATAACGACGATGCACCGCAAGCCGAGGACACCAAGTCCAAAGCAGAGGAAAAAGGCAGCGAATAATCTTCCGACTTAATCACTTTAAAAAGCCCGTCCAGCCCGAAACGCTGGACGGGCTTTTTTTGCTTTCACAAGAGCCATACCCCTCCAAGAGGAATGGCTTTCACACGTCCGTATCTTTCCTGCAATGCCAGATCGCGTGGCGCGATTTATCGGGGTTATACGCAAAACAACGTGACCGTGGCTTCCAGCCGCGGAGTCAGCCAATAACAGTTCAATGGAGAAGGTGCCCGCATAAATCTGCACAGCCTATACCCTTCAATTTAAAGATAAGAAGCACTAGTAGCTCATGAAGAATGCAGTTGTGGCAAGGGCACATGCCACCAAGGAGGCTGCAAGTGCATGAACCGAATGAACCGTTGAACCTCTCATGCCACAGGCAATAAATGACACCGCGAGTGCGATTATTACGCTGGGAATTGAGATCAGCCAGCAAATGATGGCCGGGAACAGCACAAATCCACCCATAAAATCATTACCGGGATTTTGTTCGAACCACCAAAGACATAGCACAAAGACCGAGTTCACAAAGACCGCCAAATAACTAATAATCAGTGCTAGAATGCTCATTATTCTGCTCAAAAGTTACAGTCTAATTACGCTTGGTCGGGGGAGCACTGCGACTGGCGGGTTAAATGCTTGAATAGTCATGACAACTCGAATGCGAACTGATTCAGGATACCACATCGTTTTTTTTTCAGGACACCCATAATCCAATCCGTCCGAAGGGGCTTTCACCGAACAGCTGTTTCCTATACGATGTCAGAGGTCACTCGGGCAGCATATTATTGCCTCTGAGCGCTATGTACACACCTAAAACACCATCTCATTCTGTAAAATGAAAGCGTCACTCTGCCTCATGGTTCTTTTGTTCAGTGGCTTGATACCAACATTTGCTGAAATATCGGAACTTTCCCCTGATCCAGTGATTCAGTCTCTCACTGAACGGCTAGGACGGGATTTAAGCGATCTTAAACCAGATCTGAAAATGGAAATTCCTGACGGCTATTCCGGCAAGAGCCTGGTAATGAGATACAAAACTCGAAATTATATGATCTACCCCAGTGATATGACGGGACACTTGGGTCAAGATCTCGTTGAATCGGAAGGTCCGGGCGATGGTGGAATCTTGATGAAGATCCACGTTCAGAAAAAAGGCGAAGTGAACCAAGCGGTCGTCCCTCAAACCCTCAAACGACCCTACTGGACGACCTATCTGAACGTGTATCCAGTTGAGGGTGAGAATAAGCAGCTCTTTGTTTCAATTTCCTTCCGAAATACGACTGACAAAAAACTGATAGCGCGGGCCAAATTGTGCTTAGAAAAGCTGGATGGTGTAAACCGCTAAGCGGTTGCATGAGTCTCGAACCATTCGCAAGGAGTTCGCTTCATCAATCTCGAAAATTCGCCTACAGACATGAAATACCTTCCTCTGACTCTAATGACCGTTATACTGCTGTCGGCATGCAACAAGCAAAAGCCGACTTCCGTATCAGATCTGCGCTCTCAACCAACCTTGCCTATTCAGGAAGGCGAACTGATCTCAGTAGATCTACTCAACCAGCCTTATCCTGAATACTCTCCGTCTTCATTGGGTTGGAGCACATTTAAAGGAGGAACGGTGAAGATCTACGACGATTTCATTATCACAACGACAAATGATGGGGTGTCCCGACTTGCTTTGCACAACTGGTACAAAGACCTGAAATTTAAGAGCATCTCGGGTGAATCAACTCCGTCAACAAGGCCCGATTGAAGACGTGTCCAATGCGACATCTAGCGCCAAGGAGAGGGCAATGATGGCCAGCTCGCGCCAGCTTCACTGCTTGCGGATGCGGTTTAGTCGATCAAGCATTTGCTGAACTCTTCCCGGATCTTCTTCGGCCAGATTGCGCATTTCTTTCGGGTCCTCGCTGAGATTGTAGAGTTGATGCTGGTCATCCGGGGTGAGCTGAAAGTAATCGAGCTTAACCCACTCACCGGTTGAAGGATCCTTGACTGGTTGCCAGGTTTTCACGTCCATCTTACCTTCGGAATTTCTGGGGTAATCGCCGTCGCCACTGCCTTCGATCAACTTCCAATCACCCATGCGAATGGCAAATTGTCCGCTGACGGAATGATGGATTGTCGCCTCACGCAATGGCGACTGATACTCTTTACCCAAGAGTAGCGGCGAGATATCAACGCTGTCCTCTCCTGCATCATTGGGAACATTGCTCCCTAGTATACTGGCAAAGGTGGCGAAGAAATCCGTCAGGCATACCGTCTCGTTGGAAACCGATCCCGCCTTCACCTTGCCCGGCCATTTGACGATCAAGGGCACACGATGACCAGCCTCATAGATCATCCGCTTGGTGCCTCGCCATGGACCGTTACACG
This sequence comes from Verrucomicrobiales bacterium, assembly GCA_024636835.1. Taxonomy (GTDB): domain Bacteria; phylum Verrucomicrobiota; class Verrucomicrobiia; order Verrucomicrobiales; family SLCJ01; genus Sulfuriroseicoccus. The sequence continues at coordinate 10,120 of JAGXGH010000033.1, read as the reverse complement.
CATGACCATTGAGACTCTCGTGAGGCCGTGCACCATTGTCGCTCGTCAACACAACGATGGTATTTTCCGTCAATCCATGGCGATCCAAAGCATCGAGCAACTGTCCAACCGCCCAATCAAACTCCACCACAAACTCGCCATAAACCCCGGCTCGGGTCGTCCCGACAAAACGTGAATTCGGCGTCAATGGAAAGTGAATATTGGTCGTCGGGTAATAGAGAAAAAACGGCTCGTCTTTGTGCCTTTCGACGAAAGCGACCGCTTCCTTGGAGAGGTCAATAGCCGTATCTTCGAGTTTGCGGACGGTTTTCGCCATCGCCTCCTTACTACGAAAGTTCACGCCCGGCTCGAGATCTAAGATGCGCCGATCACGCATAAACACCTGATACGCTTTGGCACTGTTATGGCTGTGCGGCACGCCAAAAAACTCATCAAATCCGACTTCCAATGGCCCCGGTTTTGGTTCGCTACCAAGATCCGCCCCCAACTCGGTTCCCCAACCCAAATGCCACTTCCCCACGCAACCCGTTGTGTATCCAGCCTGCTGGAAGAGCTTGCCCATGGTCAGTCGGTTGGTGTCGATCAGTAACGGATGGTTTTCCATCAGCACCCAATTCTTCAACCAGCTTCGCCAAGCATAACGTCCGGTAAGAACGGAATAGCGCGTCGGCGAGCACACTGCGGAAGGCGAATGTGCATCAGTGAAAAGCATCCCCTCGTCCGCCAAGCGATCGCAGGCCGGCGTTTCAAAATGGGTCGCACCATACGCACCGAGGTCGCCATAACCTAGATCGTCCGACAGGATGAAAACCACATTCGGTGCCTTTTCAGCAAACAACAAAGCGCTGCCTGTGAGGGTGAAGATCGCGAGCCATAGAGAGATTTTTTTCATAGAATGATCAGAGTTCCGCTGAAATTTCGTCGATAGAGATGCACTCCGTGTGAAATACTTCACAAGACTACACGACTTCCTTGAATCGGTCTTTTCAAAGCCAAGTCGATTGAGCATCGCATTCACTGACTGTGCAACATTCGTCTGCAAGAACAGAGAAGCGCAAAACGTTACACAAGCTATCAACATGAGAAAAACATCGACACCGATTATTAAGCGACTTGGACTGGCCATTGCGACCGCAGTCATCGCCTCCACCTGTATCGCCTCGGCAGATGACTATTATTCCGAAGAGCCCCAATTCCACATGTGGCCCGATCCAGACGGCGCGCGCTACAAGATCGAGCGCTTTGGGCCCATCGGCATCGGACTCGAACTTCGCAAGCCGAACTTCACGATGCACATCGTCAACATCGAGGAAGGTTCACCGGCGGCCGCTACCGGCGCACTCAAGAAAAACCAGATCATCGAAAGCGTGAACGGACACGTGATGAAGGACAAAGACCCGCGTGTGCTCCTCGGCAACTGGATCACCGAGGCGGAAGCAAATGGCGGTATCGTCAAACTGATGGTCAAAGCCAATGCAGACGCCAAGGCCCGCGAGGTGGTGGTCAAGATCCCCTCACTCGGCGCTTACGCCAAGACCTGGCCTGTCGACTGCACCAAGTCCGACAGGATCATTCGCAACCACGCCGATGCCCTGGCAGCGAACATCGATTCGGCTCAGATCGGCCTCAACGGTGCCGTGCTGTTTATGCTCTCGACCGGTGAGGAAAAGGATCTCGAAGTCGTCCGTGGATGGATGAATAAATTTGTTGAGACTTACAAAACGCCTGGTGAAGGACGCGAAACTTACCCTTGGTTCGCCGGCTACACCGGACCCGGCTTCTGCGAGTATTACCTGCGCACCGGCGACGAATCGGTGCTGCCGATCATCAAGGACATGGCGGATTCGCTTTCGCGCACCATTTACAATGGATCGTGGATGGGACGCGGGGCTGCGAATTACGGTTACATGGGTGGTGGTCACCTCAATGCCGCCGGTCTGCACGCCGTCACTTTCCTGCTGATGGCCAAGGAATGCGGTGTGGACGTCGACGAGCACACCCTTCTGACCTCGATGATCCACCTCTATCGTTTCGCTGGTCATGGCAACGTCGCCTACGGTGACCATCTTCCCGAAGGTGGGTTCACTGCCAATGGCAAGACCGAGGGGCTCGCGTTTACCATGCAGGCCGCAGCCAACGTCCATCCTGATGGCGAGGAATCAGTTTACGCCAAAGCTCGCGACATCAGCGCCAATAAAGCCTTCTACAACACGTCCTGGTTGTTCCACGGCCACACCGGCGGCGGCATCGGAGAACTCTGGAAAGGGCGTTCCATGGGACTGGTTCGTGACAAGCGTCCCGAGCCTTACCGCTCGTTCATGGACGAGCGCCTCTGGATGTATGAACTGGCCCGCACCCACCAGGGGCTCTTCGGCTGGGTCAGCGACTGGAACGTCGGCTACACCGACACCGCCTTGGGGAATCGCGGCTGGGGGAGCTTTATCCCGATGGTCTACACCGTGCCTCGCAAGGCGCTGCGCCTTCACGGCGCACCACCGACAAAATACTCCCACACTTACAAGATTCCCGACCTCCCCTGGGGCAATGAGGCCGATAAAATCTTTCTCTCACTGACTCCCGGCGAATATCTTCCGGGCAAACGTCAGGACGTCTCAAAGGAGCGCCTGCCTACGGATGCCTCCAAACCTGTGCTCGCCCGTCTGGGTGATCCCAATGTCAGCGACGAGGTGCTGATGATGTATGCCTACCACTTCGAGCATGGCATCCGTGCCATTGCCGCAGGCTCGATCAACAACCATGCCCGCTACCACTTGGTGCCCCAGCTCTTGAAATCCAAGGATCCCCGCGCCCGCAGGACGGCTCTCGATGCGATTAATTCCAGCGACAAAAAAAGCAAGAAGTTCCCCGACGAAGAGCTGACTCCGGAAATCATCAACCTCATTGGGTCCATAATCGACAACCCCGATGAGTCCTGGTGGGTGACTATGGGCGCGATGAAGGCCATGAAACGTGCACAACCCGACCAGATCGCCCCTCATTTCGACAACATGATGAAATGGCTCGACCATCACGACTGGTGGTTGCGGCAGGCAGCGATGATAGGCCTCACTCCGCTGGCATCGGACAAGCGCTACTCCAAGCCTTTCGTCGAAAAGGTCGCTGAAGTGATCTTGTCGAGCCATCGCCTCGGCGACTTCGACCCGATTGACGGCATCACCGAACAACTCAAAAACGCGGATCCCGAAGTCCGCGAATACGCCATGGCCACATTGGGCAAGTCCTACCTCAAATATCCCAGCGAGATCGTCGAACCAGGCGGTCAGGATCTAACCAATAACATCGACCTGTTACTCAATAAGTTCGGTCAGGATATCACCCTGCTACCCGGCGGCTACGACGTGCTCTACGAACTCGGTCATCAACGCAACCCAAATGCAGCCCTGCCGCACGAGGAAACTTTTCTCAACGCCGATCCCTCCAAATTCGGACCGAAGCTGAGAAAAGCCATCGAGCCCACCATCCTCAACAAGCTCATCCCCGAATACATCGAGCAGAACCGCAAAAACCTTGAGAGGGAAATTTCAACCCGCCAACCGGGTCGCGCCATCGAGGAACTGGTGGATCTCTACAACAAGGCCGGCATCGAGGACTACAATTGGAAACTCCACGGCCCCGCACGCGATGAGATCGTTTGGGATTACACCACCTTCGACCCACCAGAAAAAATACTGTGGGAAAATGGTCACCGCTTCCGCGAAATCACCGTCCCCGAAGGTTCCAAAAATTGGTATCTGCCCGACTTCACACCAAAGGATACCGCTGGCTGGAAAACCGGTCGCGCGCCCTTCGCCAACAACGACGGCAAACCGGAACCTCTTGGCACTTGCGTCGGCGACCACGACTTCTGCGGATGCGGAAACCCGGTCAACACCTTCTGGGACAAAGAGGCACTGCTGATGCGTGCAAAGGTCGAATTACCTCCGCTGCGCGACGGCTACGCCTACCGCCTGTTGGTCGGCGGCAGATCCCATTACAATGCCGGTGGTGGTACTGACGTATGGATCGACGGCGAATATCTGCCCAACTCCAGGAAAAATTTGGCCACGATTCCCGGTGGTAGCGGACGCAATTCCTATAAGCCATGGGGGGTAACCATCGAAGACCAACAACGCAATCTCTTTGATGACGGTAAAATCCTGATCGCATGCAATGGCTTCCTTCGTTGGGGCCACAAGTCAGAAAAAATTCAATCTTACAAAACCTTCTGGTTCGAGGAAATGAAACTCCCAAGCCTGCCGAAATCCAACACGAGCGACGAATAAAACCAAATCCAGGTCTGACTCTGGCACAAGAGGACGTGGAGATGGTGGCTAGGGAACTACTAATGTGCGGTAGATTGAACAAAACCCTCTAGATCTGGCTTTCAAAGAGTCACGTTCAGTTCCACGCTACGCCAACATGAGACACACTCTCCTTTTACTCGCCATCGTTGCGCTTGCCTTGCCCGTTCGCGCCACCAACGTCGTCTTCATTCTTGCCGATGATTTAGGATACATGGATGTCGGGTTCAACAATCCAGACTGTTTTTACGACACCCCCTCACTCGATGCGCTGGCTACTGAGTCGATGCGCTTCACTGCTGGCTATGCTGCCTGTTCGGTGTGCTCGCCGACACGGGCGTCGATCATGACCGGCCAATATCCGGCTCGCTCGCGCATCAGCGACTACTCGGGTGCGCCCAATGGTCGCGAAGTCATTCCCGATGATCCCACTGACACCAAAGGCGGCGATTTTAAATGGCACGGCAGACGCCCTATCCTGCCGGCACCTTATCTCGAAGCGATGCCGTTCTCCCACACCACCATCGCCGAGTATTTTCAAAGCAAGGGTTACGCCACCATTTCTGTTGGAAAGTGGCACCTCGGCGACAAGGGATCCTGGCCAACCGAACACGGCTTCGACATCAATATCGCCGGCGTGCGCGGTGGCGGTCCCGGCAAAGGGGGATACTTCTCACCCTACAACAATCCAAATCTGGAAGACGGTCCGATGGGCGAACACCTACCCGACAGACTGGCCGACGAAGTAGTAAAATTCATCGGCGCTCACAAGGAGAAGCCGTTCTTCGTGTATCTCCCCTTGTACTCGGTGCACACCCCGCTTGAAGGCCGTCCCGATCTTGTCGAGAAATACGAGAAGAAGCGCGAGAAACTCGGGCTGAAAACAGAATACGAGCCCGAATATCCAAGAGGCAACCGCACCGTCCAGGATCATGCTGTCTATGCCGCGATGGTCGAGGCGATGGATATGGCTATCGGCAAAGTGCTCAAGGCTATCGATGACAATGGGCTCGCCGATGACACCATCGTGGTTTTTTTCTCGGACAACGGAGGCCTATCGACAGGCCAGGACTCCGCCACCAGCAACCTGCCACTGAGGGCGGGCAAGGCATGGTGCTATGAAGGCGGCACCCGCGTGCCACTCTTGGTTCGCTGGCCGAGCGTAGTGAAAAGTGGCGTCACCTGCGATGTGCCGGTGATCTCAACCGATTTTTATCCGACTCTACTCGATCTCTGCGGCTTTGACCTGATGCCCGAGCAACACATCGACGGCGTCAGCTTCGCCAAACTGCTGAAAGATCCCACCGCCAAACACGAGCGCCCGCCCTTGCTTTGGCACTACCCACATTGGGGAAACTCCGGTGGCATCCCACATAGTGCTATCCGCGATGGCGATTGGAAATTAATCCGCCACTACTGGCGTAAAGACCCCGAGCTCTTCAACCTCGCCAAAGACCCGGGCGAACGCAACAACCTCGCCAAATCGGAGCCTGAAAAGTTTGCCGAGATGAATGCCAAGCTCGACGCCCTACTCAAGGAGACTGACGCATTGCTGCCCTTTAAAAATCCAAGGCAGCCTAAAAAGCCTCTGGAGAAATGGTAAGGCACACTCGCTGACCGCGAGTGTAATCTGACCACTACTGCCTGATGTAGATGTGGTATCCGCAGTGGAAGTCTTTGGGGACTCCTGCTGTGGCATCTTCTTCATTGTCTGGCGTGGTATTGAATCCACCCTTCTCGATAATCAGAAAGTCGTAGCCTTCAACAGTTCTCACTTCCATTTTCAGTGCTTGGTCGTCGTTAACACCGATCAGCATGTCGTCGGACCAAAAATAACCCCCAAAGTATTTGGATTTGGAAACCTTTCCGCCATCACCAAATACGAGCGTATCTTTCGAGCCTTGAACCTTCGTTGGATCTTTATCGAGTCTAGGTTTGAGCCATTTTTTGATGAATTCGTCCACTTGCTCCGGCTTGCCAGGCTGAGGCCACACAGCCCATGCCCAGGTGCCTAGCACCTCCTTGTTTGGAACGAATTTGCCATTGTAGACATACATATCGGAATCTTTTCCGCTGATGTAGGATTTCAGAGTTGTCTTTGGTATTCTACGCACGAATTCTTCTCCACCAGACAATTGCTGAACGATGGCACCGATACGTGACCGAACTGTTTTCGCCCCTCTTGTCATGACAGCGCCTGTGTAGGGATCTGCCAATACACTAGGATAACTCACATAAGTCTTTTTGATCAGCGGTGCCGCAAACTCTTTGATTTCAGTACTCGCTGATTTCATGATATCTCTGATCGCGTTGGTGGTCTGAGATGAGGCGGAATCCACCGTGAATGATGCCGCCTTGTCCATGATCGCAGGCAGAACGATTTTGTAATGTTCCGGCATGGTGGCGATCTTCGTCAGCGTGAGCACCGCATAGGTCTGAATCCATACACTATCGTATTTCAAGAACTCCATCAGTCGGTCGCGATGTTTGCCGATGAATTCCTTGTCACCCCGCCCCATAGCCATAATGGCGTGTTGAGCAGTCCACCAAGCTTCCTCAGGATCATTGACCATCTTACTGACTTGCTCAAACATCTCAGGGGTGAGCTGATCATCCGAAAATCCTCTGCCTTTGAACATCCCAGTGAGGGCCAGCAAACCCGCTTGGCGCAATCTCGTGTCGCTAGCCGTCAACAAGGGCATTACCATATCGACCTTGCCTCGTCTAACGACTTGATCCATCGCAATACTTCTGAGGTCGTATTCAGGATGGTAAATGTATTTGAGCAAAGTCTCATCACTCACATCCGGGCTACTAAGAGTATTGATAACGGCGAGAGACGAACCATTCTCCACCGTTTCGTTGAGCAGGTCGTCAATCGTCAGCGGCCCACCTGGGATCGGCTCGATCGAGTGGAAAACATCGTCTGCCGCATTACCCCATGGACGTGGTATTTCCATGGTCTTCGCCCACTTGCTGCGCGGTGCCCCAAAGAGTTGCAGTTGTTTGCGCGGCAGGGTGTAGGTGAGCGCGAAGTATGTGCCCCAAGCTCGACCGCCGCTGCAGTCAGTCGCTGATCGGTTGTATCTGTCATCCATGCCGGCAATGGCGACGCTGCCATCGTGGCGGCGGGAAAGTTCCATCACCCAACGCCGGGTATCGAAGTATGAACGATATTGAACCGGGCGCTTCTCACGCATTTGGTTGACCGCGGTGTGGTGCCAAATTTCACCCATGCCACCACCGGTGTGAGCGGCGTGGAACCAGTTGGTCGCGTAAAACGCTTTCATCGCCGTGTTATCCCGCGCTTTGGCGTAAACGGAACTTTCCCCTTCGGGTGAAACCATCGCCGCTGCGCCCAAGCCGAAAGCAAGACCACTCGACTTTCCGTTGTCGCGGAAGCCACCTTCGGGAAGGTTGGTGCCATAAGCAACATTGCCGTGACCCGCGAAGCGGTAAAACTGCTGCCAAGCCTCCTTGAACATGTATTCGTCGACTTCCACTCCACACAGTTTGGCCATCAGCAGAAAGCTCATACAATTCACCCCAGATGCGTGCACCTGTCCTGTTCCGACAGAATAGGTGAAGGCTGCTGGTGCTCCGCGACCGCTCCATCCACCGTTATACAAGTTCACCTTGAGCTCTTCCGTCATCTTTTTGATGACCGGCAGCACGCTTTGGTCGCCAGTGCGTAGATAATATTCGCAGAGCCCCGGTCCTTTATATCCCTTCTCCCAGTTCAAGCCGCCGATAGTCTCGATATCTTTCATCCATCGTTTCACCACCTCGAGGTCCTTCTCCTCGCCGGTAGAGAGAAGAAAAATAACCGATCCCCACAGCGGCTCATCCTGCTTGGCGAGAAGGTCGGCGAGGTTTCTCACAATCTTGTCCGACTTGGGGCAATTCAGCGGCCAGCTATCACTGTAGCGGCCCATGACTGGGATCTTCACTGTAACGTCACCGAGGTCGCGTATTTTCATCACCACATTGCCATCCGTAGCCTCTGCCTCCGTGATGATGTCGCCGAGGATGATTCGTGGATCGATGTCTTTAAGAACCGTGCCGTTGATACTCTCAATGATTTGGCCTTTCTTGAGTTTACCAGTCGCAGCGGCGGGGGACCCCTCCTCCACGTTAGCAATTTGCATGGTCATCCCCGGGCGCACCAGATCGATACCTATGCCCACGGGGCCGAAATATCGCACCCGCCACGAACCGCTTCCACGTCCGCTGGTTTTGGGAAATGGGTTGAACAACTGCATGCCCGCATCGTCGGCATAATAAGCTCCCTCCTTAACTTCACTCTTCTTTGGAGCAGCCACCGGCTTTGGAGCTGTGGGCTTAGCGGGAGCGGCGGATGGCTTTCCAGGCTGGGCCACCGCTGCTGGTTTTGCACCCGCATCCTTAAGAAAATCCACATCACTCTTGGAGAGTAAATTTTGTTTGAAAGTGACCTTGTTGCCGCCGCGATCAACAGTCACATCGCCGGAAGCGGCATCGTAATTTAGCAATTCACCTTCAAATGTGCTTTTACCATCAGCACTCGTCCAGGTGCGTGCAGTGGCACTCGTTGAGCATAAGAAAATGATGGATATGCATCCAGCAACTAGAGTTTGAAATAGGGGTTTCATCAGGAGTAATCTACAGTCTAAATGAGGCACTCGTCAACACAGGCATCTCGATGATTCCGTGGGGGATTATCTGATTCAATGAAATCAACAAGCTGTGCCTTTATTGATCGATGACTTGCAACGCATCCACTCAATCCGTGGTAGCATCAACCGCGATAAACAAGTGATCAGTGGGCATCACCGAGACCAGTTCTTGGGGAATTTAGCCGTTGGCCCGAGGGCACAGGAAGAGGAGGTGAGAGAGAGAGAGAGCGAGCAGCTTCATGATCGCACATTTCCCGCATCATCGCAGAATCAACCAGCCGTGGAAGTGGTCCTCTTAATCAAATAAATAACGTTTGAAGTATAGCGCGGCTCGGGAATTGCGTCCAGAGCGAAGCGAACTATGAGCGTTATCCGCCGTTGCCACCACTAGCTTGTTCTCCTCTTTGCTGTTCATACGCTTTGACGCCATCTATTACTGAGTGAACTTTCTTTTCTAATGCGGAAAACACCGCTGCGTGAGTCGTTAAAAGATACGCTCGTTCCGCCGAAGAAAATCCCCAACATCGAACAGTTTTCTTACCCAAAACATTCCTATCATCCTCGGTTGCTCCTACCAATCGGTTAAGATCCTGATATTCTTCTGCCCGCTTTTGGGCATCTTCTGGTGTGCTGTAAACTTCGATTGAGAGAAAATAGTTACCAAGCTCAGGACCGCCATATCCATCTAAAGGCTTCAATGAACGTATTCTCGCGTTCTCAAATGAAAGCGGCTTGTAAAACGATCGGTCTAGCTCTTCCAGTGCAACATAGGCCTTATCGTGATCAGTATCAACCACCTCGTATCCGAACGATTCTACCACGTTAGACAGAGAATCCTTAACAGGTTCTGAAATGGTCTTCTTGTCAGAGCATGCGCCCAGTAATAGTGTGCCGAGAGCGGCCAAAATAGTTGTGTGGATAATTCTCATGTTTCTTTGGAGATTGAGGTAGGGACACCGGTTGCCCGGTGCCTCCCTCGCAGATCCCGGCGTGCGGAACTACCGCACCGGGCTCCTCGGAGAACGCGCATTTAGAGCATCGCTTGTACTTGGGTTTGTTTGTTTTCTGACTTCATCATGCAGGTTCTCTAATACTGTGCAATCCAGGATTATACGGATTTGGGGTCAGGATTTGGGATTTGGGGTCAGGTAACAAATATCAAAT
>JAGXGH010000032.1 GCA_024636835.1 Verrucomicrobiales bacterium | reverse complement strand
GCGTGATTTGGGCTAGATCGGGCAATCGGCGTAGAGATGCAGCGAGCGTTGAGCGATTCATGGGGCATGGGAAAGCGATACGCGGGAAATTGGCTTGCAGGGAGAAGTGTAAACATAGAGGATCTCAGAGTGAATAATGGGAGTGAATAATGGGTGTCCCGATCTTATCTCTGATGGGAGTGAATAATGGGTGTCCCGATCTTATCTCTGATCTTACTTCCTCCCGATCTTACTTCCTCCCGATCTTACTTCCTCCCGATCTTACTTCCTCCCGATCTTACTCCCGGGTGTCCCGATCTTATCATCTTATCTCTCTCCCGATCTTATCTCTCCCTCGTATGGGAGCTGATCTGAAGGCCACGTTTAGTTTGCCTTCATTCTATGACCACTTTTCTGAGGAAGACGGAATTACAAATGATGAGCTAAAGCTTGAGTTTGGCAAGGCTATCGCTGATTTTGTATCCTGAAGAGGTGTTAGTGCGGTCGCATCACTCGGTGGAGGCGAGGCGCCTCCACTCCGACAGTGCGGCTTTGATGGGGTGTGGCGGCTGTCGCCGTGCCGAGCTAGTGCTCAGCGTTCCCGGGTGGGCTGGCTGGACAATTCTGTCCATTCAGAGTGGTGAGGCTGCAGGTGTGTTCGATTTACTGCGTAGCGAATATCGCACCGAACCGATAGGAGTGTCGATTCTCCGATGGGTGCACTTATCCGCGCTTGGCGAGTGTGCGGGCGATGTCGAGACTGAGTTCGTCGAGGCAGCTGTTCATTGCTGCGACGACTGCGGCTTTCTGGTCGACGGAGGTAGTGACGGGTGCGGTGAAGCGGAACGATTGATTGCGCCCCTTTTCGGTGTCCGTGCGGTTGGCGATTAGATAGAGTCCTTCGAAGATGACATTGCCGTCTTGATCGAGTTCAAAGCGGGTGATTTCGATGTCGATCTTTAGTCCAGTGGAAAGTGGCGCGAGTTCGCTGTCGAGTGCAACGACTTGCGAGGTGCCGAGTAGTTGGCGGAGGCTTGCCGCGACGGTGCGGGCGACTTCCTTATCGAGCGATTCGGCCCATAGGAAGCGATCGAGAACGTTGACTTCGTTGGCATTGGTTCTTGAAACGAGTTGTGTGCGGTCGAGATAGCCGGGGATGGAAACGGAGCGGACGTGCGCTTCGAGCGATGGTTTGTTGGCTATTGGGGAGGCAGAGGAACTACGAAATGCGTAGTAGGTTCGCTCGTCCTTCGATTTGGTGAGCAATGCGCACGACGAGAGTAGGGTGGCGAGAAGAATGGATGTGATGAGCAATTTCATGATGTCAAAATTGGTGTGATGAGGTGCTTATACCAAATCTTGGTATTGATCTGACGTGACCTGGCGGAGAGTTGGTTGGTCGTGAGCTGCTTGTGCGCGGCGAATAGTCATGTTTTGATTCGAATCCGGTATTACTCGCGACCCGAGATGACGGAATCCGGGTTGCGTTTGAGGTAGTCGGCGAGTTCTTGAACGGATTTTGCGGCACGGCTGAACTCTTTGATCGCTTCATTGAGCCGGAGTGCGGTGGGGCCGTCTTCGTCGGTGAAGTTTTCAACGTTGGCCGCGGCGATGTCGATTTTTTCCATGCTGGCTTCGGCTTTAGCGATGGCTGCATTGAGGCTTTCTGCTATCGGACCGAGTTCTTGATCGAGGGTTGCACTGGCGGATTTAATCTGTTCCATCGAGGTTTTAAAGTCGCTGATTGCGGATTTTAGCTCGGGATCTTCGACGAGGGAGCGAATGGCTTGAGTGGTCTCAACGAGGTTCTCATTGATGGTCTTTGTATCGATGTCGGCGATGCGTTGTTCTGTGGTGTCGACGAGGTCTTCGACAGCTTGGAAGAGTCGGTTGATTTCCAGGCTACTGATTTTGTCGAGCGAGTCGGAAATGGACTGCATCAGTTTATCCATCGTCGCGGTGACAGTGGGGATTTGTGTGAATTCTGACACCTTTGACTCGGTGAAGGTGTAGCCGACTTCCTGTGGGAGGACGTCTAGCTCGACGAATAATTTACCGGTCAGGTAGCTGGATTGCTTGAGGCGTCCACGTAGTCCGCGATCAATGATTTGCTCCTGCACATGTTTGTCGGAGAGGTCGAATTTTCCGGTTCCACTGGGTGCGAGGCGGGAGAATTTTTCTTCGTCGATGGCAATAACGACAGGCACGATCTTCGTTCCTGTATCGGGGTCGATGCGGATGTTGATGGTCTCGACGCGGCCGATGGGCACGCCGCCGATACGAACGTCTGACCCGATATCCAGGCCGTTGGCATCTGCACGGAAGTAGAGAACGAAGCGTTGCTCGCTGCGCAGCCATTGGCCGCTTCCGATCAGGATCAGGGATAGCGATGCGATGACGATGGCTCCCGTCACAAAGATGCCGATGGCGGTGGGATTTGCTTTATGGCTCATGAGGAAAGTGAATGGCTAGGGGCTTCGACGTCTTGTCCACGGTTTAAGAATTCGCGAACTTGGGGTATCTTGCAATGCTCCTTTAATTCTTTTGGATCTCCTACGGCGGCCTGGGTTTTGGTTGAGACGTCGAGGAAGATGGAATTTGTAGCGATGCTGAGGAGGCTGGGAAGTTCGTGGGTGACGAGGATAACGGTTGTTTTCATGCTCTCGCTGATCTGGACGATCAGTTCGTCGAGGCGTTTTGAGGTAACGGGGTCGAGCCCGGCTGAGGGTTCATCAAAAAAAAGAATCTCAGGATCAAGCGCCATCGCGCGGGCGAGGGCGGCTCGCTTCTTCATGCCTCCACTGATTTCTGATGGATAGTATTCTTGAAATCCGGCGAGTCCGACGAGTGAAAGTTTATAGCTAACAATATCGGCGATGGTGTCTTTAGTGAGCTTGGTGTGCTCTTCCAAGGGCATGGCGATGTTTTCTGCAAGAGTAAGAGAACTCCATAAGGCGCTGGATTGGTAGAGCACTCCGAAGCGTCGCATCAAGGCCTCTCGCTGCTTTGACGAGGAAGCGTTGAAACTTTCACCTTCGTAGAGGATGTCGCCTTTGGCAGGTTCCTTCAGTCCGATCATGTGGCGGAGTAGTGTTGACTTGCCGCAGCCAGACCCACCGATGATAGCGAAAATTTCTCCGCGCTCGATGTCGAAGTTCAGATCGCGCATCACGACGTTGGACCCGTAGGCCATCGTGAGATCGCGGACTGAAATCTGTGGTGTGTGTTCTGACATTAGATATCGAAAATGGTGAATACGACGGCGAAGAAGGAATCGATGACAATGATCATGGTGATCGATGTGACGACGGCGCGGGTGGCAGCGGTTCCCACAGCGGACGAGCTGTTGCCCGATTGAAGTCCGCGTAAGCATCCTGCACCGGCGATGACGATACCAAAGAATACACTTTTTATCACGCCAAGAGATAGTTGGGTGAGGTTGAGGACACTGATGGTCTCGTTGATATAGGCGAGGGGTTGAATGCCAGACGCCCACGAGACTAGTAGTCCGCCGACGATTCCAACCAAGTTTGCGTAGATGGTTAGTAGCGGCATCATGACGATGAGCGCGATCATTCGTGGCAGCACCAGGTAGTCGAATGGGTTAAACCCGAAGGTGCGAAGTGCATCGACTTCCTGGGTGACTTTCATCGACCCGATTTGGGCGGCGAAGGCTGCACCGGTCCTGCCGCTCATGATGATGCCTGTCATGACGCACCCCATCTCACGCACCATCGCGATGGCAACGAGATCTGCGACGTAGATGGACGCGCCGAAGGCATCGAGTTGTGCTTTGCCGACGAAGGCGAGGATGGTGCCGATGAGGAAACTAATCAGGGTAACGATGGGCAGTGCCTCCGCGCCACAGTTTTGAATGGTGAGCCACAGATCAGTGCTGCGGAACCGAGCGCGACCGGTTGCAAAGCGGATCATGGAAAAGATCGCTTCGCCAATGAAGGTGACACTGTCGAGCAGGTTGTCGTAGAGTTCGATCGTCGCCTCACCGACGCGCGAGAAGAAATCGTTTTCCGTTTCGTGGTGCCCATCGTCCTTTGACAGAGGCACGCTTAACGCGAGATCGATGAGCTTGGCGATGCCGCTATCGGTATCGGTTTTGTAGTCAAGCTTGAGATCCTTATCAGCGGCTGTTCGTGCCACGCGAAGCAATAGCGAGGTGAGCGATGAATCGTAGCGCTGGGACTTAGTGGTATCGATGGTTAGTGAACTACCCGCGGGAAGATCGTCGACATCGCTGAGGGTTTCCTTCAATGACGGACGCTGCTGATTTATCGTCCACGTCCCCTTTGCGATGAGCACAAACGAGTCCTCACCCGACGGCCTTAGCTCGAGGGTGGGTGAGACCGGTTTGGTGGATTCTTGCGTCATTGTCGAGCGAGAAGGGAGAGTGTTTGTTTGAGGTGTTTGGCGGGCCATTGTCCAGGCACCGATGGCTGGTTTAGATAGCCGTAGTTGAGCCTGGAGCCAGCGCTTGCAGCGGTGAGGCGAGTTGCCATGCCGTAGTTGCCCATACCCATAAAGCTAAACGGACAGCTTGATGCAAGTAGTTGTGCTAATCGATCAGTCCATGCGGAAAGTTCGCCGACAGTGTTTACCGTGCAGGCGATTTTCACGATTGCCTTGTGTTGTTGGGCGATGGTGATTTTCGTGTCTACCGTCGCTTCGTCGGGAACGGTGACGAAGTCGTGGAACGAGGCGATCAGCTGGCTGTTTGTTGTTGCGATCTTGGTGAGTAAGTTTTGTAGCTCCGGGTTGTTTGCCTCTTCGGCAAGAGTCGCGCATTCCAGATCGACGTAGCACTCCTTTTTTAGATTGGATTGCAAAAGTCGTAGGCGCGCGGGTAGTGCGACTTCAGCGAATGCACCTTCCTCTGGTTTGCGTGCGGTGAGGATCACGGGTGCCGCGCATGCGGCGATGTTCTCCCTCGTGGATGGAGAGTTGTCGATGCCGTCGAGTCGGAATTCGACGACGTCGCATGTCCTCGAGAGATCGATTGATGGGAGTGCTGTGAGGTCGCTGGGCGAGTTCACAGAAGCGACGACGAGGGGATATGCAGGAGAGCTAGACATGGTAGACAGAGGAGATTACCCCTTGTAAATGCTTACGAAAGCTATAACGGAGCAATCAAGCGAGTGAAAATTTACGTATTCTGTGCGATTCTAAGGTTGCCGAAAGGTCAAACGTTTGAGCAAATGGCAGAATCCACGGATGTTTCCTTTCCGTGAATGCCTGTTCACGTTAAACTAAACCATCCTCTTAATTATGAAGACACCCATATTCTTATCACGAATTCTCTCATTCTCCCTAGTCACTCTAGGTTCGGCAGCACTACTGTCCAGCGCATCGGGCCAAGTGCTTCACGAGGCCTTGGTCAAAAAGGTGGAAACCTCAATGCAGCAAACACCAAACTTTGCGGTAGCTGGTCCCAAGGATAAACGATGGGATCCCTTGGAGTGGCTTGAGATCGAAGTGGAACTCGACGTGGATTCAAAAGCTCCCACAAAGATTATTCCAGAGATTACGGCGACGTTTTATCTCGCTCTCCCAAACAAGAGCGGGAACGCAAGCGGAAATGTGATGCTGACGGATCGCATCACCTTTGTGAACATCCGTGCGCACAGCGGCAAGGCATATCTTATTGCTTACGTGAACCCAGATACGCTTACCCGTTTTACTGGTGAGGAAAAAGCCAAGGAGAATGACATTCTTTCTGCGGGTGTGGAGATTGAAGGGGCTGGTCTGAGTATCGCGAAGCGTGATAAGATGATGGGCTCCACCAAGGCGGGAGCATGGTGGAAGGAAGTTACCTATCCACGTGAGCAGGGAATGATTCTGACTAAAGGCAAAACTCCATTTGCGCTTCTTTGGTTCGACAGGTATCCACAGACTCGCGATGATCGCTAAGCGCCGACTAGTTAGATCAATAATTTCACAATAACGTCGTGCGATTTCACGCCGTAAGCCATTTTTTCCAAATAGTTCATTTTTCCTCTTGGACTTACCGAGGGGAAGAGATAAACCACAATTCTCTGAAAGGGGAATTCGGATATTCCCCACGTGATTTACATTTGAGTTCTTTCTCTCGATTTCCTGATTTTCATTAGACTTCCCCCTGACCTGTACATTTCATGGCAAAGGCACACTCCATCACCACAATCGATATAGGCTCGCAAACTGTTGCGGGTGCACAATTCCAAGGCGACGGCTCTGGCGGGCTGGTTTTGCTCGGTCAGCATATGTCGGGCATTCATGGCGACCCCTCCGTTGAGTCTACGCGAATTTCTCAATCTTCGATCGCACTCGACGACGTGGTTGCGAATCTCGGCTTGGGTAAAAGAGCCAAAGGGCGTTATTCGATCTCCGGTCAATCAGTGTTCAGCCGTTTCGTCAAGATCCCGCCGGTGAGCGCGGATAAGATTGACGAAATGGTGCGCTTCGAAGTGCAGCAGAACGTTCCGATTCCTATCGATCAAATTGCCTGGGATTATCAGGTTCTCGGTGAGACGGCTGAAGGGGAGCTGGAGATTGGTCTGTTTGCCATCAAGCTGGATGCCATCAATGCGGTGAATGATCTGGTGGAAGATTCGGGCGTGGTTGTCAATGGGGTGGATATCGATTCGATGGCGCTCTACAACGCGTATCGATTCAACTATCCCGATCTGACGGAGACAGTGCTGTTGGTCGATATCGGCGCACGAAGCACCAACCTTATTTATGTCGAAGGGGACAAGATATTCTCCCGAACCATCCCGATGGGAGGAGCCTCTGTTACCTCAGCCATCGCTAAGGATCTCGGTGTGACATTCCTGGTGGCAGAGGAACAAAAGATTCAGGACGGCTTCGTCGCCCTTGGTGGTTCGTATGCGGAGAATCCCGACCAACGAGTGGATGCGATTTCCAAAGTGGCACGCACCACGATGACGCGTCTCCATTCCGAGATTGTCCGAACCAATAATTTCTACCGCAGCCAGCAAGGAGGAAAAGCGCCACAGTTGGTGCTTCTCGCCGGTGGTGGTGCATCACTTCCATACACCGTGGAGTTTTTCCACGATAAGTTGAACCTACCGGTCGAATACTTTAATGCGCTGCGTAACGTGGCCGTCGCTGAAGGTGTCGACATCGAGGATGTGAGAACGGTCGGCCACCGAATGGGTGAGATGGTCGGTCTTGCGCTGCGTGAGATTGGTGATACTCCGGTGAAGGTTGACCTTGTTCCGCAAGCGGTGGCTGTACGCCGCGAGGTTGCTGCTCGTAAGCCGTTCTTAGGCACTGCTGTGGCATGTGTGCTTGCTGCGCTCGCTGCTGGTGCAGCCTACCAGCAGCTCGCTGCGAATAAATTAGAGAGTAAGCTCGTGGCCATGGAGCGAGTCGAGCGCGGGATTAGTGGAATTAAGAGCAAGCTTGGCGCCCTTGACAATCAAATCGCAAAGATCGATAAGACGCGACTCCCTATCGTGGAAATCGCTGATGGTCGTGAGCGTTGGATGGGTGTGATTGACCAGCTAAACAAACAATTTGCCAGCGACATTCTTTGGGTGACTGAAGTTGAGCCAATGATCGACGGTGAGTCGATCGATGACCTTGGTGTGATTGTCTCCGCTAGTGAATTGCCGCCGAAAAATGGTAATTCAGACTCCGAGACCGAGGTGAAGATTACCGAACTCCGTGTCAAGGGCTTCTGGCGCGATGCGCCGAAGGGTCAGGACTTGGTGAATCAGATTTTCACCGACCTTCAAACCGCTAAAAATGATGCGATTGTGTTGGCTGAAATTCCACCTGCCGAAAAGAGCACGCGCCTGCAAGTGACCAGTCGAGATGATGACCACTATGCCTGGCCGTTCACCATGACACTACCTCTCGCAGAGCCAATCACCGTTAAATAAACAGACTCCTCACTTTCCTAGATTTTGATGTCGGCGGTAATGTCGACGCTTCCACAACCCAACATGAACTGGATTAAGACCAACACATTCCTTGCCGGACTCATCGGCACCCTTGTTCTCGGCATCGGTGTTTTCGGCTATCTTATCTTTAGCGGTAAAGGGCGCGCCGATGAAGCGCGCGAAAAGATCGACAAGGTTTCCCGCAGTTACCAAAGTTCCGCGCGGCGCGATGAAGTGCCGGTTGACTCGGTGCTGGAGCTGAAAGAAAAAACCGTGGAAGACCTCGAAGTGGAGACGGAGAAACTTCGCTCGGAAATGATCGCAAAATACGGTGCAAAAGGGGAGGGTAGTGATGCGGCGACATTCGGCCAGCGCGTTGAGGCTCGTTACACTGAGCTGCGTGCTCTTTGGGAAGCGGAAGGTTCCAAGATGGAAGTCCCCGACAATTTCTTCCTTGGGTTTGAAAAGTATCGCACAAGCATCCAGGCGCAGCCCTCTGCCGTTGCGGAGCTTGATCGTCAGCTGGCCGGTCTCTCATGGCTCGTTGAAAAAGCGGTCGATGGAGGTGTTGATGAGATTCTTAAGTTTGACCGTGAGTTGGT
The DNA here is from genome assembly GCA_024636835.1 of Verrucomicrobiales bacterium. Taxonomy (GTDB): domain Bacteria; phylum Verrucomicrobiota; class Verrucomicrobiia; order Verrucomicrobiales; family SLCJ01; genus Sulfuriroseicoccus. The sequence goes on along the minus strand of JAGXGH010000032.1, from coordinate 11,047 downwards.
CGAAGGAGAAGAAGGCGCGGAGCCGAAGCCTACCAATGGCAGGTCGAATGATGTTGAGCCGCCACTAAACCGCTACAGCCTCGTGGCGTCGTTTCGCGGCAATGAGTCGGAAATTCGTTCATTACTCAACACCATTGTAGCCTCTGATTCTCATCTCTTTGGTGTGCGTTATGTGAAGCTGCGTAATTCAAAATCGATCGCTCCAACGCGTTCCTCAGTCGAAAGCCAAGTCGAAGCGCCTGAGCCAGCCGACAGCCAGCCGGGGGTTTTCGACTTCGCCGGTTTCGGGGAGTCGATTGACGAGCCAGTGGTCGATGCAGATCCATACGCGGGTATGAGTGACTCCGAGCGCCGCGTGGCAGAGGCCGAGGGCCGTATAACCGGAGCACCGGCAGAAGAGGAGGAAGTGGTCGAAGAAGGTGAAAATGATGTGGTAAAATCCAACGCTGGAGCTAAAGCGGATTTCACAGAGGAACCGGGTAATCAAGATGCGGTGGTTTTTCTCGGTGAAGAAGACGTCATCCTCACGGTAGTGCTCGACTATGTGATTTTCGCGCCGATGACTTCCGAAGACGAAGCAGCCGAATAATTCAATTCTCAATCAAACCATTTTTTACTCAACATGAAGAAATCAGCACGAAAAGAAGATCCGATTATCCTCGCATGCGCAGCGGTGCTTGCCTTGGGGATTGGAGGCTGGGTTGTGAAGAGCACGATGGATTTCAGCAAGGAATCTTCGGATGCACTGTTGCCGCCGCTTGCCGATCCGGAAGTGACGGAAACTCCCGCTGGCACCGCATTAATGCACACGACGGAGCTTAAGGCGGCTGTCGATGCTGGTAATTTCCCGAAGTGGGCGACCACCGAATCTGCTGGCAGGGATCGTGGTTTCCTTGTCTCAACGCCCTTGGTCTTCAAGGGCACGGCCGGACAAGGTGAGGTGCTTGACCTCGACAAGGAGCAGCCAATGCTGCGACCACCAATTCCGAATGCTTGGTTAACCAAGCATCGCTTGCAGAGCAATTATGCGAATGTCGGTCAGCTTGATCCCGATGGGGATAAATTCACCAACGAAGAGGAATACCTCTGGGGTGAGAAGCTTGGTGAAGAGTTCGACCCTAACAACTCTACCAGCCACCCACCGTATTACTACAAGTTGGTATTCGACCGTTTGGTAAGCGACCCCTATGTGGTCGAGTTCCGCATGGTAGCCGAGCCGAACGACTATTCTCTTAAGCATCCCGATTCTGTCAACCGCAGAGAGAAGTGGACCTATTACGGTAACCGCAACAAGATTGGCAATAAATTTCCAGACCGTGAAAACTCCGCCAAGAACCGTTTTCAAGTGGAGAAGCTGAACGAAGGCAAGCCTAAGGTGATTACCTTGCTGGACCTTTCCCGTCAGCCGCCGCACCCGAAAGCAAAAGCGGACATTATTAATGGTCAGTCCTTCGACTTCGGCGATGTCTATGCGCTGATGGGATATGCGAAAAATACCAATGATGCGCTGAAATTGGAATTGCTCGAAGAATCGCCTGCAACTCTCGATGGATTGGAGGATTTTACCCTTCGTCTCGTCGAAGTTGACCCTCAAAACGCGGTCATCGAATTCACTAATAAATCCACCAATGAAACTATGAAATTGACCTTTCCTCAAGGTGAGGCCATAAAACCTTAAGAAAAGTTATCTTTTATCTTGAACAAGTGCCTTCCATAGTGCTTTTCTTCCTCCACAATCCTCTCCTTTTCCCCATGCGGGTGAAACCTCAACGACCATGACTAAACGATCATATCCAAAATCCAGCAATTGGCGCATTACTGCTATTGTCGCTACCGCTACGGCTCTCTCGCCGCTCACGATGCCTGAATCTTTTGCCGGTTCCTCGGGATACGGATCCACGGCAGGAAGCTCATACGGTGATACATCCGGATTGAGTAGCTCAGCTCAACGTGAGCTTGTTCGCCGTCAGGAAATGACGGTGGACGCACGTAAAATCGCCGTTGAAGGTGACGCGAAGTTTGCCGAAGGCGACTACGAAAGCGCTCTGCAAGACTACCGCCAGGCTTTGGACATGATCCCACGCGGACGGATCACCGACGACCTCCGTGAGTCAGTCACCGAGCGTTATGCTCGTGCTTCCGTGTTGTTGGCCCAACAGCGTCTCTCTGAAGGTCGTTACAGCGAGGCTCGTGAGCTTTTGAATGATGTGCTCCTTCCGACCATTGACCCGACCAACCGTCAGGCCATGGCCTTGCTCGCCAAAATGGAAGACGAAGAGCGCTATCCACTCGTTACCACTGGTGATGACTCAATGGCTGAGATTCAGCGCAAAGCGAAAGAAATTAACCGACTTCTGAAGATTGGAGAGAGCTACTTCCTGCTCGATGATTACGACAGTGCGGAGAAACAATTCGACAAGGTGCTCGCCCTTGACCCTTACAACAAAGCGGCCCAACGCTTCCACGAGCGCATCGAGCGCTTCAAGATCGACTACTATGGTGTCGCTTACAACCGCACGCGCTCCGAGATGCTTGCTGAAGTGGACGCACTCTGGGAAATTAAACCTCCAATTATCCGCATTCCTGATCGCGTAGGTGATACTACGGAGTCAGGTGTTTCCGATCGTCGAGTCGACATTCAGCGCAAGCTTGATCGTCTGATTATTCCCGGCCTTCAGTTCGAGGACCAAACGCTTCTCGAAGTCGTCCAGTTCCTTCGTGCCAAGAGCCAAGAGATCGACACTGATCCGGATCCGGAAAATCGTGGTGTTTCCATCGTGATCGATGCTGGCAGTAGTTCGCTTCCGGGTGGCGAGACCGTTGATACCGTTTCTCCAGAGAATATCCGCATCCCTGAGATCGCACTTCGTAATGTGCCACTCGCAGAAGCGCTGCGCTACGTCGCTGACTTGGCGAACATGCGTGTGAAGGTCGAAGAATATGCTGTTGTGCTTGTTCCTCGTGACCGTGCAGGTGATGAGGTTTACACCCGCAGCTTCCGCGTTCCACCCGATTTCATTCCTACCGATGGTGGTGATGGTGGAGCGGCGGCAGTAACAGATCCGTTTGCTGGTGGTGGTGGTGGTGGTGGTGCCGCGACTGTATCCGCACGGATGACCGCTAGGGAATATCTTGCGAGCCGTGGTGTTCCGTTCGTCGAAAACACATCCGCTACTTTTGATCCGCGTAACTCGGTGCTGACTGTGACCAACACACCTCAAGCCATGGAGCTTGTTGAAGTGCTCGTCGACACCGCGAAAGGCGAAGCGCCCAAGATGGTGAACGTTCGCGTGAAGTTCGTCGAGGTTTCTCAGCGTAATGGCTATGAACTCGGGTTCGACTGGTTACTTGGACCAGTGAACGTGAACGCCGAAAAAGGCATCCTCGTCTCAGGTGGTGTGGCCGGAAACGGAACCTCGCCTGCCTCGGGTAACTTCCCGTTCCAAGATCCCACTGTTGGTGGGGGGGGACAGGAGGGAGTTCCTCTCGGAGCTAACCCAATCACTGCGGGTAACCGATCCGGTGACTTTGGTGTGACACGTGGTGCACTCGACTCTATCATCAACTCGTCGATCGCCGAACGTCAGCAAGACACCGTTGCTCCAGGGATTCTTGGAATCGCAGGCATCCTAACTGAGCCCCAATTCCAGGTCGTCATGCGTGGTCTCAACCAGAAGAAGGGCGTAGACCTTCTCTCCGCACCACAGGTGACAACCCGTCCGGGATCACCGGCACGAATCGAGATTATTCGCGAGTTTATCTACCCAACTGAATACGATCCACCAGAACTTCCAAACTCTGTTGGTAGCAATAACAACAATGGCGGCGGCGGCGGCGGTGTTATCGCTGATCCCCTTGGTGCTCAAGTGACCTCGTTCCCGGTAACGCCAGCAACACCAACAGCGTTCGAAACGCGTAACACCGGTGTCACGCTCGAAGTGGATCCAACCGTTAGCCAAAACAACTTCACCATCGACCTTCAGCTTACCCCTGAAGTGGTTGAGTTCGACGGATTCGTCAACTACGGCAACCCAATCACCACCCCGGCGATTAACGCTCTCGGTCAGCCAGTCCGAGTCGTCATCACCGAAAACCGCATCGACATGCCGATCTTCTCGACACGTCGTGTGAAAACACAGGTGACGGTTTGGGATGGTCAGACAGTGGCTCTTGGTGGGTTGATTCGCGAGGACGTTCAAGACATCGAGGACAGTGTGCCTATTCTTGGAGACATTCCGCTCATTGGACGTCTCTTCAAAACCAAGGCCGAGGAACGCTTCAAGCGTAACTTGATGGTCTTCGTGACCGCACGTTTGATTGACCCGGCAGGCAAGCCGCTCAACGATTACAGCACATCAGTCGATGGCACGACTACGGTTGAGTCAAGTGCAGGTGGTGGCCCTAACCCGGCTCTATTTGACGACCGCGGTTAAGCGCTCCTCAGCAACCGATGAACAATCAATATGGCGGTCACCTTTTTGGTGGCCGTCATTTTTTATGAACTTCTGATGAACACAAAATCAGATACTAATCCACATATCCTGATAGTTTCCGGTGGGATTGCCTGTGGGAAATCGACGTTCACCGCAAGCTGGGAGGGAAGAAATCCAGACTCTCGCGTGTTCTGTGCGGACAAAGCAGTGCATGAACTTTACATCGACCCAGAGGTAGGCAGGCAGGTCGCTGCTATTGCGGGTAAGGATGTGTTGTCCGATGACGGATCGGTAGACAGATCGGCGCTGCGGATGAAGGTTTTTGATGGCGTTTCGCTGAGAGAGAGTCTGGAGGCATTGATCCATCCCATGGTGAGGGAAATGTTTCAGCAGGCCTGCTCGGAGGCCAATGATGAAGGTGTTCAATGGATGTTGGCAGATATTCCGCTCTACTTTGAGGGCGGTGGAAAATTTATCTCAAAGGCCGATTACGATTCGAACTTGATTTCCACGCTTGTCGTGGCTTGTTCCGAAACGACGCAAATTGAGCGACTTCTGAGAAGAAACGGATTCGACAAGGAGCGTTCAGAGAGTATACTTCGCAGTCAGATGCCTGTTTCGGAGAAAATTCTCAGGGCCGACTTCGTCATATGGAACGAAGGAGCCGAACAGGTGTTGCACCGCCAGACGGAACTGCTTTCGAGAACCCTCGGAGTTCTCCGTATGTGATCTGAGATTCGCCCGACGACCGTTGTTCTGCATCTTGATCTTTTCTGGACGATCCTTGGCTGTTTAGCCTTTCCATCAACTTTTTATTATAACTCATGACAGAACCCCAAAGCCCAGAGCCCGATAAGGCTGAAAAACCCGCCGCCCTTGAGGAGACCGATTCCGCGAAGGCCTCGTCCGCAAAAACGGAAGCTTCGTCTGCAGATGCGGATTCCGTAACCACGGATACGAAAGCCTCTGTGTCTGAAGATCAGGCAAAACCTGAAGAGCCCAAGATCGATGCACCGGACTTCATTGACCTCCAAGAGTTCCAAAAGAAGACACTTCCCGAGCTATTCGCTCTGGGTGAGGAATTAAGGTTACGGGTGAACTCACGCTCGAAGCACCAATTGATTTTTGACATTCTGAGCCTCTATTCAAAGCACGGCACCGCCATCGAAGGCGAGGGGGTGTTGGAGCTGCGTGGCGATAGTTTTGGGATGCTTCGCACCCCCAGATCGAGTTTCCGCACACAGCAGGACGATGTCTATATTCCCGGGCAGATGGTTCGTGAGTTTGGTTTGCGACATGGTCAGTTGGTTCGCGCACGTGTGCGTGCACCGCGCGATCGCGAGAAGCATCTTTCCGCAGACTCCTTGCTGAATATCGAAGGCATCGACGCGGAAAATTTCCATCCCGGTCCAAAGTTTGACGGCCTCACCGCGATGTATCCGGACGAACGAATTATTTTGGAAAACGCGTCGTTGAAAAGTGCCGCGTGCCGCGCTGTGGATATCGTTGCCCCGCTCGGGAAAGGACAGCGTGGTGTCATTGTCGCTCCTCCACGCGGTGGTAAGACCATTTTGTTGAAGAGTATCGCAAGTGCTATTCATGCAAATCACACGGACGTCGAATTGATTATTCTATTGCTCGATGAGCGTCCCGAAGAAGTTACCGACTTCCGCGAGACCGTTGCCGCATCGGTTTACAGCTCGACCTTCGATGAAAATCCCAAGCGTCACATTGAAGTGGCTGAGTTCGTCATGGAGCGTGCTCGTAGGTTGGTAGAGTGCGGCAAAGATGTGGTCATTCTACTCGATAGTTTGACCCGACTCGCACGTGCCTATAACTCGCTGTCGAGTGGAGGCGGCGGATCGATGTCCGGTGGTCTTAATTCCAAGGCGCTCCAAAAGGCACGTGGGTTCTTCAACTCAGCGCGCAATGCCGAAGAGGGGGGGAGTCTGACCATTCTTGCTACAGCATTGGTCGAGACCGAGAGCAAGATGGACGATATTATCTTTGAGGAATTCAAGGGGACGGGTAACATGGAAATTCGTCTCGACCGTGAGATGGCAGAGCGCCGTTTGTTCCCGGCCATTCACTTCGCCCAGTCCGGCACACGTAAGGACGATCTACTCTACCATCCGGATGAGATGAAGCGGATGAATCTGGTGCGTCGCCAATTGGCTCAGCTGCCAGCTCCAGATGCTATGGAGATCTTGCTGAAGAATATCGCCCGCACCCAGAACAACACCGAGCTTTTGTTGACCGGTCTACACCTGCGTTGATCCTTTCCTCATTTTTGTATGTCTCATTCAAGTAATACGGACCAAGCATCCGGAGAATCTGAAGGCGTAGCTCCACTCAAGGCGGACTATCAATGGATCGACAATGCGGCAAGTCTTGTTGAATTCGTAGCCACTCTCCCCGCAGAAGGTGGAAAGATCGGGATGGATTTGGAAGCAGACAATATGCACTGCTATCAAGAAAAGCTCTGCCTGTTGCAGGTTAGCGGGGGAGGAACGGTAGGTTTAATTGATCCGTTTGCGATTGACGATTTATCGCCACTGATCGATCGGCTCTTTGCTCCAGGTGGAGAGATTTGGATGCACGGTGCGGATTTCGATATTTCCCTGATGAAGGCAGCCTACGGTGACGCACCGCCGATGATTTGGGACACACAGATCGCTGCACAACTCACAGGATCACGCCGCTTTGGCTTGGCCGCGCTGACGGAGGACGTCATTGGATTTAAGATGTCGAAGGGATCACAAAAAGAGGATTGGAGCCGACGTCCGTTAACTCCAAAGATGCTCGACTATGCGGCGCTCGACGCGCATCTCATGTTCCCGCTTTCCGAACATTTCACGGCCAAACTCCACCAACTGGGGCGCTGGGAATGGTTTGAAGAATCCTGTATCGCAGCACGGGAAAACGTGCTCAAAAGACCCCGTAGAGACCCTGATGACGCATGGAGGATCAATGGTTGGGGCAAGCTGCCCAAAGGGCGCGCACAAGCCTATCTGCGATCACTATGGTCATGGCGCGATCGCGAAGCAGAGCGTCGTGATCGACCGGCGTTTAAAGTGGTGAACAACCGCGACCTGCTTCAGTTGGCGGAACAACTTGCGACATCGGACCGTCCGAACGGTAAGGCTCTACGTTGGCGATTAACGAAAGCCGGTGTCTCGGAGTTTCACGAGCTTATTGACGAGGTGGAGAAGATGTCCGAATCCGATTACCCGAAGAAGCCGAAGGTTCAACGTCTCGCCAAGGACGACGCTTTCGACAACCGTGTCGCCAAACTGCTTGATCACCGTAACAAGGTGGCCGAAAAGCTGGACATCGATTCATCATTGATCGCTCCACGCCGCACGATTGAGCTCTTGGCTTTGCACGATAATCCATCCGACGCATTTAATAAGGGCGACGATAATGGCCGTCCTTTGCCATCGATGCTTAACTGGCAACGCGAAGTTCTGGGCATTTAACTTGGATAATCGGGACGCCGTTTGACCAAGGGGCGAACGTGGCGGATGTTCTATATACGTTTTTAATACACGCACTTTTTGTTTTGACTGATCAATCCTCACCACCCGTCGGCGAAGCGCTGGCCATCGCTGCTGCCCGAATTGCCAACGAACAGCGCGCCGAGCATGTTACGGTGCTTGATCTGCGCGGCAAATCGAGCATCGCTGATTACTTTGTAATCTGCAGCGCTAACTCAACGCCACACCTGCGTGCTCTACGTCGCGATTTGCTGGGCAGAATCAAGGAGGAGCATGACGTCGAAGCCTATCACAAGGACGGTGTCAGCGACAGCCAATGGGTTGTCGTGGACTTTGTCGATGTGATCGTTCATGTGTTCCATCCCGAGAAGCGCGAGTTCTACGCTCTTGAAGAGCTGTGGGCTGATGCCCCGAGAATCGAGTGGCAAGCCAACGCGCCGGACACTGCGGAATAGTCCATTGCCTCCGCTTGCTAAGGTGGATTTTGATTTTTTTCGCAGAGCGTTCCGTCCAAGTGATCCGCACTAACGTAATCGCCGCGACGTTATGGCATTTCTTCAATCAAGCGAACCTGCGCAAGCAACGGTCATCAACACGGGAAGCGAGCTTTTGCTTGGAAGGACCCTGAACACGCATGGACAATTTCTTGCCAATGCGCTGTGGCCGCTAGGTATCGAAGTCGCGCGGCAAGTGACCTTGCCTGATGGGGATAGTATCAAAACCGAACTGCTGCGTGCTTTGGAGGATTCTGACGTAGTGATCCTTACCGGTGGGCTTGGCCCGACAACAGATGACATGACGCGCGATATGGTCGCCTCTGTGCTGGACGTTCCCTTGGAATTGGATGTCGCCGTTGAAGCAACGATTCGCGATTATTTGGAGTCGCGCGGTTACCTGTTCGCCCCCCATCAATCGCGTCAAGCGATGGTGCCCCGGGGCGGTGAAGTGATGCCGAACCCACTGGGCACGGCGCCTGGCTTGTTTTTTGGTCCTGACGTATTGGCGGAGTTCGAATGCCGTGCGCTAGCCGTTTTACCCGGACCACCGCGGGAACTCCATCCGATGGTCCATGAGGAATTGGCAGGTCGCTTGATCGCTGCACTCGATGGCGGGCATGCGGATTCGATTCGCGCGGTCGATTTCCGCCTGGTTGGGGTTGGGGAATCCACGGTCACAGAGCTATTGGAGCCAAGTTTGGCATCTATTGAAGGGTTGAAGTTTGGCTATTGTGCGAGAATCAGTGAGGTCGATGTGCGCTGTGTGGGGTCTGATGAAGTGATTGATCGTGCGCGCCGCAAAGTGGTCGAGTTTTTTGGTGATCAACTGATTGGTGAAAAAGGGGAGTCGTTGGTAGGTGTGGTGTTAGATGGTCTTCGGGAAAGAAGGCAGACACTGGCCACCGCCGAGAGCTGCACCGGCGGAAGCCTTGCTGGTGCGCTCACTGATGTCGGTGGATCGTCCGATGTATTCGTTGGCGGCTACGTCACGTATTCGAATGCGGCAAAGGTTCGTGACCTCGCTGTCGAGGAAGCGGCGCTCGCGATGCATGGCGCGGTTTCCGAAGAGGTGTGTGCCCAAATGGTCGCCGGATGTCAGAGTAAAACGGGTGCGGATTATGTCTTGGCGTGCACCGGTATCGCCGGGCCCTCAGGTGGAACGACCGAAAAACCAGTGGGCACCGTGTTCATCGGTCTTGGGCTTCCCGACGGAAGAATTAAGATCGAAAAATGTCATTTTCGGGGTGATCGCTGCGCGTTTAAACAGCGAGTGATCTGGAGCGCACTTGATCGAGTGAGACAGGCGATGAAATAGGCGGCGAATAGTCATATTTTTATTCGAAAGCGGTATCAATTCACTCTCCGGCAACAAAGGCTTTTCATTCTGTACGTTGCAAGCCATGATTTCAGCTATGGCAAAACCAGAAGCCTTCCTGTATCAAACTAAACTTGAGTTCGCCGACACTGACAGTGCAGGTGTAGCACATTTTACCAGCATCTTAAAGATCGTAGAGCGAGCTGAGCATGCGTTTCTTGAGGCGCTAGGGATACCGGTGATTGAGCACTCGCATGGCCGTATGGGTGCCCCAGTATTTGGCTGGCCAAGAGTGGATGTGCGCTTTCGCTTCCGTCGCCCCATCGTGTTTGGAGATGAAGTTAGCGTTGAGCTGTTAGTCACAGATGTGGGGACGAAGTCCATCGCGTATTTTGCCAAGGTAATGCTTGCCGGTGGAGAGGTGGCCGCCGAGGGGAAATTGGTCAACGCTTGTGTAGGCCCAAGTGGGGAAGATCACATGAAAGCAATTAACATACCTGAATCGTTGCGTGAGATTCTAAATGAACACCTTGTGACTAATTAAGAGGTGTTTTGATAAGAAATTTTCCGAAAATACGGCAAAAATCATTTGCACGGATGTGTGCCCCGAACTACCATCCGCCCACGCCGTGAAAGCGGTGCGCATCCAAAAATTTTGGAGCGGTAGCTCAGTTGGTTAGAGCGCCGGCCTGTCACGCCGGAGGTCGCGGGTTCGAGTCCCGTCCGTTCCGCCATTTTTCCGCCTCGTCCTCGACGGGGCGGAATTTTTTACCCGCATGACAAGGGAAAGGTCATCTACCAATATTTCGCGTGCTCGGATTACCAGTTGTCAATCTGATCGATTTTGATTTTGACCCATGGCACACAGCGGGCGACACGATCGAAACGGTCTCTGCTGAGAGTCTTGGAGCGACAGGTGATACCGTCGTGCAGTTTTTAGCAAATTTTCTGTTGCGTGGCTCTGAATAAACAGTATGTATTCCTCCCGTCATCGACGCACCCATAGCTCAACTGGATAGAGCATCTGACTACGAATCAGAAGGTTAGGAGTTCGAATCTCTTTGGGTGTACCACTTTTTAAGTCCCGCACTCTCAATGAGTTAGCGGGATTTTTGCTTTCTGCGTTCGCGTCAATTTCCCCGCAGGCAGTATCAAAAAAATGTGATTTTTGATACATCGCACTACCTGGGAGCCGTAGAGGCATGGACCGCCGCCGAGAAAGCCAAGGAAATTCTGAGAGCCAGACACAAGGATTTGTATTTGTGATTTTCAGATCGGGAAGAAGTCTCTTCCCGCGCGCGCACT